>CAIQKM010000074.1 GCA_903872345.1 uncultured Verrucomicrobia subdivision 3 bacterium | reverse complement strand
GCTATCCTTGGTGGCGGAACATGCTTATACGCGGACAATCGTAAAACTACGAACCCACTGACTGGAGAGCCGGATGCGGGAAATCCGCCCGTCCGGTTCGGAGGGAGGGGTGGGGCTAATCCCCCATCCCTACCCCTATCAGCGGCAGTGGCAGTCCCCCCGCCGGCATGACACGCGGTAACGCAGACTACATCTGCTCCACCGTTTCAATGCCCAGGGTTTCCAGGCCTTTTTTGAGGACGCGGGCGGTCAGATCGCACAGCGCCAGCCGGGAGCCGCGCGTGGGTTCCTCCGCCTTTAGCACGGGGCAGTTTTCGTAGAACGAGGTGAACTTGCCCGCCAGTTCATAGAGATAATTGCAGAGATAATTCGGGCGGTATTCCTCGGCCACGGCTTCGAGCGTCAGGCCGAAGTTCAGCAAATGTTTTGCGAGCGCCGCCTCTTCCGGCGCATCGAGACCGATGGGCGCGGTGGATTGGCCGGAGGCGTCCACCACCGGCGCTTTGCGGCGGATGCTGGCGATGCGCGCGCAGGCGTATTGCAAATACGGCGCGGTGTTGCCCTGCAAGGCCAGCATCTTGTCCCAGCTAAAAATGTAATCACTCTGCCGGTTGGGCAGGAGATCGGCGTACTTCACGGCTCCAAGACCGATCACTTGCGCGATGTGGTTCAATTCGCCGACGGGCAGCGCGGCATTTTTTTCAGCCGCAATTTTCAGGGCGCGTTCCGTGGCTTCATCCAACAAATCGCCCAGCTTTACGGTATCCCCGGAGCGGGTTTTGAAAGGTTTCCCATCGTCGCCCAGAATTTTGCCGAAGCCGACGTGCACGAGCTTCACCTGCTTGGCCGCCCCGCCTTGCCAGCGGGCGAAGGTGAGGAACAGCTTCTTGAAATGCGGCGACTGCCGGTCATCCACCACATACACAATCTCGGTGGGTGACCACGTCTTGAGCCGGTAATCAATGGTGGCCAGGTCGGTGGTCATGTAGTTGAACCCGCCGTCGCTCTTCCGGACCAGCGCGGGATCGGCCACCCATTCGCCATCGCGATTCACCAGAAACGGATCTTCCTTGGGCGGGAGCGAACCATCGCTGAACACGCCCACGGCGCCTTCGCTCTCGCGGGCAATGCCCCGGGCGAGCAAATCATTCACCACTTCGCCGAGCCAGGGATTGTAAAAACTTTCGCCGAGGGTGTGGTCAAATTTCACGCCCAGTCGGCCGTAAATGGTGTCGAACTGCACCTGCGAGAGGCGGATCATCTCTTTCCAGATGGCGATGTTTTCGGCGTCGCCGGCCTGGAGTTTCACGAGTTCGGCCTTGGCCTCTTCGAGGCGGGCGGGATTCGCATCGCACTCGGCGTTGATGACCTTGTACAGCCGTTCCAGTTCGGCAATCGCATCGCGTTCGAGCGCGGCGCGGTCCAAGGCCTGTTTCCAGCCGATCAGGAGCTTGCCAAATTGCGTGCCCCAGTCGCCGATATGATTGTCCGTAATGACGTTATGCCCCAGCAACCGCAGGGTGCGCTGGAGGGCGTCGCCAATGCCGGTAGACCGAATGTGCCCGACGTGCATGGGCTTGGCCACGTTCGGCGAGCTGAAATCAATGACCACCGTCCTGGGCGTGGCGGCCCGGTCAAAAAACAGGTGCTCGCCACGCACGGCGGCGGCGAGGTTTTCCGCGAGCACGGCGGTTTTGAGACGGAAATTCAGGAAGCCGGCGCCGGCAATCTCCACCTTTTCGCAGGTATCGGCCAAATCCAGTTTGGCGAGGACATCGGTGGCGAGTTGGCGTGGATTGAGTTTCCGGGCCTTGGCGAGGGCCATCAGGGCGTTGCTCTGGTAATCGCCGAACTTGGGTTCGGGACAGGGGCGGACGAGGACGACGGAGACATCCGCATCCGGCAAGATCGCCAGGACGGCGGCTTGCAGGCGAATTTGAATCTGTTTATGAGGCAGCACGGGCAAATTAAAGCATGGATGAACGAGGTCTGCAATCTTCCCGGCGGGTGAGGGCGAGCGTAAGACCATCTCGCAGGCTGGAAAGACTGCGCTACGCGTTTGCCTGCCGTTTAACTTGCTTTTCGGGTATAACCACCACCGCCCTATTGCGACAGTGCGGCGAATTTGGCGGCAATTTCAGCGTTCGGTGTGTTCGTCTTTTCCTGCGGGTCAACCGTCAGGTTGAAGAATTCCGGCGCATTGGTGCCGGTCTGAATGACCTTCCAATTCCCGAAGCGCGCCGCGCGGGCCGGCACCGTTCCCGGTAATGACCACGACAGCGTTTCCTCCCGGTTGGTAACGGTTTCGCCGCTCAGCACCGGTAGCACGGACTTGCCGGCAAGCTCTGCCGGCGGCAGCACAAAACCGATTTCCAGCGCGGTGGGCGCAAAATCCCACGCGGCCCACGGCAGGTCGCTGGTCTGACCGGCGGGAATATGACCGGGCCAGCGGGCAATCATCGGCACGCGCAGGCCGCCTTCGTTCAGTTCACCCCGGTGACCGCTGAAGCTGCCGGCGGGTTGGAGCAGATTCAACTTGGGGTCGGCAAATTGTTCCGGGCCGGCATCGCTGGTGAAAAAGACGGCCACGGTGTTGCTGTAAAAAGGCTGGGCGAGCTTTTCCAGCAACTGGCCGATGCCGGTGTCGAGGCGGCTGATGAGGGCCGCGCGATTTTTTGCGGCCTGGGGCCAGGGTTCATCGGAGAAGGGGGCATCGGTGGGAACGGGATAATCATCCGCGCCAATGGCCGCTGAACGGGGCAGTGAGAAGTCCGTGACCAGGAAGAACGGTTTGTAATGGTTGAACTGGTCCGGCGTGTTGTTCTTGATGAAGTTCAGCATCATCTTCACCTGCAGGTCGGGCAAGAACTCGCCTTTGAGACCGTTCCGATTGGGATAGAGGACCGTCTGGCTGTTGAAATCCTTGTGGACATTGTTGGTGCGGTCATAGACGAGCCCGGCGGCAAAACGGCGGAGCGCGGGCGGAAAGTAATCCCGGCCTTCGGCGCTGCCGAGGCAGCCGGCAAATTCATCGAAGCCGGCTTCCCAAGGCCGGTCGCCCAAGCCCCATTCGCCGATCAAGCCGGTGTGATAGCCCGCGTCATGCAGTCGCTTGGCCACGGTGATTTCTTTCGCCGTCAGGGGCAGGTCGCCCTCGGGGGTGGCGGGCGGCGTGATGTCTTTCTGGCCGGTAAGCAGCACGGCGCGGCCGGCGGTGCCATCCCCGTTGCCGGCATAATAGCTGGTGAAGCGGATGCCTTCGGCGGCCAGGCGGTCCAGATTCGGGGTTTGGTAATTGGTCTGGCCGTAGCAGCTCAGGTCGCCATAGCCGATCCCGTGACACACGATCAGGATCATGCTCGGGCGCCGGGGCAGCACGGGGGTCTGGCCGGGCGGCAGGTTGGTGAAAAGGGACGCCAAGTCCGCCGAGGCGGCGAGGGAGAATCCCAGCAGCAGGACCGGCAGCACAAAATAACGGTTTAGCTTCATGGTAGCCTTTGATTGTGGAAAGCGGGAGGCGTTCAAAGCAATCTTTTTCGGGCAGGCCGGGGAGGTTCACCGCGAACGACGCGAACGACGCGAAAAAGGGGAATTCACCGGATAAGCAGTGTTGGATGTTTTTCGAGCACCACCTCACCCCGCACCCAAACATCCAACATCGAACGCCCAACATCCAATGACCCGGGGACGAGCCGTGCCCGCCCCGGGAAAGGGAGCGCCTGTAGCCTTGACGATGCAGTTGGGCCGCGAATGGGGACGCGGGGCGCGGATGGAGTATGGAGGATTTGGGCCGGGTCAGGGCTTCTGCTTTTTCAGTTGGTCTTCCAGTTGTTCGATTTCCCGGAGGTCGGCGGCGTCGGCGGCGAGCGCTTCCGCGCGGCGGCGGTTTTGGTCGAAAGCATCGTAACGCGTGTTGGCGATGCGCTTCATGTCTTCGTGGCTGACCGATCCGGCGCCTTGCAAGACGGGCTGATCGTTGAACTCCAGCATCCGGTTTACGTTTGTGCGCCAGAAATCCAGCGTGAGATCCTTCCGCTGCTTCACCCGCAGATCGGCTTGTTCCAGGAAGATCATCACCAGCCGGTTAAGCGTGTCAATTTCATCCGCAGTGAGGTAGTTCTTCGCGATGATCACGTCCTGCTTGCGCACGCGGGAACCGCTCCAGGCCGTCAACGACATGTTGGGACTGGCGGGGTCGGCGCGTTTGACCACCAGTTCCGCCGCCGTGTGACGGGTGGCGGCGAAGAGCAACTTGTTTTGCACCTCGGCGAAGAACAGGTTCGTCTCCTGTTCCCGCACATGGTAATCCGAACTCAGGGCAAACAGGTCGCGCACCTTTTGGTAAAACCGTTTTTCCGAGGCCCGGATTTCGCGGATGCGGGCCAGCAGCTCGTCGAAGTAATCCCAGCCGCCGGGATTCTTCAAACGCTCGTCGTTCATGACGAAGCCTTTCGCCAGGTATTCGCTCAAGTTGACCGTCGCCCACTGGCGGAATTGAGTGCCACGGGCGCTTTTCACCCGGTAGCCCACCGCCAGTATCATCTCCAAACGATAGAGTTTGGTGCGGTAACTCTTGCCGTCGGCGGCAGTTGTCAAGGAATCCTTGACAACTGAATCCTCTGACAACTCTTTATCGGTTAGAATGTTGCGAATGTGCAGGCTGACGTTCTGTTTGCTGGTGGCAAACAGCTCGGCGATCTCTAGCTGGGTCAGCCAGACCGCTCCGCCATCAATCCGGAGATCCAGACGGGTTTTGCCATCTTCGGTGATGTAGAGAATCAGATCGCTCATGCGGTGAAACTTTTTGGGCTGCGGGCGGATGATATTTTGCCAACCGCAGCTTTGGAATCAAGGTAAAGCATATAACGGAAGGACGGAACGAGTTTTTGTTTTTTTGGTGTGAGGCGACCGGGGCGAAGGGGCGAGGATGGCGAAGGGGCGAGGGCCGTTTGCCGAAACATCCAACAACCAAAATCGAACGCCCAACATCCAGTGACCCGGGGACGAGCCATCCCCGCCCCGGGAAAGGGAGCGCCTGAAGGCGGGACTCCGAACGGGGGCTGCGCCTTAATCCAGTGTCTGGCGGTAGCGTTTGATGCCGATGGTGAGCATTACCAGCACAAAGAGGGCGATGGGCCAGAGGTCGGGGGCGGTTTCGGCGAGGCCGTTGCCTTTGAGCAGAATGCCGCGGACGATGCGGAGGAAATGGGTCAGCGGCAGGCATTCGCCGATGTCCTGTGCCCAGCCGGGCATGCCGCGAAAGGGGAACATGTAGCCGGAGAGCAGCAGCGAAGGGAGGAAGAAAAAGAAGGCCATTTGCACGGCCTGCAACTGGTTCTTCGCAATGGTGGAAAAGGTGATGCCGACGGCGAGGTTGGCCACAATGAAGAGGAAGGTCAGCACCACCAGCAGCGGCACGCTGCCGAGCATGGGGACAGCGAAGAGGAATTTGGCCGCGAGCAGTACCAGCGCCACCTGCACATAGCCGACCATGATGTAGGGCACGATTTTGCCGATGATGACTTCGCCGGGGTGGACGGGGGTGGAGAGCAGGTTTTCCATGGTGCCGCGTTCGCGTTCGCGGGTGATGGCCAGACCGGTGATGATAATCATGGTCATGGTGAGCATGACGCCGATGAGGCCGGGCACGATGTTATACTGGCTGATGTTTTCCGGGTTGTATTGCTGGTGGATGACGAGGTTGAACGGCGGCGTGGTGGCCTGGAGCCTGGCGAGCGGGCCTTTGAGGTCGCGGTTCACCACGGTGTTGACGAGCTGGTTGACGGCTCCCACGGCAAAACCGACGGCCGTGGGATCGGTGGCATCGGCCTCGAGCAGGAGGTCCGGTTTTTCCCCGCGCAGCAGTTTGCGGGAAAAATCCACGGGCACGGTGATGGCAAACTGGACTATGCCTTCCGCGAGCCAGTTCTGGATTTCCGCCGGGCCGTGCGCTTCGCGGCAGACATCGAAATAGCTGCTGTTGCGCAGGCCCCAGACGATGGTGCGGGAAAAGGAGCTGTTATCGGACGCATACACGGCGGTGGGCAGATGCTTGGGGTTGGTGTTGATGGCGTACCCGAAGAGGATGAGCTGGATCATCGGGATGCCGACCATCATGCCGAAGGTCACGCGGTCGCGCCGCATCTGGATGAACTCCTTGAGCGTGACGGCCAGGAAACGGTGAAAGCTGAAGGCGCGGCGGCTCATGCGAAATTGTCCTTGGAGGTTTCCATGAGGCTGATAAAAACGTCTTCGAGGCCGGAATCGATTCGCGCCCAGCGCCATGGTGCGGTCATGAACGGCGTGACGCTGGCGTGCAGTTTTTCCGCATCGCGGCCGCTGACGTGCAGGTCGAGACCGAACACGACCACCTGTTCCACGCCGGGCAGGCCGCGCAGTTTATCGGCGAGGGCGGACAGGTTCGGGCCGGTCACTTCCCAGGTGGTGAGGCCGCCGGCGTTTACGACGTCGTCCACCGTGCCGTGGGCGAGGAGGTTGCCATAGGCGATGTAGCCCAGCCGGTGGCAGCGGGAGGCCTCGTCCATGTAATGCGTGGTGATGAGGAAGGTGAGACCCTCGGCGGCGAGGCGGTGGATTTCCTCCCAGAAATCGCGCCGGGCCTTGGGGTCCACGCCGGCGGTGGGTTCATCGAGCAGGAGCAGTTTGGGTTCGTGAATCAGGCAGGCGGCGAGGGCGAGGCGCTGCTTCCAGCCGCCGGAAAGGGTGCCGGCGAGCTGCCGACGGCGTTCGATCATGCCGAGCCGGGCGAGACTTTTTTCCACGGCGGCCTTGCGCTGCGGCATGCCGTAGAGGCGGGCGATGAAGTCGAGGTTTTCCTCGATGGTGAGGTCCTCGTAGAAACTGAATTTCTGCGTCATGTAGCCGACGCGTTCTTTGATCAGCGCGGAGTCACGGCGGAAGTCGAGGCCCAGGCACTGGCCGCTGCCGCCATCGGGCGTAAGCAGGCCGCAGAGCATGCGGAGGAAGGTGGTCTTGCCGCTGCCGTTGGGGCCGAGGAAGCCGTAGATCTCGCCGTACTTCACCTGCATGGCGATGGCATTGACGACGGTGCGGGTCCCGAATTTCTTCGTGACCCCCTGCACGTCAATGGCGAAGGCGGAGTTCATGCGGGGGTGGGCGGGCGGATGTTCGAGGAACAGACGGGCGGATTAAATTGGTTTAAACGCTCGCCCTCACCCCGGCCCTCTCCCCCAGGAGAGGGGGAAACGGTTGCCGCGTCTGGAGAAAAATCAAGCCGCTGGATTGGTCGGACTGGTGGACGAACTTTTAGAAAATGTGTCCGGGGAAACTCCTCTCCCCGGGGGAGAGGACACAGGTGAGGGCGAGCGACAAAACAAACTTTTGCGGCCGCTTTCTCAATGTTGCCAAACCATAAATTGAGGTTCATTGGGAGGGCGAGGGTTGGTACATACTGGGTTTTCGCCGGGTTTCGTTATTTGAGCGACACATCCACGGGCTGGCCGGGGCGGAGGTTGGCAGCGTCGGCGGGGGCGAAGGTGGCTTCGATCATGTACACCAGGGTGGCGCGGTTATCGCGGCTGTAAATCACGGGCGGCGTGTATTCCGGCTGGGTTGAAAGATAATTAACGGTGGCGGTGAAGGGATGGGCCACGCCGTCCACCTGCACGGTCACGGCGGCACCGGTTTTGATCTGCGCAAGTTTATCCTCGGGCACAAAAAAGCGGGCTTTGATGTTCGTGGGCGGCAGCAGCACCACCACCGGATTGCCGGCGGCCACGTATTCGCCGGCGCGGTACAGGGTGTCGTGAACGGTTGCATCGGCGGGGGCAAACTGTTGTTTCTGATCGAACGACCAGCGGGCTTTGGTTAGCGCGGCGCGTTTGGCTTCCATGGCGGCTTGCGCGGCGGTAATGGCGTCGTCGCGGCCGCCGAGGTTGCCGGTGGCCAGATCGGCGGTGAGTTGGTCCACCTGGGCCTGGTCGGCGTTTTGCAGGGCACGGGCCTGATCCAGTTCCTCCTTGGAAATCACGTGGGTGCTGACCAGTTGTTCGCGGCGTTCCAGTTCGGCGGTTGAGAGTTTCAGGCTGGCGCGGGCGCGATCCAATTGCGCGCTCAGGGAGGCAAGTTCGGTGGGACGTTTGCCTTTCTGGAGATCGGCGAGTTGCGCTTCGGCTTGCGTGAGATCTTTTTCCGCCTGGGCGACGACGGCGGCTTCGGACTGGCGCTCCAGGTCGAACAAGGGTTGGCCGGCTTTCACGGTGTCACCGCGGGCCACGGTCAGATGGGTGAGGGCGCCGCCGAGCGGCGGGGCCACATAGACATACTCGCCTTCGATGTAGCCCTGCCAGGTGCCGGCGGGCGACGGCGAGCAGCCCGTCAACGCGGCAACAATGGCGAGCAGGGCTCCGAGGGCAAAGAGGTGGCGTGTTTTCATGGATGACTTTCTGACGGCGAACTTGCCACTACCAAAACAAAAAAAGTTTGACATGTCAAACGTTTGTTTGAATCATTTGTTTCAAACATGAGAATCAAGTTGGCGGCCGAACCCGCCGCGGGGCAGCACGCGGCGACGCGCACCCAGTTATTGGAGGCGGGCGGCGAGGTGTTTGCGGAAGCGGGGTTCCGCGATGCCACGGTGCGGGAAATCTGCCGGCGCGCCCAGGCGAATGTGGCGGCGGTGAATTATCATTTTGGCGACAAGGAGGGGTTGTACACCGAGGTGCTGCGTTACGCGCATGTCAAGGCGTTTGAGGCGCATCCGTTGCTGCCCGGGGTGGAACCCGGCACGCCGCCGGAGAAAAAACTCCGGGCCTTTGTGCATTCTTTTTTGCGGCGCGTTTTTGACAAAGGGTCGTCCTCGTGGCATGGCAAGCTGATGTCGCGCGAAATGATCGAGCCGACGGTGGCGATGGATGCGCTGGTGGAGGAGCGGATCCGGCCAATGGCGACGGTGCTCTGGCAGATTGTGGCGGAGATTCTGGACCGGCCGGTGGGCGATGAGCAGGTGCGGCAGTGTGCTTTCAGCGTTGTGAGCCAGTGCGTGTTTTACCATCATTGCCGTCCGGTGGTCACGCGGTTGAATCCGAAGCACTTGCCGCTGGACGCGGCGGGCATTGAAAGGCTCGCCGAACATATAACAAATTTTTCGCTGGCAGCCATGAAACATCTGCCGGCCGTGAAAGGTTGATTTAAAATAGCATGAAAACATTGAATCTCATTTTGATCCTGGCGCTGGCCGGTTTGGCTGCGTCCGGAACCGTCCGGGCCGAGGGCATGGATACCAATACCGCCGCCTGGCTGTCGCGTCCGCTGTCGGTGGCCGATGCGCTGAACATTGCCCTCGCGCAAAACGCCACCATTCTCAAGGCGAAGAACGATCTCGAAGCCTCGCACGGTGTGGTGGTGCAAACGCGCGCCGTGGCGTTGCCCCAGGTGCAGGCCAGCGCCAAGTATCAGGACAACGAAATCACGTTCGTCCAGAATTATCCCGGCACGCAGGCGCCGCACCAGAGCTGGAACGGCGGGATTCAAATCGTCCAGGCCATTTATGAAGGTGGCAGGCTCAAGGCCGCCTTCCGCGCCGCCACGGCCACCAAGGAGCAGGCGATCGCCCAATACAACAGCACCGTGGCCGACACGCTGCTGAACGTGCGTCTGGCTTACTACGATGTGCTGCTGGCCGCGCAACAGATCACCGTGCACGAAGCCTCCGTGAATCTGCTGCAAAAGGAGTTGGAAGATCAACAACGCCGTTTCGATGCCGGCACCGTGCCGCATTTCAACGTGCTGCGCGCGGAGGTTTCCGTTGCCAACGAACGCCCGAATCTGATTCATGCGCGCAACCAGTATCGCATCGCCAAAAATAATCTCTCCAATCTGCTCGGCTACAACCTGCCGCGGGACATCTGGGAAAACATTCCGCTGAACCTCACCGATATTTTTAACACCGCCCCGTGGAACGTGGTGCTGCCGGACGCCATCCAGCAGGCGCTGAGCAGCCGGACGGAGCTGCTTGCCTTGCGCAAGCAGGTGGAATTGTCGGACCTCAATATCGTGAACGCCAAGTCCGGCTACAAGCCCACCGTGTCCGTGTTTGCCGGTTATGACTGGGTGAATTCCTCCTTCAGCACCGATTTGGGCGACAAGTTCGACGGCTGGAATGCCGGCGCGCAACTGAGCTGGAACATTTTTGACGGTGCGCTGACGCACGGCAAAGTAATTCAGGCCAACGCGCAATATGAACATGCCAAAACCGATCTGCTCGATCAGTCCCGCCAGATAGAACTGGCCGTGCGCACGGCTTATTCCGATTTCATCGAAGCCCGCGAAACGCTTGATTCCCAAATCAAGGTGCAGGAGCAGGCCGACGAAGCCCTGCGCGAAGCCCGCGCCCGCGCCGAAGCCGGCACTGGCACACAACTAGATGTGCTGGACGCCGAAACGTCCCTAACCCAGTCCCGAACCACGCAAATCCAGGCGGAACATGATTATGTGGCCGCCCGCGCCCGGCTGGAAAGGGCCATTGGCCAGGATTTGGCACCGGCGAAGTAAGAGGCTTTGGACGGCAAGGAAGGGCGGGCAGTACTCTGCCCGCCGTCGCCGGCTAACAAGAGCTCCCTGATTAACGGGGGTGATGCTTGCTAACGGAGGCGTTTTGGTTCGCCATGACGGCGCGCACGGAGCGGGCATGCGCCCTGCCGGGGTTGATTTAGCGGAGCTGTCGCTCTGCCTTTGCCGGGTACGCATTACGGCGCCCGCAGGTGCAATGATTCTACGCGCACCTCACCAGGTGCCTGCAAGGTGAGGGTAACGGTGTATTTGCCGGCGTTGAAGCTTAGGCCGCCTTCGGGGCCGGAGTATTTCCATTTGCCTTTCTTAAACGGGGCGAGGTTCCAGCTTTTGGTGTCCACGACAGTACCGTCGGACGCGATGACTTTTAACTCCACGGGCAGCGGATCGGTGCCGCTGTATTTGTAACGGACTTCCAGGTCATGCGCGCCGCCGAGACCGGCTTCGATGGTCCAGGTGATCGCCTCTTTGGCGTTGGTCAGGACGGCGTACTCGGATTGCAAACTGCCGCCGGCGAGCGTGGCGTTGGTGGCGGGATAGGTTTCGTCGGCCGGGGCGGCGATGGCCATGGCGGTGTTGGTATTCGCTGTGGGCGGCGGGGCGATGTAAGTCGGCACCGGGGTCTTGGCCAGCGGGTCGGTGGTGGCGATGGCGATGGCGGAGATCACGGCTTCGTACGCGGCGACGTGGGGGAAGGAGATTTCCAGCCAGCCGTCGCGGGCGGTGGCGGTAACGGTTTTCTTGAGGGCGTGGTCGTAGCCGCCTTCGGCCCAGAGGTCGAGATTGTGCACCTTGGTTTCGCCATTCACGGCCACATCGAACAGCCGCCAGCCGGTGCAGTCGCCGCCGCCCCGGCCGTACCAGGGTTCAATGAAATACAGTTCGACGCGATATTCTCCCGGCGGCACGGCGAAGCGATAGCGCAATTGCTCGCGTCCGTAGCGGAAGGTTTGGAACAGCAACGGGTCGCGGGTGCCGGTGATGAGGTCACTCGTTTCGCGCTGACTGCCGAAGCGCGGGGAGACATTGGCGTAACGGCCAGCCCAGGAGAGCGAACCGTAATTCTCGCCGGTCACAAAATCCTGGTCACCGAGCCACATTTGGCCGAGCGAATCCTGATAGTTGGTGCCGCCGCAATGGACGCGGTAGAGGTAATTGTAACCGGGCATGCCGGCGGTGATCTCGGTTTCGGGGCCGCGCAGTTCGGCCGCATGTGGCGCGGTCGGCAGGTTGTTCAGTGCGATGATGTCGGTGGCGACGACCTTGCCGTTCACGCGCCCTTCGGCGTAGAGGACGTTGTAGCGGATATCCGCGCCGTCCCATTGGAAGTGCGTGCCGCGTCCGCCATTGCGATGCCGGCCGAGCGACTCGTGTTGATAGTCGTTGAACAGTTCCACTTCCTCGCAGTTGGAATAAATCACGATGCCGTCCTTGCGGCCGGGGCCGCTCCAGCGATCGGGCCAGGTGTGCGAAACAATGAACACCATGGGATCTTTCGCGGCGGACACGTAATTGGCGCGGTAGAGATAGTAGGCGTCGGTGGGTTCGCCCCAGAGCGTGAGCAGGCCCTTGTTGTTGACAGGGCCGAGGCCGTTGAGGTCGCCCCAGCCATCGCCACCCTGGGTTTGGAGTTTGCCGATGAGCCGGCCGGGATTTTCGTGACTGGCGAGCAACCATTGAAACTGGCCGCAGACTTGGTCGCGCACGGATTCGGCGAGCCGGATTTTCAATTCCATGAGCCCGGCGAAACGGTCTTCGCTGAGGGTGCCGCTGCGTACAAAGCCGCCTTCGGTATGCAGGCCGAGGCTGCGCCAGGCGCCGTACTCGCCCACGAGATGCATGCGGCGGAGGTCGTCGGCATATTTCGTCGGGTCGCCGCCGTAGGTGCCGGTCCAGTTTTGCGGGACATTCCAATCCACGCCGCGGCCGCCGTTGCAGGTGGTGACGGGGCGCTGGTTGGAGGCGGTGGGGTCCATTTCGCGGATAAGGGCGGTGCATTCGGCGGCGAAATCGGCGGGGAGTCGGCTTTCGTTTTGCAGACCCCAGAGAATGAGCGAGGGACTGTTGCGGCGTTCGCGAATCCAGTCGCGCAGGAGGCTCTTGAAGTTGGCGCGGAACTCGGGGGTGTCGTTCCAGACGTGGGCGGAAAACTGCGGCCACCAGAGGATGCCGTCGTGATCCCAATATTCCTGATAGCGGAGATTGTGGGGCTGATGGGCATCACGCAGGGCGTTGAAGCCGGCGGCTTCGAGCTGGTGGACGCGGGCGTGAATCTGTTCCTCGCCAAAGGCGTGGCTGCCGCCGAGGACGTGCTCGTACTCGCAGGTGCCATTGATGAACACAGGCTGGCCATTTACCAACAACGGTCCGCCATTGGTGTCGTCGGGCGCGGGCCAGTGCAGCACGCGGATGCCGAACGGCGTGGTGACGTGATCGAGTACCTGCCGGCCATCGAGTACGGTGGTTTCGGCGGTGTAAAGATTGGGGGTGGATGGCGACCACAACCGGATATTGTGCAACTCGGGGGAATCCTGTTTCCAGATGAGGGTTTCTCCGGCGAGCACCGATGGACTGTAGCTGACCTTGGCGACTGGTTTGCCCTGCGCATTGTTGATTGTGGTTTCCACGGTCAAATTGCGGGGCGCGCGGTCGTAATTGTGCAGTTCCGTTTCCACATGCACCACGGCGCTCGTGGCGGTGGCGGTGGCGTCGTTCCACACGTGGATGCCAAACGGTTCCACGCGCACGGGGCCGGTGGTGACGAGATGGACCGGCCGGAAAATGCCGAGCGGCTGGCTGCCTTCGGAAAAGCCGGGGTCGGTGGAGTCAGCGCCGCAGACCCAGGGAAGGTCGCGGATGTCGGCGGGTTCATCGGCGCGGACGGCCACAACATTGATGGTGCCGATGTGGACGAGGTCGGTGATATCGAGGGTGAAGGTGGTACGGCCGCCGGCGTGGTGGCCGGCGGACCGGCCGTTCACCCAGACGGTGGCGTAGGAGCCGACGCCTTCGAAATACAGAAACACGCGGCGGCCGCGTTCGGCGTCGTTCACGGTAAAGGCATGGCGATACCAGGCGCTGCCATGGTAGTTGCCATGCAGGAGACGATGCACGCCGCCGTAGTCGTCCCAATTGTGGGGGACGGACACGGTTTGCCAGGCGTGGTCATCGAAAGCGGGCGCGGCGAAACCGGCGTATTGGTCGGCGTTGGTTTCGGCTGCGATGGTGCGCCAGTCGTCGTCCAACAGGGTGTCGTGCCGTGGATCGGTGGCGGCGTGGACGAGAGTGGTGGTGAAGAGTAGCGCACAGATAATAGCCCAAAAGCAACGGGAGGTTTGGGCGGGAAGAGAGCGTTGGGTTTGCGCGTGGGAAAGCTCAGTGGAGCCATCGGACATGGTTTTTAATGGGGTATTATATGGTCTGACGCTCGCCCTCACCCCGGCCCTCTCCCCCGGGGAGAGGGGGAATCGGTTGCCGCGTTTTGACTCTGCCAAGCGGGCTGATGGTTCACGTTCCTTGAACCACTGGAATAGTGTCAGGTGATTGGCCATGGAACGCGGGCGCGGGTTCATGCCGTTAGCAAATCTTCGAGCTGGTAGCGGGCGAGGACGTCCCTGATTTTCACCGGGCGGCCTTGCGCGCAGGATTCTTCCATGGCCTGCATCAGGGCCACGGTGACGATGCCTTCCGAGACATCGGGCTTGGGCGTTTCGCCGCTCGCCAGGCAGCGGGCGAAGTGTTCGATGTAATTCTGATATTCGCCGGCGTGGTGCGAGTGGCCGCCGAAGCGGAAGAAATAGTCGTCCTTGTCCTCAAAAGTTTCGACGACGGATTGTTCGCCCAGTTTCCAGGCGTAGCGGAGATCGTAGTAATCGCCCTGGCTGGCACCGTTGGCACAGCGGATAATGCAGCTCATGTTGCTGTCGCGCTCCAGCGGAATCACGGGGCTGTTGTAGGTGCCGCTGACGCGCAACGGAATGCCTTCGGCGGACTTGAAAATGAACTGGAAGGTGTCGTCGTTTTTCAGGCCGAGGTCGCGGCCATTTTTGCTGAGGGAGGAATAGCCCATTACCTCGACGATGTTGGGGACGTACCAGCGAATGAGATCCACGGGATGGCTCAGGCCGCCATAGAGCCATTTGAAGGCATCGGTGCGAGCCCAGCCTTTTTTCAGGAACCAGCGGTGATCGGCGTTGTAGTAGGCTTCCACGGTGATGATGTCGCCGAAGGCGCCGGTGTCATAGTGTTTGCGCTGGCGGGCAAAGGGCGCGAAGTAGCGCGAGCTTTGACCAACCATCACGCGCTTGCCGCTCTGCTGCTGCGCGGTGAGGACATCGCGGGCCTGGGTGAGATCGTTGAGAAAAGGCTTGGTGCAGATCACGTGTTTACCGGCGCGCAGCACCTTGATGACGTGGTCGGCGTGGAGATGGTCGGGTGTGTAAATGCCCACGACATCCACGGCGGGATTGGCGAGCAGTTCATCCATGGACCGCGTGTAATTGTTCAGGTTGAATTCGTGGCAGCGTTCGCGGCCGAGCTGTTCGTTGAGGTCGCAGAGTTGAATCACGTTCCAGAGCTCGCTGTTCAGCGCGCCGGAAATGATGCTGCGGCCTTCGCCGAGGCCGAGCACGCCCAAACCAAGTTTGCGGGGAGTGTTCATAGTATTGGATTAGTTTGAAAGGGTTGATGATTCAGACGGCGGCTTGCGCGCGGGCGCGGCGCTGTTCCAGTTCGGCGTGGATGACGGGTTCCATCCGTTCGTATTTTTGATAAAAGAGCACCGGGATGATGCTGAGCCCGAAGAACAGCACGGGCAGCCAGATGAAACCGATTTCGATGCCGTGCAGCGAGGTCGCGGATTGTTCCACGTTAGGAACGTAGCCATAGGCGGACAACACCCACGCGGGGAGGGCGCCGCCGAGACCGCTGCCGGCCTTCAGGCAAAACGCCGCGCCGATGGCGGTGAGGAAACCGGCGGCGCGCACGCCGCTCTTCCATTCGCCGTAGTCCACGCTGTCGGACAGCACGGAGAACGGCATGGCCATGGCCACGCCACTGGCGAGAAACCCAAAGATCCAGCCGCCCATCACGAGCGGCAGGGAGCCACCGGTGTGGACACCCCAGTACACGATCAACTGGCCGAGCAACATGCCGAGCAGGCCCAGCGCCCAGACATTGCGCTTGGAGGCGAACCGGCAGAACCACGGAAGGCAGAACACGGTGGCGAGCGAGATAAAGTCCAGGCTATTGGCCACGCCGATGAGATCCTTGCGGTGCAGGGTGTATTCGAAGAAGTAGGGCGCGGTGCAAACACGGGCGATGAAGGCGATCCAGAAAAACAGACTACTGATGAAAATGATGATCCACGGCCAGTTGCCCCGGATGGCGCTGAAGGAATTGCCGATGGAAAGGGATTGGCGTTTTTCCACGACGACTTCTTTCAGATTGCGAAACGCGAACAGGTATAACAGCACCGTGCCCGTGGCGTAGATAGGCATCACGCGCATGAAGCCCAGGCGGTCGTCGCCGTGGCCAAACCAGGTGACCAGGCGGAGGGCGGTGAGGTTCACCACCAGCACGCCCAGCTTGGAACCAAACATGCGGAAGCAGGTGAGGGTGACGCGTTCCTGCGGGTCGGGGGTGAGCGCGGAAAGGATGGAAGTGACCGGCGTATTGATGCCGGTATAAAGGACGCTGCATGTTACGTAAGTGATGGCGGCGTAGGCGATCTTGGCGTTGTGGCCAAGATCCGGGGTAAGAAAGGTGAGCACGCCAAAGACGGCGAAGGGCACGCACAGCCAGAGGAACCAGGGCCGGCTTTTGCCCCAGCGGCTGTGGGTTTTGTCAAAGATGATGCCCCAGACCGGGGTGTCCACCGCATCCACGCAACGGGCGATGAGCAGGATGTTGCCCGCCATGGCGGCGGTGATGCCATACACATCCGTATAAAACTTGAGCAGGTAGAACGAGATCACGCAAAACACCAATTGCCCGGCGGTATCGCTGGCGGCGTAACTGAAGCGTTTGGTGTAGGAGGTGCGGTTCATGAAAAAACCCGCCGGTTCGGTCAGACCGGACCGGCGGGTGGCAAACCTAAAGCGGCTTGCGGAGATGTTTAGTGACTGCCGTAGCCACGGACAAAGCCGATGCACTGGGCGATTTCCGGGACGCTGGTTTCCCAGTCATATTCGTATTCCACGGAAATGTTGCCGACGAAATTCTGGGCCTTGAGCTCATCCAGAATGGCGGCGACGTGCGACACGCCCTCGCCGTAGGGGACATCATGCGCGCCGGGGGATTTTTCGTTCAAGTCTTTCAGGTGCGAACTGATGATGCGGCCCTTGAGGATGCGCAGGCAGTCCACGGGATCCAGGCCGGAGCGCACCCAGTGGCCGGTGTCGGCGCAGGAACCGATACGGGCGTCGCGGTCTTTCACGAGGGAGAGGATGAAATTCGGGTCCCAGTTGCGGTAGCCGGGGTCGTTGGCGCGGCGGGGATGGTCATGGATGCCCACGCGGATGTCGTATTCCTTCACGAGCTTTTCAATGGTATCCAGCGAGCCGATGGATTCGGTGGTGATGGCGTAGAGACCGAGTTTTTTGGCGAATTCAAACACCTTGCGGTCGCCGGCCTCGTCCTTGGGAATGTCCACCACGCCGTAATTGACGGCGCGGATATGGAACTTGGCGAGCTGGGCCTGCACCTGCTGGATTTGGTCATCCGGGGAGTCATGGTTGAAGGCCACGGGATTTTCCGGGCTGAGCTTCTGGCCGGGATAGAATTCAATGACCTTGCCGCCTGCTTCGGATGTCTTCCGGATGGCGTCCATGACGGTATAATGATTGAAGGACCAGGCCTGGCAGCCGATGGCGAAGTCGCCGGATTTGCAATCGTCGGGAATCGGGGTGGCTTGCAGGGTGGTGACGGCGGCACCGGACACCAGGAGGGCGCAGGCGCACGCGAACAACTTGGATATGGTATTCATGAGTGTGATTTGTCCGGGCAGCATAACGGCTGAGAATACCATTTCCAAGTCTTCCGAGTTATTAATTACGGCACCGCCGGAGCAGGCGGAAGCGGCTGGTACGGGGCAGACAACCACTGGATTCACCAGACGGCAATTGGCAACAGTTTTGCGTATGTTGTGCATAAACACCGTTGACAGGGAGGGTCCGGTCAGTAATGTTTTGCAACAGGCATAATTCTGCGGCAACGGTTTGCGCAAGTGTGCCGGGGTGAAGACCGGCCCGGTTGGCCGGCAGCGGTGGTTTAGGTGCCCCGGCGCATTGGCAGAGTCCTCAGAATCGTTTGCTGAAAACTCGAATGAACAACTGCCCCAGCCTATGAATCAGGCCCATGCTCCAACCGTGGAGACGGCCAGCCTGCGGAAACGTGCATCCGCCGGCGCGTGGATCATGGCCTTGCTCTGGCTGGCCGGGATTGTGGCGGCCATGGCCGGTATCACCCGGTATGCCATTGCCCCGGGCCGCGAAGGGGAAATTCCGACGCACTGGCCGTCGGCCAGCCGGATTGTGCCGGATACCGTCCGGCCGACGCTGATTATGTTTGCCCACCCCCACTGTCCCTGCACCCGGGCGAGCGTTGGCGAACTGGCGCGGCTGATGGCCGATTGCCACGGAACGATCTCGGCGCAGGTTTGGTTTGTGAAGCCGGCGGGTACGGCGGAAGATTGGACCAATACGGATCTCTGGGCCTCGGCCGCCCGTATTCCCGGTGTGACGGTACACTGCGATGCGGCGGGCGGCGAAGCGCAACGATTTGGGGCGGACACCTCGGGCCAGACAGTGCTTTATAATCAAAGTGGGGACCTGCTGTTTCACGGAGGCATTACGATTGAGCGGGGACATTTTGGCGACAACCCCGGTGCCATCGCCGTGAAGGCGCTGGTGAATCATCAACTGACGGACCGAATCCAGACCCCGGTGTTCGGGTGTTCGCTGCTGGATGAGGAATGCCGTCCGGACAAAGGAGGGACCACGTGGAAACCGTAGCTGCCAACACCTTGATGCCTATGACCAACGCCGGTTCAGGACGGGCGGCCAGCCTGTTCCAAGAGGCGGAGCATAAAATTTATCTGCGGACGGACCGGCTGTTTGCGCGGCTGATGATATTCCAATGGCTGGCGGGCATCGTGGCGGCCGTGTGGATTTCCCCGCAAACCTGGATTGGCAGCACCAGCTATGTGCACTGGCATGTCTGGGCGGCCATTTTTCTGGGCGGCGCCATCCTGGGCTTTCCCGTTATGCTTATTTGGAAGCAGCCGGGGCAGGTGCTCACGCGCCATACCATTGCGGTGGCGCAGATGATTTATGCGGGGCTGCTGATTCATCTCACGGGCGGCCGCATCGAAACGCATTTTCAAATTTTCGGGGCGCTGGCGTTTCTGGCGTTTTACCGGGACTGGCGGGTGCTGATCACCGCCACGGTGGTGACGGCGCTGGATCACTTTCTGCGCGGGACACTCTGGCCGCAATCGGTGTTCGGCGTGCTGGCCGCCAGCCCGTGGCGGTGGGTGGAACATGCCGGCTGGGTGATCTTCGAAGACATCTTTTTAGTCATCTCCATCCGGCAGAGCTTGGACGAAATGAACGGCCTGGCCGAGCGGCAGGCGTCGCTGGAGGCGGTGAACGCCAGCATTGAAATCAAGGTGACGGAACGCACGGCGGAACTGACGCGCGAAAATGCGGAACGCCAAAAGGCCGAGATGGCATTGCGCGAATCGCAGGAGCTGTACCATTCGCTCGTGGAGCAGTTGCCGATCAATGTTTACCGCAAGGACGCGGAAGGACGTTTTGTGTATGTGAATTCGCGCTTCTGCCAGATCAAGGGCCGGACGGCGGAACAGATTCTGGGGCAGACGGCGGAGGCTATCGTGTCGGCGGCGGAGGCGGAACAGTCGGCCAAGGAGCATGAATTGATCATGCGCACCGGCCAGTCCATGGAGATGGAGGAGATGTATCCGCAGCCGGACGGGACGAATTTGTATTTCCAGGTGGTGAAACTGCCGGTGAAAAATTCCGAGGGGCGAATCATCGGTTCGCAGGGGGTGCACTTTGACATCACCCTCCGGAAACGGGCGGAGGCGAAGCTGAACGAGGTGCACCGGCAATTGCTGGAAGCCTCCCGGCAGGCGGGCATGGCGGAGGTGGCCACGAGCGTGTTGCACAATGTCGGCAACGTGCTGAACAGCGTGAATGTTTCCAGTTCACTCATTGCCGACAAGATCAGAAATTCCAAGGTGTCATCGCTGTCCAAGGTGGTGGCGCTGCTGAAGGAGCACGAAGGGGATCTGCCGGCGTTTTTCAGCAGCAACCCCAAGGGCAAACAGGTGCCGGGTTACCTGACCGGGCTGGCGTCCCATCTGATTGAAGAACAGGCGGAAATTTTGCGCGAGGCCGGCACGCTGTTGAGCAGTGTGATGCACATCAAGGAAATCGTGGCCATGCAGCAGAATTACGCCCGGACCTCGGGCCTGCTGGAGTCGCTGCCGGTGGTGGACTTGGTGGAGGACGCCCTGCGCATGAATGCGGATGGCTTGCAGCGCCACAATGTGAAACTGGTCCGTGAATTCGCCGAAACGCCGCCCATCCTGGTGCAAAAACACAAGGTGCTCCAGATCCTCGTGAATCTCATCCGCAACGCCAAGCATGCGTGTGACGATGCTGAACGGCCGGACAAACAGATCATCCTGCGCGTGACCGGCGGCAGCGGCCGCATTAAAATTTCCGTGACAGATAATGGCGTGGGCATTCCGGTGGAAAACCTGACCCAGATTTTTGGCCATGGGTTTACCACCCGCAAAGAGGGCCATGGCTTTGGCCTGCACAGCAGCGCCCTGGCCGCCAAGGAAATGGGCGGGAGTCTGACCGCCTTCAGCGAAGGGCCGGGCCTGGGGGCCACTTTCACCCTGGAACTGCCCATGCAGCGACAAACCGAGATGCTATGAATTTTAATCCCCAGCAAAACCACCGGCTCCTGATCATTGATGACAACAAGGCCATCCACCAGGATTTCCGCAAAATCCTGATCAAGTCCAAGGCCATGTCCAGCAGCCTGGCGGCGGCCGAGGCCGAGCTGTTCGGCGAGGCGCCGACGGAGATTACCCTGCCGGAATTCCAGATCGATTCCGCGTATCAGGGGCAGGAAGGACTGGACCTCATCGAGAAGAGTCTGGCCGAAAACCGGCCCTATGCGATGGCGTTCGTTGACATCCGCATGCCGCCGGGCTGGGATGGCGTGGAGACCACGGCAAACATCTGGCAGAAATATCCCGATCTTCAGGTGGTCATCTGCACCGCCTACTCGGATTATTCGTGGGAGGACATGCTGAAGAAATTCGGCTACACCGACCGGCTGGTGATCCTGAAGAAACCCTTCGACAATATCGAGGTGTTGCAGCTAGCCATTTCGCTGACGGAAAAATGGCGGCTCTATCAGCAGGCCAAAATGCGGCTGGACGATCTGGAAAAGATGGTCCGCGAACGCACCAACGAACTGCAGACCACGAACAAAAATCTGCTGTCAGCCAATGAGATGCTGCTGGTGGCCAAGGAACGCACCCAGAAGCTGGCGGAAAGCGCGCTGGTGGCCAACCGGGCCAAGAGCGATTTTCTGGCGAACATGAGCCACGAAATTCGCACGCCCATGAACGGCGTGATCGGCATGATCGAGCTGCTGATGGATACCCACCTCTCGGGTGATCAGCGGGAATTTGCCAATGCCATCAAGACCAGTGCCGACGCCCTGTTGCGCATCATTGATGACATCCTGGATTTCTCCAAGATTGAGGCTGGCAAGATGACCATCGAGAAGGTGGATTTCAATCTGGCCGACACGGTGAACAGTGTGGTGGCGCTGCTGCTGCCCCAAGCCCAGTCCAAGGGATTGCAACTGACGAGCACAATTGATCCCAGCATTGGCGGCAGTTTGTCCGGCGACCCGGCCCGGCTGCGGCAAATCCTGCTCAACCTGGTCGGCAACGCGATCAAATTCACCAATCAGGGGCGGGTCGTGCTGGAAGTAAAGCCGCTGGCGGCCGCCCACGGGCAGTTGCAGTTGCATTTTTCAATCAGCGATACCGGCATCGGCCTCACGGAGGAGGCCCAGGACCGGCTGTTTCAATCGTTCTCGCAGGCGGATGCCTCCACCACCCGGCGGTTCGGCGGCACCGGGCTGGGACTGGCAATTTCCCGCAAGCTGGTGGAACTGATGGGCGGGGGCATTGGGGTGAGCAGTGCGCTGGGCAAGGGGTCCACGTTCTGGTTTTACCTGCCGTTTGACAGTCATCCGGATGGTTCGGTGGCCACCCGGCCCGCCGTCGGGGGCGGGGCCGTTCCGACGCCGGTGGTGACGCCGGCAAAAGCGGGCCAGTCGGCGGGCTTGCGGATTCTGCTGGTGGAAGACAATCAAATCAATCTGATCGTGGGCCTGAACCAGCTCAAAAAGCTGGGCTATGTGAACGTGGACATTGCCCGCGATGGCGCGGAAGCGTTCGAGGCGTGGTCGCGCGAGCGGTATCGGTTGATCTTGATGGACTGCCAGATGCCGGTGATGGATGGCTACGAGGCCACACGGCGAATCCGGCAAATGGAGGCCGAAAATAATTGGCCCGCCACGCAGATTGTGGCGCTGACCGCGAGTGTCACCCGCACCGACCGGGAAGCGTGCATGCTGGCGGGCATGAACCGGTTTGTTTCCAAGCCCGTGGACGAAACCGAGCTCCGGGTGGTTTTGGAAAAGGCGATGGCGGAGGCGGGCGGCAATACCGCTCCCGGAGCATAGCATGGAATTGCCTTCGCCAGCGCCCGGGCCGGTGACCGCGATTATTGAACCGTTTGCAGCGTCGGCAACTGGGCGAGCAGCGCGGCATTGAAGTCCGTCGGGGCCTGATACCACCAGAGATCGGTTGATCCCACCAGGCCGGCGTAATTGTTGAACCGGCACATCGTCTGGAATTTGCACCAGTTCGCTGAGCCATCGGCAAAGACCTCGTTACCGCCGGCCGGTTTTCCCTTGATGGCATGGGGCGGAACATTGCCATATTCAATGTAGTAGGTGCTGCCTTGGGGGGCCACCTGGCCGGTCCACCCGGAGCCGACCACCTTCGCATTCAGATCCGCGCCCAATACCCACCAGGACTTGGCGGCGGCGAGTTTGACCGGGCTGTATGAGGTGGTCGAGTAGGACCAGTTGGTAATCCCGCCCATATAAGAGTAACCCAGAATCCATTGATCATCGGCGCTGTCATAAAACGGCAGACCCGGGGGACGATTGGGGCAGCTCCAGATGGTCAAGCCGGTCGTATTCTGAACCCGGAGGTAGGTGTTGACGGCCGCAACCACCGGCGAACTGAGCGCCAGTTGAACGAAATTATTGCCAGTCCCGCCCATGGTTTTATTCGTGGGCGGAACCACATCCTGATAGTCCCCGGCATAGAGCGTTGCGCCCAGGCCGATCTGGCGCAAATTGCTCAAACATTGCGTGCGCTTGGCGCTTTCCTTGGCACGGGCCAGGGCGGGCAGCAGCATCGCGGCCAAAATCGCAATGATGGCAATGACCACCAGCAGTTCGATCAAGGTAAAAGCGCGCCGTTTCACGGTATTCATCTTCTTGATTAATGCCGGGTGGATTGGGCTGAACGGTTTGGTGGCCATAAGGGTTGCTGGGAATTTTGTCCTTCAAAATTATTAACTCCGCCAGGCAAAGTCGATAAATCAATTTTGTTTCAGACCAAGAAAATGACGATGGTTGGTTCCAAGGGGAAAAAGAACGGGGCCCTCGCGGGCCCCGTTTTTGTCAGATTGTGCCTTGCCAGCCCATCGGAAATTCCGGTGCGGGCGGGACGACCTCGGGCCGGGTCAGTTGTTGGTGCTGCTCAGGATATAAAACTGCTGTTTCAGCCCGGCACTGATCACGTTGGTGCCGGTGAAGGTGAAGGTGGCGGCGCCGCTGCCGGCGGTGATCACGTTGGTCGCCAGCGCCTTCCACTGGTTCAACGGCAGGGCCGCATTGGTAGTGCCCAGCAGGTAATATGTTCCGCCATTCACACCGTTGGTGGCGCTGATCACAAGGTTGCCGCCGGTCAGACTGAAGCTGCTGACGTGCGGCGGCACGGTCGGAACAATCGTGGAGACGATGGCGGTGACATTGGTCACCGTGTTGTTCGCCAGATTCGGGTCAACCACCGAAGAGGCCACCGTCACAATATTGGTGGCGTTGCCCGCCGTTGGCGCGGTGACAATCAGCGTGAAGTTGGTAACCGTGTTCGCCGGCAGGCTGAACCCGCTCCATACGACCTGATGCACATTCCCATTGGTGGTGCCACTGCCGGTGGCGCTCACAAAACCGACAATGGCCGGCAATGAATCGGTCACAACCAGACCGCTGGCGGTGCCGGGCCCAAGGTTGGTCACCGTGATCGTGTTGGTGAGATTGACGCCCAACTGCCCGCTGGCCAGGATCGAGGTCAGCACGCCAACATCCGGCGATTGCACCACCGCGATCGTACCGTTGAGCGCGAGTTTATTGGTCCAAGTCACGTTTCCGCCGGTAACCGCCAGCGTGCCGGCACCGGTAATCGCCTTGTTGAACAAGGTAAACGTATCGCCAATTTGCAGCGTTGCGCCCAGATTGGTGACCGCAATGGTGCCGGTGCCGAGGTTGGTGATGTTGCCGGTAACGGCCACATAATCACTCGCCGAGCCGGAACGGTTCACGCGGAACCAGCCGTTGCCGTTGATTGTGAGGTTGCCGCCGATGTTGAAGGTGCCAATGCCGCCGGCGTCGCCGCCGCCGATGGCGGAGTTGGTCTGGATGAAGACGTTGCCGGCGATGGTGCCGGTGCCGGCCAGCACACCCAGGCCGGTGGTGGGCGTGCCGCTGTTGTTGGTCGTGATGCCGGTATAAGTGTTCACCCCGTCGAGGTACAGATTGCCCACGCCGGTCTTGATGAAGCCGCAACCGGTGCCGTTATCGCCGATCACGCCGGAGATTGTTACCGGCGCATTGGTGTTGTTGACCTGGAAGGTGCGGTTGGTGATTAGACCGTCATTGCCTTGGAGCGAGTATGGCCCACTGAGCGTCAGGGCGTTCGTCCCGCCGATGATCAGGATCTGGTTGTTGGTCGGGTATTGCAGGGCGTTGGCGATCGTGATGGCCCCGCCGGAGGCATAAACGGTGCCGCTGCCGCTAACACTGCCGTTTTCGGGAGCGATATACAATGGGCCGGTGCCGATCGGACCGGAGGTGACGGTCCCCGTCGTGGGCGTGCTGTTGACGCCCAATCCGATGCCGCCGGCGGTGGTGTAGGTGCCGCCGGAGTAGGTGTTCTGGGCATTCAAAACCGAGCTCGCACTGCCGCGCTGCCAGATGCTGCCGTCGCCGGCGATGACACCGTTGAATACCTGACTGCCGCTGGAGGCATAGGGAGCCAGTGACATTAGGGTGTTGCCGCCGGAATTGAAGGTAATGTTTGCGTTGCAGACCGTGTTCGTGCCGTACAGACGGACGCGTTCGTTGGTGCTGGTGTTGGCGGGACCCGAAGCCAGGGTCAGGGTTTTGCCGCTCGTCCCGGAAAGGTTGCCCAAGATGACGCCGGAATACGTGGAAGCCGTGTCAAATTGAATCGTGAAGTCGTCCGCCACAATGACATTGCCCAGGCCGCTGGCACTACCGCCTGCCACCGTCCATTCCATGGTTCCGCCACCTCCGGTGAGCGTGACCGGGCCGGTGCCCAGACCATTGGCATTGCCGAGGTGCAGGTTGGCGGCGGCGTTGCTGATAACGGTGCCGCCGGTGAACGTGTTGGCATTGTTGATATTAAATTGACCGTTGCCGTTGTAGATCAGGTTGCCCGGTCCGGCAAAGCTGCCCGTGCCGGTCCACGTGTAAGGCGCACTGGCCGTGGTATGACTGACGGTGACGGAGGATGCGCTCAGAAAATTTCCGTTCAAAGTCACCGTGCCACCCGCGCCGCCATCGTCAAATACCAGCGCATCGCCATAATTGAAATAGTCCGATTGATCCTGCGCATCGTCGGTATTCCAACTGGCGCTGGTATTCACATCCCAAGGACCGCTGCCCGAATAATACAGGCTGGCCGGCGCGATGAGGGACAGGGAATTGGTCAGGGAATTCGTGCTCAAATTGCCCGCGCCCGTGATGGTTACATAATAACCGGTGGCATCGGCCGACGCCACATCGGCGCTGCTGGCGGAGGAAACAATCAACTGGCTGCTGGTAGAACCGGAAATATTGGGGCCATCAATGAGATTGGTGCCATGCCGATGCCATTGGTAAGTCAGGCCGACGCCCGTGGCGCTGACGGTAAAAGCGGCGGCACCGCCGGTCGCGACCACAACCCCGGAAGGCTCAGTGACAATGTTCGGCGGCGTGGGAGCCGAAACGGAGCCGACGACCTGAATGGACGCTACGTCCAGAGTGTTGGAAGTATCCGCTGACCGGTCCATATACCCGAAAGCCAGTCCGTCAAACGCGGAAGTGGTATAGGTGGTGTTGGTGGCAACCGCCCCAAAACTCGTGAGCAACGTGCCGCCCGTGCCGGCGCCGCTATAAAGAAAGTTGGTAACCGCCACGCTGTTCACGCCATTCAGCGTCGCGTAAAGCACTTCGGTGTAGGTGCCACCGGCGGTCAGTGTGACGGTGGATGTCACGGTGCTGCCAATCGTGGCCGACCCCACATAGCTGCTGCTGCTGCTGCCGGAAGAGATCAGGTCCTGATTGTTGGCCGTGGAAGTGCTCGCATTGCTGGGACGCGTCATGATGCGCGAAGCGGAGCCGCTGTAATTGATCTGGCCGACATAACCCAGCCAGTCTTGGGCGTAGCCGGACAAGGATCCCCCCCCGCCGGCGGAACTATAGCCGCCCGGATACGGCTTAACCTGTCCGCTGCTATACAAACCAACTCCCAACTGGCCGGCACCGGTCAGACAGCCGGCGGTGTTGGTGAAGACAATCGTCAGTTGGACGTAATCCCCGTTTTGAAACAGGGCAACCGGACTGTTGGCAAACAACGCCTGAATCTGCCCATTGCCGCTGGTCGTTGACACGAACCCGAATTTTAAATGTCCGCCAATGACCGGCGCGCTTGGCGCCCAGGCTTTGGTGGAAATCTCCTCATAAGCGGTGCTGGTCGAAGTCGGGTTGGCCGGCGTGGCCGAATTAACCGTGCTCGCGCCGGTAAAATTGTCGCTGAAAAAAGTCGTCTGGGCGGAAACGACCATCGGCAGGATCCCCGCCAGGAGAGCGCCTGCAAATGTTTTGGTGGTTTTCTTATTCATGTGGTTGGTTGTTTGGCTGGTTTGGACTGACTATCAACTCGATATTAAGGTGATGGGAGCAAATCCGGGTTAGGGTTGGAAGGAGTTTACAATGATGCGGAAACTATCGGCATCCACGGCCCCGGAGGGCCACAGATTGGGGTCGAACCACTGGTAGGAACCCTTGCGACTGTTTCCTTTGACCGACGCAAAATTCACATGCGCGTCGGTGAAAAGCACATTCAAGCCGGCCGGACTGCTGCCGCTTTTGTGCAGGATGTCCGTCGTCTGGTCAAGCGTGTCCACGACGATGGACTTGGTGGGATCCACTTGGGAGCTTTTCAGCGGGGTCAGCGTGTTGATCGTGTTCGGCGCGTCGCTCGGATTTGGGCTGTTAAACGTTTGCGAGGAGTAGGCTTGGACCGGGAGGCTGGGGCCGCCATAAGTTCCCGACGCGGCACCGAGCGTCTTGGACTGCACATAGTAGCTGTAACTGCACCGGACATAGGGATTGGCACCCGACGGAATGCCGGGAATGGAGTAATAGTCAGCCGGAATCGAAGGCCAGGGCGACCCGGCCTCATTGTAGGCGCCAAACCAGTATTCGCCGGAATGCACGGACGGGCAGTAAAACACCTGGCCGGCCGGGATGATCTTGCTGAAAAACAGCGACCCCATGGCATAAGGGCCTTGGGTAATTCCGCCGGTCGACACGTCTTTGCCCAGCCCGCCATAACGCATGACCTCATGCGTTTCCCAAGGGTTGCCGCCGGACACCCACCCCGACGCCGGAAAATAATCCGCATTGTCGGACGTATAGACGTTGAGCCCCACGCCGATTTGTTTCAGGTTGCTCTGGCAGGCAGCCAGATAAGCTTTTTGCTTGGCCAAAGCCAGCGCCGGCAGCAGCATGGCCGCGAGAATGGCGATGATGGCGATGACCACCAGCAGTTCGATGAGGGTGAAACCTCCTTGAGCGTCCCCAATATGGGTACGACAGAGCCGTTTGGGTGTTTTAGATAAATTCACGTGGTTATGGTTGCATTTAACACTACCCCATCCAACCTGTCATCCAGCCAAATATGCAAAGATGTTTGAAAAAAGTGCAGCCGGACGGAATTTCCGGCGTTCAGGTTGTCACGCAGGTCGGGTTCGCCGGCGGGCGGGGGAACGGTCTGTTGTCAGCCATGGCCTTCAGCACTTGCCCTCCGCCTTGGCCCGGCATCCAAATTCTTTCCTTTCCCCCGGCGCGGGGTTAGAGTTTTCCCGGCATGATTCAATACCTCGATTTGCTGCGACACGTGATGGAACACGGCAAGTTCAAGGCCGACCGCACCGGGACCGGCACGTATTCCCTCTTTGGCGCGCAGGCCCGCTTTCCGCTGGGCGACACCTTTCCGCTGCTCACCACCAAGAAGGTGCATACCAAGTCCATCATTTATGAGCTGCTCTGGTTCCTGCGCGGCGATACCAACATCAAATGGCTCAACGAACATGGGGTGAGCATCTGGGATGAATGGGCCAACAAAGAGACCGGCGATCTGGGCCGCGTCTATGGCGCGCAATGGACCGACTGGCGCACCGCCGATGGCCGGAGCATCAACCAGATTGACGATGTCATCGCCCAGATCAAAAAGAATCCCGACAGCCGGCGCCTGATTGTCAGCGCCTGGAATCCCGGCGAAATCCAGACTATGGCGCTGCCGCCATGTCATTCCCTGTTCCAGTTCTATGTGAGCGAAGGCGAATTGAGCTGCCAGCTTTACCAGCGCAGCGCGGACATCTTTCTCGGTGTGCCCTTCAACATTGCCAGCTATGCGCTGCTGACGCTGATGGTCGCCCAAGTGTGCGGGTTGAAGGCGGGCGATTTCATTCATACCTTTGGCGACCTGCACCTCTACGCCAACCATCTGGAGCAGGCCAGGTTGCAACTGTCGCGCGAACTGCGTCCCCTGCCGCGGATGAAACTGAATCCGGCGGTGAAAGACATCCACGATTTCAAGTTCGAGGATTTTGAATTGGTCGGCTACGACCCGCACCCGGGCATCAAGGCGCCGGTGGCGGTGTGACGGCAGGCGGTCGGAACGGGATTTACAGGCAACGCCGGTGAACCTACTGTTAACGGCAAGGCATATGAAATCAACTTTGGGAAAAGTCCCTGGCCGGGCCCGGGCACACCGGCTGGCGCTAGTCGCCGGCATGGCGGTTCTGGCAACCTTGGCTGCTGGCGGGATGCTGGCCGCCAACCGCACCTGCCGGCAGCTTTCTGCCGGGCGAATTTTCTCTGCCGTCACCACCGTTCCCGCCAACGAGGTGGGTCTGGTTCTGGGCACTTCCAAGGTCACCCGGAGCGGTCAACCCAACCTGCATTTCAATCAGCGCATCGCCGCCGCTGCGGCACTCTACCGGGCCGGCAAGGTGCGCCACCTGCTCGTGAGCGGCGACAACCATATCGCCAGCTATGACGAGCCGACGGATATGCGGAACGCCCTGATCGCCGCCGGGGTGCCGGCGGAGGCGATCACCTGCGACTACGCCGGCTTCCGTACGCTGGACTCAGTGGTGCGGGCGAAAGAGATTTTCAATTTGCCCCGCTGCACGATCATTACCGAGGCGTATCATTGTCCCCGCGCCCTCTGGATTGCCCGGCGGCACGGGCTGGAGGCGGTGGCCTTGGCCGCGCCCGATGTGGGGCTGAAAAGCTGGTCGCTCCGGGCGGAAGTGCGCGAACAATTTGCCCGCACTTGGTGCGCGGTGGATTTGTACCTGCTGCACCGTCAGCCGAAATTTCTGGGCCCGCAAGAACCCATTCTGGTTTCCGTCAATACGCCATGAAATATTTCAAGGCCATCGTGGCGATGTCGCAGAACCGGGTGATTGGCGCCGGCAACAAGATTCCCTGGCATCTGCCCGAGGATTTCAAATGGTTCAAGAAAATGACCATGGGCAACGTGGTGGTGATGGGAAGGAAAACCTTTGAATCCATCGGCAAACCCCTCCCCAACCGCAAGAACATGGTGCTCACCCGGCATCCGCAGCGGCTGATCAAAAGCCATCCGGAAATTTTCGGCGCGTATCACGAATGGCGCGGTGGCAAATATCTCAAACGCGCGTACCAGTTCCATTTCTCAAAAATGTCCGGCAAACAGCAGACGGACATTCTCATTTTCCGGTCGCTCGACAAGCTGGATCCGGCGGAATTTCCCAACGACATCTTCATCTGCGGCGGCGCGGAAATTTATGAGCAAACCCTGCCCCGGTGCTCGGATCTGTACCTGACTTTGGTGAAGCGTGACATTGAGGGGGGCGATGCTTTTTTCCCGCCGTTCGAAGACAAGTTCGATCTGGTCGAAGAAATCCGGGATGAACCGGAGTTTAAGATTCTGCATTACCGGCACCGGAATCTGAAAGATTCCGGCGCGCCTCTGAAGAACGCCAAACCCAAGCCCGTGCAGGGCTCATTGCCCATTTGAGCCCCGCCGGACGGTATTGTCTCACACCGCCAGCAACTGGCGGCAGGCGGCGTCGAGCTTCTTGAGATTCGCTTTGCTCTTCGCCTCGAGATAGCAGCGGATGAGCGGTTCCGTGCCGCTGGCGCGGAAGGCCACCCATTCATGGTTCGGGAGCAAAAACTTGAAACCGTCGGTGGTGATAAACTGTTCCACCTTGAACTTGCCAATGGCCGTGAGCCCGCTGCCCAGCTTGGCCAGTAGCGCGTCTTTCTTCTCCGGGGAAAAGGAAATATTGATGCGGTCGCTGTAAAATTCCCCGGTCTTTTTGGAGAGATCCGACAAAATACGGCCGAGTGATTTTTTCTCCGTGGCCACCAGTTCGGCCATGAGCAGGCAGGCGAGGATGCCGTCCTTTTCCGGCACATGACCTTTCACGCTCAAGCCGCCGGATTCTTCGCCGCCGACAATGATCGGTTCGCTTTCCATCAGGGCACCGATGTATTTGAAACCCACGGGAGTCTCATGCACCTTCACGCCGAGCAGCGCGGCCACGGCATCCACCTGATGGCTCGTGGGCACGGTGCGTACCACCGCGCCGGTCCAGCCGCGGTTTTTCTTCAAATGGTACAGCGCCAGCGCGAGAATTTGGTTGGGTGTGAGCCAGGTGCCATCCTTGTCCACAATGCCGAAGCGGTCGGCATCGCCATCGGTGCCGAGACCGATCTGCGCCTTGCCGCTGCGGACGAACTTGGCGGCGTCCGCCATGCCTTCCGCATTGGGTTCGGGATGATGCCCGCCAAACAGAGGATTCAGCTCGTTATGGAACATCGTCACCTTGGCCGCGGCTTTTTCCAGCAACACGTCCAAGTAGCCGTGCGCGGTGCCGTAACTGATGTCCACCGCCACCTTCAGCTTCGCCTTTTTGATGGCGGCAAAATCCACCAGTTTGTTGATCTGCTTGAAATAGTCCGGCAGCGGATTGATCGTCTTGCAGGTGTAGGTGCCGAATTGGACGCCTTTGAACGACCAGTTCGCGGCCTGCAATTTGAGAATGTTCGCTTCGATCTGCTTGGTGACATCCGGTGTGGCGGGCGCGCCATTGTAAGTGGAAAATTTGAGGCCCTGATATTCCGCCGGATTGTGGCTGGCGGTCATGTTGATGCCGCCAATGGCCTTGCGCTGGCGGATGGTGTGGGCGATGACCGGCGTGGGCGTATCGCGGTCGCACAGGAGCGGCGTGATACCATTGGCCGCCAAAACCTCGGCGGCAGCCAGTGAGAAGTGGCGCCCGAGAAAGCGCGTGTCGTGCCCCAGAATGATGACCGGCTGGCGGCCGGCGATGGACGACGCCGGATTCTTCAGTTCGGCGTTGAGATAATCGGCAATGGCCTGGGTGGCCAGTTGGACGTTGTCAAAGGTGAAGTCACGCGCAATGATTTCGCGCCAGCCCGAGGTGCCAAATTTGATGGTAGCCATGATGTTGAGAATTCAGAAAAACCGGGAATGCCGCAATCAAAATCCAAAAAACACCCCGCCAGCGATGTTCACCAACCCGCCCCGGCTGCGGCCGGGGTTGGGTTCAAGAGCGCCAGTCGAAGGCTTTTTTCTTAACCGCGTACAAATAGCCGGCGAATAGGATGCCAAGGAAAGAAAGCATCGAGACAAAAATCAGGTCGCGGGTGGCGTGATCCGCCAGCATGTCCTTGTACACCACGGCCCACGGATACATGAACACCACTTCGATATCGAACAGGATGAACAGCATGGCCACGAGGTAGAATTTGACCGAGAAGCGGGAGGAGCCTTCGCCAATGGGGTCCTTGCCGCATTCGTACGCGGCGTCCTTGGCCTTGGTGCGCTTGCCAAACTTGCCGAGCAACGCGGAGATGGTCAGGGTGCCGGCGGCGAAACCAACGGCGGCGGCCAGCAAAAACAGGATCGGAAGATATTGCAGCAACTGCGACTTTTCCATGGGGGGAATTGTAGGCGGAACGGCCGGTTTTGCAATGATAAACCGGGGACAGCAAAAGAAAAACGGCGCGGGCCATCAGGCCCGCGCCGCGTTGTCCCGGTTCCTCCGAACGGGTTGCTAACGATTACTTCTTGCCCTTCTTGGGGGCGGCCGGTGTCGGCACCGTGGCGATGGTCTGCAGGATGCGGCCCGCGATCTTATAGGGGTCGCCCTGGGAGTTCGGACGGCGGTCTTCCAAGTAGCCCTTGTAGCCGTTGTTCACGAAGCTGTGGGGCACGCGGACGGACGCACCGCGGTTGGCCACGCCGTAGTTAAACTTGTCGATGGACTGCGTTTCATGCAGGCCGGTGAGGCGCAGATGATTGTCCGGACCGTACACGGCGATGTGTTCGTTCTTGTATTTGTCGAACGCCGCCATGAGGGCTTCGAAGTAGTCCTTGCCGCCGACTTCGCGCATATAGGTGGTGGAGAAGTTGGAGTGCATGCCGGAACCGTTCCAGTCCACGTCTTTGCCGAGGGGTTTGCAATGGAAGTTCACATCCACGCCGTATTTTTCGCACAGGCGCATGAGGATATAACGGGCGACCCAGACCTGGTCGGCGGCGTTTTTGGAACCCTTGCCGAAGATCTGAAATTCCCACTGGCCCTTGGCCACTTCGGCATTGATGCCTTCATGGTTGATGCCGGCATCGAGGCAGAGGTCGAGATGTTCTTCGACGATTTCGCGGGCGATGTCACCCACGGAGGAGTAGCCCACGCCGGTGTAGTAAAGGCCCTGGGGATAGGGATAGCCGCCATCCGCCGGGAAGCCGAGGGGCTTGCCATCCTGATACAGGAAATATTCCTGCTCGAAACCGAACCAGGCGCCGGGATCATCGGGAATGGTCGCGCGACCGTTGGTGGGGTGCGGCGTGACCCCGTCCGGCATCATGACTTCGCACATGACCAGCACACCGTTTTTACGGGTGGTATCGGGATAAACGGCCACCGGCTTCAGCATGCAGTCAGAGCTGCGGCCTTCGGCCTGGCGGGTCGAGCTGCCGTCAAAACCCCACATCGGAAGCTGTTCCAGCTTGGGAAAGCTCGCGAATTCCTTGATTTGGGTTTTGCCGCGAAGATTGGCGACGGGTTCATAACCGTCCAGCCAGAGGTATTCTAATTTATATTTTGCCATGTGCGTAATGGTTAATGTTTTTAAACGCAGGGACCCCAGACTAAAGACGTTGGCGCCTTGTGACTGGACCTGTATTAATGCTAATTAGCAGGACAGGTGCCAGACCGCAAGAAATTTGCTGCCTACATGACCAAAGTAGCGTATTTGCAAAGGTTGCGACCGCATATTTTTATCTTCACCGGCCGGGCGTCCGGCCAATATGGGCCAGTCAGGTGTTTAAATTTAATCATGCAGGGCAAATAACACCGCGTCACAATTGTTAAAATTCAGCCAGCGTCTTTTTAAAGTCCTACAATGCACCCCGCAACCAATCACCCGTCAGTTGTCATGCTGGTGGGCACCCCCGTTGCCAAAAGCCTTAACAAAAAGGGTTCAACCACCGTTCAGGCGATTGAACCCTTGCGTTGGAATTGGATGTTGTATGATTACTTCGCGCCCGCCTTGCGACGCGCCCAGCCGAGGGCCAACACGCCCAATCCGCCGAGAGCCAGGGTGGCGGGTTCGGGAACCGGAGCGGTGACGGTGAAATTGGCGTTCCAATCCAGAATGGAGTAGGAGGCGCTGCCAGCGACATAAGTGTAGTTGTTCAAGGCTCCATAGTAGGTTGTATTTTGATATTCAAGGCTGCCGCCCCCATAAGAGAGGCCGGAGGACGACTCGGAGGCAAACCACAACTGCGGATAATTGTTGCCATTGTCAGCCAGACTGATGGAGTTAAGGGTGGTAAGCAGGGCGATGTATTCGCTGCCGGGCGTGAGTACCAGATTGCCGGTGTTAAACGTCAGCGTCTGGTACGTTCCATTCCCGGACTTGGTGGAATTGGCGGTGGTTTCACCGGAATACACGGGGCCGCCAATGGCGGTGCCGCCGTTCCAGGCAAAAATCTCGCCGGACAGATAGATGGTGCCGTACCCGGATGAAACCCCCGGGGTGCAATAAACGGAAAAGCTGTTGATGTTGGCCGACACGCCGGCCGGGGCGGTGAAAGTCTGGCCCAGAACTTCGGAACCGGAGCCGCTAACACCGAAGCTTTCAAAGGCAGAGCCGCTCCAACTGGCCGTGTTGCTATAATTCGTGGAATACGGCGGAGCGGCTTGCGCTTTGTCCGCAGCCAAGACACCCGCCAGAGCCAGAAAGGCGAGGCCGGTCACATTTAATTTCATACCTTCTGATTTGGTCATAATAATGATTGTAGTATTAGTGTTTTTGTGATGCGGCTTGTTTTTGTCTGCCCATTTTTATCTCCCCAGACATCACCGCCGGAAAAAAAATTTCAAAAAAACGGCGTGATGACAACTTATATCTCCCCTTTTTAAAACGGTTTTCCGTTGGCCTCTGCAAACAAACCGCTTGCGAAACACGGGCGGACACGGCCTTGGTGATACAAGGACAAAAAAAGCTAAGGAAAAAACAAGGAAATTAGAAGCGGATGAACACAGATAAAACCGGGGCAGAGGCGGTTTTGGCCGATGGGTTTGGGGTACTCATTGATTCACCGGTTATTCCAGTCCGGAAATATCTTCTCATCCGTGTTTATCCATCCGTGGTTAAGAAATGTTTTCAACTGCATTGCGGGGTTTAAGGCGGCCAACAATGCCGCTTTGCAAGTGGCCGGGAATGAATGATATTGAATCTGAAAGGTTCGTAGCAGCATTTTAAAGCGAGTCCCATGCTCAAAGTCAAAGACACCCTCCGGGCCACCGTCCATCTGAGTTTTGATGGCCGGGTGTACAAGGCTTATCACGGCCCGGATGCGGGGAAGCGCTTCGCGAATGAGGTCAAGGTGCTCAAGTATCTGGCAACGCGCGGCTGCCCGTTTGTCCCCCGGCTGCTGGAAGCGGACCCGGTCCAGCTCCGCATTGTCACCACCAATTGCGGCACGCGGGTGGAGCGCATTGACGCGGAGCGCGCGCAGCAACTCTTTGCCGAGCTGGAAAAATATGGCGTGCGCCACGATGACGCCGATCCGCGCAATATCACCTACCGGTTTGCCGACGGGAGGTTTTGTTTGATTGATTTTGAATTCGCGACCATCCTGCCGGAACCAACATGAAGAAGCCGACGACGGGCACAAAAACCCCGGCCGCCACGCTGAGGTGGTCGGGCTGGACGGATCGGGGCAAGGTCCGGAAAAACAACGAGGATTCATTCCTGGGCTTGCGCTTTGACGCGCGGGAGGCGCACCGGCTGGGCAAGGCGGGCGAGGCGTCCACGGCGGAATATAATTTCACCTTTGCGGTGTGCGACGGGATGGGCGGCGCGCTGGCCGGCGAATATGCCAGCCAGATTGCCGTGGAGAAAATCACCCTGCTGCTCCCGCGCGCCTTCCAGCCGGCGGTCGGCGGCACTCAGGAAGGCTTCGAATATCCCCTCCAGGAACTGTATCGCGAGGTCCACCGGGCGCTCGCGTATCTGGGCGCCTGCTACGACGAATGCGCCGGCATGCAAACCACCATGAGCTTGTGCTGGTTTACCGCCGGCCGCATGTATTTCGGCCATGTCGGGGACAGCCGGATTTATCATCTCCCCCGCGGGCAAACTGAAATCAAACAACTCACCGCCGATGACACCCACGTCGGCTGGCTGCTGCGCCAGGGGAAAATCAGCGAACGCGAGGCTCGCACCCATCCCCGCCGGAACGTTCTGCAAAAGGCCCTGGGCGGCGAAAACCAATTCGTGGATCCCCAGACCGGCTCGGTCGCCTGTGAGCGCGGCGACACTTTTTTAATCTGCTCCGACGGCCTCACCGAAGGCCTGTACGATCATTATCTAGTGGATATTCTGCGCGCGGCGGCGGCGGACGAAAAAATCAATCCCGCCGAGCTGCTGGTAAACGAGTCGCTGAAAAACGACGGCCGGGACAACACCACGGCGATGATCATTCAGGTGGCGTAAGCATTTTTCCTGAGGGCAATCGCCCCCATTTTCTTCGACGGGTTTAACCCGCGCAATGGCATAAAAAGCAAAACGGCGGGCGACTTGCGTCGCCCGCCGTGTGATTCCTTAAACGGTCTTTAGCTTAACCGTGGTAGCCTTCTTCGCCGTGTTCGGCCAGATCCAAGCCGGCTTCTTCGACGTCTTCCGTCGGGCGGAGACCCACCAGCACCTTGGTGATGAACGCGATGACAATCGTGCCCACCACGCTCAGGACGATGGTGATGACAACGGCCTTGAGCTGTTCTTTCACGAGCGGCTGGAAGCAGCTGTCCGTGACGTATTTGCTCATGTTGGTGGCGAAGTTCGGGTTCACCGAGTTACGGGCAAGCATACCCGTCATGATGGCGCCGGTGGTACCACCGATGGCGTGAACGCCGAAGGTGTCCAACGCGTCGTCATAACCGAACCAGCCTTTGACCTTGTAGCACATGAACCAGCAGATGGTACCGGCCGCGAGACCGATCCAGAGCGAACCCGTCGTGGTGACGTAACCGCAAGCGGGGGTGATCACCACCAGACCGGCGACGGCGCCGGAGCAGAAACCGAGCACGCTCGGACGGCCTTTGACAATCCATTCCCACATGGGCCATACGAAGGAGGCAACCGCTGTGGCGATCGTCGTGGTCGTGAACGCGTTGGCGGCGATGATGTCACCGGCCACGGCGCTGCCGGAGTTGAAACCGTACCAGCCCACCCACAGCATGCCGGTGCCGATGAAGGTCATCACCAGACTGTGCGGAGCAAAGTTAACCTTGCCGAAACCTTTGCGCTTGCCGAGGATCAGCGCGAGGACGAGGGCCGAGTAACCGGAGGTCATATGCACCACGGTGCCGCCGGCGAAGTCCATCGCCTTGATCTTGGCGTTGGCGTTCCACACGCCGTTCATGTAACCGTTAATGCCCCAGACCGCATGGCCCTGGGTAAAGTACACAATGAACATCCAGAGCGTCATGAACACGCAAACGGCCTTGAACTTCATGCGTTCCGCAATCGAACCCAGGATCAGCGCCGGGGTGATGATGGCGAACATGAGCTGGAACATCGCATAGACGTTTTCCGAAACCCAGTACGAGTAGTTCGCGTTGGGGGCCGAGGTGACGTTGCTCATCATCCAGCAGATTTTCGGACTGCCGACCCAGCCGGCAATCACGTCTTCCTTGCCCGCCGCGCCCGTGCCGCCGAAGATCATCCCGTAGCCGACGAACACCCAGAGGATGGTCACCAGGCCGGTGATGAAGAAGCATTGGGCGATCACGGACAGCACGTTCTTGCGGCGAACCATGCCGCCGTAGAACAGGGCCAGACCGGGCAGCGTCATGAACAGCACGAAGGCCGTGCTGGTGAGCAACCAGGCGTTATGACCGGCGCCGGGATACGAAGCATACGTGCCGGTGCTGTTGATCAGATTCGTGTTGATGATGTTGTTCGCGAGGGCGAAGTTCACCGTCCAGGCACCGTTGGTGTCCTTGTAGGTGGCCGTCGGATCGCCGTTTTGGAAGTAGGCTTCAATGGATTCCAAGCGTTGTTCGACGGAGGGCGCGTTGGTTGACACCGGCGTGGCCGGGGCCGCCGCCGCTGCCGGCGCATTCGTGCTGGCCGCCGCCGCCATGGCGTTGGTGGCCGGCGCATTGGTGTCATCCGCGCGCAGACTCATCGTCGTCAGCGCGGTCGCGGCGATCAAACCGAGTGTAAGTAAGATTTTTTTCATTTGATTTTTGGTAATCGAGGTCGTGTTGATGGTTGGTTGTTTAAACAGCCGCATCACCTTTTTCTTCGGTGCGGATGCGGATGGCATCTTCAACGGTGGAGACGAACACTTTGCCGTCGCCGATTTTGCCGGTCTTCGCGGCTTTCACAATGGCCGCCACGGCGGCGTCCTTCTGGGCGTCCGCCACGACCAGTTCGATTTTGATTTTGGGCAGGAAGTCCACGGTGTATTCGCTGCCGCGGTAAATTTCCGTGTGGCCCTTTTGACGGCCGAATCCCTTGACTTCGCTGACGGTCATGCCTTCGATGCCGATTTCGCTAAGGGAGTCTTTCACTTCCTCGAGTTTGAACGGTTTGATGATCGCTTCAATTTTCTTCATAGTTGAGTTTCGTTTGAACTGCGCTTTGCCACGCCAACCATGCGCCTTCGGCGCAGCCCGGACTCCATCTGCACCCGGCAGATGAAACTTAGAATCCAACCCTCTAAGGTTGTGATTGGCGATTCATTTAAGCAACCACGATGCCAACTCGTGAATTATTGAAGAAACCGTTCAAATCCCCTTGTTTCACGCGCAAAATAAAATCTCTGTCGTTTTTTGACCAGCCTTGCCAGCCTGTGTTTGTGTCGTTTTTTGCCCACGCCTTGAAAAAAGATTCAGCTTGGAACAGAAAATGACCAAGACACTGGAGTGGCGCCGGAAAGATACCAGCAGAAGACTTACCAAATAGCTGTCTGCCAGTCGCTTAACATGCTCTGAACCTGTGCCAGCGTCCCCACGGGCACCAGCAGTTGATACGAGTAGTCACCGTCATGGATCTGCCGGGAATCGTGCACGCGGAAGACACAGTTCCATTTTACCACCCGCGCCTGGTCAAATTTCCACCGGCCATAGCCCGGATGACCGATATTCGTAGGCGGAGCATATATACCCATCGCATAATGACCATCGGGAGTGGCCAGTACCACCGGATTGTTGATTTCGCCCGGACCAGCCGTGAGCGGCTCCAACTGCCGGGTTCGGGGATTGAACTGCCAGAACTGGGAAAATTCCGGCGGCATATAGCCCGTCAACGCCTCGTACTGGGCAGCGGTATGGTGAGCACTAGCTGGCAGGGTAAAAGTGACGCGATAATCCAAGGCTTGCGGCCAGCCTCGAAAACCAATGGCGACGTGTTTGGTGAGGATGTATTCCGAAAGCCTGGTGGGGTTCCGCGCGAGACTGCCTTCGGAACGTTCGCCGGGAGCCAGCCAGAAGGCCATCTGCGTACGCGTGCTTAACACACCGTCGCGGGCGGTCAATGCCAGCAGGCGGCTGGTGGACTCGGGGCCGGCCCCATCCCGACGCGAACCGGCTTCGGTGGGATTGTAGGTTTCGGCACCGGCGGTGGCGGTGTTATCAAAGGAACAGGCGGACTGCAATTGCCGGCCGTGATCGGTGGAATTGATGAATTCCTGGCCGTGCCATTTCAGGGAATGAATGGCCCCGGCCAGCCGATGCGTGGTGGTGATGACGATTTCCGAATCGCCGGCGGGAGCGCGAATGACCGCCTGGCCGTCCGGCGGACCGGCCCAGACCGGGCCGGTCGCCAGCACGAACGCCAGCATGACAGTGGCGCGCCACACAAGTCACCACTTCAATGCCTGCAAACGACGGGAGACTTCCTCGGCGTTGGCGCGGCTGTTGAAGGCGCTGATGCGGAAAAAACCTTCGCCCTTGGAACCAAAGCCGCTGCCAGGCGTGATGACCACATTGGCATCGGCCAATACCTTGTCAAACGCCTGCCAGCTCGTGACACCCTGGGGCGTGCGCACCCAGATATACGGGGCATTTACTCCGCCAAACACTTTCAGGCCGGCCTTCTTGGCCCCGGCGCGCAAGACTTGGGCGTTGCCGAGATAATGTTCGATCAGCGCCTTGACCTGCGCCTTGCCGGCGGGCGAGTAAAGCGCCTCGGCCGCGCGCTGGACGATGTAGCTGACACCGTTGAATTTCGTGGCGGAACGGCGGTTCCACAGCGGATGCAGCGGCTTGAATTCACCGGTCTTGGTTTGCGCCAGCAGCGACTTGGGTACGACCGTATACGCGCAGCGCAGGCCGGTGAAACCGCCGTTTTTGGAGCAACTGCGGAATTCGATCGCCACGTCGCGTGCGCCCGGAATCTCGTAAATGGAATGGGGAATGCCGGGTTCGGTGATGTACGCCTCATAGGCGGCATCAAACAGAATCACGGATTTGTGTTCCTGCGCGTATTTCACCCAAGCTTCCAACTGTTCCCGCGTGGCGGCCGCGCCGGTGGGGTTATTGGGCGAGCAGAGGTAAATCACATCCACATGCTTCTTGGGCGGTTCGGGAATAAAACCATTGCTCGGACGGCACGGCAGGTAAACCAGCTTGCCATAAGCGCCGGCCTCGTTGGCTTCACCGGTGTGACCGGCCATGACGTTCGTATCCACGTACACGGGATACACGGGATCGCTGATGGCGATCTTGTTCTTGGAGCCGAGGATGTCGAGGATGCTGCCGGTATCGCACTTGGAGCCGTCGCTGACGAAAATTTCGTCGTCCGCCACGTCCAGCCCGTGATCGCGATAATCGTTTTGGGCGATGGCATGGCGCAGCCATTCATAGCCCTGCTCGGGGCCGTAACCTTTGAACGTCTCACGGGCGGCCATTTCATCCACGGCCTGGTGCAGGGCGGTGATGACGGCGGCGGGGAGCGGTTCGGTGACATCACCGATGCCGCAGCGGATCAGGCGCTGGGCGGCTTCGGGATTCGCCTCGCAGAACGCCTTGACGCGCCGGCCGATTTCCGGAAACAGGTAACCGGCTTTGAGTTTCAAATAGTTGTCGTTGAGAAATGCCATAATGGTATTAAATCGAAATTGAAGGATAAGACGTTAGCTTAAACGGGAATGGCTGGCAAGCCGGGGATTGGGTTGGCAAGGATTCAACATGCCCCATGCACAATCGCAGACAACCTTCAGCAATTACGAAAAAAGATGATCAAACTCGTTGTGTGTGCCGATCCAAATCCATTCCATGGTATCGCCGGAACGCACCCCCACCGCGCGATACTGTTCATTGATCCTAACCGACCAGATTTCTCCGCCGCCCTGAAGTTTTTTGAACCGCAGGGACGGATGCTCCGGGTTCACGGCAAAAAGTTGATAGGCCAGCCGGGCGCGGGCTTTGACCTAAGGTGCAAGCCGTACATAAGCACGCCAGAAGGCAGGGCGGACCAAGGAAATCACAGCTTGGAAGGATCAAGTGGTTCCGCTGTGCCTTCGCGCAACGCGGCAGCGGCGAACTGCTCCAGCTTCGGGTAATTGCGCGGTTCCGCGTGGATGCGTTCCCATTCGCGGTCGCCCGCCTGTTGCTGGAGAAAACGGGCAAAATCCACCACTTCCCGGGCTTTATCCTCGGGCAATCCGTCCACAATGTCCATCAACTCTTGCGCGGCTGAACTCATAATTGAAGATTAATGCGCTGTCCCCTGACGTGCAACCATTAACCCGCCGCCCGTGACACGGGAGGACGCAACCCAACAACTGGAGACTCATCATTTCCCGTCCCGTCTGACTTCAATATTCCCGGGAATGCTGACCTGAGCCAAGGCAATGCGCCCTCCCGTCCAGAAATGCACCTCCAGAATATAACCCGGTTCCGTGACCGCCTTGCGCATGTCCGCCGCCGAGTTGGTGCCCGCCAGCGTGCCCAGATTGTGCCAGCCCTTGGGGCAGCCATAGACCTGCCAGTCACCGGGCGGGCCGTTCGTGGCCCAGGGCGACTTCGCCACCAGTGTGCCGCCATGAAGAATCAGCGTATGTTTTTCGATGCCCGAAATATGCGAGTATGCCTGCAAAAACCTGGAAAAATTGGTGGCCGTACCGGCAAAGAAGAACACCTCCTCCTCATTCTCCCAGAACCCGTGAACCCGCTCCGGCGAATCCGCCAACTCCCGCATGCCGGCCGGCCAACGGGCGATCTGCGCGCCAATCACCGGCTGATGGTCCGGATAGTCCGACCCCAGACCGAAGGCGGCGAAGGTCGCGAGGCAGAACGCCACGACGAAAGCGAGCCGTAGCGCCATTTGCCGGGTCTTTGTTTTCATGCTCATACCAATTAGACGGCACTCAAGGCAGAATGCTCCCCGGGCCCCATGGTCTCACAATTTCTTTTCCAGCTTTTCAATCCGGCTTTCCAGCGCCGCCACCTTCGCTTCCAATTCCTTTTTGGAATATTTGCTTCCGAACAGCTTGGCCACCCAGTCCTGAATGCCGGTGGCGCTGAGGATCATCACGCAAATCACAATCGTAAAACACCATTCGATAAGTTTGTCCGGGGTCATGTTGTTTGCTTTCTCGTTGGGTTAATTTTTGGTTTCGCGCCAGCTTTTTGCTGGCAAAACAACCGGTCAGACGGCCGCATGTCGGTACATGGTCATTGCGCCGTTCGTGAGGTGCCATTAACCGAAACTGCACCTGCGCTATCAATGGCCACTGTATCGCCCGCCTTAACGAGACCAAATGCTTTCCCGTTCACGGCAAGTTTGCCGTGCGTCTCGGTAAAAGTTAAAGAGTCGCTCTTGTAAGTGAATGAATCCGCTGATTCACTGGATGAACTGACTGACGATGAAGGAAGATTGTACGTGATGTCCCGTGCTTTGACCGTCTCACTTGAGCTGAAATTTGTGGTGATACGAACAGATTGATCGCACCCCATCAGGCACAGGGCAATGAGTCCGGTCAGTATGATAAAAATTTTCATAGCTGCATGGGTTTCGTGCTGGTCATCAAGCCGCGCAGAATTCATAGTCAAAGAACTTTTGCTGGCTCAACCATCAGCTTCTCATTTGGTGTTCTTCTTCACCCGCTGTTTCACCGGTTTTAGATGTTTTTCATTCAATTTGCAAAATTGCAAATCGGCTAGCACTCTTTTGACGAACTCAAATTCATCCACTGTCTCGAACTGTAAAAAGGTTGAGAGGCACGGCTTCATGCCGTAATACAACATAATCAATGACTGTGTCGGCACCGGCTGCCCTTCAATCCGCCATTTGGAAATATCAATGGTCTGCAAGAACATGGCGCCAGGCAGCAGCGCGGGATTTCGGATCAGCTCATTCAATGCCAATTCGCATTGTTGATTGGTCAGCGAATGGAACGCACCCTCGCGCGCGCCAACACCCAGCAGTTGCTCAAACCGCTGCACATCATCGCTGGTCACATGTCCCCATTGCGCCTGGGCGGCCAAAGGCAGAAATACCGGAGCCGCACCAGCAAAGAGAGTGATACTGCCGCCATTATACGAATGCTCCGCCACGGCCTGCTGGAGGAATTCATCGAACAGGCCCTTTTGGCGGGCCGGCTCCATATTCCGCAGTGAATGTCCCCAGATATTCGATTTTGGCGGCGAATAGCGATACATAAATCGGAGGATTAATTCAGCATAGGCAGCATCGTTAAAAGGTTATTTGATGCACTCATAGTGAACTGGCAGAATTATTCTGCCATACCATGCGGCTAAATTTCCCCATGAGCCCGACTTTATTTCCAGCCTTCTTATTTGTCCAGAACCATTTAGCTCCGGCCCCAAATGATAAAAACAACCACCATTGCCGCCACCGCCGCCAGCATGAGGCAAAACTCCAAGGCGGTCCGGCGCCGTCGGCCTTGCTCAAGCATCGACCGACTCAGAAATAAGGTCCGTACCAGCACGCAGCCGCCAGCGATCAAAATGCCGGTGGTTCTGGCAACTTCTGAACTCATAGGCGAATGCCTCCTGACCGGGTGGTGAGCCGCGAAAGGGTTGGTTTGGCCCGTTTCATAAAACCGGTTCTAAACCTATTTGTCCGGCCTGTCCAGTGTCTTTTGCCTGAACATGGGTCCGGCGAGGTACGGACTGGGCAAATTCAGAGCCCGCCTCGCCAGGCTGTAGGCGAATTTGGAATTTGGCGGCAAGCCGGACGCTGCATTCATCCTAACCCGACTTCCGCTTCTGGACCGTAATTTTGCCTATTTTTGAGGTTGGCACCTGCGATTTTCCTAAGGAATCCGCAATTTTGGGTCCCAAAGTGCGCGTAGTGGCGCCCCCGCCGCTTCCCCTTCGCAGGGCGGCTGGTACAGTGGCGGCATGTTTCTCAAGTGCAGCACGCGCTGGCAGGACGGCAAGGAACATCGCTCTTGGGCCATTGTGGAGAGCCGTCGGGTAAGCCGCTGCGTCGTGCAGCGGCACGTCCTCTATCTGCGGGAGATCAACGACTCCCAGCGCGCCGCCTGGCAGAAGTCCATCGCGGTCTTTGACGAGGCGCAGGGACAGGCCCGCCAATGCGCGCTCTTTCCCGCAGATCACGCCCCGGCGACCGGCGATCCGACCGCCGTGCAAGTGCGGTTAGACCACCTGCAACTCTCCCGGCCCCGCACTTGGGGTGCCTGCTGGCTGGGCGATGAGCTCTGGCGCGAACTCCAACTCGACACCTTTTTCGCCCCGCGCCTGGGATGCAGTCGCGAAGGCACGGACTGGGAGAAGGTGCTGCGCGTGCTGACGCTTTACCGCCTGCTCTCGCCCGGCAGCGAATGGCGGCTGCACCGGCACTGGTTCGGCACCACGGCGCTGGCCGATCTCCTGGGCGTGGATGAGCGCCTCGCCCAGGACGATACTCTCTATCGCGGTCTGGACGACCTGCTCGCCCACCAGGACGCGCTCTTCGCCCATCTGCGCGGGCGCTGGAGCGATCTCTTTGGGGCGAAGTTCGACGTGTTGCTCTCGACCTGACCAGCACCTATTTCGAGTGCGACGTGCCGTAAATGAAACTGATCCCCGCCGGTTTGGGTACAGCCGGGACAAGCGGGCGGACTGCGTGCAGGTGGTCGTGCGCTGGTGGTCACACCTGAGGGGCTGCCGCTGGCCTATGAGATGTTCCCCGGCCACACGGCCGACAAGACCACGCTCAAGGACATGCTGGCGCTGATCTAAAAGCGATACGGCCAGGCCGAACGCATCTGGGTGATGGACCGGGACATCCCCACCGAGGCGGTGCTGGCGGAGTTGCGGCAGAGTGACGCCAAAGTGAGTTATCTGGTGGGCACGCCCAAGGGCCGGCTGACCAAACTGGAACAGGCGCTGGCCCCAAAACCCTGGCAGGAAGTGCGGCCGCAACTGCGGGTGAAGCTCCTGCCGCAGGCGGGCGAAGTCTATGTGCTGGCCGAGAGCGGCGTGCGCATTCACAAGGAACGGTCGATGCGCCGGCGCAAACTCAAAGCCCTCTGGCACCGGCTCGGGGAGATCCAACGGCAGGAGCTCACCCGGGATCAACGCCTGGAAAAGCTCGGGGCGGTCCGCGACCGGGGCGGGCGCGCCGTGGCCGCCCCCGTTTTTATTTTCGATGTGAATTGGGCTCCGCTTTATTCGGCACAGACTCGCCGATAGAGTGCTTCGTAGCGGGGCACGATTTCTTTGGCCGAAAACAGCTGCCGTGCTCGCACCTGCGCCGCTTGTCCCAGCACCTGCCGCCGGAACGGATCGGCAATCAGTCGTTCGATGGCTCGCGCCAGATCATCCGCGTTATCGGAATTAACGAGGCAACCCGACTCTTCGTCCACGATTACTTCGGGAATGCCGCCCACGCGCCGGGCGACGCTTGGTCGCCCGAAGCACATGGCTTCCAGGATGCTCAGGCAAAAGCTTTCGGAATCCGAGGTGAACAAACCCAAATCCGCCGCTTGCAGATAATCTTCAATGTCCGTGACCTTCTCGCGGACGATCACCCGGTCGGCCAGCCCCAACTGGCGCACTTCTTCGACAAACGGCGCAAAATCTCCGCCGGCCAGAATCACCAGTTTGAAGGACTCGCGCGGTCTCACTCGGGCCACGGCTTCCAACAGGAGATCAATCCGCTTCAAGGGACGCAAATTGGAGGAATGAAACAGCAGTGCCTCAGCCTGCAAACCCAGCTCCCGCCGCACTTCTTCCCGTGAACGTTTGGGCGGCTTGGGCACAAAAAAATTATGAATGACCTCAATCGGTCCGTTAAATCCGAGTATGCTGTGCGTCTCTTCTTTGAGAAAGGCCGATACGGCGGTGACGGCATCCGAATGCGTCAGCGCGTGATGGATGGCCGGTCCGTAGCCCGGGTCGCGACCGAGCAGGGTGGTGTCCGTGCCGTGCAGGGTGGTGACCACCCGCGGCTGGCGGTCCGCCGGCAGCATGGCCCGCGCGAGAATGGCCGCCGTGGCATGCGGCACCGCGTAGTGGGCGTGCAGCACATCGAGCTGAAAATCCCGGCTCACTTCCGCCATTTTCACTGAGAGTGGCAGGGTGTAATCCGGATACTTGAACAGATCGTAATCGTTGACGATTACCGGATGGAAGTATAGCCCCGGCACATTTTCCGGCAGGCGGAACGGTCGTTCGTAACTGATGAAATGCACCTCATGCCCGCGCTTTACCAGCTCCTCGCCCAGCGCCGTGGCCAGAATGCCGCTGCCGCCCACCGAGGGATAACACGTAATGCCAATGTTCATGGTTAAAAACGCCGGGCGCTGCGGCTGGTCTGCGCCAGTGAGTCAAACACGAGCGGATCATTAGGAAACAACGCTGTAGCGTAACCGATGCCGGCCCTTGCCCCCAGCAGACGCGCGCGGGTGAGTTGCAGCTCCACATAATTGCGGGCATTGACCTGCGACGCGTGCGCCGCCATTGCCGCGCTCCAAGCCGCGATGACTTCGGGTTCGGATATGTCCAGCATCACCGGCAAAACATCGCGCGGCTCGGCTTCCGGCGTGACCGCGTAAAAGAACAATTGGCTGATGGCATGCGCTTTGGCCGGGCGCAATTCTTTCAGGCCGCCGTAGCGGGCCAGGCGCGCCGCATCGCGAACCAGTTTGCCCAATTTGGCATGATCCGGATGCTGGTTTTCCACCACGCTCGGCGCAAGGACGATGCCCGGTTGCAATCGCCGAATGAGGCCCGCCAGTTTGATGGCATGGGCCGGCCGGATTTCCAGATGCGCGTCGCCATCCAGTTTGATGAACTCGACGGTGGCGCCCAAAATCGCCGCCGCTTTTTTGGCTTCCGCCGTGCGTTGGGCCGGCGTGCCGTGCGAACCGGCTTCGCCGCGCGAGCAAATGACCAGATGGACCTGGCGGCCGGCGCGGGTTTCCTTGGCGATGACGCCGCCGCAGCCGAATTCGATATCATCGGGATGCGCGCCAAAGGCGAGCAGAGGCGTCAATTCAGGTGGAGATTTCGGTGCAGGCTTCATCGGCGCGGTCAATGGGGTCGCGGTTGATATAAGTGATTTCCGGGGCGTCTTCGGTGCGAAGGTAGGCTTTTTCACCCGCCCCGGCAATGTAATGCGTGCAGTGGAGCACGGATTGCATCCAGCGCAGCCGCGTGTCGCGGGCCGGACTGATCTGTTCTTTGGTGAACGCCGTGGCAGGCAGCGTTACGAATGAGTTGCCGCCCTCGTGTAGGGTGAACGAATCACCCGCAAAACGCGCGCGGACGATTTCCTGTTCATACGGCACTTCCACAAAAAAGTCATCAATGTCACAGGCCGCGCGCCGGAAGGTTGGGTCGCTGGAACGCACTACACGAATCCCTGCCAGCCAGCCCATACCGTGATACATCGCGAGACAAAAGTCGGCATGATTCGGGGCGGACGTTTTTCTGAAAATTTCAATCAAATCATGTCCGACGTAATTCGGTAGTTGCAACAAGGTTTTTGCGTGCCAGTCCGAGGGGATTTGTTTGAGATACATCGGCGTGAACTTCCGCTGCACCTTGTTGGCGAAACTGAAATTCAGCGAGGCCGGTTCATTGGTCTTGCGATGGCGCAGCCCGGTTTTGGTTTCGCGCGGATCATGGTCGCTGTCGTGGCAGAAGAAGACAATCTCCCCGCCAATCTCTTTTTGCAGCCGTCGCGCCGTCCGGATTTTGGCCACGAGAAACCGTTTCGGAAAGAATCCGCACGGTTGCTGGCCAAAACAAATGACGGGAGTGCTCATGTGGCCGATACGTCGGTTTGTTTTACTTGGCCCAACCCGGCTTGCAAGATGAGGCTTAGGAACACACAGGCCGCGCAGCCGATGAGCGGATACCAGAGGTAGGAAATGGTCAGATTGAAGTAGAGCACGAAAACCAGGGTCTGCGCCACCAGCGCGGCCCAGAACACCGCCGTGCCGCCCACCCGTCGCAGGAAGAATGCGACAACGAAAAGCCCCAGCATAACGCCGTAAAAAATGGAACCCAGAATGTTCACCGCTTGGATCAGATTTTCCACCAGATGCGCGTACAGGGCAAAGCCAATCGCCACCACGCCCCACAGGGCCGTAAACCATTTGGAGGCGAGCAGACATTCCTGGTCCGTGGCGTCGGATTTGAGGTGCCGGTAAAAATCCACCGTGGTGCTGGAGCCCAAGGCGGTGAGTTCGGCGGCTTTGGAAGACAGCGCGGCGGCGAAAAATGCCGCCACCAGCAGCCCGATAATGCCATGGGGCAGATAGTGGAGGATGAAACTGATGAATACGTAATCCGCCTCATTCGTGGTCGCGTGCGGATTGGCCGCCGACAAGGCTTTGGCGGCCGCGGCATGAATCTGTTCGCCTTGCTCATGGGCCGTCGTGGCCGCTGCAAAAGCCGCCTGTGCGCCGGCCGCATCGCCGTTATGCCGGGCGGTCAGCCACTGTTCGAGTTGCTGGCGGGCGACCGCATGGGTTTGGTTAAAGTCCGTTTCGAGGACATGCAGTTGTTCGCTCGCGCCGTGTTCGGCGAGGTATTGACGGGAGGTATCGTTGAAGAACAGCGGCGGCGGTTCGAACTGATAAAAGACAAACATCATCACGCCCAGAAACAGAATGCCGAATTGCATCGGGATTTTGCACACGGCATTAAACATCAATCCCAGCCGGCTCTCCCGCAGTGATGAGCCGGAAAGGTAACGCTGTACTTGCGACTGGTCGGTGCCGAAGTAGGAGAGCATTAGAAACGTGCCGCCGAGCAGCCCCGACCACAAGGTGTATCGCTCGTGCAGGCTGCCAGAAAAATTGACGGCTTCGAGTTTGTGAAACCCGCCGGCCAATGCCAGTGAGTCGCCGAAGCTCAAACCCGTCGGCAGTTTGGCCAGCAACAGGCCGAAGGCAATGAACATGCCCGCGAAGATGACAGCGATCTGGTATTTCTGCGTGACGGTCACCGCATCGTTGCCGCCGGCGACGGTATAAATGATCACCAACACCCCGCTGCAAATGATGGTTAGGTCGAGCGGCCAGTGAAAAACCGAGGAGAGCACAATGGCGGGCGCATAAATGGTCAGTCCCGCGCCGAGGCCGCGCTGAATGAGAAACAGTCCCGCGCCAAGCAATCGCGTTTTGCCGTCGAAACGCCGCCCCAAGTATTCATACGCCGTATATACGTTGAGCCGGCGGAACAAGGGCAGGAAAAAGATCGCGATGATGATGAGCGCGACCGGCAATCCGAAGTAGATTTGCACAAAACCCAAACCGCCCGCATAACCCTGTCCCGGTGTTGAAAGAAAGGTGATGGCGCTGGCCTGGGTGGCCATGACCGAGAGGCCGATGGCGAACCACGGGGTGTTGCCCGCGCCTTTCAGGTAGGCGTTCAGATCGCGGCGCCCGCGCGTCCGCCACATGCCATACGCGGCAATGCCCAGCATCGAGCCGATCAGGACGATGAAATCGAGCGGGTTCATGAAAACGTCAGCGTCAGGGCGATCAGCAACCCCACCCAGAGGGCAAAGCTGCCGAGCACGAAGAGATAAACTTTCGTCCACGTGCGAAAGCCCGGCAATCCGGTGGCTTCGCTTTCTGACCGGGGTTCAACAGGGTCCGGGGATTTCATTGGCCGAGCGACAACAGATTGGCGAAGAGGCGATAGGCTCCCGGCACGCCGGCGGGCAGTTCCCGGAAGAAGACGAGGCCGGTATAGACGAAATGGCCTTTGCCATACGGTGCCACCAGCAGACTGCCTTGCAAGGCGGTCTCACCCGGGTCGTTGCCCGCCAGAATCGGAGTGAAATGGGCGTCCCATTTGTCCGGGAAATAAATGCCGCGTTCCTGAATCCAGCCGTCAAAATCCGCCGCCGTGATTTTATTGGGCGTGTTCAACACCGGATGATCCGGAGCGAGAAAGGTCATCGCCGCCGTTTCATCCGTGATGCGCAGACCGGAGAGATGCAGGTCGTACGGGGCGATCTTGGCCGCGCGCAAACCATCGGGGCGGTTGTATTGCGCCACCACCGTCCCGCCGTTTTCAACGTAGTTGAACAGGACGGGCAGTTGCTTGGCTAGGTTGTTGCGAACATTAAAGGCGCGGACGCCGATGACCACGGCATCGAGCCCTTGCAATGTCGCCGCCGTCAGGTTGGTGTCATCCAGTTGGGTGACGTTGCAGCCCATCTGTCTGAGATTATCCGCGAGGCTGTCGCCGGCGCCGGGCAGATAGCCGATATTCTTGCCGCGCGTGACCAGATTCAGGCTGACCACTTTGATGGTGGCCGGCGGCTGGAGCAATTGCATGGGAATGTGCGGATAATCAATTAACTCGCGGTCATTCCGGTAACGCTTGCCACCGATCTCCGCGCTGGCGGTGACGGTGCCGGTGACAGTTTTCGTCGGTGCCGTGATTGTGAACTGGAAGCTGGCCTGTTCATGGGCGGCCACGAATTGGAAGGGCTGTTTGGCTGGCGTAACGCTCCAGCCGCGCGGTGTTTCCAGCCGCAGATTGCCGGCGGTGCCGGGGCGGGTGGCGGTGATTTGGACGTTCACCACATGCGATGATCCCGGCGCAAACAATGCCACGCCGGAATCAAAGTGCAACGTTACCGGCGGAATCACTTCCATCCGGCGGTGTGCCCGGCTGGCGGAAGCATCGGGAATCACTTCCACCGGTTCATCCGGAACGGTCAACGTCTGCCCACCCACCTCAAATACATACTCCACCGGAAACACCGGCGGATTTTCCGGCCGGCCGATCAGCGATGCATCCGCTACGCGGAACATTCCCGGCGTGGATTCCTCCCGCAGCCAGTAGGGTTGGCTCAACGGCGTGTTTGCGGGCAAAGTTTCGTTTGCGTCACTACTGCTGGCGTCATTCGTCGTCAGGAGAGTGGATTGTTTCGCCTCCTGCTGAATGCCAGGATAACGCACGGCCACCCAACGCACCGGGATGGCTGAGCCGATGCTGACCGTGTGATGCAATGCCAGCGTTTCACCCGCCACGACTTCGGCCTGCGGAATTTCCGTTTGCACTGCCAGCCCAAGGCAGGCGGTCAACACGTGGTCCAGTTGCCGGCGTTTTTCCGTCACCACTGGATCGTTTGATGCCAGACCGGCCAGTTTGCTTCGCAGATTCAGCAGCACGGGCACGCTCGCGGCCGGATCGTTGGTGTTGAATTGGGAAATGAGGGTGTCGGCCAGCGAGCCAATTTCCGATCCGCCGGGTATGCGGTTCCAAGAGGTGTCAATGCCATCCATGATGTCATTGGTGGCCGGTTCGCCCGCGAGCAGTTGGAACGACTCCGTCCGCGCTCCGCCGCCCCGGCCGCCGCCGTTGCCAAAATTATCGAATCCCTGCGTCTTGTGCATCGCGCGGCTGCGTCCGGCCAGGTCGCTGAAGGAGATGCCGAGCACGGGATCGCTGCCGCTGATTTCCAAATGAACCGTATTGGAACCGGTTTCATTGCCGCGACCGTTCCAAAGAATTCGTTTGGGTTGCCAGGGGGGGAGATTTAGTTCGGGGAACGCCTTGGGATCGCCCGCCTGCTTGAACGCTGCCAACGCCAGGTAGGCCGAGGCGGTGTGATGACCATGGGTGCCGGTGGGCCAGGGCGCAAAGCGGGTCACCACCACGTCCGGATGAAACTCGCGAATCACCCGCACAATATCCGCCGTGACCTGCGGCGGATCCCAAAACCGCAAGGTTTCGCGGTAATCCTTGGAGAAACCAAAATCCATGGCCCGCGAAAAGAACTGGCGGCCGCCATCCAGCCGGCGGGCGGCGAGCAATTCCTGGGTGCGGGCCACGCCCAGTTTCTCGCCGAATTCCGGGCCGAGTACGTTTTGACCGCCGTCACCGCGCGTCAGGGAAAGGTAGGCTGTCCGATAATCCCGTCCCCGGGCCAGATAGCCAATCAGGAGCGTGTTTTCATCATCCGGGTGGGCGGCGAGGTAGAGCACGCTGCCCATGCGGTCAAAGCTGCGCAGTTCCTGCAATATGGCGGCAGGCGTGGGAGTTTCGGCCGCCTGACCGATGGGTGAAAAGGCCAGCAAGCCCGCGCCGATGGCGGCCAGACAGGCCAGCGGGCGTAAAGGCCGGCCCGATTGCTTGAACAATTTGGTCATGGTGTGGAAAACTTTACCGTGTGGTGCCAGTTTTCTGCCCCACCTCTCCCCGCTGACGGGAAGAGGCGGGTTTTGCCAATGGCCCGGGCCGTTGATGGATTGAACGGGGGTTATTTCTGGATGGTGAAGTCAACCGTGTACTGCGTGGTTTCCCACATCAGCTTGATCACGCCTCCGCCAGCGGCACCCTTGGCCACCGCCATGGTGAACTGGTCTGCCGGCTTTTCCAGGTCGGATTTTTTCAGGTCCACCCGCGCCAGATCCTGGCTTTCGTCGTATTGGGTGCCCCATTGGCCGATCTGCTTGTTGATGATCAGCTTGGCCGTGCCATCTTCGTTGGGCAGGGTATAGAGACTGTAAGCTCCGGCCGGAACGGTGGTTTCACCGATAACGAGCGGTTTCTGGGTGATGAGCAGCGTGGCTTCGTCGGAGCCCGTGCGCCAGACTTTGCCGTAGGGAACCAAGCCGCCCCAGATCTTGCGCACTTCACCGGTCTTGGGGGCCTTGGTGTAAGGACGACCATAAACAATGATTACCCGGCTGCCGTCGAGGTTGGCGCTGACGGTTTCATGCGGGCTGACGCGTTTTTGTTGGGCCATCAGCGGCAGACCGCCGAGGACGAGCAGGGTGAGGATCAGGAGGAATTTGCTTCTATTCATAGTTTTAGGTTGGTGTTTAAGGGGTTGTACAGGAATTTTTCGAATCGGTCAACGGCCGACGACCAGAATATCCAAGTATCCCGGACCGCCGCCCCGGTTACGGCCACCGCCGCCGCCGCGACGGGCTTCCCCGGCGGGTTGGTTGGTGGACGGAGCCGCCGCCACTGCCGGGGTGGCATTGGTGCCCGGCAGCGGTTCGGTGGCAATAACGATGATTTGGTTGTTCTTGGTGTCCAGCGTGCAGGTTTTGGCGCGGGCCTTGGTGGTTACGTTCTGTTCCACTTCAAATTCGGTCGGGCTCTTCTCCTTGATGATCGTTAAAGTGCCGTCGCCTTGGGAGCTAAAGGCTTCCATGGTGGCGGGATTGAAGCCGCCGCCGTCCGTGCCGCGACCGATGGGCAGGGTGGCCAAGATTTTGCCATCGTCGGCGTTCAGCACCACGCACGTCTGCGGCTCATGGCACATGGCAAAGAGAATATGGTTCTTCGCGTCGAGCCCCAGACCGCCCGGGCCGCCGCCTTTGCCGGCGAGATCATAATGGGCGGTTACTTTGAGGGTATTCGCGTCCACCACGGCGATATTATCGCCATCTTCAATATCAATATAGACGTGGCCGTTACCATCGCTGGCCGCCTGTTCGGGTCCGCCGCCAAGGTCAATCGTCCCGGCGATTGAGCCATCCTTGCCATTGATCACGGTCACATTGGGTGATTGATGACTGAGGACATAGATGCGTTCGGTCAGCGGTTCGTACAAGATGCCATCGGGCCGGCCTTGCACATCAATGGTTTTGATGGTTTGCAGGGTCTTGGTATCCCACATCACCACCGGGCTGCTGCTGCAAAAGCCATGGCCGGATTTGGGGTCCACCGCCACGCCGGGGGCGCGGGCATTGGTGATGGAGCCGGTGGATTTTAGCGTATCCAAGTCAAACACCAGCACTTGGTTGCCGCGGGGGATGTAAAGCTGGCGGTCGTCGTTATCGGCATAGACATAGTCAATGCCTCCCACACCCATGGTTTTGGTGGAATTAACTATTTTATAAGGCTCGTCCTGGGCAAACGAAAGCGGTGGAAACAGCGTTAGTGCGCCCAGAGCCAGGGTGGCGGCAAACAAATTGGGTTTATTCATATATGGGGTTGGTAGAACTGGTCGCGCTTTTAGACGGTGACAGGCCGTATCCGGTTACCAAACATTTATCCCGTTCAACCGCTTGCTGGGCTGCCGATGGGCAGGTCTTGGCTGGCGGAAGGGGATTGGCCAGTCATGCACCGGGGCGGTTTACGCCTGTCGAATGGGTTTCCGAAACACGTCGGTGGCGGCATGAAACGTGCGGACAGACGGCCAAAACCACCCAAACGGGTAGTGGATTACTCCGGGGGGGTGCTGTCATTATGCTTCCCATCAATCACTCAAAATTTTGCCAAGGCAGACCGTGGCTCTGTCTGCCTTGGTGAGCCAGCGAAATCCCAAACCAACATAAAATGAAAAGAAAAATAAGTCCTCTAAAATTATCCGCAGTCACCTTGTGTGCCGGGATATTGGCTGCCCATGGGCAGACTACCGACACATGGACCGGTCTTGGCGCCGACGCCAACTGGAGTACGGCGGGCAACTGGTCGCCGGGCGCCCCCGCCACCGGCAACAGCCTGGTCTTTACCGGCACCACCGGCACCTCGCCTAACAACGATCTGGCCACCAATGCCTATAATTTCAGCGGCATTTTATTTGATGTCAATGCCGGCGCTTTCACCCTGGGTGGCAATGACATTTACACCGCCGGCGTGATTGAAAACGACAGTGTTGGTAACGTGCAGACTATCGGCCAAAATCTGGTATTAACCGGGCCGACCACCTTTAATCTTTCCAATTACGATATTACGATTGGCGGAACCATTGGCGGCACGGGGCCGGTGGTGGTGACCGGCGGCAATGGGACGAACTACGAGCTGACCCTCACCGGGGCCGGCTCCTATACGGGGGGGACGACCATCAGCAATGCCTCGGTTTTTATCAGCAACATCAACGGCACCTACACCATGGCCGGCGGTTCGCTGGACATGAACATTTTCAGCTATTACTCCGGACTGAACGCCCCCTTCACGGCGGATTCTTATTTGGGCAATGAAGCCGGCCGGTTTGATTGCGACGGTTCGATTGGTTCCCCGGGTTTTAAGTGGACCAAGATCGGGGCCGGTCTGTTTGACACCACGCACTGGCAGACCAATCTGACAGTGGTCAAGGCCAGCTCCATTTTTGTGGCCGAGGGCAAGCTGGGTGACGTGGCCAACACCTTGGCCAACGACACCAATGACATCGCCCAATGGGGCGGCGCAGGTGTGCCCATTGAAGTGGCCAACGGGGCGGCGCTGGTGAAATGGGACGTCGGGGTGATTCCCAATCCCATTACGCTGGATGGCGGCAGCGGTACGGACGGCAACGGCGCGCTTTACACCGGCCATTTGAACGGAACCAACGCGGCGGCGAACATCTTTTTCCAAAACTCGATCACGCTCGCCAACGACGCCACCATCGGTGTCCAGTATGGTCAGATGACTATTTTGGGCAATGTGACCGGCCAGGGCGGTCTGACCAAGGTGGGCAACAACATTCTCACTTTGAGCGGCACGAATAATTATGGCTACGATGGCAGCGGCACGGTGGTCAATGCCGGCACGCTGCAATTGGGCTCTTCCTATGCTCTTCCCAGCGGCAATACCAATGGCGCGGTCAATCTGAACTCCGCCAAGTTGGACCTGAATGGCAATAGTGCGACGATCAATTACCTGTATGATGAAGAACAAGGTAATTCGACCATTGACAATTCTTCCGCCAGCCCGTCCGTCCTGAACTTTTATGGTTCGGCCACTTTCAACGGTGCCGTCAAGAATAGCGGCGGCGGCCCGTTGAGCCTGGTCTATACGGGCACGAGTATCGCCCAATTTCTGGGGATAAACACCTATTCCGGTTCCAACGTGGTGACCAGCGGCAAAATGGACATCAATATTCCCACCGGCACCACCACCGGCGGACTGCTGGCGGTCGGCGACACGGCCGAATTCAGCATGCACTATCGCGTGGCGGGTTCCTCCTTGAAGGCGGCCGGCGCAAACTTGGGCGGCTCGACCGGTTGTACGCTGGACATTGACTTCGGCAACTATGGCAGCCCGGGGGTGGTGATCAATGCCACCAACGGCACCGGCGTGCTGGCGGCCAACGGCGTCACCACCATCAATCTGGCCAACGTCAGCGGCATGGGGGTTGGCTCTTTCCCGCTGATCAAATATCTTTCGCGCACCGGCAACGGCAGCTTTGTGCTGGGCAGCGTTCCCTCCACCATCACCGCAGTCATCGTGACCAATGCTTCCGGCAAGTCCATTGACCTGTCGGTGCTCACCGCCCAGGTCACCAAGTGGACCGGCAGCCTGACCAACAACAACTGGGATGTGAGCCTGACCAAAAACTGGGTTTACGGCGCCAGCCCGGTCACCTATACGGATGGCATCCAGGTCAATTTTGATGACACGGCCGTGACGAATAACATCAATGTCACCACCGGCGTTTATCCCAGCGGCATGCTGGTGAACTCCACCAAGAATTATCTGTTCGCCGGCGCCGGTTCGCTGAACAATGCCACCCTGACCAAGAACGGTTCTGGCACGCTGGCCGTGGCCACCGCCAACAACTTTTTGGGCGGCACCGTCATCTCCGGCGGCACCCTCCAGTTGGGTACCAACGGCGCCACCGGCGACCTCGGGAGCGCCAACATTGACGACGAAGCCACCCTGTCGTTCGTGCGCTCGGACAATCTTTCATTCGGCAACATCATCAGCGGCGCGGGCGTGGTGGCGCAGAATAATACCAACACGGTCACCATCACCGCCGCCAACACCTACACCGGCGGCACGGTGGTGAATTCGGGCGTGGTGAAAATGGGCGGCACCGCCGTGCTGGGTGCCCCGGCTGCGGGAACCCCCTTGGTGACCGTGAACAGCGGCGGCGCGCTGGACTTCGCCGGCAATACGCCGAGCGTCACGAATGCCGTCGCCATCAGCGGCACCGGCAATGGCGTGGCGAATCAAGGCGCTCTGTTTAGCAGCGCTGGTTGGACCTATCTGGGCGGCACGGAATCCGGGGTCAATGCCCTGATCCTCAATGGCGATGCGACCATTGGCGATAACAGCGCCTGGATCGTGGTCGGCAAGAATGGCGTCAACGGCATCCAAGGCAATAATCACAACCTGGTGAAGGTGGGCAGTGACACCCTTGCCATGGAAGCTCCGGCTTCCTCCGCGCTCGCCAGCATCACGGTGGCCAATGGCGGCTTGCTCCTGTACAACCACCTCAACTGGTTCGGTTCCACGGCCACGTTGATTCTGAGCAACAACGCCAGCGTTGACAGTTGGGACTCGGCCAGTTGGACCGGCATCACGGTGCCCAATAACATTATTATTGGCGCGGGTGGCGGCCGGATTCAGGATGACCATGGTCCGTACTATGGCCAGGCCGACCAAGATACCTATAACGGCAGCGTGACCCTCAACGGCAATCTGACCATCAATTGTACGGTCTATTACAAAGGCTCACCCAACAATGTGCTGACGCTGGGCAAAGTTACGCTCAACGGCGCCATTTCCGGCACCGGTGCCATCTTCAATACCGGTGCGACCAATCCGGTGGTGCTGAACGGCGCCAACACCTACACCGGCCCCACGGTGGTCTCGGCCGGCAATCTCTCATTGTCCTCGATTCAACAGGGTGGCGGTGTTTATACCAATAAAGACGTTGCCGTGCTGGATGTGCCGACGCAAACCGGTTATGCGACCCTGCCGATGGCCACGCTGGCCTTGGGCTCCGTCAATGGCTCCACCCTCTCTTTGATCCGGATGACGCTGTTCACCACCACCAACGCCCCGATCACGGCGACGAACCTGGTGTTGACCGGCACCAATACGGTGCTGCTGACCGGCTTGGCGTTTGCCAATGCCGGCGATTACCCGCTGATCAAATACGGCACGCTCACCGGTTCCCTGGCCAATCTGGCTTTGGGCGCCCCGGGCGCGCGCGGCATCCCCGGTTATCTGACCAACAACGTGGCCAACAGTTCCATTGATCTCGTGGTGCCCGGCGGCACCCCGGAGTTCTGGACCGGCAGTGTGAGCACCAACTGGGATCTGGCCACTTTGAATTGGACGACCAACGGCGTGGCCACCGCTTACCAGCCCGGTGACTTCGTGACCTTCAACGACACGACCGTCACCAACGTGTACCTCGCCACCAATGTCTCATCGGGTTTGATTATTATCAATAATACGAACAGCTACTATACCTTCACCGGATCCAACATTAACGGCACCACCGCCCTGCTCAAAGAGGGCACCGGTACCCTGTTGCTGACCAATGGCGCGAACACCTTCACGGGTGGCGCGAACATCGTGGGCGGCACCGTCAAACTGGGCGCGGCGGGTTCCTTGGGCAGCACGGTGAATGTGTCCGGCAATGGTGCGCTGGACTTCAACTACCAGTCGCCCACGGCTCTGGCCATCACGATTAGCGGTGCGGGCTTTAACGGGCTCGGCACCGTGGTAGCCAACTACACCAATGCGGCGGCGGCCAACGGTCCGGCCAGTGTGACCCTCGCGGGCAGCGCCACCATCGGCGGCACCAACCGTTGGGACATCCGGAACGGGGCCAACCAGTTGAACTCGCCTTCCACCAACTACACCCTCACCAAAGTCGGTGCCGGTTATGTCGGTCTGGTGGGCACCACGGTGAGCACGAACCTGGGTAACATTGTTATTATGAACGGTATCTTGAGCTACCAGACCAGCACCGCCGGCCTGGGCAATCCCAGCAATAGCATCATCATTGGCAATGGCGGCAAGTTGAGCTTCTACCAAGCCTCGGTGCCGTTGAACAAAAACATCATTTGCAGCAACGGTGCCGTCATCCAAACGGAAAGCGGCAGCGGCGGCCAAAACACCATCATCGGCACGATCAACATCCTTCCCACTGCCACGGTGAATATGAACTTCGGCAGCGGGGTGCTGAATATCGCCAGCCCGTTGAACATCCCGAGCGGCACCACGGTTGCCAACAACGGCAATTACTACGGTACCATCAACTACAGCAACGTCATCAGCGGCTCTGGTAGTTTCAATATTCAATACCAGACCTATGTGAACCTTGCCGCGTCAAACACGTTCACGGGCACAATCACAGTGCCCCAGTGCAATGCCGGCAATGGCGGTCTCGGAACGCGCCTTTCTCTGTTAGGCAACGGTTCGATCACCAAGGCCTCGCAAATCTATATGCAAGGCGTCTCCGCCAGTCAGGCGTATGCGGGTTTCATTGACGTCAACAGTCGCGTTGACGCAACCCTGACGCTGGGTACCAACCAGACTCTGCGCGGTGACAACGGTTCCTTCATCCGCGGCAACGTGGTGGCTGCGCCCGGCTCCGGCATCATGCCCGGCGGTATCAGCACCAATTACCAGTACATGTGCATCAGCAACTCGCTGACGTTCCAGGCGGGCAGCACGAACTTCATGGATATCTACAAGTCCGGCACGCTGATCACCAACGACCTCATCTTGGTGACCGGCAACCTGACCAACAATGGCGCCGTTCTCCAGATTGGCACGAATGGCGCCCTTACGGCCCTTGCCGCCGGGGATACCTTCAAGTTGTTCAACGCGGCCACCTATGTCGGCTCCTTCGCCACCATCACCCCCAGCCCGGGTCCGGGCCTGATCTGGGATGCGAGCCAGCTCGCCGTGAATGGCACCCTCTCGGTCAAGGCCATCAGCATCTCGCCGGCCACGACCACGATTGCCTATGGCAATAACGCCACCCTGACCGGCAGCACGACGCTGGGCGGCACCGTGGGTTATCAATGGTATGACAACAATACCAACGCGATCAGCGGGGCGAACAGCAGCTCGCTCACCCTGACCAAGCCCGCCGTGGCGGCCAGCGGCAATTACACCCTCGTGGTGACCAATGCCAACACCTCCGGCTCGGCCGTGGCGTCGCTCACGGTTACCCCGGCGGCCCTGTCCGTCACCGCCAGCAATCTGACCAAGCCCTTTGGCCAGACCTATACGTTCCTCGGCACGGAATTCTCCGCCAGCGGACTGGTGTCCGGCGATAGCGTGACGAGCGTGACCTTGACCAGCACCGGCGCCGCCGCGGGCGCGGCGGTGGGTAATTACAGCATCGTTCCGTCCGCCGCCGTCGGCACGGGGGTGGCCAACTACACCATCACCTACAACAACGGCACGCTGGCGGTGGTGCAAACCCTGCCTGCGACCGGCACGAACATGGCGGTCAACCTCAACGGCAATAATCTGACGTTGAGCTGGCCCACGAACTACATCGGCTGGCTGTTGCAATCGAACGTGGTAAACTTGGCCGATACGAATCAATGGTTCACGGTGCCCGGCTCGGCCGCCACCAACAGCGTGAATATCACGCTGGATCCGACCAAGCCGCATGTGTTCTATCGCATGGCGCATCCGTGATCGAAGTTATTGGTTAACGTGACGGCCGCTCCGGCGGCGGCCGTCACCAATCAAGCCGAATTGGGGTAGCGGGGACGGCCAGGGGGTGGCCGTCCCCTTTCATTACAAGTTTTAAAAATTAAGATGTGGCGCTTTATATATGTCCTGCGGGCGATGATTGGAGGTGTTGGTCTGACTTGGCTCACCAGCGCCGCTTGGGCCAGCGACAATCTGCTGGTTTATTCAGACCAGCTCAACAATGGTTGGGGCGACTGGGGCTGGGTGACGCATTACCCCACCAATGCGCCCGTCCATTCCGGCAGCAATGCCATGGTGTTCGCCGCCACCGGCGGCTATCAGGCTTGGTGGCTGAAGCATGATCCGATCAATACTTCCCTATACACAAATCTTTCCTTGTGGGTGAATGGCGGAGCCATCGGCGGACAATATTTTGGCATCAATGCCGAGCAAAATGGCAGCGAGCTCAACCGGGTTTCATTTGTCGCTCCCACCAATGGCTGGCAACAGTTTGTCATCCCCCTGGCTTCCCTGGGTGTGGCCAATATCACCAATCTCACGGGTTTCCAAATTTGGGACGGCGGCACGTTGCAGTCCAATTTTTTCATTGATGACATTGTCCTGGTCGCCAATCCGGCGCCGGCCCTGGTGCATGTCAGCCTGCTGGCCACGCAAACTATCCGGACGGTGGATGCCAAGGTTTTTGGCATCAACCAGGTGGCTTGGGACGGCAATGTCTTTACCCCCACGAGCGTCGGCATTATGAATGACCTTGGCAATCCCTGTTTGCGCTGGCCGGGCGGCAGTTGGGGCGACGGCTATCATTGGACGAATGAATATCGCGGCTGGGGTTCCTATTCGAGTGATTTCATCAACTTGGCGACCAACACCCACGCACAGGCCTTCATCATCTGCAATTATGGCAGCAGCGATGCGAACGAGGCGGCATTCGGCGTGCGCATGTTTAATGTCACGAACCATTGCAATTTCAAATACTGGGAGATTGGCAACGAAGTGGGCGGCAGTTGGGAGGAGGATAACAATACCAACGCCCCCTGGCAGCCGCACGATCCCTGGACCTACGCCATGCGCTTCACCAATTATTACGCGCTGATGAAGGCGGTGGACCCCACCATCAAGATCGGCGCGGTGGCCGATATCACCGAGGATGGAACGTCCAATTATACGAACCATCCGGTGGTGAACCCGCGTACCGGCGTTAAGCACAACGGCTGGACGCCGGTGATGCTGACCTATCTGCGCAGCAATAACGTGACGCCGGACTTTTTGATCGAACACAAGTATCCGCCGTCCGATGGCGACACTTGCAATCTGCTCTGGTCCCAAACCTGGTCTTCCGACGTGGTCGGCCTGCGGCAAATGGTGACGGATTATCTCGGCAGCGCGGGGACAAACGTGAGTCTGGAATGCACCGAAAACGGTTCAACCGGCGACGCCCAAAGCGTCAGTCTGGTGGGCGGGCTGCTGTTTGCCGACAGTATCGGCCAGGTGTTGCAAACGGAACTGAACTCGCGGCTGTGGTGGGATACGCGCAACGGGGGCGGCAGCATCACCAATTCCGACCCGGCGCTCTACGGCTGGCGCACCAATTCCTCCGGTTATTTTTTCGAGGACGGCGGCGTGGTTTACAACGCGGGCGCGACGACGAATCGTTATCCCAAGTATTATGTCGCCAAACTTCTGACCCATTTCGCCGGCGGCGGCGACCAGGTGGTGGCGGCCACCACGGATTACCCTTTGCTGGGCGCCTACGCGGTCAAACGCACCAACGGGACGCTCAGCGTGCTGATCATCAACAAAAGTTCCTCCTCCAACCTGACAGCGGCGGTGAACATCAGCGGTTATGTGCCGGCGACCAATGCGCCGGTTTACAGCTATGGGATTCCGCAGGACGCGGCCGCGCGCACGGGCGTTGGGTCGGCGGATGTGTTGCAAACCAATTTCCCGGCGGCGGGTGTCAAGTTTACCAACACCTTCGCGCCCTATTCGGCCTCGGTGTTGGTTTTTAGTCCGGCGCCGCCGCCGCAACTGGGGTTGTTGCCCGCGACCAAGGGAAACATCGTTTTCCAATTGCAAGGCCAGGCGGGCGCGACCTACATCCTGCAAAGCTCGACGAATCTGACGGCGGGTTGGAGTCCGGTTGCCACCAATACCCTCACTGGCACGACGCTGAACGTTACGAATCCGCTCTCCGGCAGCCGAAAATTCTGGCGGGCCCTGTGGCAGCCCTGATTATTCGGGCAGAAATTCCGCCAGCGCGTAGATCAGCGCCGTGTTCCAGTTGATCGCGATTTCATTGCGCGTAAAGTCGGCTTGCGAATCCACCCAATCCCGGGCGCCTGGCTGCGGACCACCCACCAGCCGGCCCGGGCAGGGGACGCCCAGATCCAGCGCCGCCGACAACCGGTCATGCGGATGCAACGGCGGCTCGAACCCGACGCCGGTCACAAACGAGCGGCCAAAATAATTCCGGCCCAGCAGATAATTCAAGGCTCCCAGCGCCGTGGTCCGGTATTTGACGTTCGCCGAGATTTTTTCCGCCGCGTGCAACAGCACCGTCTGGCGCGCCACCGTGCCGTTGCAACCCCAGAAATACCTGGTTCCCAGCGGTCGGGCGTAGCCCTCGGCGGCCGCATTGCGCACCACCGCGTCCGCCGCGCCCAATAATTCCTGCGACAACAATCGGACCATCCCGGCGTCGCGGCCGGTACGCGGGGAGCTTAAATAGGTGAACATGGCCAGATCGCGCATATCACCGTAATCAAATTCGGGAGCTACCGGGTGATCCAGTTTTTGCGCGGATTGCTCGAAGTCATGCAGATATTGAACCTCGCCGGTGGTTTCCCACAATTCCACCGCCGCCCAAAGCCGGCCGGTTTCGCTGTGAATCTGGTAGATGCCGGTGGCGAAAGGCTGGCGGTCGGTCGCCTGCCGGCCCGGGTGTTGGGCCAGGAAACCATAGCTCAATTTGGCCGCCTGGAGGCAGCGGTCGGCGAAAGCGGCATCAAACGGCCGGTAATCGCGCGAGGCTTCCGCCAGCATCGCCGCAGTGAGGGCCGTCGAGGCGCTGCTCCAGGAAGAAAAATAGCGCGGCTTCACCTCCGCTTCCGGCATTTCAAACCGGTCGAATTTTTGCGCCGACACCATGTGATACACCGACCCGTCGGCCGCCTGCATCTTCAGCAGCCAGTCCAGCTCCCATTTCACCTCCCGCAGGTAGTCGGGTATGGCGTTGGTCGCCGGCGGCAGTTGCAGTTTCAACGGTTTCAGCGCACCGCTGAAATCCTCCCAGGCCCGCAGCATTACGCCCACGCTTACCCCGGCATTGACGACGTATTTGTTGAAATCCCCCGCATCATGCCAGCCGCCGGTGGCATCGTGAAGGCCGTGACCGCCCACAAAATCGAGCCCGGCATCGTTCGTGTGACAGGCCTCATGGGCGAAGGTCCGGCCTTCGTGGGTCGCCGACACCGCCGTGCCGCAGCGCCAGAGATACATCCCCAGCATGGCTGTCTGGTAGGCATTGGTAAAGGCCCCGGAACTGATGGTGAAGGGGGCGGATTCTCCCACGCCCGAAATTCGCACGGCAAACACGCCCGGTTCATGCACGCTGGAAAAGTCCGCCGTGTACAGGTTTTCCGCCGTGTCACTGTTCCAATTTGGCCCGCTGACCGTGCCGCTGAAAACCGCCGTCCCGTCGCGGACGCGGATCAGTTGAAAGTTGGTACAGGCCGCGGCAATGGTGGCCTGCTTGGGTAGCTCCGGCAAAAAACCCACCGTATTGAGGCGAATGAGGTTGGCTGCCTCGGCCGCCGGTGTCCGTTCCGGCGAGTTCAGGGCGGCCATGCTCGCCAGCAACAAGAGCCACCTGACGGGGCTGACGATAGATTTCATGTGCGATGTTTTTTTGTTGGCATCATTCCAGATGCACAATGCCATGCCGGATGGCGTTGATGGCCGCCTCGGTGCGATCCTGCACGCCCAGCTTCATGAAGAGCGCCTTGAGGTGGAATTTTACCGTGTCTTCCGAGATGAACAGGGCGCTGCTGATTTCCTTGTTGCTGCGGCCTTTGACAATGAGCTGCAGCACCTGCATTTCCCGATCGGTCAGGTCTTCCCGGCGCGCGCGTTCATCCAGCCGGCTCAACACCCCCGGCGGCAGTTTGTGCCGGCCCAGCGACACTTCCCGGATGGTGGCAATCAACTGGTCGCGGGGCATGTCTTTGAGCAGATAGGATTTTGCGCCCGCCTGGATGGCCCGGTAAATGTCCTCGTCGAGATCATAGGTGGTGACGACGATGATTTTGGCGGTGGGGAATTCCTGCAATAGCGCCAGAATCGTTTCCACCCCGCCCAGCCCGGGCATCCGCAAATCCATCAACACCACGTCCGGTTTCTTTTGCCGGAAGAGATCAATGGCCGACCGGCCGTCGCCCGCTTCGGCCACCACCGTCATGTCCGGCTGGCTTTCGACCAGGGCGACGAGGCCCATCCGGAAGGTCGGATGATCATCCGCCACCAACAATTTAATCTGGTCTTTGGCTTTCATGCTTGAATGGTGCATCAATAAATCGGAATCCGAATTTTTACCACGGTGCCCTGGCCGGGCGAACTTTCCACGTCCAGTTTGCCGCCCATTTGCGCGGTGCGCTCCCGCAGGCCGATCATGCCGAAATGACCGCCGCCGGAAGCGCGCGCCGGATCAAACCCGCTGCCGTCATCCCGCACGGTCAGGCAGACGTCCGCGTCCGAGAACTCCATGGTTACCGCGATGCTTTTGGCCCGGGCATGTTTGACCGCGTTGGTGATGGCTTCCTGGCCCACCCGCAGCAGATTGTTTTCCACCGCCGGCGCGAGCCGGCGGACGGCGCCACTGGTGGCGAATTGGTGCCGGATTTCGGTGTCATCCACCAGTTGCTCTAAAATTCCCCGCAAGGCGGAAACGAGATCGGAGTTTTCGAGCACCTGCGAGCGCATGTTCCAGATGGAGTTGCGGGCTTCGCCGAGGCTTTGCCGGGCCGTTTGGTGGGCGATTTCCAGGTGTTTGGCGACCTTTTCGGGCTCTCTGCCCAGTTTCTCCTTCACCATTTCCAAATGCATGCTGATGGCTCCCAGCCCCTGGGCCAGGGTGTCGTGAATTTCCCGGGCAATGCGGTTGCGCTCCGCAAACATGGCGGTGAATTCGGCCTCGGCCGTGGCGCGCCGCAGGGCCTGTTCCCGCAGCCGCTGGCGGGCAATCCAGGAAATGGCCGCCGCAATCAGCAGGGAGCTGCCGGTCATGATCAAAAGCAAAATGAGGATGCGCCCCGTGGTCCACCAGGGTGGCCGTTCCAATACCACCAGATCGGCCGGCGACCGCAGCAACAACTGAAATTCCCGCGCCGTCTGCGGCCCGCCGCCGCCGATGAAGGTGGCGGCGTCGGCGGTGGCATGGCAGATGCCCGTCAATTGGATCAGACTGCCGGTCTGCCAGTCATCCGGAATCGTTCCGGTCAGGGGCAGGCTGGCGAGCAGCGTGTTGCCCTGCCAGTTGAACGTCAGCATCCAACTGTTAAAGGAACGGGTAATATCGGTTAATTGCGCGGACAAACGAATCAGGTCGGCATCATGCTCGAGGGCGCTGAGCTTGCTGGTGACCTTGACCGGCACCGGCAGATTGGTTGCCGGGCCGGCAATGCGAAAGGTGCTGTCTTCAAGAATCGGGCTGAAGTCGCCATTGGCGGGAAACCCCGCCACTTCCACGAGTTCGCCGGGGCTCAGGGCATTGGTCACCGGGCTTTGCACCCGCAAGCCATGCCCGTGGTATTGCAGCCAGAGGGTCTGGCCGGGGATCTGGTGCAGCACGGTGCCCAGCACCCGCACCCGGTGCCGATGGGTATCCTCGGGCGTGAACCGGAGAATGCTCTGGGGCTCGCGCAGAGGCGTGGTGAACGGGCTGGCGGGCGGCGGTTTGACGACTTCCAGATATTTTTCCCCCGGCGCCATCAGCAACGGGTTGAGAATCTGGCCGCTCCGGTTGAATTGATAGAAGCAGATGCCGGTCAGTTGCACTTCGGCATCCACCAGTCCCAGGGCGTTGGTCGGCCCGAAATATTGCACCGGCAGGCGCATGCCGCCCACCGCGATGATCATCTTGAATTCATACCGCTGCACCATCCGGCATTCGCGCACGATGCCATTGACGCGCACCCATTGGGCGTCCAGGACGCCGCTGGCCAGGCTGTCCACAGTGGCCGTGCGCGGTGCAGGAATAGGCGCCTCCCCCACCTTGGTGATCTTATATGGCCAGACCACCGGGGCAAATTCGCCCGGGTCGCTGACGCCCTCCACGGCAATCAGGTCCCCGCGCTTGAGCCATGAATAGTCATTTGTGCCGCTGTACAAAAAAATTCCCGCCGTGGCGTCCTGCACCACCACCCCGGTCTTGCCTTCGCCGGTGACGACGCCCGTGAGCCGGACCGGCAGCCGATGCTGGGCGTCTTCCGCGTTCAAGGACCGCACCTGGGCGGCATTGGTCAGCACGGTTCCGGCGGCCTTGGCCCAATATCCTGGCAACACCAGTGTCAGCACGACGGACATGAGCACGGCTGTGCCTGCGCGCCGGCAGGTATGGGCGCAAGCAAGGAGCCGCGAACTGTTTGGGGTCATGCGGTGCAATTTTGTCGCCGATGATGGAATCAAGTCAACCTCTGCATGATAAACTACCCAAAAGAGTAGTTTAAGGGAAGGCTCTGGCATTCTGATTCGAGGCGAACTACCTTTTCGGGTAGGCGACACCGGGTTATGCATCCACTAAAATGCTCATATTGCCCACGAAATGAAGCCGCTTGATTATAAAAAACCGTCGCTGTCGCCGGAGCGCCGCGTGCGTGATTTGCTCGCCCGGATGACTTTGGAGGAAAAAGCGGCCCAAATGATGTGTGTCTGGCAGGAGAAATCCGCCAAACTGGTGGATGTCCAGGGCAATTTTGACTTTGCGCAGGCGAAAGCCGCCTTCAAGAAAGGTCACGGCCTCGGCCAAGTCGGCCGGCCCAGTGATGCCGGCAGCAAACCCACCGATGTCGGCATTGGCAAAAATCCGCGCGCGACGGCGGAACTGACCAACGCCATCCAGAAATTTTTCATCGAACATTCCCGGCTGGGGATTCCGGTCATCTTTCACGAGGAATGCCTTCACGGTCACGCTGCCATTGGCGCCACCAGTTTTCCCCAACCCATCGCCCTCGGCGGCACGTTTGATCCCGGGTTGGTGGAGTCGCTTTACGCCATGGCGGCCGTCGAAACCCGCGTGCGCGGCGCGCATCAGGCGCTGACGCCGGTGGTGGACGTGGCCCGCGATCCCCGGTGGGGTCGGGTCGAGGAAACGTTTGGCGAAGATCCGTTTCTCGTTTCGCAACTAGGTCAGGCGGCGGTGCGCGGTTTTCAGGGCGACGCCACGTTTCGGGGTAAACCCAAACTCATTGCCACGCTCAAGCACTTTGCCGCGCACGGTCAGCCCGAATCCGGCCAGAACTGCGCGCCGGTCAATGTGTCGGAACGCCTGTTGCGGGAGACCTTCTTGCAACCGTTTCAGGACTGTATCAAGAAAGCGGGGGCCATCAGCGTCATGGCCAGTTACAATGAGATTGACGGCGTACCGTCGCACGCCAGTGAATGGCTGCTGCGCAAAGTCTTGCGTCAGGAATGGGGCTTTAAAGGCTTCGTAGTTTCGGATTACTACGCCATCTGGGAATTGCATCATCGCCCGGATACGCACGGTCACTTTGTCGCCGCCGATAAGAAACAGGCGGCCGCCCTGGCGGTGAAGGCCGGGGTCAATATCGAACTGCCCGATCCCGACTGCTATTTGCATTTGGTCGAACTGGTTCGCAAAAAAGTTTTGCGCGAATCGCAGCTCGATGAACTCATCAAGCCGATGTTGCTGTGGAAGTTCAAGCTGGGCCTGTTTGATGCGCCCTACGTGGATCCGGCCGAGGCGGAGCGTCTCGTTGGCTGTGTGGAACACGCCCAACTTGCCCACCGGGCCGCGCGTGAGGCCATCACCCTGCTTAAAAACGAGCAGCAACTCCTGCCGCTGAATCCGCAGAAGCTCAAAACCATCGCCGTCATTGGCCCCAATGCCCATCGCGGTCTGTTGGGCGGGTACAGCGGCGTGCCGCCGCATCAGGTGACGGTGCTGGAGGGCATTCGCGCCCGGGCGGGCCAGAGCGTCAACGTGGTGCATGCCGAGGGCTGCAAAATTACCGTGGGCGGATCGTGGAATCAGGATGCGGTCACGCCGTCCGATCCGGCGGAAGATGCCCGGCAGATTGCCGAAGCTGTGCAGGTGGCGCAGACGGCGGATGTCATCATTCTGGCCATTGGGGGTAATGAACAGACCGAACGCGAAGCCTGGGCGCGCAGTCACATGGGCGATCGCACGAGTCTCGATCTGTTCGGCCGGCAGGAAGATCTGGTCAAAGCCATGGTCGCCACCGGCAAACCGGTGGTCGCCTTGGTGTTTAACGGCCGGCCCATCTCCATCAATTACGTCGCGCAGAACGTTCCCGCCATTTTGGAATGCTGGTATCTGGGCCAAGAAACGGGCCATGCCGTGGCCGAGGTCTTGTTTGGTGACCATAATCCCGGCGGCAAACTGCCCATTTCCATCCCGCGCTCGGTCGGTCACCTGCCGGTGTTCTACAATTACAAACCCTCGGCGCGGCGCGGTTACCTCCTCGATGAGGTCACGCCGTTGTATCCGTTTGGGTACGGACTGAGCTATACCCAGTTTGCCTTTAAAAACCTGCGACTGGCCCGGAAAAAAATGCCCAAGAACGGCCGGACCCAGGCGCTGGTGGAGGTGACCAACACCGGCAAACGCGCCGGCACGGAAGTCGTCCAACTTTACATTCGCGACACGGTCAGCTCCGTCACCCGGCCGGTGAAAGAGTTGAAAGCGTTCGAGAAAATCGCTTTGTCGCCGGGCGAAACCCGCACCGTTGCTCTCGACATCACGCCGGAATCGCTGGCCTTCTGGGACGTGAACATGAAATACGTCGTCGAGCCGGGTGAATTTGAAATCATGGTCGGCAACTCTTCCCGCGATGCCGATCTGGCCAAGCTAACTCTGACCGTGACCGGCCGATGAAATGGCCTGGCCATAACGCAGCCGAACGGATTGCCTGGGTAATAACCGAGGCGGGGAAAATGAACCGGGAAATGAACCGCCGATGTGCCTGAACCAATGACCTCCTCCTCACATAAACTTTCCTTCGGGGAAAAGGCCGGCTACAGCGCGGCCGATGCGGCGGCCAACTTCGTCTTCATGACGATGATTCTGTTCCAGACGAATTTTTACACGGACGTCTTTGGCATCAGTGCCGGCGCGGCGGCCACGATTCTCATGGCCGCGCGGTTGTGGGACGCGTTTGCCGATCCGATTGTGGGCCTGCTCGCCGATCGTACCAATACGCGGTGGGGCAAGTTTCGTCCATGGGTATTGTTCACCGCATTGCCTTGGTGCGTGGTCATGGTGCTGGCCTACACCACGCCCAAAGGCTGGAGTGGCGTGGCAATGATCGCCTATGCCGCCGTCACCAACATCCTGTTGATGACCATCTACTCGATGAACAACATGCCGTATTCCGCGCTGGGCGGCGTGATGACTGGCGATGTGAATGAACGTGCCAAGCTGAACTCCTACCGGTTTATCGCGGTGAACGCCGCGCAATTCATCGTGGGCGGCTTGACCCTGCCGCTCGTGGCCAAATTTGCCGCCGGCTCCGACCGCCAGCACGGTTGGCAGGCTACCATGATGATCTGGTCGGCCGTTTGTTTCGTGCTTTTCCTGATCACCTTCCTCACCACGCGCGAGCGGGTTCGTTCGGTGACCCCCGAGAAATCCTCTCCCAAAGCGGATTTTACCGACCTCATCAAAAACGGTCCCTGGCTCGTGATGGTGTTCATGACCTTGGTTCATTTTGCGATTCTCTCCTTCCGGGGCGGGGCGCTCTACAATTATTACCACCATTACGCCGATCCGGCCGCCCTCTTTGATTTTCTGCAAAAGCTGGGGCTGACCGCGCCGGCGTTGGCGCCCGGCGCGCCCGCCCCCGGCGGGGTGCTGGAATGGCTCGGCTATATCGTGCATGGCGATCGCTCGCATCTGGCCGACTCCAATGTGGCGGACGTGGCCAACAGCATCATCAACATGCTCGGCACCCTCGTGACTATTACGGTGATTCTGCTCTCGGCGCCGCTGGCCCGCAAATTCGGCAAGAAGGCCGTGGCCGTTACGGGCTTCGCCTTTTCCGCGCTGGGCACATTTGCTTTCTACCTGTTGAAACCGACGGATGTCACCGGCATGGTATTGCTGACGGTTCTCATCGCCATCTGTTACGCGCCAACCATCCCGCTGATCTGGGCCATCTATGCGGATGTGGCGGATTATTCCGAATGGAAGACCGGCCGGCGCTTTACCGGGATTGTGTTTGCCACCATCGGCTTCGCCCTCAAAAGCGGGCTGGCCCTCGGTTCGTCATCCTTCCTCTGGATCATGGTGGGATTCTTCAATTACGACCCCAAACAGCCGCCCGTCGGGACCACGCTGGAGGGTTATCGCTTTTGCAGCACCATCGTGGTCGGTCTAATGTTTGCCACCTGCACGGTGTTGCTGTTGAATTATAAATTAAACAAGCGGGTCACCCTCCAAATGGCGGGTGAACTGGCTGCGCGCCGCGAAAAAATTACCTCTCAGGAGACTCCATGAAATTTAATCTATTTACCCGTCCGCTCGCCCGCCGCCCGTTGGGCTGGTTGTCCGGGCTGTCCGCCGCCTTCGTGGTGGCTGTCGCTGTATCCGCCGCTCCGGCACCGGTGCCGGCCCTGAAGGACGTCTTCAAAAACGATTTTTACATCGGCGCGGCGTTGAATGAATCCCAGTTTTACGAGACGGACCAGACGGAGGCGGCCCTGGTCAAAACGCATTTCAGTTCCATCTCGCCCGAAAACGATTTGAAATGGGAGCAAATTCATCCCACCCCCGGACATTTCGATTTTACAGACGCGGACCGCTACGTGGCTTTTGGGGAATCCAACAAGATGTTCATCATTGGCCACACGCTGGTCTGGCACAGCCAGACGCCGAGCTGGGTTTTTGAAGGCGAAAACGGCCAACCGCTCACGCGCGAAGTACTGCTGGCCCGCATGCACGAGCACATCTCCACCATCGTGGGCCGTTACCGCGGCCGGATCAAAAGCTGGGACGTGGTCAATGAGGTGATTGATGAAGATGGTTCCCTGCGAAAAACCCCCTGGCTGCGCATTATCGGCGAGGATTACTTGGTCAAAGCCTTTCAATTTGCCCATGAGGCCGATCCGCAGGCGGAACTCTACTACAATGACTATGCGCTGGAAAATCCCGGCAAGCGGGCGGGAGCCATTACCATGATCAAAAAACTGCGGGCGGCCGGAGTGCAGCTTTCCGGTGTCGGCCTGCAAGGTCATTATAAATTGCAAATTCCGACTCCGCAGGAGGTGGACGATACCATTATGGATTTCGCGAACCTTGGCTTGAAAGTATCCTTTAGTGAGTTGGATGTGGATATGCTTCCCGGCGCGAGGAATTCCTTGAATGCCGATGTTGGCACCCGCATGGAGGCGGAAAAACGGCTGAATCCCTATCCAAAGGAACTGCCGCTGGCGGAGCAGCAGAAACTGGCCGCGCGTTATGCCGATTTGTTTGCGGTGTTCCTGAAGCATCGCGGCGAAATCAAGCGCGTGACTTTGTGGGGCGTGACCGATGCCGATTCCTGGCTGAACGACTGGCCGGTGGTCGGGCGTACCAGCTATCCGCTGTTGTTTGACCGGGCGGGCAAGCCCAAACTGGCCTTTATGAGTGTGGTGGCCGCAGCCCAAAAAAATCCCGCGTCAGCCTTAAATCGTTCTTCGGGGACCGGCACCATGGCCAGCCTGGCGGACACCTCCGCATCCAACCGATAGCCTTAATCCGATTCCCTGCATTCCCCGACCAAAATGAAACGCATTCTCTCCTGCCTGTCTCTCTCGCTGGCTTTCGGTATGCTCCCTTCGGCCCGGGCGCTGGATCTTCCCGTCGGCTCCGGCCAGTTCGTCGGCACCATGGATTCCCTCACGAACTATGCGTGTCCGGAGTGGTTCCGCGATGCCAAATTCGGCATCTGGGCGCACTGGGGTCCGCAATCCGTTCCCATGGAAGGGGACTGGTATGCCCGCAAAATGTATCAGCCGGGTTCGGACGATTATCGCGACCATCTGGCCCGCTTTGGCCATCCCTCCACGAACGGTTACAAGGACATCATTCCGCTTTGGAAGGCCGAAAAATGGCAGCCCGAGCGGCTCATGGAACTCTACAAGCAGGCGGGGGCCAAATATTTTGTCAGCATGGGCACCCACCATGACAATTTTTTCCTGTGGCATTCGCAATTGCATCGCTGGAACGCCTTCAACATGGGACCGCATCGCGACGTGGTCGGCGAATGGCAGCAGGCGGCGTTGAAAAACGGTCTGCACTTCGGGGTCTCCGAACATCTCGGGGCCAGCTTCACCTGGTTTCAGGATTCCCATAAGTCCGACTCGACCGGCCCGCTCGCCGGGGTGCCGTACGACGGCTCCAATTCCAACGACTGGGATCTCTACCATTTTCCCGCCGAACCCGGCGACACCGGCTGGTATTCCAACAACCCCCGCTGGCAGCAGGAATGGTTCAATGAAATCACGGAGCTGGTGGACAACTATCACCCCGACCTCCTGTACAGCGACGGCGCCATCCCCTTTGGCAATGAAGTGGGGCTGAGCCTGGTCGCTCATTACTACAATGACAACGCCGCGCGTCATGACGGCAAGGCCGAGGCCGTTTACAATTGCAAACAGGTTTCCGGCGGCCGCTGGGTGCAGGATTATGAACGCGGCGTCAACGGCGGCATCAATCCCGATCCCTGGCAGACCGACACTTCCATTGGCGACTGGTTTTACAACAAGCACTGGCAGTACCAGCCTTTGAAATGGACCGTTACTATGCTGGTGGACATCGTCAGCAAGAACGGCAACCTCCTGCTGAATGTGGTGCAGCGGCCCGACGGTTCGCTCGATCCCGAAGTGGAAGGCATGTTGCATCAACTTGCCGGCTGGACGGCGGTGAACGGCGAAGCCATCTTCGGCAGCCGTCCCTGGCAGCTTTATGGCGAGGGCGCGGTGCGCGCGGCCGGTGGCGCGTTCAAGGAGAATTTCAAATACACCGCCAAAGACATCCGGTTCACCACCAAGGGTGACACGCTGTATGCCATCGCCCTCGGCTGGCCGGACCAGAACCGGCTGACCATTCGGGCGCTGGCCGCCACGGACGATCCGGACCAAAACCGGATTCAACGCGTGGAGTTGCTCGGACATGATGGCGCACTGACCTTTGTGCAAACCACCAACGGGCTCAGTGTGGAACTGCCCGCCGGTTCACCGGATGCCCTGACCTGTGCGTTGCGCATCACCGGTGCCAAGCTGAAACCGGTCATCCTCCCGGCACCTTCCGCAGTGGTCACGCCCGATGCCCAAGGCCATCTGAATTTTAATGCGGAGGACGCCGCCCTCCACGGCCAGCAGCTTCAGGTGGAGGAACGCGGCGGCAAATCGAATATCGGTTTCTGGGACAAGGCGGATGAATGGATTGCGTGGGATGCGCGTGGTGCCAAGCCCGGCAAATATCAAATCACTGCGAACATCGCCGCCGGTGCCGGTGACACTGAACTGGCGGTAGAAGCCGCCGGGCAAACCCTGACGGCCAAGGTGGCCGGCACCGCTGGCTGGGATGCATTCGCCACCACGGATGTGGGCGGGGTGGACGTTGGTTCAACCGGAGCGTTTACTTTAAAAGTGCGGGCCAAAGACGCCGCCACTTGGCGGGCGATCAATCTGCGTTCATTGTCTTTGGTGCCCGTTTCGCCCTGAGCGGCTCGACGGCATGGCCCGATGGCGACGGTTTGTTGCCTCTGTTCAGCGGGAAATTTATGAATGTTATGAAACGCTGGGTTTTTTTCCTGCTGACAACCGCTTGGTTCGTCGGTGCAACCCGGGTGGATTCCGTCGCGGCCACCACCGTATTTGCCAGCCTGCGTAATCCCGTCTGGATCTCGCACGACAACCTGCGCGATCCCTCCGTGCTCAAAACCACCAACGGCTATTGCCTGTTTTATTCGCGCTTCTCCGCCGTCCAAAGCGAATGGGGTAATCCCACGAACTGGCATATCGCCGAAGTATTCACGCCGGATTTTGTGACGTTCACCAATGACCGGGATGTTTCGCCCGCCGGTTGCGCTTCGCCGGGGGATGTCGTGTTTTGGCATGGCCGCTGGTTGTTGCCCTATCAAACCTATCCGGCCAAACCCACACAACTCGTCCTGGCCGAATCCACCAATCTCGAAACGTGGTCCGCCCCGAAACCTTTTCTGGCCGCCACCCTGAACCTGCCCTGGAACACGCTGCATCGCGTGATTGATCCCAGCTTCGTGGTGGACGGCGATACGCTACACTGTTTTTTTGTCGGCTCCGGCTATCGGACCAATGAAAAGGGGATCGCCATTCGGGGCAATCTCATGGGACACGCCCTTACCCGCGACCCGCAATTACAGAAATGGGAAATTCTCACCCCGGACCAGCCGCTCATCGGCTTCTCCGAGCGCGCGCCCGATGGCGTGGAAAACACCATGGTCTTCCGGACCGGCGATCATTGGACCATGATTTACAGTGAAGGCTTGGGCGCGCAGCACCTCGCCCTGGCCACCTCGCCGGATCTGATCAAATGGACCCTCAAGGGCCCGATTGAAATTCCCCGGCAGACGTGGATGGCGCATCGCTACGGCGCGCCTTACGTCTGGCGGGATGACACCGAGTGGCGGATGATCCTGATGGGGGAAGACAAAAATTTTCGCACCACGTTTGGTTTGCTGCATTCCAGCGACGGTGCGGCTTGGAACATCCTGCCGGAGCGTGACGCCAGGTAAAAAATCGTGAAATCGCGTGCAGCGTGAAACCCTGATTACCGCCTCAAGCTGCAACGACTGAAATGAGCACGGTACGCGGGTTGCAAATTCGACTGGCGATAAAAGCTTTTATGAATATACATCTCCGGACCGGTTCGTTCCTCATGATCGCCGGACTGCTCGCCACGGCCGGCTGCCACACCACCGATTCCGTTTCGGCGGGACGGAACATCGCCGACGTCTTTGTGGATGTTGCCCACATTTGTCACGACGCGAAATCCAATGGCGACACTTGGGATTATATGTGGGCCGACGATGACCAGTTGTATTCTTTCGGTTGCGACAGCAAGGGTTATGGCGCCAAAAATGCCATGAACCTGAATTTCAACCGGCTCAAAGGTTCCGACTGGAATGCGCTGACCGGGCAGTTGGTGAATCCCATGGTGGAATACGGCCTGAACGGTGCCTATTTGACCGATCACTCAACCAAGCTGGTCGAGCGCGACTGGTCCAAGATTCCGCGCGGTCCGAATTGGAAGGTGACGGGAGCTGATTGCATCGATGGCGTGTTCTATGCCTTTGTGGCGGAGAACTGGTATGGCAATCAAAAGGCCTTTGGCGGCGACCGCCTGGATTCCGCCATGCGCCAAACCGTCAAGAACATGAGCCTCATCAAGTCCACAGACAAGGGGCTGACTTGGACGCGTCCGATGGCGGCCAACGCCGAAATGCCCATGTGGACGAATAAAATGTTTAGCACCGCATTTTTCTTCAAATACGGTCAGAACGGCGGCAACACCCAACGGGACAGCCAGGACAAATATGTGTATGCCATGTCCAATGATGGCTATTGGAATTCCGGTTCCGCGTTTTACCTCGGCCGCGTGTTGCGCGCAAAAATCGGCAATCTCAATGCCGCCGACTGGGAATATTTCAGTAATGGAACCTGGTCCTCGAATCTGAATCTTGCCACGCCGGTGCCCGGCCTGCCCAACGGTGAAAATAAATGCACGATGGGCACGCCCGTCTGGCTGGCCGCCCTCCACAAATATGTCGCGCCGGTCTGGTATGATACCGGCGATTATCACGAATGGTATTTCCCCAAGGACGTGACGTTTTCTTTTTATCAAGCCGATCATCCGTGGGGGCCCTGGGCTTATGTCGGCGCAACGTCCGCGCTGGAATTTATCGGCGACCGCACCGGGAATGCCCACCGCTGGTATGGCCCGGTCTTCAGCCCAAAATTCATCACCGCCCATCCCGATGGCAGCGTCACCGCCATCATGTTGTTCTCCGGCTCTACTTGGGAAAATACCCCCAACAGCCTGTACAAAAACAATTCCTGCCCGGTCACATTTTATCCGCAGCCGCAGCCGAAACTTTTGGAAACCTATAATGACACGGCCGCGAACTATTCCGACGTCTGGAATTACCAGACCAACCGCAATGTCGGCGACTGGAACAACGATGTGCATGTGACCACCAACGCGGGTAGCTATTGTGAATTTAAGTTCACGGGCGCGGGCATCGAAGTGCTATCGGAAAAATTTCACGACATGGGGGAAATCAAAGTGGCGCTCGACGGCGTGTCGCAAGGCCGCTACCAACTTTATCAAGACCCGATGCCGCGGCTGTATCGCATTCCGGTATTTCGGAAAATGGATTTGCCGCCGGGCCGCCATACCGTCCGCGTGACTAATGCGGCGACCAACGGCGCGTTTTGTCTCGTGGACGGGTTCCGCGTATTTTCCAAGCCATGAATGCTTCGTCCAATTCCAAAGTTGCCAACTGCATTGGATTGATGCTGGCGATCTCGCTTGCCTCCGTCGCGACCGAGACAAATGCGTTGCAACTTCCGCCCATCGCCGCCGGGCCGTTCCAGCCGGACTGGAATTCGCTCACGAACTACCAGACACCGGAATGGTTCCGCGACGCGAAGTTCGGCATTTGGGCGCATTGGGGCGCCGAATGCCAGGCCGCGCAGGGCAACTGGTATGCGCGCTTCATGTATCTCCAGGGTCATCCCGATTACCAGTCGCACCTCACTGACTACGGCCATCCCTCCACGAACGGGTTCAAGGAAGTGGCGAATTCGTGGAAAGGCGAGCACTTCGATCCGAATGCCCTTTTGCAATTCTATAAGGAGAACGGCGCGAAATATTTCATGGCGCTGGCCAATTTCCACGACAATTTCGACAACTGGAACTCGAAGTATCAGCCGTGGAACTCCGTGAACATCGGGCCGCACAAGGACATCATCGGCCTGTGGTCGGCGGCAGCCAGGAAGCAAGGATTGCGCTTCGGCGTAAGCCTGCACGCGTCGCACGCGTGGTCTTGGCTGGAAGTGGCGCAGGGCGCGGACCGAACCGGCCCGCTGGCCGGCGTGCCTTATGACGGCAAGCTCACCCGGGCCGATGGCAAGGGGCTGTGGTGGGACGGCCTCGACCCGCAGGATCTCTACGCGCAGAATCATGCGCCCGGGAGAAGACTGGTCTGGGAATGGAATCCCGCCAAAGGCGGCAGCGTGCCGGACGCGGCGTATCAGGAGAAGTTTTTCAAACGCACCAAACAGCTCTGGGACGATTACCAGCCCGACCTGATTTACTTCGATGACGACGTGTTTCCGCTGCATGGCGTGACGGACGAAATCGGATTGAAACTGGCCGCGCACTTTTACAACTCCAGCAGCCAACGGCATCATGGACGGAATGAAGCGGTGATGACCGACAAACATCTGGACGAATTCCAGCGGCGGACGCAGGTGTATGATTTCGAGCGCGGCAAGGCCGAGGGGGTTTTGCCGGCGCCGTGGCAGACCGACACCTGCATCGGCGACTGGTTGTATAACGAACGATTTTTTCGCGAGCACCGTTACAAATCCGCCGCCTCGGTGGTGCGGATGCTGGCGGATATCGTCAGCAAAAACGGGAATCTCATGTTGAGCGTGCCGTTGCGGGGTGACGGCACGCCGGACAGCGACGAAATGGAAATTGTCAAAGGCATCGGCGCGTGGTTGAAGGTGAACGGCGAGGCGATTTACGCCACGCGACCGTGGAAAGTTTATGGCGAAGGGCCGTCCACCGCGCTGAAGGAAAAAGGCCAGTTCGACGGCCAGACCGACGTGCAGAAGAAGCCGTTTACGGCCGAGGACATCCGCTTCACGCAAACGAAAGACGGCCGGACGGTTTACGCCATCGCGCTTAACGTGCCAACGACCGCAGTGGAAATTAAATCACTGGCCGGCGAAAAAGTCACCGCCGTGAAACTGCTGGGCAGCAAAGAAAAAATGCAGTGGCGTTCCGAGACCAATGCCCTGGTGATTCAGCCGGTCACCATTTGGCCGAGTCAATTTGCGGTTGCCTGGAAAATTACCGTCGCTAAGAAACATTGAATTGATAATTTGCCACCACAATGAAACCGCCAGAACCTCGTAATACCAAAAGCAAACGCATCGGAGTTGCTGCCATAGCCATCGCAATATTCTACTCGGCTGTTTTCTCAGCCACCGCGGCTTCCGCAACAGATACGTTGACTGAAGATCTTTCCAGCGCCTTCGGCACGAGTTGGGAATTCAAACCCGAAGGCGGCGACTGGAAACCCATTCAAGTTCCGGCCGGCGGCTGGCGCGCGCAAGGTTATCATTGTGATGCCGGAACCTACCGGACTTGGGTGGTGATTCCCGCCGAAGCCCAGGGGCGCTTGGTCCGGGTCAAATTTGCCGCAGTGAATTTCGGGGCCGAAGTCTATGCCGGCACCAACGAAGCCAGCCTTGGCAAAATTGCCTCACATATCAATGGCTGGACGCCGTTCACCGCCGATCTGACGCCGCATTTCACGCCGGGGCAACCGGTGTTGCTTGAAGTGGACGTCAAGGGGCGTAAAAAATTCATGGTCAACGGCAAATATACCGTGCCCGAAGGCGCGACGTGGTATGACGGATTGGCCGAGGGCATTTTGCGCGGTGTGACGCTGGAAATGGTGCCGCTGGTTCACATCGAAGATGTTGCGGTGGAAACCAGCATCGGCCCGGACGTGCTCCATTCGCAAGCAACCATTGTTAATGGCAGCGATCACGCGGTTAAGCTGAACGTTTCGGCTTCGCTGTCGTCCTGGAACAAAACGCCGTTCAATTATCCGGCCATTCCCGGAACAACCGTGGAAATTCCCGCCGGGGCCGCGCAAGTGGTGGCTTTGGGCAACATTGCCTGGCCGCTGGGGAGCAAGAGTTATTGGTGGCCGAACGTGCCCTACACCTCCGATTACCTGGCGCAACTGCATTTGCTGAACGTGTCGCTCGCGGCCGACGGTAAAGTCCTGCACCAATACGAGCAGCGGTTTGGCTTCCGCCAGTTTCAGGTGCGGAGCAATTATTATGAGCTCAACGGCATTCACTGCAATCTGCGCGGCGACAACCAGCAGGAGGCCAACTTTGGCACCGATGCCTATGGCGTTAAACTTGGATTCGGGCCGCCGTCAGTGCGGAATCCCGGCTGGCCCCAGGCGGTGGACAATCTTTTGCGGCTCAATTTCAACGTCATGCGGATTCATCAGATCCCGGCCACGCCCTACATGCTGGACGTATGCGACGAGCGCGGGCTGATGCTGGTCGAGGAGTCACCGTTGCGCGGGTCGGAAAGTGGCGAGGATTTTGTGCACGGCCGGGAGAACATGCTCCGCATGGACCGCGAACTGGTGCTGCGCGACCGCGACCATCCGGCCGTGGTCATTTGGAGCGCCGCCAACGAATGGGCCGAACCAATTCCGGACGCGGTCAAAACAATTTTGGAAGTGGATGCGACCCGGCCCATCATCGCCGATGGCGTCGGTGGCATGGCGGCACCTTACATCAACATGGAACACTATGTCACCGGGATGCCGGGGCTGCCCAAAAAAGGCGGCCATCCGCGCGCCGACCGCCCGTTTGGCGAAACGGAAGCGGTCTGGCCGGCGGACAATACGTGGCAGGGTTTTGCCTGGATGGCCACGGGCACAAGGCTGCGTCGCTTGCAGCACAATGCGGATATCCGCAATTATGTGCTCAACAACGCCTGGCCGAATTATGTTCCGGGCGAGGGGCCGGACACCGAGATACTGGAGCGAAAAGTCAAAAACATGGGGCCGGATCTCGCCATGCACGCAGCGCTGTCCGATGTGTGGAATCAGCCGCTCATCCGCCTGATGCAACAATGTTATCACCCGCTGACGGCGGCGGATATCGAATTTGACCGGATGAACGCTCCGAGCAATGCCCGGGGCGAATGGCCGATCATTAAACCGCGCATCGCCGCCGGCGCGCGCGTGGTGCGCAAGGTGGCGGTGTTCAATGACGAATTCGCCGGCGAAGATGTGGTGTTCCGCTGGGAAGCGCGCTCTGCCGACGCGACCGGCGCGGTTATTGGCAAGGGCGAAGACAAGCTGCGCATCCCGCTGGGCGAATTTGTTACTCACGAGGTCGCGTTCAACACCCCCGCCACACCGGGTGAAATCAATTTACGTTTTTCGGTTTTCAAAAATGGGCAGGAACGGTTCACCGAAGACAAAACCACGTTCACTGCGGTTACAAACCTGCCCGACCCGCTCGCCGACGGGGATTATCGCCTGGTGGCCTCGCACAGCGATATGGCGGCGGAAGTGAGCGTCGCCGTTGACCAAGCCGGAGCCCCGGTCGTGCAGGCCAAACGCGGCGACTCGCCGGGGCAGATTTGGCATCTCAAGCAACTAGCCGATCACGACTTCCGGTTGACCAACAAGAAGACGGGGATGGTTTTGGCGATTGCCGATGCCTCGCCCGCGAATGAGGCGCGCGCCGTGCAAGAGCGCGAGAACGGCCGCTCCAATCAGCTTTGGCATATCGTGATCGGCGAAGACGGACGGTTGACCCTGCAAAACAAAAACAGCGGCAAAATGCTCGATGTTTATGCCGCCTCGCACGATGCGGGCGCTCGCATTGTCCAGTGGGATCCCAATGGCGGCGACAACCAAGCGTGGGAGCTGCAAGCCTGCCCGCAATAATGGAATCCGCCCACTTGCCGGGCCAACGCAACAACCTGATTTCGTTTCATGAAAAAGGCCTGTATCTGCTGGCTGCTGACGGGACTGTTTATTTTGTCGGCGTCGGCCCAAACTAATTCGTTGGAACTGCCACCGGCGGGAGAGATGATTGAATTGAACCCGGCGGCGGGCGGCCAGGTTTTTGAGGGGATTGGTGCGGTCAGCGCCGGGGCTTCATCTCGGTTGTTGATCGAATATCCGGAACGGCAGCGGCGTGAGGTGCTCGATTATCTGTTCAAACCGCACTTTGGCGCCGGCTTCCAGCATTTGAAGGTGGAAATCGGCGGGGAAGTCAATTCCACCGACGGCGTCGAACTTACGCATGAGCGCTCGCGGACGGACCGGAATTTTAATCGCGGTTACGAATGGTGGCTGATGCGGGAGGCGAAGCGGCGCAACGGGAATCTGACACTCGATTCCCTCGCCTGGGGCGCACCGGGCTGGCTGGGGGGCGGCAAATTTTATTCGCAAGAAACGGCGGATTATCTGGCCGACTTTTTGGCGGGTGCGCGGCGCGTTCATCATCTGGACATTGACTACACCGGCATCTGGAATGAAACCGCGCACAACGCCGAATGGATCAAACGGCTGCGCCGGACGCTCGATCACGCCGGGCTGCAGCACGTCGGTATCGTGGCGGCGGATGATTATGACCAAGGCGGCTGGAAAATTGTGGAGGACATGAAAAAAGACCCGGAACTGCGCGCGGCGGTCGCCCGCGTGGGCGTGCATTATCGGGATTCCCAAAGTCCGCCCGCCGCCCAGTCCATCGGTTGTCCGCTCTGGTCCAGCGAAGACGGACCCTGGCGCGGCGACTGGGAGGGGGCCCGGCGAATCGCCCAAATCCTCAACCGCAATTACATCGTCGGCCGGTTTACCAAAACCGAAATTTGGAGTCCGGTCACCGCTTACTACGATACCCTCCCGCTGCCCGGCTCCGGGGTGATGCGGGCCAATGAGCCGTGGTCGGGGCACTACGAAGTGCAGCCGGCGGTTTGGGCTGTGGCGCACACCACCCAATTTGCCGGCCCGGGCTGGCGTTATCTCGACTCCGCCTGCCGGCGGTTTGCGGGCGGCAGCAGCGTGGCGCTGCAATCACCCTCCGGCCGGGACTTGAGCGTCATCATTGAAACCATGGATGCCAAGGCGGCGCAGCTTTTGGAGTTGTCCACGACTGGCTGGCCGGGCAAAACCCTGCACGTCTGGCGTACCACCCGGGAAAGCCAGTTTGAACGGCTCCCCGATCTGCGGCCGGTCGCGGGAAAATATTCTCTCACAGTGTTGCCGGCTGCTATTTATTCCCTCACCACCACCACCACCGGCCAGCGCAAAGGAGACCGGCATCCGCCCGCGTCGCAGACCTTGGGACTGCCGTACCTGGATGATTTTTCCAGCTACCCGGTCGGCGCCAGTCCGCGGCTCTTCGCCGATCAGGCGGGGGTGTTTGAAGTGCAGCCACGGGATGACGGGCAGGGCAATTGTTTGCGGCAGGTGCTGGCCGCGAAGGGCATCGAATGGTCCGGGCACAAGGATCCCGCCCCGGAGTCCGTCCTCGGCGATGCGCGTTGGACCGATTACACCATCTCCGTGGACGCACGGCTGGAACCGGACAGCGACGTCAGCGTGCTGGGACGGGTGAGCGTGATTCCCAACAATACCCATCTCCCCGCCGGCTATGATTTTAAGGTGTGCGCGAACGGGCATTGGGAGCTGCGCGCCATCTCCACGGTGTTGGGCAACCAGCCGTGGGTCTTTCATACCACGGGTGAAACCGGCCCGCCGCTGGCGGAAGGGCGGGCCGATTTGCCCCCCCACCAATGGTATCATCTGGAACTCGGCATGGCCGGTGACCGGGTTGCCATATTGCTGGACGGCCGCATTTTGGCGACGGTCCATGACCGCACCCACCAACACGGCCAAGCTGGCCTGGGCTGCGACTGGCGCGGGGCGGAGTTTGCCCATTTTTCCATTCAACCGGCCGTCCATTAAACGGTCGAATCAGGAACCTCCCGCAAAAACCGAAGCTGGCCGGGGAACCCGAACCAGCTTCGACGTTATTTCAGCTATTGCAGATGCGGTTCAGCTCGCCGGGTCAATTTCGATGGCGTTGATTTCCGGGTTTTCCACGTTGCTGGTGAACTTGATGTCCAGCTTGCCGTTGGTCACTTCCACATTCACGGATTGCACGTAGGGCTTGAGCGGGCCGCCGGCTTTCACCCACACGTCGAAATCCTTGAATTCCTGGCCGCCGACGTTAAAGGAGAAAACGCGCTGGCCGGGGCCTTCAATGCCGTCATAGGTTTCGCAAAAATGCAGTTTCACCACGTACTTGCCATTGGGCAGCGGCTGGGAAAAGGCGGACATGCCATAGCGTTCCGCCCGGTACAGGCCGGGGTCTTTGGTGTTGGCAATGTTGAGATCGGCCCGCTCAATCACGTCGCCATCCGCAAAGCCGTGATCGCCCTGCCAGACGTTGCCGCTGGAATCGGTGAACGCCGCGTCCTGACCCGCTTTGATGCGGATCGGAAATTGGACCGGAACGGTCGCCGCCGGGGCGGCGGGAGCCGGGGCCGGGGTGGCCGCGACCGCGGCGGCGGCGGGCGGGGTGCTCTGGGTGGTGGTGGTTACGCTGGATTCGCAACCGGACAGTATGAGCAGGGCCGGCAGGGCCAGGCACCAGGTGTGTTTTTTAGTAATCAGTTTCATGGTTTGTTTCGGTTTGACGTCTGAACGTTGATGTAATGCCAGTGCGACTGGCGTAAATTTGTATCGGTGATCGGTCACCACAATCCGGTTTTTTATCGCCTGAATCAACTACCTGAATGGGTGGTTGTGGGGGGATTGCCGAAACATCCAACTACCAACCTCGAACACCCAACATCCATTGACCGAAGGGATTTAACCTCAGAGAATGCAGAGAACAGAGATGGGATGGCGGATGGCGGTCTTTGGGGGCGAGGATTGAGGATGGCGGGTGGTCGTTGGGGTGGCGGTGATATTTGAGGCTCGTTACCTCGTCGCCTAGTCCTTGCGGATGGCCACCATGGGGAAGGGGGCGAGGTTTTAAAACTACCCGACCGGGTAGTTGGTACTGAGGCGATTCCGGGTCATGATGAATCGTCTACCCATGTACCTCATTAAGATGCACTGTGTCTGTGTTTTCCGGCCGACGCCATCGTCCCATCTATATTCATGGGGCAGGGGAGCGGGAGTTTTGCCGGTCGTGCTGGGGCTGATGCTGGTCCTGGGCGTTTGCGGTTGTCACAAGACGCCGGCCGCGCCGCCGGCGGCGGCAGCGGATAGTTCGCCGCCGGTTGCGGCTGGGGATGCGTCGGCTGCGCCGTTGCCGCCGCCCGGGCCGCAGGCCGCGCCGGTGACCGCCATTGATCGTTCCCCGCAGGATATTCATAACATGGAACGCGCCTTGGTGGGCTGGGTGATTCGCAATCATCAGCGGCCGAAAAGTTTTGAGGAGTTTGTGGCTTCGTCCGGCATCCAGGTGCCGCCGCCGCCCGCCGGCAAAAAATATGTGATCGCCAAAAACATGCATATCGTGCTGGTTGACCAGTAGTGCATTCCCAACCCCACCCAATCCCCAACCCCATCCAACCTATGTTCACGCCAGGCTCGCTCTCCAAAGGGAATCGAATCCGTCGCGCCGCCGGGTTCACCCTGATTGAATTGCTCGTGGTCATTGCGATTATCGCCATTCTCGCCGCCATGCTGCTGCCGGCCCTGGCCAGCGCCAAGGCCAAGGCGCAGCGCATCCAATGTGCTTCGCAGCAGAAACAGCTCGGTGTTTGTTTCACGCTCTTTAGCGGGGATAATGGCGACATGTTCCCGCCGGCCGGCATCAGTTGCGGCGGCAATCAGGTGGCATGGGACACGCTGTTGCTGCTTTACATGGGTTGCCACACGGACCCGAATGATTTTGCCAGCGGCGCCTGGTATGCGGATGAGTGTCCCAAGATTGAATTGTGCCCGTCGGACACCTCGCTCAAAGCGGGGGGCGGCGGCTGGGTGGGCAACAGCGATGCTTTTAGCACGTGGTGCGGCATTCGCTCTTATGCCATGGTGGGGGTCAAGGCGGGTTATGGCGGGAGCGGTGCCGGCTGGCAAATGGACACCCAAAACCGGACTTATCCGCTGCCTGATCTTACCCAAGCGGGCATGCTGGGCGTGGGCGTCTATTGGCAGGATGGCAATAGCACGGTGGACTGGAGTCCCCGGGGCTACAAAAACTCGGTGGTGCGCGATCCTTCGGGTTCCATTTTGCTGGTGGAGGAACCGCAGGGGCAGCAGACGGTCGGCAATGTCTGGACCTGCTGTTGCGACGGGCCGCAGTATTCCGGCTCGGGCGATTATGGGGTGTTCTATCAAATTGACCCCAGCAATCCCATCCAGGCTCCCGATCAGGGCGGGGTTTGCGAGGGGAACCTGCTCTACAAGGCTCATCGGAACCGGTTTAATTATTTGTTCTGCGATGGGCATGTGGAGGGCTTGAAGATTGAACAGACCATCGGCAAAGGCACGCTGACCGCTCCCAAAGGCATGTGGACGGCGGGGGTGGCGGGCGATTAGGCTGCGGGTGGCAAAATTGTCACGCGGACGGTCTTGGCTGCGCCGCTTTAACGATAACTTGCAATGGTTTGGAGCCGGCGGTCTGAGTTGGGTGTTTTTACCGCCGGGGCGGGCGGGGGGTGTATCCCGACACTGCCCCAAAGCAGGAGGGGCAATGCGCCCGGCCATCAGGTCGCGGGGCTGTGTGCCCCGCGCGCTTGGCCGGCCAAACGCGGGTTAAGCCAATGGTAACGCTGGTAATTCGCAAGTTGCTGCGGGTCACAGACCCGTGCTCCGGGGCGGTGGCAGTATGCGCCCGCAGGCGGGTTCCGGGTAACTTCTCCTTGACCTTGCGACTTCAGATGTTTAACTAGAGCCACAACGGGAATTAATCAGCGGTATAAAGAATGAAGGTCAGTCCTAAGCCCATTTTTCCGGCCATGATGGAAACCGTGAGGTTTGGTCAAATGAGTTGCATCAGGATTGCAATAGAACGCCCAAGGCATGCCGATTATCCACAAAATATTTCATGAGCTGACCCGGTCGCTGAAAGGCTGGGTTTTTCTCGTCGCCCTATTGGTCTATACCGTGACGTTGAGCGGGGATGTGACCATGCAAAGCCTGCCATTGACGGCGAAGGTGGCGGGTTGGGACTGGCAGCCACTGGCCAGCCACCCGGTCTTGTGGGTGCTGACGCTGCCCTGCAAGCTGCTGCCGGCGGGTTGCATTCCGGTGGTGCTGAATTTCATGTCGGCGGTTTTCGCCGCGCTTTGTCTGGGCCTGCTGGCGCATATCATGCAGTTGCTTCCCTGGAGTTTTCCCTTCCGGCCCTCCGGCCGGGAAAAGACGATCACCACCGTCGCCACGCTGCTGGCCGTGGTCATGTGCGGATTTGAATACAACTTCTGGTTGCATGCCACGGCGGCAACGGGTGAAACTCTGGATTTGCTGCTGGTGGCGGCGGCGGTTTGGTGCGTGCTGGAGTATCGCCTGCGCAATGATCTCCGCCGGGACCGGGCCAACAACCGCTGGCTGGATGCGGCCGCCATTATCTGGGGGGTGGGGATGGCTGAAAATTGGGCGATGATTATCGGCTTTCCGGTGTTCGTCGGGTCATTGATCTGGGCCTGCCGCCTGGACTTTTTCAACAAGCGTTTGCTCCGGCGCCTGGGTTTGCTCGTGCTGGCGGGTTTATCCATCTACGCATTGGTTCCGTTAATCAATGGCCTCTCGCCTTTTTCCCCGTGGTCGTTTGTTAAAGCTTGGCACAGCACGCTGCACACCACCCGGCAGACGTTGTCTTTGATTTATAGCGGTTTCTGGCAGGTTCATCCCGAACTCGCCGGGTTTGTGGTTATTTACCTGTCATTGCCCCTGCTGCTGCCGCTGATCCGGTTGCGTAGTGAGGAGGCATTTTCCACGGTCGGGGTGGAGCGGGTGCAACTGTGGTTCTATTATTTGGCGTGTTCCACGCTCGTCCTGGCCTGCCTTTGGCTGGAGTTTGATCCCACCGTAGGACCGCGGCAGATCATCCTGCACCAGTTCAACTGGTCATTGCCGTTGCTCAGTTTTGACTTTTTTACCGCCCTGAGCGCCGGTTTTTTGGGCGGGAATTTGGTCATGTCCATGTACGTCAAGGAGGCGGAGATATCCCCGGAAGTTCACCCCAACTGGTTCAAAGTCCTGGCCTTCGTCAATCGGATCCGGCAGGTGGCCTTTCCGGTGGCGGTCAGCCTGTTCATCCTGTTCACGGTTGCCGTGGCGGTTCGCAATTTTCCCGCCATCCTGCGGTTTAATTCCGAAAAATTGACCGGCTACGCCGATCTGGCCGTGCAAAGTCTTCCCCCCGGTGGCGGGGTGATTCTGGGCGATAACGCGGAGGAGTCCATTCTGCTCAAGGATGTCCTTGCCCGGCACGGTCAATCCCCCTGGGTGGTAGTCGATGTTAAATCGCTTTTCTTGCCGGAGTACCGGAACACCGTTGCCCGGCAGTTCCCCGGTTTCTGGCCGCCGGAGATCCAAGGCAAAGTGCTGTCCAGCGAGGAAATGTTGCTTTTCCTGCAACATCTGGCCGCCACCAACCAGGTATATTGTTTGCAATCCGGCTTCAACTGCTTTTATGAGACGCTTCAGTTGCGGCCCGAAAAATCCATATTCAGGCTGGTGGCCTGCCCGCGACCCGCGTTGACGGCGGCGGAAATTCAAACCAACGAGCTGTTTTGGGATGAAGCGTGGCGCACCGGCCTGGAAAAAGTCGCGAAAGTTTCCTCGGCCGCCGTTTACCTGCAACAAACCAATACCATGGCCGAGCGCTGGCTGGCGAGCCTCAAAATGGCCCGGGTGGTTTCATATCAGAGTGTGCTGGTGGGTAACTGGAGTTCGGCGACGCTGAACAGTTGGGGGGTGGAATTGCAGCGCGCCGGCATGCTGGCGGCGGCGCAAAAACGTTTTCAACAGGCGCTGGCCCTGAACCCCAACAATTATGCGGCGCTGGTGAATCGGCAGTGCAATTTGGATTTGCAGGCGGGGACCGTTTTCTCCCTCACCAACGCCACGGTGCTGGCGCATGAACTGGGCAGCCCGAACAGCCTGTTCAACTTGGTGCAAAACTACGGTTATATTGACGACCCCAGCCTGGGCTATCTGATGGGGACCACCTATCAGCAATTTGGCCTGGATGCTCAGGCCATCCGGGAATACTTGCGCGTTCGTCAGTTGGCCCCCGAGGTGCCCGCTCCCGGGCTGGCGCTCATCCAGATTTATTCCCGGGAACAGGCTTATGACAAGGTGATTGAACTGGCCAGCGAGATGCGCCGGCACATTGATAAATTGTCCGTGGCGGCCAGCTTGAATATTCAGCTCTCCCTGGAGGAGGCCAGGTCGTGGCTGGCGCTGGGAAACGTGACCGCGGCGCGAAAACTGTTGCAGCCGCTTTATGCATCTCCCCCGGCGGACCGGTCGCTGACCAGCCAGATTTTCCAGGTGGCGCTCTCCGCCGGTGACTTGAACCAGGCGCTGAAATTGGTGGAGCGGCAGATTGCCGGCAATCCCGGAGACATGGATTTGCAAATCAACCGGGCGGCCGCCCTGATTCAACTGGGGAACATCCCGGATGCCTTGGCGCAATTGGACCAGGTTTTAGCGGTTACCAACGCCCCTTTGGCCCGTATGAATCACGGGATTGCCAACATGAAGGCGGGCAATGACCCGGCCGCCGAAGCGGATTTTTTAAAAATCCTGCCCCTGCGCGTGGAGCCCTTCTGGGTCAACTATGATTTGGGGATCTTATTATCCAAGCGCGGGGATACCAACCAGGCGGTTGAATATTTCAAGGCCGCCCGCTCGGCCGTTCCTCCCGGAACCCCGCCATGGAAGAAGGCCGGGGCGGCGTTAAGGGTGCTGGGCATCCCGGCCGATGGTCCCGGGTAGCCTTCCGGCGGGCCGGGTTTCGCGGTCAGGGGAGAATCCGTACCCGATAAAACTGGCGGGTAAGGTTGGTGACCTTGTTGGTGAAATAAAACTGGCCGTTGGTCAGGAAATTGGTGCTGAGCGGATACCAGTTGACCGCATTCGTGGGGACCAGATTGGTGGCGCCTTGAATGACGAAGCCATAGGGCGCATTGCCACTCACCCGAAAGTGAAACAAGGACGAGGCTTTGGGCAGACCCAGATTGTCCAGATTCAGCTTGTAAACGTTGAGGGCGAGATTCCAGGTCAACGTGGCGCTCAAATAATTGGAGGGGTCGGTTCGGACCAGCGGGGTGGGATCATGCACCTGGGCTTGCAGGGTATAGTTGCCGTTGGTGAACTGGCCCGGGTTCAGGGTGAAGGTTTTGTTGGTGGCACCGCCCACCGCCACGCCGTTGGTGTACCATTGCGTGTTCAGATTATGCGTCAGCGGCTGCGGTTGGGTCAGGGTAAAGACCACGGGCGTCGTGTTGGTGATGCTCAGGGTGCTGTTGGTCGGGGGGCTGTAGCTGTCCACCGGCCGGGCTTTCTGGCAGATCGCTTTCACCAGGGCTTCCGCGCAGACCGAACAAAAGGGTGAGCCCAGCGTGCGCATCATGCAATCTTCCTGGGGCCGGTACCAGCTGACCGTTGTGTAATTGGCGCCTTGAAACAAACCCACGGTGCCACCGTACTGGGCCGTGTTGGTTGTGGCAATGGGGGTGCCGTTGGTAATCCAGGCGCCCCAAGTAACATTGGTCAGGTACTTGTAACTATTCGTAGCCGATGTACTCCAGGCCGTATTGGTGATGGTATTCGTGATATAACAGGTGTTGGCGGCTGCCACCGTGATGTTCAGGGAAAGATCTGAATAGGGATAACCGTAATCATACTCATCCTGAAGTTTGCCCAACGTATGGCCGGTTTCATGCGGAATGATATCGATCTGAAGTGATGATCCGGTGGAGACGACATCCACCGGCCCGCCCGCCCCGCCATCGGTGTTGTCATTTACCAGAATGATGGGCAAACCGGCCGAAGGCATCAGACTGGACAGCAAATTGGTCATTTTGGTCAAACCGGCCGTCGGAACGGTAATTACATAGTCGTAATAAGGATCGTAGCTGGAGCCAAAAAAAGTGTTGTTGGTGGTGGTGGTTAGGGGATGGGTAGATCCGCGGTTAATGGAAGGGACCGCGATGGCATAAACATTGCAGTAATTTTGGTACTCCTGATACGGTTCCCAATAAAACAGATTGTTCATGGCATTGGTCGCATCCGACAAGAAGTGGCTGGCCAGGTTATTGGTGGTGTACCCCTCGGAGAAAATGACAATATTAAGCCGGTTGGAGACCGGGCCGGTGGATTGAATGGTGTACAACGTGCCGTTGGTCGTGTATTGACCCTCGCAAATGGCCGGCGCTACGCACAAAAATAGGCGCAAAATAAACCCGACCAGCAACCGGACCGTCTGCATTTTGTCTTTTACCATTGTGTTCCGACAAAATGCCACATTTTATGGCAACAGCAACCGGAAGAAGCGGCTCCCCTGATTGGTGATGGGCAGCAATACCCGGTACTGGTTGGTCAATAATTGGGGCTGGTTGGTCAGTGCCACCCAGGCAGCAGACGGGGCCAGGCTGGTGGATTGAACGACCGAGAAGCCGGGAGGATTTGTCGGCCAAGTCAGGTAAAACGTCTTGAGGTAATTGGTGCTGATCAACCAGCCCGGGGCATTGGTGGTTACCACATGGGTCACCGGATTGGTCCGCAAACCGGAGTAGTAGTTGGACACGACCCCGGAGATGGAGTTTGAGAAAGACACGCTGAAAGCCGGGGGTGCTTGCACCAGGATGTCCGCCGCAAATTCCGAGGTGTTGTTGGTGCTGTCGGTGACGGTTCCGGAAATGTATTCGCCCGCCGGCACATTGGTGGCCAAGACCGTCGCAAATGTGGTTTTGCCGGTGGCATCCGTCGTGATGTTGGTGGATCCCAGGCAAACCAGGCCTTCGCCGTAACCGGAGAGATTGGTAACAACATTGGCATAGATTTGCAGCAGGAAGGTGGTGTTGGGCGTACTCAAAAGGCTGCCCCGGACGACGGTGCCTTTTCCGGTGATAGCATTGGTAAAGACCGGCAAACCATTGGTGGTGACCCCCACGTTCCCCACCGTAATGCCCAAACCCTGCGGGGATCCGCCGCCATTGGAGAAGAAGGAGTTGCGCAATACCTGGTTGCCCACGCAACCGCTGCGGACGCGGACGCCGTCATACTGCGCCGTCCGGGTGAACGCAATCCGATTATCGGCTGTCGTCACGGTCCCGCCCACCAGGTTGTTGTTGGCGCTGTTGTCAAATTCGACATTGTGCCACAGATTGCCGAGGGCGGTGGTCCCATCGATCTTGGTGCCAATGTAATTGCCTTGGATGATCATCCCGCCGGCCGCCGAAACATAAATGCCATCCGCATTGTTGCCGGAAATCAGGTTGCCCGCGCCGGCATTGGTGCCGCCAATGGTGTTGGTGGGAGAATTATATATATAAATGCCGCCGTTGCTATTGGCCAGCGCCCGTCCCCCGGTGGCATCCGCTCCGATGTAGTTGCCCAGGATACTATTGGCGCCGGCGGCGGCATTCAGGGAGATGCCTTTGTCGCCGTTGCCGGAGATCACATTGCCGGTGCCAGTGATAGTCCCGCCAATGGTGTTGGCCATGGCGGCGGTGAGATAAATTCCCGAATAGCTGCCGCTGCCCCCGTTCGGCAGCGCGTTCGTGCCGCTGATGTCGGTGCCAATGTAATTGCCTTGAATGATGTTATTGCTGGCCCCGGCCCCGGTCAGGTAAATCCCGTTTTGTACATTGCCGGAGATGAGATTTCTGGCTGACGCCGTGGCACCACCAATCCAGTTGCCGGAGGACTCGATCCAGATTCCGGACAGGTTGTTGCTGACGGATAGCCGGCCGGTGATATCCGTGCCGATCAGGTTGCCTTGCACATAATTGCTTCCCGGTCCGGCCGTTTGGAGGTAAACACCGTTTTGCAGGTTCCCGGAAAGCAGATTGCCCGCCCCGGTATTGGTGCCGCCGACGGTGTTTCCGGAGACGCCACTGATGGTGATTCCGCTGTACGTGTTCGGCAGGGCATTCGTTCCGGTCGCGTCCGTGCCAATGAAATTGCCCCAGACGAGGTTGTTGGAGGCCCCGGGCTGATAGATGGTGATACCGTTGAACCCATTGCCGGAAATCACATTGCCAAGGCTGCTGTTGGTTCCGCCAATGAGATTGCCAAAGACGCCGGACAGGATGATCCCGTTGGTCTGATTGGCCAGCGCCAGCCGTCCCGTTACGTCGGTGCCTATAAAATTGCCTTGGATGACATTGTTGCCGGCGTTGGTGCTGCCGGAATTGATGATCAGGATGCCCCGTGATCCGTTGCCGGACAAGATGTTGCGGCCCGGTGAATTGGTGCCGCCGATCCGATTTCCGGAGGCTCCCAAAATGGTAATGCCATCCAGCTTGTTGCTGAGGTTGATGGCCCCGGTGATGTCGGTCCCGATGAAATTGCCGGAAATGACGTTGTTGGAGGTGGATATGCCGGAAAGGTAAATTCCGCTGAAAAAGTTTCCCGAGATCAGATTTTTTGCTCCGGACGACGCCCCGCCGATCTGATTGGCGGGGGAGGAGATGATGAATATCCCGTTGTTGGTATTGCCTAAAGGTGATGTTCCTAAATAGGTGGTGCCTATATAGTTGCCCTGAATGACGTTTCCGGTCCCCGACTGAGGGGCTGGGCCGTCGTCAATTTCAATGCCTTGCATGTTGCCGCTGAGAACGTTGCGGGAGATGGTGTTGGTGCCGCCGATAACGTTATAGGAAGAACGGTAAATATAGACGCCCGCCTCGACGTTGCCGGGACTGTTGGTGCCTGACGCATCAACCCCGAGGTAGCAACCGGTGATAATATTGGTTCCGAGCCCGGAAATGCGGATGGCGTCGCGCTTGCTGTGAAATATGCTGAGACCTGTGATGGTGCTGCCACCCCCGGAAAGGGTCAAAACATCGCTGCTGGAGCTGATGCCGGCCGCGTTGATTTGAATCAGGGGGCTATTGCCATAGCCGGGTTGTGTGGTGCCATCCACGATGACCGGCTGGTTTAGGGGGGGGAAGGTGCTTTGCGGGCTGATCGTAAACGGACCGCTGCCGGGGATTTGAAAGGATATGGTGTTGGGCGGATTATTGGAGTCTGCGTTGATGATAGCCTGGCGCAGGCTGCCGTCCCCGCTGTCATTTGTGTTAATTACAACATAATTTGCGGTCTTTCCTCCGGCAATGGAGGCAAATAAGATCGCCGCCCCGAGAATAAATTTGATGCCTTGGTACACTTCTGATTTTTGCGGTTTAGCTTATGGCCAGGCACTTTCTGTTTGCCTTTCGAGCCAAACTTGCTTATGCATGGTATTGAACATTATACCCAATGGGGTTGCAAGGAAATAAGGAAAAACCACTTGACAGAAAAGGCCAGGTTGTGGGAGACTATCACTGTGGAATAAAGGTGGCATCTGACAAAACCTTTGTGCACTGACAATTTAAGACTATGAAATCAAATTATTTGAAATGCGCCATGGCAGTTGTGCTGCTGGCTGGCGTTTGTGTTACCAAGGCTGATGATGCTTTGAGCGCGGCTAAACAGGCGGAGATCAAAACTGCGCTCACGGGCGTGTCCCTGACTGAGGCGGTGAAGAGTTCCGCCGTGTTGGTTGCCGGTACGTCCACGTCCGAGCGCTCGCTGGTGACGGTGGCTGTGCTTCGCGAAGTGGCTCACACGCATGTGACGGCCCTGCCTAAAGTGGTTGCCGCCATTGCGCGCAGCACTCCTGATATGGCTGGTGTGGCTGCCAGTGAGGCGGCTCGTTTGCACCCTGAAGAAGCGGTTTCAATCGCTCGGATGGCCAGCCAAGTGGCTCCTGGTCAGGCGGGATCGATCGTTGAGTCGGTACTTTTTTACTCCCCGACCTCCTTCCGTGAAGTGGGCGAAGCTGCCATTAATGCGGCTCCTTCCCAAGCGCGTGCCATTTTGAATGCGGTGGCCGTAAATAATCTTGATCTCAAGCCGTATTTCGACAACGCGCTCGCTGGAAATGCGGTTGTCAGTCCGGCTGCCGCCAAGGATGTTCTCCGGCATGCGACGCTGATTTCCAAGGGTGTTGCCAAACATCTTTCGGTGGACTTGGCTGGAGCCCAGGTGGCTCAAAACAACTCCGCGTATGGATATGCCAAACCGTTGAACACTTCCGGCTTGAACTTAAATCTGCCGGCTCAAGTCAATAGCGGTTCTCCGGCGTTCCTGCCTCCGCCCGTTTTTACGGCACCTGCAACTCCGGTTCCTTCGACTCCCATTGTCTCTGGACCTTCGAGCACAAGTGCTGAGCAGTCTGGTGGCCGTAAATACTCCGCCCCGTGATTTAAATTCGGCTTATCACTGGCAACATGTCTGGGTCAATTCGCCGCAAGCGGCGGGTAAACAAAACAGTTGCTAGCAGTAAATATTCAAAAGCTAGATTGGCATTTGCCATTCTAGCTTTTTTGTTGTCAGCCGGCATTATCAATTGGGTGTTGACCCATCAGCCGCAGGCGGCATCCAGCGGGAACACGTCATTTGAAGCGCTGAGATCTGTTTCCGTCTTGGAAATGCCGGCCGTTTCAGTTGATCTTGTTCAAGCCAGCGACGTTGGGGATCGCGATGCCAAAATTCAGGAGGTGCTGAAATCCGTTTCCGTTTTGGCCCGCCCCGGCGTATTGCCCTATATGGTGGCTGCCTTGGTTCAATCTTTTCCCACCAACCTGGAGGCCATATTGGGTACGGCCATTGATTTGCAGCCGGATTTGGTGTTAATTGACACCGAAGTTGCCGCCTACCGATTGCCTTCGCAAATCGAAAACATCAGTTATGTGGTTGGCAAAAAATCGCCTTGGAATGCCACCGGCATAGCCCAAACTTTGGCGCAGCAAACCCATGATTTGGATGCCATTACCCGGGGGCTAAAGCGGGGAATTCCCGAATATCAGCCGGCGGCAGATGATGCGACCAGTTCAGGCACCAAAGGATTCGTTGCCGTGCCGGTAATTGGGGGAACAAATTTGGATTCCTCCACAAATCAATCTCAGACGCACCTCAAGTAAGGAACAATCCAAACTGGATAATCCGCCTCGGTCGTTGGCCCATTCAAATTCTTTCTATCCCTCCAAAAAACACACGCGCTACCCCATCGGATGGGGGGGCGTAAACCGAGGACTCATACCATGTATTGGTAATAATCGGTGGAATGGTTTGATCCTCGGTAGGGTGCGTCACTTTGTGCGCGCCGTCGCCTGCCAAGGAACGCTGACAGGTTCACCACGATGGGGCGCATGGAGTGACGCGCCTACCACCCTGGACTTACTGATTATCAACGGGGAATGGCATTAGGAATTCGGGTTGATAAATGTCGCGGTCAACATTTTTTGAAAACTTTTGGTGATCAATGGCAACGCGTTCAATTGAATTAAATTACATCTCGGTTCGGAATATTTTTTAATTTTTGGGTGTTGCTTGCGAGGGGTTTTTTTGCTATTTTACTCGCACCTTCAAGGGAGATAATTCAGCGCCAAATTTATGCCAAATTTGGCATAAAAATCCCCCTTTAAGCCTGAAGTTGTATCGTCCGTCCATAACGTATGTAAAATGGCCTAAACAGCCATGTGCGGCAGCTTGTCTTTGCCTCGGACATTTGGCAAAATTCCAAAATTCAACCGCAGCGCCCTCAAATATATGAGAAAAAACAAATGTGAGTCGCGTGGTTTGGAGAAGGTTCCGGCATTGTTGTTGGCAATGGCTGGTGGGGTTGCGTGCCCGGTTTCGGCTCAGGATGTTCCTTCAAACACTCAGGTCGCCTATCCAACCAATCAACCTGCCTGGTTGAATTCTGCCCAGCCGCTAACATTGTCATACGGCGCTTTTGACCTGCACCCGCGGCTGCGCTCCACCACGATCTACGATGACAATATTCTTTTTGCGCACAATGGCAGACAGCAGGATGTGATCAGTCAGGTGGCGCCGGGTATCCAAATTTTGGGTGGCGACCGGCAGACCTTGGAAACGTATCTTAACCGGGCGCAGTATTGGAATTACGATCTGAACCTGATATCGCTGTCAACGTCGTCCTTGATTGTTCAACCGGTGGAAGGCTGGCCGAACAAATTTTTGTTGCTCGATTATTCCCCCCAGTGGCAGGAGTTTGCCCGGTATTCGGAAAATGATTCTCTAGATCAGTTTGTCACCGCCAATGCTGTCTGGCCCATGGCAAAACTCATCCTAGGAGTTCAGGAAAATTACTCCGACCAAAGGACTACCATTGTAGAAGCATCCCAACGTGGCAAGATCCGGCAGAATCATACCGAACTGGATGCCGGTTACCGGTTGAACGATAAATTTTCCGCCGATTCGGCGTTGGTCCGCCAGGATGTCTCCTACCCCGGCAACACCAATCTACTTGGCTATACGGAATATAAGGGATCCGTATCGCTCAATCGTCAAGTCGGCCCCACGTTAAATGTCAGTTGGGTTTCGGCGGGCGGTTGGGATGAAATTGCGGCCGGCCAGAATCAGCAATTCCTGCAATCGGGTGCTCGCGCCCGTTTCGATTACAGCGAACTTTTTTCGGTGGACGGTTCCTTGGGCATTGAATATCGCCAATTTGACACCGGTCGGGCTGATAGTTTCACTCCCTATTTTACACTTGGTGCAAGTTACCGGCCGTGGGAACGCACCACGATTCGGGTCGGCGTCGCCCGTCAGCAATATGCCTCATTAAGCCAAGGATATTCTTATACGAGCACTGGCGGCTACCTGACCCTCCGCCGGGATTTTACCGACCGGTTTTCAATTTGGACGGATTTAAGTTGTTACGAGTACGATTACACGTCCACTGCCAAAGTGGCCAATAACGCGAACGCCAGTGATTACTATTCCATCCGCTTGACCGGTGATTTGAAACTTTGGAAGCATCTTGATTCACAACTTTACTACCAGTTCAGAGGCAACGGTATTTTCCAAAACAACACGGTAGTGCAAGACAATCAGGTTGGCTTGCAATTGACCCTGCGGTACTGATTATATGACTAAAATCGCCATCGTCGGCCTCGGCTATGTCGGCCTGCCGTTATCACTACAGTTCGCTCGCTCCGGTGTCTCTGTCATCGGCTTGGACATTGACCCCGCCAAAGTGGACGCCATCGCCGCCGGGCGCAGTTACATCAAACACATCGAAGGCTCCGCCATTGCCGAACTCGTGAAATCCGGCAGCTTCACCGCCTCCACCGATTTCTCCCGCGTGCGCGATGTCGAAGCCATAATCATCTGCGTCCCCACCCCGCTGAACAAAAACCGCGAACCCGATATTTCCTACATCATCGAAACCGGCCGTGCCATCGCCCCCTATCTGGGCCGGGATAAATCGGAAATCGGAAATGCCGTTGCCACATCCCCTCTCCGCCTCGATCGGGGAGAGGGTCAGGGTGAGGTGTCGGCCGATTCCTCCCTCAATTCTCAACCCAAGCTGGTCGTCCTCGAATCCACCACCTACCCCGGCACCACCGATGAAGACCTGCTCAAAATACTTGAAGCCGGATCTGGCCTGAAAGCCGGAAAGGATTTTCATCTCGCCTTCTCCCCTGAACGCGAAGACCCCGGCAACCCCCAAAGCGTCGTGGCCACCATTCCCAAAGTCATCGGCGGCTACACCCCCGCCTGCTTGGAGCGTGCCAAGGCCCTCTACGGAAAAGCCATCAAGACGCTCATCCCCGTTTCCTCATGCCGCGCCGCCGAAGCCACCAAGATACTCGAAAACACCTTTCGCAGCGTCAATATCGCCCTCGTCAACGAACTCAAGCAGGTCTATAGTGCCATGGGCATAGACATCTGGGAAGTCATCGCCGCCGCCAAAACCAAACCGTTCGGTTTCATGCCCTTTTATCCCGGGCCGGGTTTGGGTGGCCATTGCATCCCTATTGACCCGTTCTACCTGACGTGGAAAGCCCGCGAATACGGCCAGAACACCCGCTTTATCGAACTCGCCGGCGAGATCAACACCGCCATGCCCCAATACGTGGTGGACCGTGTTGCCGAAGCCTTGAACGCGCAACGCAAACCTATTAACGGCTCCAAGATCCTGATTTTGGGCTTGGCCTACAAAGCCAATGTGGATGACGACCGCGAATCCCCCAGCTACCACCTGTTGGAGTTGCTCAAGCACCGGGGAGCCGAGATGGCCTATTACGACCCCTACGTTCCGGTGATCCGCCCCACCCGCGAACACCCCCAATGGGCCGGCCTCAAGTCAATCCCGTGGGACGCTAAAACCATCGCAGGCTTCGACATCGTCGTCATCGCCACCAAGCACGACAACGTGAACTATCAGGAACTGGCTGACTGGGCCTCAAGTATCGTAGATACACGAAACGCAATGAGTGGAATTGCCGCCAAAGTCGGTCAAATCTGGAAAGCCTAACAAAAACGTCATAAAGGGCGTATTCTGCCTTCAAAGATTCGACTTTTCGCATAGTGCCAAATTATTTTTTCTTTGATAGAAGTGTTAAACAATACTAACTTAAGTTAATGAAACGAGCATTTGTTACCGGCATCACGGGACAGGATGGGTCCTACCTGGCTGAATTTCTGTTAGCCAAAGGCTACGAGGTGCATGGGATTGTCCGTAGAACATCCACCGTAAATCGCCAGCGCATTGATCATCTATGGAACCACGAAATGGGCGATTCGGCCAGGTTGCACCTCCACTATGGCGACTTGGCTGATTCGGTTTCGCTTGTGAAGTTGCTCTATGAATTAAAGCCAGACGAGGTTTACAACTTGGCCGCCCAGAGTCATGTCGCCGTCAGCTTTGAAATTCCGGAATACACGATGGACGTTACGGGTTGCGGCACCATCCGAATTTTGGAGTCCATTCGCGAAGCTGGCTTGGGCAAGAAAGTTCGTTTTTACCAGGCATCTTCCTCTGAAATGTTCGGCAAGGTGGCTGAAACTCCACAGACGGAAACCACCCCATTTCACCCGCGATCCCCTTACGCCTGCGCCAAAGTGGCGTCATATTGGTTGACCGTCAATTATCGCGAAGCCTATCAATTGCATGCCTCCAACGGCATTCTTTTCAATCATGAATCCCCGCGGCGCGGAGAAAACTTTGTCACGCGCAAAATCACCCGCGCCGTCGGGCGAATTAAAGTTGGTCTTCAAAAAAAACTTGCGTTGGGCAATCTCGAAGCCAAGCGCGACTGGGGGTATGCGGCGGAATATGTCGAGGCGATGTGGCTGATGCTCCAGCAGGATCAGCCGGATGATTATGTTGTGGCGACCAATGAGACCCACACCGTGCGGGAATTTGCCGAAACGGCCTTTGCCCGTGCGGGTCTTGATTGGCGCGAATACGTTGTCCACAACCCCCAATATGATCGTCCAGCCGAGGTGGATCTTCTTCTGGGGGATTATTCCAAAGCCAAGCGGGTTTTGAATTGGGAACCAAAGATTCGCATGAAAGAACTGGCCCGGCTCATGGTGGATGAAGACTTAAAACTGGCTCAACAAGAAGCTCGTTTGAAACTATGATCAAAGAAATTAAACAGGGCGATCAATTGCTCGCGCTGATCATCCCGGCAAAATTCGATAAGCCTGGAATCAGTTTTTTTACGCCTGACAGCGCCTCGCAGCAAATTGCTTATATGAGGCATCCTCATGGCAAAGTCATCGTTCCGCATGTTCACAACCCGGTGGCGCGCACGGTGGAATACACCATGGAAGTGCTGTTTCTTAAGCGCGGCAAATTGCGCGTCGATTTTTACTCCAATCAGCAGGAATATTTGGAGAGCTTCATTTTGGAGGCCGGAGACACCATCCTTTTGGCGTCCGGCGGACATGGCTTTGAGGTTCTGGAGGAGATCGAAATGATCGAAGTCAAACAAGGACCTTACGCGGGCGACAAAGACAAGACGCGTTTTGCGCCGATTCCTGCGAACAAACTGATAATCAAAAACTGACCAATGCACGATCCTATCCCTGTCAACACCCCGCTGTTGGACGGCAACGAAAAGAAATACCTCATTGAATGTATCGATTCGGGCTGGATTTCATCCGAAGGCCCTTATGTCAGCCAGTTCGAGGAGAAATTTGCCGCCCGCGTCGGGCGCAAATACGGTATCGCCGTCTCCAACGGCTCCGTTGCCTTGGACGCCGCTGTTGTCGCACTTGGCATTGGGGCAGGAGATGAGGTCATACTGCCGACCTTCACCATTATCTCGTGCGCGGCGGCGATTGTTCGCGCCGGAGCAATCCCGGTGGTCGTGGATAGCGATCCTGTCACTTGGAACATGGATGTCAACCAGATCGAGGACAAAATCACCCCGCGCACCAAAGCCATCATGGTGGTGCATATCTACGGCCTGCCAGTGGACATGGACCCTGTTCTGGCCTTGGCCAAAAAGCACGGATTGAAGATCATCGAAGACGCCGCCGAGATGCATGGGCAGACTTACAAGGGTCGGCCTTGCGGCTCATTTGGCGACTTGAGCACGTTCAGCTTTTACCCCAACAAACATATTACAACAGGCGAAGGCGGCATGATTGTGACCGACGACCCCGCTTTGGCCGAAAAATGCCGATCCTTGCGCAACCTTTGTTTTCAAGCCAAAAAGCGGTTTATCCACGAGGAAATCGGCTGGAACTTCCGTTTCACCAATCTGCAAGCGGCTTTGGGTTTGGCCCAACTCGAAACCCTTGAAGCGCACGTCCAGCGCAAACGCGCGATGGGAGCAAAATACACATCCCTCCTTAAAGATGTCCCGGACATTCAACTGCCGCTGGCCAAAACCGGTTACGCCGACAACATCTATTGGATTTTTGGCATCGTCTTGGGCGACTCGTATGCGTTTGATGCCGATGAAATCGCCCGCCGCCTGGCCGCTCAAAAGATCGGGACTCGGCCGTTCTTTTGGCCGATGCACGAACAGCCGGTCTTCCGCAAAATCGGGCTGTTCAAAGAGACCCGATGCCCCGTGGCAGAACGAATCGCGCGCAGAGGTTTTTATGTGCCCAGCGGGCTGGGGCTGAAGGCGGGGGAGATGGAAACGGTGGCTGATGCATTCAGGAAGGCACTTGCTTTATAAGTCAGCATGGGATTCATGCAGCTGCCCTACGGCTTCCGAACGACAGCAGCTTACACTGCAGTACAATATATGAATAATCCTGTGATCACCTTCTTCATGATTGTTACCGATCCTGATGTAATCATCGGTGACTATGCCGTGCGGAGCTACGCTAAAATCAAAGATGTTGCGTTTGTTCTTCGCATTTATCCAAATTGGCTTTCGCCGAATTTGAAAAAACAGTACTTTCCCAATTGGCTTAAATTGCCATATGTTGAAATTGTAAATAATGATTGGCAGGATAATTCAGAAAAACCGAGGAATCCTGAGTTTGAGGGACCTTTTGAAAAATGTACGGCAATTTGGGATAGGGAACTGAGAAAGATTACGACACCCTATCATGCCACTGTAGATGCGGATTTCGAGGTTCTGGATGGCAAATTTGTTTCTGCGATGTTGTCACTTCTGGAAAAAAAACCAGAAACCGTTGCTATGTCCACGGATTATAGTCCCAGGTCGGATAATTATTTTGATACTTATTCCAATGAAATTATTTGCCTGAACGAGCGGTGGCACACTTGGTTCTGCATTTACCGGCTGGATGCCTGCAAATGCACTGTTTCCCACTTTTATCACGAAGAACTAGTTGACGGCCCTGTCAGACGCAATGCTTGGGATAGCTGCGGGTATTTTCAACGGAGTCTCAAGAAGGACTTTGGGTATTCTCTGGCAGTTCTTGATAAAACGTATCAGCCTTGCTTTATTCATTATGGAGCATTCAGCAAGAACCTAAATATCACTGGTTCAAATATAGGTGCTTATCGAAGACTGCGCATTCTTGGCAAGCGCGGTCTTTTTGGAAATAGAGACATTCTCGGTCGAGGAATATCGAGAGTTTTCCTGCCTCTTCTGTTTCCCAAGACCAGCCGTCGTCACTACTGGAATGGGTGGGGTGGATCAATACCGTCAACCGGCGGCAAATAGAAATCGACGCACCCCCTTTTTTAGCTCGGTTAGTTCATGAATCTTTCCGTCATCATCCCGACCCGCAATCGCGCCAAACTGCTCCTGCGCACCCTCGATGCGATTGCCAAAGTTGAATTCCCGCAATCCGCCTTCGAGGTCATTGTGGCAGATACCGACTCGACGGACTCGACACAAGCGGAATGCAAGGAATTTTCAGGTCGCAAATCCATTCGCAACTTCCGCTACGAACGATGTGACCGTCCCGGTCTGCATGTGGGGCGGCATAAGGGGGCGCAAGTTGCTGATGCGGAAATTTTGGTTTATGCCGATGATGACATCATCCCTGATTCCACCTGGTTAGACGCCATCTCTGAATCATTTTCGGATCCCACCGTGGTCCTGGTTGGCGGCAATAATCTTCCTGACTACGAAACCACACCTCCCGATTGGGTTCAGCATTTGTGGAGAGAGAACGAATGGGGCCGGTATAATGGTCATTACAGCCTGATTGATTTTGGCACAAAAGGGAAAACGATTCCCGCAGACTATGTCTATGGTTGCAATTTTTCCATTCGCAAGAGCGTTCTGATGGAGGCAGGAGGGTTCCACCCCGATGGCATGCCCAAGGAATTGCTGCGCTATCGCGGGGATGGAGAAAGCTCGGTTTCGTGGGCATTAGACAGAGCAGGAAAAAAAGCGGTCTTTCATCCGGAGGCGTCCGTCAGACATTGGGTTCCCGCCAGCCGCATGAAACCAGAGTACTTAAGTCATCGAGGCTATATTCAGGGCATTTCTGCATCCTACACCGAGGTGCGAGTCAAAGGCGAACCTTCTTCATTCAATCCGATACGGCGTTTCTTGGGGGACTCTAAGAGAAGGCTTGTGTATTATATGAAAAGGGCGGAGCCACCTACTTGGCTTTTAAAAAGGTTTGTAGAAGGCTTTCGCTTTCATCAGGACGAGGTGAGGAGGGATCCATTATTGCTCCAATGGGTCTTGAAAAAAGATTATTGGGATGAGGCATCTAGCCCGAAACTTATGCAGCAAATATGAATTTACTGTTAAGTAAGGTTGGACGCAAGATGCATGAAAAAGGGGCGGCGGGAGCGTGCTTAGCGGCACTCCAACGCATCTCGCGCAAGGCTTCCCACAAGTGGGAATTTGATCTGATTTTTCCGCACGAAGTCCGAACTCACGCGAGGCGTTCTCTGCCTTGTGATTTAGGCCAAATAAACGAGCGGACACTTACGTATATTGAGAGCAACCGGCACCCGGCGGGGGGCATTGGGTCGTTTTCGTACACAAATGGCGGTCCTGCTCTGCTGTATGCCTCCGCTTATGCGGCCCTGACTCTGCACCTTTGCGGCAAGATGGGAGCGATTCCTGCCTCAGAAAAAAGGGAATGGGCGAATTTTATCCTTAGCTACCAGTGCGAAGACGGTATTTTTCGTGACCGACGTTTAGACTGTCCGCTAGCTGAAAAGTGCGATTGGTGGGGGTGGCGACATATGACACTTCATGCTCTGATGGCACTAAGAGCCTTGGACGCTCGCGCCTCGAAGCCTTTTCTTCAGATCGCACCATTTGCCAGGAAGGGTAAAATGCAGGACTGGTTGGAGGCTCGCGACTGGAAGAGGGATCCCACGGACGTTAGCAGCGAAATCCAGAATCTTGGAACCTTTTTGCAGTATGCTCGAGATTTTCAGGACGCTGGTTGGTGTGAAGTGGTTTTAGAGGAGATGTTCGATTGGCTTGACCGAAAACAGGACGCGAAAACTGGTCTGTGGGGCGATCGGTTTGATACACCTGCCAAGCTCGCTAGCGGTGTGCAGACTGGTTATCATCTCTGGATGCTATATTTCTACGATCAACGTCCGGTATGCCATGTCGACCGTGTCATAGACTCTTGTCTGAAGACGCAGAACAAGTTTGGTGGTTTTGGCTTACCTCCCAACACGGGGGCGTGCGAGGATATTGATACGATTGATCCACTGGTTCGACTGTCCCTACGAACAAACTATCGCCGTGAGGACGTTCAGGAATGTCTAAAACGTTCTCTTTCTTGGGTGTTGTTTCACCAAAATACGGATGGCGGCTGGGTTTTTCGCCGACGCCAAGCGTTCGAGTACGGACATCGATTGATGCGCTCAGAAAAGCAGGAGAGCGCTATGTTTGCAAGTTGGTTTCGCACCCTGAGTTTGGCTCATTTGTCACAAATTTTGCCGCAAAGACTGATAAGCCCATATCCCTGGCAATTCCTCGACTGCCCGGGTCATCAATTTTGGAAAGGCTAGTTTCATTTAATGTCACAATCTTCAATTCTCGCGAAAACCGCAGGATCACTCAAGTGGTCGGTGCTCATGGAAGTGGTTTCCCGCACCGCGACGCCAGTTGTCTTTGTTGTTCTGGCGCGTCTCCTGACTCCCGCAGATTACGGGATTATGGCTACAGCCTCGATTGTCATTGCCTTCTCGCAGATGTTCTGGGACGCAGGCTTGAGCAAGGCCTTGATTCAAGCCAAGGAAGATCCGGAGCAGGCCGCGCAGGTAGTATTCTGGACCAATACCGCCTTGGGAATTGCGATTTATGTTGCGCTGGTGGTAAGCGCGCCGGCGGTGGCGTCTTTTTTTGACAGTCCAAAGTCCGCGCCGGTATTGCGAGTTCTGGGCTTGCAAGTGGTGATTGCCTCCCTTTCATCCGTGCAGCAAGCGTTGTTTTTGCGGGATATGAATTTCAAGCGACTGTTTTGGATTCGCCTCGCGTCCGCATTTGTTCCGGGTCTTTTTTCCATCCCAATGGCGTTTTTTGGGCAGGGCGTATGGGCTCTGGTAGCAGGTTCATTGGCTGGACAGACCATGAACTTGGTGATGCTCTGGCGCAGTAGCTCGTGGCGTCCTCGCTGGGGTTATGATCAGACCCAAGCGCGGCGTTTGTTCCGGTTTGGCTCATGGGTCATGTTGGAAGCTTTTGGCGCCTGGCTGATCCAGTGGGGGGATAATTTGATCGTCGGCCGCTGCCTTGGGGTGCATGATCTTGGAGTATATCGCACGGGTGTGATGCTGATTAACGTTATTTTCGGATTGGTGCTTAATCCTTTCGTGCCGGTGGTCTATCCAATTTTTTCGAGGTTGCAGGATCAGCACGAGGAGCTATGCAAAACGTTTCATCGTGTGAACCGACTGGTCTTGGCGATTGCGATACCGGTTGGAGTGGGGGTATTTTTGGTTGGTCCTGAAATCGCTACGGCATTGTTTGGTGTCAAATGGGCGGGGTTGGGATTCGTTTTGAGCTGCCTAGGTTTGATGAATGGAGTTGCATGGTTGGTGGGACTGAATAGCGAGTTATATCGGGCCATGGGACGTCCTGATGTCAACACCAAGCTGATGTATTTTCAACTGCTTTATTTTTTGCCAGCCTTTTATTTTTCCGCCCAGTATGGCTTGAAAGCGTTCGCATGCACCCGGTTCCTTGTTGCCTTGGCTGCTACGCCGATCCATATCTGGCTATGCAGGCGCATGCTGCGTGTTCCGTGGTCGTATTTGTGGGTTGAGGGACGTCCGATGTTTATGGCGACTGGAGCGATGCTGGCAGTCGTCGGGTGTCTTCGTGCAGGGTTGATTCAATTCCCTGCCGTCAGTTCCAAACCTTTGCTGGCACTGCTCGTGTGTGCGGGAGCGGTCACCTATGCTGGCGCTCTTTGGATTCTGGATCGGTCGTTTGTATTGCAGAGCAGATCCCTGCTGGTACGATCGGGTAAATAAGGTTTCAAAACTGGTTAATTAATGTCCGAGAATCTATCCAACCTTTTGCCCCTGATTATCTGGACGCTTATATTGGCGCTATTGATCCCCGTTTCTCGCATCCGGATTGGATATACTTTTAATCCGGCTGCGATTTTTGTGCTGGTTTGGTTGGCTGCCCTCTGGACCAACCGCCTACCGGAGTTAGAGCTTTATCCGCCAAGCACTGAGAGTTTGAACCTTATTTGTCTTTCGATATTGGGGTTTGCAATTGGGTTTCTGCTGGTTGTCGGTAAATTTAAAGAACATTTATATTCGACAGCCTCTTTTGGCTCCTATTTGATAGCAAACAATCGGTTCAGCAAAGTGTCCCTTATTGCGAGCGTCATATTGGTACTAGTAGTTGCCAAATTGGCATTGCCGGGCATCAGCAACGTCTTGAGCGACACGGAAAGTGCTGCAAAAGTGCGAGCCGCTGTCAGTGAGGATGGCGGAATAAGCATCTTAAAAAAGGCAGGCGGAATATGGGCTTCCAAATATGGAGTTATACTTCTGGAATACATGGTTTTTCCAGGTGTGTACACCCTTTTTGGGCTGAACTTGGCGCGGTGCATTATTAGCGGCACCAAAAGCTCCATCCTGATTCTGCTGCTGGCCTGCCTAGGCATGGTTTTGCTTGACCTCCTCGCTTTCAGTCGTTTTCAATGTCTTTTCATTGCTCTGACATTTCTGGTGGGACTTTTTTTTGGTGGCCACATGTGGTCGGCGGGTCAGCCTCGTCTGAAAGCGCGTCAAGCTGGGGCGTTTCTTTGGTTTATCAAATTTGGGATCTTGGGCTGCATCGCCTTGTTGATGACAATAAGTTTGCTGCGCATGAGGGGTAACATGGACATGTCGAAACTCTCTGATGACCCACTTTATTATTTTTCCCAGCCGTTCACTCTTTTTGATATGCGCTCTGACGTTTTGGTAAAAGACAACTTTGTGTATTCGGTGGGGGGATTTTGCGATTTGTTTAATAATTTTTGGACCATGATCCTGCGACACAGAGAGATCTTTTTTGTGCGGACCATGGACCTACAGACGATGGTCAACATAGCGCCCGCGAGACAGGCCAACGCTCACTACACATGGTGCCTGCCATTTTATCAGGATTTTGGCATGTCGGGAACTTTCATTTTGCCAGCTCTTTATGGCATGGTGACCGGGTTATCATTTTCGGCTTACCGCAAGAGTGCTGACGCGGGGAAACTTGTTGCTTTCATTTACCTCTTTGCCATTGGCTTGTTGGCTATTCTTGAGTGGCGTTTTACTTGGGGCGAGTTTACGGCAGAAATCATGCCGATTGTTGTGTTTGCCGTCTTAAGATGGCCCGGCCAAAAAAGGTATTCGCACCAATGGCGACGGCCAATTCAACTCGGAGACCAAGCGCGAAAGATGGCTGTTAAACAGATATCCTTTAAACAATCAATCTAAGAGTGCGTCTGAAAAATCATGAATGCTGAGGGATCAAGCCAGTCGGCGGAGTTGGATTCGGATCATGGCGATATAAATCCAAGCCTCGGCACTGGACTCGGTGGTTTCGTAATCCCGCACCAGCCGCCGCTGGCGCATCAGCCATCCGAAAGTGCGCTCCACCACCCAGCGGTGCGGCAACACTTTGAAGCCCTTGAGGTCGTCGGAACGTTTGACGACCTCGACTTTCAGTTTGGGCCGGAGACCCTTGACCCATTGGGCGAAAGCCTCACCAGTGTAGCCGCCATCCACCCACAGGATACGCAACCAGGTGAACCAGCCCAGCACCCGGCCCAGCAGCAATTGGGCACCGTCCCGTTCGGTAGTGTTGGCCGGCGTCACGGCCACGCCCAGGATCAATCCCAAGGTATCCACCAACAGGTGCCGCTTGCGGCCTTTGATCCGCTTGGCGGCATCATACCCCACCTGGCCGCCGTGACCGGCGGATTTGACGCTTTGACTGTCCAGAATCGCGGCCGTTGGCCGGCTGCGTTTGCCGTTGGCGCGGCGCACCAGGACGCGCAAGGTGTCATGGATCACGGCCCATTGATGGTTGGCAATCCATTGGCGGAAGACATGATAAACCGTTTTCCAATTGGGAAAATCGGCGGGCAAATAACGCCAGGGACACCCGCACTTGACCAAGTACAGGATGGCCTCAATGATTCGGCGGCGGTCTATGGGGGGACGGCCACGTTTGGCGGGTTTGGAAAGCATGGGTTGGAGACAGGCCCATTGGGCGTCGGTCAGATTGGTGTCGTAAGTGGCTTTTTTCACGCCCCACTGGCGCTACCGCGAATGACAGCCGCAAAAGCAAGCAATCAAATCAAGGGTTTTGTGCATTTACTTGGCCGTCAGACTTTGCAAAATCACCCCCAATTTCCTTTTTCAGACGCACTCTAAGTAGATTGTGAAACGTGAATTACAGTAAAATGAAGGGTTATAATTTAGATAAAGCCAAGCCTATTCGGGTTCGGTTATTGTTAAACCATCAGCAACAAGGTTCTGTATTTGAGACAGTCGCCCTGAGACTGACAAAATATCTTGGTCGTTGGAACGTCAATGCTGAGTTGGGTTCGTCGGCCCAGCCAGCGGCGGATATTCATCATCTATTTTGCCTTGACGTAGCTTTCCGCGATTATCCCGATACCTTGGCTTCTCGCAGTACTTTGTTTGTTGCCGATGTGAAAACAAGTGACCATCTTCAGGTTTTGAAGGATAATGCGGCGAAAGCAAGCTTGGCGATTTGCGTTTCTCGCGCGACTGTGGAGCAACTGGTTAAACAGGGGCTGCCGCGTGAAAAACTCTGTTCTATTACTCTTGGGCATGAGGACGGTGTGGTAGGTCGCCGCATTGTTCTTGGGATCACAAGTCAGTTGCGCGCCGACGGTGCCAAACGTGAAGACATCCTTTTGGAAGTGGCGGCTTCTATGCGGTTGGATGCTTTTGAATTTCATATCATAGGGTGGGGGTGGGAGAGGGTGATCTCCCGGTTGGAAGCGGCGGGGGCTTCGGTTCGATACTTCAAGAGCACAAATAAACCGATCGAAGACTACAATGTCAATTTGGAGAGGGTTCCTCATTTCGATTACTACCTTTATTTTGGATTTGACGAGGGTTCAATGGGTTACATCGACGCTCTTTGCGCCGGTTTGCCTACAATCGTGACGCCCCAAGGCTATCATGTGGATATTGAAAATGGGATCACCCATTCCATCATCAATTCAAGAGAACTGCACGGTGTGCTGACCAAACTGTCCGAAAAACGGCAAAAACGCCTGGCCTGCGCGTCTGACCTTACCTGGGCGGAATATGCGCGCAAACACGCCATCGTTTGGCGCGCCCTTCTCGAAGGTCGCGCGGGGGGATGTCCATTGGCTGCTCAATGATAAGCGCTCCGAGCCTTCTAAATTTGCCATTTGAATGAAACCTATTAATGCGCGATTGGTAGTGAGTGACCGCGGTTGGATCATCGAAAAATTCATGGTTCGGCTGGCGGAAAATTTAACCCAGTTCGGTGTTAATGCGGAAGTGTCTTCGAAAGTGTCTGCTAATGCCGATGTTCATCATCTATTCTATTTCGATCCGAAATTTCGTGAACTCAATAAAGTCGCCCGTTCCCGCACCACTTTCTTCGTTACGCATATTGATCGGGTGACCAAGCTTTTCATCCTTAAACAGCGCATGAAGCAAGCTGGGATTGCGATCTGCATGTCGCGCATGACCGTGGAAGACATGGTGCGTAAAGGAATCGAGCGGGAAAAACTATGTTATATCCTTGCGGGCCACGATGGTCGCATGGTTCCGCGGCGGCTTGTTCTTGGAATTGCCTCATCTCTTTCGGACTCTGACGCAATGGTGAGAGAAATGATTCGGTCGGTTGCGCAAACGACGAGGCTGGCTGGATTCCATTTTGAAATTGCGGGTTCTGGATGGACTAGTCTGGTTGGTTGTTTGGAGCAGGCAGGGGCTTCAGTGCATTATGAGGATCGTGCCGATCAAACCAAATTCAACACGGAACGCATTCCGCGCCTGGACTACTATCTGGACTTTGGCATGGAGAACGGTTTCCTGGCGTTTTTGAACGCTTTGGCTGCGGGGGTGCCAGTGATAGCGAAGCCGCAGGGATGCAACCTCGACATCGAGGGAAGCCTTGCGCATAGTTTCACCAATGCAGCCGAACTGGCTGGCATTTTAAGCGCGATCAGTCAAGAACGCAAAAGACGTGTCGATGCCATGACTGAATTGACGTGGGCGGAATATGCCCGCCAGCATGCCATCGCCTGGCGTGCCCTGCTCGAAGGTCGCCGGGGCGAAGTTACTCATTTGCTACACGCCAACAGCAAGCTTCCTCCCTTGGATGTGCAATTACCCAAACCGAGGCTGGCCGACAAAATCCGTTTTCTGGGGCTCAGCACTTGGGATTCGATTCGCTCCGATGCCAGACTCTGGGCTTGGGAATATGCGCCACTTTCTACCATTCGCCTGATTCGGCGACTTAAGCGCCTGGGCCGCTAAGCAGTTTTTTTCATATATGGAGACCTCTGAAAAAGGCTTTTTGAGTTGTTGATTTTGATGTCACTTGGATTTTTCAGCGTGAAAAAGATCTGCCCAACAGAAAACCGAGGTGCTTTTGCGCCTGGCTTCCGGTCGTTTTCGCCCGGCGGCGGGCGTTGGGCGCGTGGCGCTTCATGCCACCTCCAAGTTGGCCAGCCGTTTCAGGTTCCAACACACGCATTTGAATTCCAGTTCCAACCGGTTGCGCTCGTGTCCCACATAGCGCACCCGCCGGTAGCCGGCACTCCGCTTCCACCAGCCAAACACTTTCTCAATCTTGCACCGGATCGAACTGAACAGCCGGTTCATCCGCACCGCCGCTGGCCGCAATGTCTGGCCGCGACTGGGCTTCTCCAGTATCCCGTTTGCCACACCGTTTCGGCCGCACCATTCGCTGCGTTCCCGGCTCCAATACGCCTTGTCGGCCATGACCATTTCCTCGTCGCCCTTCACCACACTCTCAAATTCCCGGCGGTCATGCACGTTGGCCGCCGTCAGCGTTACGGCGCGTATGAGCGTGTGGGTTTCATCCACCGCCACCTGCGCCTTGTAGCCGTAATGCGGCTGGCCCTGTTTCACCGTGTAGCCCGCGTCATCATCGCCACCGGCTTGGTCGCCCTTGGCCGGGGCGCGGCGGGCCGCTTGCAGCAACGTCGCATCCACCAGCGTGCAGGTTTTCAAGATCAACCCCTTGGCTTGCAACTGCCGGTTAACCAGGGCCAGCAAGTTTTCATGCAGACCGTGTTCCCGCAACCGCTGGCGGAAACGCACCAGGGTGGTTTCATCCGGCACAGCGTCCTGCAAGCCCAGACCGACAAAACGACGCCAACTCAAACGGTCGCTGACCAACTCCTCGCACTGCGGGTCGGACAGACCATAGCAGTGCTGGAGCAAACTCATCTTGAAGAGCGCCAGCGGCGCGCACGGCGGACGCCCGGTCGTCGCCGGATACATCGCCTGCAACGCCTTTTCCACCGGCTTCCAATTCAAGGTTCGATCCAGCCGTTCCAGAAATTCGTTGGTCGGCGTGGAGATCATCAGGCTGTCCAAAAGTCCCATTTGTGCGTTGGTCGTCGTTTGCATATTACTCTGACGCACGATCAAATCATCCTTTCAAAAGAGTTTTGCAGAGGTCTGATATGATTAAACGGATTGGCATCGTTTTTCGCGGGTATTACCTGGGCTTTTCAGTCCAGGTAGTTGAGACGGCAAAGGCTCTGGCAAAGCACGGGTTCCTCGTCGATATCTTTATTGATGAGGCTGCCTATGCCGCCTCCCCGATCGAATTCGCCGAACCCAATATCAAGCTGGTGGTTTTGCAAGCCAAACAGGCGTCCTCTTTCCAGAGCCCTTTGCTTCTGCCCGCCCCTGGCAGCTTGGGTCGATTGTTCCACAGGTTGAAATTATCGACCTTTGCTTACGCGCATTGGTTGCTGCCATTCACCCCGGCGCTGGGTTCCCCGAAGGACTTTTATCTTACTTACGCGGCGAGGATGCGGCCTTTCTTGAATCAGATTGCCGAATTTGCCAGCGACAAAGAATATGTTGCTCTGATTGGGGTTGAGCCTGCCGGACTTATCGCTGCCCATTGCGTCATGATGTTTCTAAATCAGACGCGTTGCCGTCTGTTATATTATAACATGGAGCTTCTCCAACACACCCGTTCCATGTCCTCCGGCGTGCATTTGAAAAAACATGTCGAGATTCTAATCTCAAAAGAGTGTTTATTCACCGTGATTGCCGACGAATATCGCGGCAAGGTCTATGCAAAAGCCAATGGCCTTGAGATGAACCGAATCAGGTGCCTGCCTGTCTCAACCAGCGGTCAGCCCATCCGGTCTAAGGGCAACTATCTCCAAAAGCGTTTTAATCTCAGCCCCGACGTCAAGATCGTCCTTTACGCCGGCAACGTGCTGGCGCGGTGGGCAATGTGCTACGAAATTGTGGAATCTGTGTCCAATTGGCCTGAAAATTATGTTTTAGTTCTGCATACTTGGAAGAGTTCCGCAGCGGAGGACCCGCACTTTCAGGAGATGGTTCGAATTGCCCCCCCGGGACGCGTCTTCTTTTCAACCCAGCCTGTTTCTCCCGATGAATTGCCCGAGTTGTTGAGTTCAGCTGATATTGGGCTGGCCTTCTATCAACCGGAAGACGCCAATGATGCAAACCAAGCCGAGATTGGCTCATCGTCCAACAAACTCGCCCAATACGCGCGGGTTGGCCTGCCGGTAATTGCCAGCAATTTGCCCAGCATCCAGAGGATTTTTGATCGTTTTCATTGTGGAGTCTGCCTCAATACTCCCGCGCAAATTGGAACGGCGCTGGAGCCACTGTTTCAAAATTACGCCAGATTTCGGGAAGGGGCTTTTGAAAGCTATGTCCGGCATTATGAGTTTTCGGCCGGATTTGAGCCAATCTTGGCCGAGTTGCTACAAATGACGTGATTCCACTCTCTATGGTTTTCTTTCAGCCGAGGTTATTAATGCCTTCTTCTCGCTTGGTGCGTCTTTTTAAAAATCTGGTAGCAGGTCTTTTGCTTTTGCAAATCAATGCAAAAGCGCTGGCTGCCGAACGTTTGGATCGGGGTGTGGTTGTAATCTCCAAAACGAACGGCGAAGTGTACATTGGATGGCGATTGTTGGCATCGGACCCTTCCGAGGTAACCTTTGATATTTACCGCAGCCCCAATGCCACAGCTCCGGGCCAGAAGCTCAATGATTCCCCCATCACCAACTCCTGCAATTTTATGGACAATTCAGCAGGTACGCGGAGCTGGTGGTACACTGTCCAGGCCGTTTTGGACAAAACGAATTTGCAAACCTCCATCGCAATTCAGACCCCTGAGACGACAAATGCTTTCGTCAGAATAAAGCTCCAAAGCAACTACCGCGCAGACCGGGTTGCCTTGGCGGATCTTGACGGCGATGGCCAGCTTGACTACCTAGTTATCGGACCCGCTTCATCGATTGATCCTTATGAGGGTCAATGGAAAAAAAGTACGGCGACTTACAAGATCGAGGCATACCGGCATGATGGTGCCTTCATGTGGCGGTATGATATGGGGTGGGCTATTGAGAGTGGCGTATGGTATTCGCCGGTGGTGGCTTACGATATCGATGGAGATGGCAAAGCAGAGGTCTTTTGCAAGGGCGGTGATGGAGATCCGAGGAACGCAGATGGGCGTGTTTTGTCAGGGCCAGAATATTTGATTGTGCTGGACGGCCTCACCGGCAAGGTTAAAAAGCGACTGCCCTGGCCAAGCCGGGATGGCTTTGGGATGTCTTGGGACGACCCCACGGGTTTTCGCCGGAGCTACAACGATAGTTCTCGCAATCTGATGGGCATTGCCTATCTTGACGGGATTCATCCACACCTGATTGTTGAACGCGGCACTTACAGTCTTATTAAATTGCAGGCATTCACCCCATCGCTTGAGCGTAAATGGTATTGGGAGTCATCTGGCAAGGATACCTTTTATTGTGGCGCGGGTATGCATGGCATGCATTGCGTGGATGTGGTTGGGGACGGACGCGACGCCGTGATTATTGGGTCGGCGGTGATAGGCGCGGACGGAAGGGCGCTCTGGAACACCGGCCTAGGCCATTGCGATGTTTGCTACGTGGGACATATTGTTCCTGACCGACGTGGGTTGCAGATCTTTTATGGTATTGAACCAGGCAGGGAAAAAAATAAAGTCTGTCTGGTCGATGCCCGCACGGGAAAGATACTTTGGGGTATCTCCGAATACGCCACACACGTTCATGACCAAGGCATGGTGGGAGACATTGACCCCGCCCATCCTGGCCTGGAATGCTATGGAGGGGAACATGATCATTCAAAATACTGGCTCTTCAGCGCAAAGGGTGAGCTTATTTCAAATGAAGCTCTTGGAGAGCTTTCATACGGAGATCTCTCGCCACAGGCGATTTATTGGGTGGACGGGCCAACCAAGGCCTATGTTTCCCACCGAAAGATTTATCTGTACCCGCGCCGACAAATTGGAGCCATCCAAGGAGATATTGTGGGCATCGCCGACTGCATGGGGGATTTTCGCGAAGAACTCATTACCACGCTTGCTGGCGAGATCCGTATTTATACAACAACGATCCCGGCAACGACCCGCCGCGTCTGCCTCATGCAAGATCGTCTTTACCGCACTGACGTTGCAGCCCAGGCAATGGGATATTTGTACGCTCCGCAACTCGGCGGGAAGCCCTTGCAAGATCCGCCCTGACTACAAGCCACATTGGCAAGCTGATTTTTCAGTTTGGCCAAACAGACCCACTCCCCAATGAAAATCGTTTTTGTTTGCCCATTTCCTCGTAATTACCGGGCGGGTTTTTTATATCCGCTGGTCAGGTTTCGTCGAGAGCTTGAAAAGCGAGACATATCAATAAGGTTGGCATGTGATTTGGCGGGATCCTTCAGGGAAGAGACGATTATTATTTCTTCTGAATGGCTCCAATCGAAAGGCATCGACGAAAGCGAATTTGAGGCCACCTGTGAATTGTTAGGCCAACTCAGGAAAAGGTGCGAGCGCCTATGGTTTTTTGACATGACAGACGGCCCGGGTACCATTTACTCGCATGTGCTTCCCCTGGTTGACCGGTACCTCAAGGCATGGGTATTAAGAGATTCATCCATGTATAAGCGGCAGCATTATCAAAGCCGCGTTTTTACTGATTTTTACCACCGTCATTTCGGAATTAACGACAAGGAGGATATGAATTACCCGCCTGTGCCAGGGAAGGATATTCATAAGATTCGCTTGGCTTGGAATTACAGCCTCTACACCTTCGGACGGGGATTAAAAATTTGGGACTGCCTCCCACTGATGCTCAAGACCAGAATTCATTCCAAATTTTCATTTAACGAAAACCGCGCTCAGGATGTCACGATGCGAATTGGCCTTAAATATGAGTTGGACACTGTTCGTTTTCATCGTCAACTAGCCATTGATTTTGTCAAAGGCTATGGGCTGTCTGCCTCAAAAATCTCGAAACGTAAATTTTTTCAGGAGATGCAAAATTCAAAAGTTTCGATTTCACCGTTTGGTTGGGGGGAGATTTGCCTTAGAGATTATGAGTCGTTCATCTCGGGAACTGCCTTGGTCAAGCCTTCCATAAGGCACATGGTGACCTTCCCAAATGTCTTTCTTGAAAACCGGACTTTCGCAGAATATGACTGGCATGGAAACAACCTTAAATCGACAATTGACAAGTTGCTTTCGGATGGAAGTTGGAGAGAAATGGCCCGCATAGGGCAGGAGACATACATAAAATCCGTCTTTGGTCTGGAAGCTCAAGCATCGTTTTGTGACCAAATTCAGGAAGTATTTGGGATCTAACAACCCGGATACAGTGCTAGCCGATGCAAATTTATGATAGAGGGACAACAACTGGTTATTTACGCCTGCCTGCCGATCTATGAAAAATATCGGGATCGGTATCAGATGTTTGCGGCCATGGCCGAAACTGGAGCCCAAGTGCGCATGCTGCTGCTCCATGGTTCGCATCCGCCTGCGGCTAATTTTCCGACTGGTTTCCAGCAGCTATCCCTTCCCGAAGGCACAAGCCTGCTGAACCGAGGCAAGCACATCAGAAAACTTCTGACGCTGGCTCCGCCACCTGCGCGTACAATCATTCATGATACGTTTACCAGTCAAATGGGTTTTTATCTAAGGCATCGCTGGAAACTGCGCTCTGCCCGGGTTCATAACGTGCTCTCCCTTTATAACCCCAATCCTTCATACCTGTTTGGCGGCCATTTGCGTTTTACCCCCGGTAGCAGGAATCGCTGGGCAAATTCATTTTGGTGGTTGCGCAGTTATCTGCCGCTTGTAATGCTTGAGGGCTTAAGCTGCCAATTAGCCGATGTAGTTACGGGCAATTCTCCCCAGATTGTCGAGGAAGTGTGCAGTTATTATCGTATCCCTCAAGAACGAACCAAGTTTATCCCGGCGGAAATTAATTCGGAGTTCTTTTGTCCTGGTCCCTGCCGTCGCCGCCATTTGAATTTGCCCGAAGATTCCCCCTTGATTCTATATGTGGGCAATATTGAACGGCGCAAGGGTTTGGATGTTTTTCTCAATTCCGTGGCTGCTCTTGCAAATGCGGTTCCGAGCGTACGTGGAGTTGTGGTAGGGCGTTTTCTCGAGCCGGATCGCCGATGGTTTGACGACTTGTGTCGCCGTCCTGAACTGGCGGGACGAGTTGAACTCCGTGGCTCCGTGCCGCAGGAGACCGTCCGTGATTACTATCGCTCTTGCAACCTGCTCTTTTTTCCAACGCGTCACGAAGGGTCTCCGCGCGCGGTCAAAGAGTCAATTGCCTGTGGTTGTCCAGTTGTTGGACCTTCTGTGCCGCCCTTGCGCGCCATCGATCCAGAAGGCCGGGCGATTCTTTACACCTCTGGCTACGAGCCTGGGGATTGCGCGGAGGCGATGCGCAAAATGCTCGATCCGGTGATCAGCGCGCCACGGATCCAATTTGGATTGGACTTGGTGAAAAATTATTCCCCTAATAAAATCGCCCTGCAATTTCTCGATTTGTACGAGACTTTTTTTCATAGCCATCCCATAAGCCGGAAAATTTGACAAAAAGGGATCGAATCCCCAGCAAATATTGCGGGGCAACGTAAAACCCGATTCAGACTTTTCCCATGATTTCACGCCCATGCAGCCTGCGCCTTCGTCGTTCAGCATATCTGCTGTCCCACAGTTTCATAGAAACCCCGGGAAATAGGCCTGATCCGGTCGCGCCAGGTTGCGAAACTTACCTTTGGCTGTCCCATAGCAATCGAGTAATCCCGGCAAATCCAGTTTGGCCCATAATACCGCCCGCAAAATGGTAAACAGCCGCGTAAAGCTATGCGCCCAGTTGGCCCCATAACTCAAGTAACGCAGCAGGAGGTAAACCAGCAGCGCCGTCCACACCTGCCAGCGCACGGCGTTGGCGTTGTGCCCCAGAAAGTCGGCCAACTGCAAGGTCTGCTTGATCTGTTTGAAAAACACCTCGATTTGCCAGCGGCACCGGTAGAGGTCGGCCACACTGCGCGGACTCCACGTCAGGTTGTTGGTCAGGAACACCATCTCCCGCTCCTCCCCGTCCACCTCCACCAGCGCCACCACCCGGCGCAGCAGTTCCGGGGCCGGCTGGGTGGGGTTGCTCATCTGGATGATTTCATCCCGGAGAATCTTGGGATCGTGGGACGCGGGCATGGTGCCGACCACGTCATAGGCCAGGTTGTCTTTGGCCCGGGTCACCCAGAAGACGCCGCGTTCCCCCAAATCCCGCAGGTGTTCGAAGTCCACATAACCCTTGTCAAACAAGACGATTTCGCCGCTTTTAATCCCGGCGCACAGTTCCCGCGCCCGCTTGTTGTCGTGCTCGCCAGCGGTGTCAACGATGACAAAGCTGGGCAGG
>CAIQKM010000073.1 GCA_903872345.1 uncultured Verrucomicrobia subdivision 3 bacterium | reverse complement strand
TTTTTTCATCGCCCCACTGGCGCTACCGCGAATGACAGCCGCAAAAGCAAGCAAGCAGATCAAGTGTTTTGTGCATTTATTTGGCCGTCAGACTCTGCCAAAACACCCCCAATTTCCTTTTTCAGACGCACTCTAAGAAGACTAGTTCGCACAAAACTGGTCAGACAATTCAAAGCGAATGGTTTATTGCGCGAAAGCCCTAAACTAATATTTGCTCTTGCTGCAGGGAAAATCAATTCGGAAGAACAAAGCAAATTAGAAAAACATTTTTCGCGTAAAAAATGGCGTCTGTTTACACCTCAATGCCTCGCTAATAAAATTTCAAAATGTGCAGAGCTTAAATACGAAAATAAATTAATTACCGTTCTGGTAAAGCTACTACATCGAAACACTGAAAGCATACGCCATTGCACCACTGAAACCACATCAAAGTAAAAAATGAAAACCACATTTATTATTACCATACATGTTATAATTTTTCTTGTTACGGCCAATTTAGCAATAGCAGAAATGGTTATGATAACACCGCAGGGATTCCAAGCAACCAGCACATGCTATACGAATACTTATGTTAGTACAACTAACAGCACTGGAGGGTCTACATATGTAGTATTGCTGGGTTCCGGAGATACTGCGCGTATTGTTTATAGAAATTCCTGCCCTGGTGCTGCCACTGGAATTACATCTGGCCCCTCCTATTTAACATTAGGATATAATACAAACTACAATTCGGTTTCCGTTATTCATGATACATATGGAAATTATGCAATATCATTTGGAAATTATGGGTTTCCTAGCACTTATTATGGAAGTGGAAATGCAACCGCACAATTCATAGAAGCAATCGTTGGCCCAGGTTTCATTAGATGTGACAACTGTAATGACGGAGGTACTGTGCCAGGTATTGTAACAGTGCAAATTACCCGCAATAATGAAACCATTACTCCTAGTGGCGCGGTAACAGTTCCGTCCGATTCTATTGGGTCCGTTCAAGTAATCTTAGAAAGCAGTACAAATCTTGCAACATGGTCATCAGCTCTGCCTGGCACCTACGGATCGACACGTCAGAATATGTATTTTCGTGTGCGTGCCGTCAATCAGGTGCCATAGCCAATTGCATACTCCAATTCAGAAGCATAGCTCTCATGTAACTATGAATGGGTTTCAACTATCGTGCTATTTTCCCAACCTCTCCCAGTTTCCCAAGCCCATTTGCGTTCCTCCTCCCACTCCTCAGCGCCTCAGCGTTCATCCCATTCCCCGTCCTGAATGGGATTCGGTCAAAAGCAGGCCATTCCCATAAGGCAGGCTCCCCTGCCCGGTTGCCGCCGCGATTTTCCCCATTCATGCCCCTTTGTGAAATTCGTGTCCCGTCCCCCTCCTTGATCTCAAATTCCAAATTTGAGATTTGAAATCCCCCGCCCGAACCAGCTGAAGCCGGAACTCCAAACCGAGGGCAACCAGCCACTGACGACGAACCGTCGCCACCCCGGGCATTCTGAAATCATTCCACCCGCCATTCGCCCGCCACGCGCTGCGGTTTGAGACAAACCGCGCCCCGGCTCAGACCGGTTTCGGCGTGACGATTGCGGGCAGTTTTCCCAAAGACATCGAAAACATGGCTGTGAAAAACTTTTCAACACCGGCAAAATTCGGCATCATGTCGAAAGTTATGGGAAGCAGTTGAAGCGGGTCACGAGCGGAGCGGCGGTAAAAACTTTTTGCATGACGAAACGAAAAACAGCAGCCACCGGTTTGGCAAAAACCAGCGGTCAGGATGGCAAATCATCCGCCACGCTTCCCGCTGGCTACCCGCATCTGCTTGCCGACCTCAAGGCGCGGGTTCGCGCGGCGCAACTGCGCGCGGCGGTTTCCGTCAACCGCGAGTTGATTCTGCTTTATTGGGACATCGGCAGAATCATTGCCCAGGCGCAAAAGAGCAAGGGCTACGGCAAGCAGGTGGTGGAACGGCTGGCGGAGGATCTGCGCGAAGCCTTCCCCCAAATGGATGGTTTTTCTCCGCGCAACGTATGGCGTATGCGGGCCTTTTATCTCGCATGGACTGAGAACAGCCAGAAACACCAACAGCCTGGTGGAAATTTGAATCCAAAGATTCTGCCACAGCTTGTGGCAGAATTGGACGGGCACAATCTGCCACAGCCCGTGGCAGAAATTCCGTGGGGGCACAATGTGTTGCTTTTGGAAAAAATTGCCGACCCGATTCTCCGCCTTTGGTATGCCCGCAAGACCATCGAACACGGCTGGTCCCGCGCGGTGCTCACCCATCACATTGAAACGCAACTTCACCGGCGCGAAGGCAAAGCCATAACCAACTTTCAACGCACCCTGCCGCCGCCGCAGTCCGATCTCGCCGAACAAACGCTCAAAGACCCGTACAATTTCGAGTTCCTCACGATCCGCAGCGACGCGCATGAGCGCGACCTCGAACAGGGCCTGCTCGACCACATCCGGAAATTTTTGCTCGAACTCGGCGTCGGCTTCGCGTTTGTCGGCCGGCAATATCACCTGGATATTGGCGGCCAGGATTATTATCTCGACCTCCTGTTTTACCACCTGCGGCTGCGGTGCTACGTCGTGATTGATTTGAAAATGAAAGCCTTCGAGCCGGAATTCGCGGGCAAGATGAATTTCTACCTGTCCGCCGTGGACGACCAGTTGCGCCATGCCGATGACAAACCGTCCATCGGCCTGCTGCTATGCAAGGAACGCGACCATCTGACCGTTGAATATGCGTTGCGCGATTTGAAAAAGCCCATCGGCGTCGCCCAGTGGCAGACCAAACTGGTCGAATCCCTGCCGAGGAATTTGAAAGGGAGCCTGCCGACTGTGGCGGAAATCGAGGCTGAACTTGACCCGGCACCTCCAAATAAAGCCGAGAAGGGGTCATAAAGGGATCCAATGTATTGTGCTATTTTCCATCCTCGCCCCTGTTTCCCCATGACTCTTTGCGTTCCTCCAACACCTCAGCGCCTCAGCGTTCATCCCATTCCCCGTCCTGAATAGGATTCGGTCAAAAGCAGGCCATCCCCATAAGGCAGGCTCCCCTTCCCGGTTGCCGCCGCGCTTTTCCCCATTCGTGTCCCTTCGTGAAATTCGTGTCCCGTCCCCCTCCTTGATCTCAAATTTGAAAACTTCCCCCGTTTGGGGTTCCGCCTTCAGGCGGTCCGGTCGCCGCGATTCCAAGCCCTGCCCGAACCGGCTGAAGCCGGAACTCCAAACCGGGGATGGCAGCCAGTGGCGACGAGCCGTCGCCACCCCGGGCAATAAAAAAAGGCCAACCCTTCCGGGCTGGCCTTAAATGCAAGAACCGATTATTTGCGGCGACGGGCGGCGGCCAGCGCGGCCACACCCAGACCGATCATGGCCAGCGAAGTGGGCTCGGGCACCGGGGTCAGCACATCCAGATTGATGGTCGTATAGCCGCTGAAATAAGCGACCGGATTATAGGTGGTGGTGTATGTGCCCGGGTTAAAATCCGAAAATGGGATGGACAAGTTAACCGATTCGGTGCCGGCATGATATTGAATGGTGGCAACGGAACCGCTGGTAATGGGATCGCAGGCCAGCTCAAAAGTGTCGCCAGTGGCACTGTGACTGGCGCTATAATAGTTGATATTGCCCGTCGTGGAGGTGTTGTAATTAAAGTAGTAGCTGCCATCGGGCGACCCGATGGAAACCGCGCTGTTGGTAAAGTAACTGTTATTAAAAATCCCCGACGCCTGAACCGTGAGACCGGTGAAAGGCGTGGCCAGTTCATACCCCACGCCGCTGCCGGTGATGCCGCCAGTAACTGTCCAAGTCACCAGCGTACCGCCGGATCCGTTGTCGGCCGCCGTATAGGTGATGATATTGCTGTTGGCACCCCAGACAACACCGGTTAGGGAAAGGAAAGCAATTGAGCCAAGAAATGTTTTTTTAATCATAACCCGTTGATTTGATGTTTAGTCCGCAATTAAATCAAACTACCCGAACCCGTTGGTTTAACAATCGTCAGCTTAGCATTAAACCCGTCTATGTCAACATTTTTCGTGGGTTGATTTTTCCCGTGCAAAATCCCGGTCGCCAAATTAGTCTGATGCACCCGCATGCGCCGGATAATCCCCCAATTCCCCCTGTATGCAGGGCTGCTGGCCCTGCTGTTTTATCTGGGCACTTTGAGCCATGGGGCAACCCTGGCCAGCGTTTCGCTGACGGCCAGACTGTGCGGCTGGGATGATGCCCCGCTGACCGACCATCCTTTATTCTGGCTGCTCACCCTTCCATTGCAAGGATTGCCCGCAGCCTGGCTGCCAACGGGGTTGAATTTATTTTCCGCCGTCTGCGCCGCCCTGGCACTCGGATTACTGGCGGCGAGCGTGCCGTTGCTGCCCTGGCAACGCCGGCTTGACACCTTGCCGGTCTGGCAAACCCACCTGCCGGTCGGCCTCGGCTTGGTGGCATGCGGGTTACAATTTGATTTCTGGCAGGCGGCCACGCGGGCCACCGGCGAATCCCTCCAAATCCTGCTGCTGGCGGCGGCCGTTTGGAGTCTGTTGCAATATCGCGCCACCCGGCTGCCCGTCTGGATCAAGTTATCGGTTTTCTGCTGGGGGCTGGGCATGGTTGAGAACTGGATGATGTTTGTCACCAGTCCCATTTTTCTCGTTATCATCGTTGTCTTTATTTTCCGGCAGGGCTTGGACTTCGCCGAATTGCCGAAGTTGTTGCTGGCCGGGGCGTCCGGTTTTGCCCTGTATGCGTTGCTGCCCACGGTGAACGGGCTTTCCCCTCATTCGGGCATGTCTTTCTGGGAAGCTTGGCTGGACACCTTGCGCGCCACCAAACATCTCATCGGCTACGCCTATTTCGGCCTGTGGAAAACCCAATGGATCATGGCGGTGGCGAGCGTGATATTCTATCTGGTGGCGTTGGCGCCGCAGTTGTGGCAGCAGGCGGACAATGTCACTTTCCAAAAAGGCCGGCTGGATGCGCTGGAAGCTTGGGGGTATCGCGGTTTGCAACTCATCTTGCTGGTGTTCGGCCTGTGGCTGGCCTTTGACCCGATGTTTGGCTTGCGCGATTTGCTGCGCAACAAGGAGGGGTTGAACCTGCCGCTGTTGAGTCTGGATTATCTGCTGGCCTTGGGCATCAGCCGGTGCGCCGGCAACCTGTTGCTCGCGCTCGATTTGGAGGCCCGCGTAACCCACCCCGAGCATAAAAACATCCGCAATCTGGCGCGCGCGGGAACTCCCGTTCTGGTGATTCTTCTGGCAGTAACAGCCGGCGGACTGGTGGTGCGCAACGCCCCGGCAATCCTCTCAGTCAACCGTCTTCCGTTGGCCCGGTTCGGCGAACAGGTATTGACCGGACTGCCGACTTCCCAGGGGGTGGTTTTGAGCGATGACCTGCTGAAATTGTTTTCGTTCCGGGCGGCAGCAGACGCCAGTGGCAGCCAGAACCACTGGCAGTGTGTGGTTCCGGAAAAACTGGCCCAACCGGCCTACCGCCATCGGCTGGCCCGCCGTTGGGATGCCCCCTGGCTGGCCGGTGCCACCGGCACCGTAACTCCGGATGACGTCGCCGGCTGGTTCGCCACGTTGCGGCAATCCAACCAGCTTTATTATTTGCATTCCCCGTGGGGAGCCTGGCTGGAGCGGCTTTATCCGGTTCCCGCCGGCCTCGCGCAACAGTTGTTTGAGTATGCCGACCGCTCGGTGAATCCGCCGGGGCTGACCCCGGAACAGGTGGACCGGGAGGAACAATATTGGAACACACTGAAGCCCTGGCTGGCGTCGCTCCAAGAAGACGCCCGGGCGGGCATCCGGACAAAGCCCCGGGCAGGCCATGAGGCGGAGACCTGGCTGAGGTTGCCGCCGGTCGCCCGGCCGCAAAGTGAATTGCTGTGCTCGTGGTACGCCGCCGCCCTGGATGCGTGGGGCGTGACGTTGCAGCAGCATGGCCGGCTGGCCGCCGCCGGCCAATGGTTTGCCGCCGCCATGGCCCTGGATGAAGCCAATCTGTCCGCCCGGATCAATTATCAATTCAACAGTCTGCTTTTGCAGGGACGGGCAACCGGCATGGATGATTCCGGTTCATTCCCCGCGGAGCTGAACCAGCCCGAGCGCCTGATCCGCCAGGAACTGGCCTGCGGCCCCGTGGATGAGCCGACCTTTTGTTACGCGGCCGGCAATCTGCTGGCGGCCCGGCGCGAGGCCCGTCAGGCCCTGCAGCAATTCCAACGCGCCAGCCTGCTGGCCACCAACACCGCCACCCCCGGGCTCGCGCTGGCGGATCAATATCTAAAAACCGGTTTTACCGCCCAGGCGCTGCAAACCCTCGGCCATTTGCGCGAAACGCTGCCGGCTTCCTTGCTGCAAACGAACAAGGCGGTGCATCTCCGGCTGGCCCTGCTCGAAGCCTCGGCCTGGGTACAAATGACCAACTGGGCGCGGGCAGACGCCGTGCTGGCCCAGTTGCAACAGGATTTTGCCGGGGACAATCCGGTGATGGAACAAATTTTGGAAGGAAGTCTGGCAAACGGTGACTTGGTCCGGGCGCAGTCATTGGTCGAGAGCCTGCTGACGGCCCGGCCGGATGACAGCGACCTGTTGCTTAACAAGGCCTGGATTCTGGCTTGCCAGAATGAATTTGCCCTGGCCCGGAAAACCTTGGAAAAAGTGGTGCATCCGACGGATCCGCTTTCCGTCACCTTGTTGCAGGGCAACCTCTGTCAAAAGCTCGGCCAGTGGGAGCAAAGCATCGCCTTATTCCAACAACTCGAAGCCACGCCCCGTTTTACGGTGGCCGCCCATTTGGGCGAGGCCGAAGCCTTTCTCCACCGGCAGGACACGAATCAAGCCGTCGCCCAATTAAAACTGGCATTATCGGCCGCCCCGGCCAATTCCAGCCAGCAGCAGCTCATTGCCGCCCGACTCGAAGAACTCACCACCAGCCGCGCAACTAAATAACACCTCTTCAGGAAGGGGGCGCGAGGGCGGCGGGCCATGGCAATGGGCCATTTTCCATCTTCACCTGGTTTCCCACCAACACCTCAGCACCTGCGTTATGCCCTTCCCCCTCCTGAATAGGATTCGGTCAAGAGCAGCCCATTTCCATAGGCACGCAATTTTTCCCAGTTGCCGCCGCGATTTTCCCCATTCGTGTCCCTTCGCGAAATTCGTGTCCCGCCCCCCGTTTGGAGTTCCGCGTTTACGCGGTCCGGTCGCCGCGTACCCAAGCCCCGCCCGCACCGGCTGAAGCCGGAACTCCAAACCGGGGACGGCAGCCAGTGGCGACGAGCCGTCGCCACCCCCGGGGCAATCTTAAATTTCAAATTTGAGATTTGAAATCCCCCTCAGCCTCACCCCTTCACGGAAATCAGCGGTGCCACATTATCCTTCACAAACGGACTCACCTGCCCGGCTTTTTTGCGGCCCAGCCGCTGTTGCAAGGCTTCCATGTAGAGATATACCACCGGGGTGATGTAGAGCGTCAGCAATTGCGACACTACCAGCCCACCCGTCACCGCCAGACCGAGCGCGCGGCGCGATTCGCCGCCCGCGCCGAGGCCGAGCGCGATGGGCAGCGATGCCATGAGCGCGGACATCGTGGTCATCATGATGGGCCGGAACCGCAGGAGACAGCCCTCGAAGATGGCGTCGTACGGTTGCTTGCCCTGATGCTGCGCCTCGATGGCGAAATCAATCATCATGATGGCGTTCTTCTTCACGATGCCCACGAGCATGATGAGTCCCACAAAGCCGTAGATGTTCAGGTCCAGATGGAACAGCAGCAGCGTGATCAATGCGCCGAAGCCGGCGGAAGGGAGGCCGGACAGAATCGTCAGCGGATGAATGAAGCTTTCATACAGGATGCCGAGGATGATGTAGATCACCAGAATGGCCATCAGCAGGAGGAAACCCAGTCCGCTGAGGGACGATTGGAACACCGCCGCCGAACCTTGGAAGCTCGCCGTGATGGTCGCCGGCAGGTGCAGTTCGTTTTGCAGTTTCTGGATGCGTTCCACCGCCGTGCCCAGCGCCACGCCCGGCGCGAGGTTGAAGGAGATGGTCACCGACGGCAACTGCCCGACGTGCGAGATGGTCATCGGCGCGGCCCCGCGCGTGAGCTTGGCCACGGAACTCAGCGGCACGAGCCGGGGCAGTCCGTTGGTGCCGGCAAAAGAACTGGTAATGTACAGCCGGCCCAGCGCATCGGGGTCCCGCTGAAATTCCGGGAGCACCTCGAATACCACCCAGTATTCCGCCACGTCCGTGTAGATGGTGGAGGACTGCCGTTCGCCGAAGGCATCGTACAACCCGTTCTCAATCTGCTGGGCGGTCACGCCGAGGGCGGCGGCCTTGTCGCGGTCAATGGACAATACCACCTGCGGACTGGCGATGAGGAGATCGCTGGTCACGTCCTGAAAGATGTCCTTCTGCTCCGCGATCTTTTTCATCAGCACCGGCGACCAGGAGAATAGTTCCTTGGTGTCCGTATCCTGCAGGCTGAACTGGTACAACGCCTTGGTGAGCGAACCGCCCACGCGGATGAGCGGCGGGTTTTGCAGAAAGACGTTGAACCCCGGCAGTTTTGCGAGCTTCACGCGAAGTTCCTGAATGATCTGGTTGGCGTTCAACTGGCGCTCCGAACGGTCTTTCAGCCGCATGAAAATGCGCCCCTGATTGCCGCTCACCGTGGAACCGCCCACGCCCACGGAGGCCATGAAGGCGGCCACATTGGTATCGGCCGCCACAATCTTGGCCGCCTGCAACTGATGATCCCGGATGGCCTCAAAGGAAATGTCCTGCGCGCCTTCGGTGATGGCAAAAATCTGGCCGGTGTCCTCGTCCGGAAAGAAGCCCTTGGGAATCACGCCAAACAAATATGCCGTGGCCACGAAGGTGGCAATCGCCACCCCCAGGGTAATCCGGTGATTTTTCATGGCGGTCCGCAGGGTGCGCTCATAGCCCCGGTGGACGGCGCCGAAAAAGTTTTCAAACAGGTTGTACAGCCGGCCATGTTTTTGTTCGCGCGCGGCATGCACAAACCGGCTGCACATCATCGGCGTGAGCGAGAGCGAAACAAAGCCGGACACCAGCACGGCGCAGATGATGGTCACCGCGAACTCATGCAGCAACCGCCCCAGCAAACCGCTCATGAAGAGCACCGGGATGAACACCGCGCACAGCGACAGCGTCATGGAAATGATGGTGAAGCCGATTTCCTTCGCCCCCTTCAGCGCCGCCGTCGCGGGCGGCTCGCCGTTTTCCATGTGCCTGACAATGTTCTCCAGCATCACAATCGCGTCGTCCACCACGAACCCGACCGACAGCGTCAGCGCCATCAGCGACAAATTATCCAGGCTATACCCCAGCAACGACATCACCGCAAAGGTGCCCAGAATGGACATGGGCAGCGCGAGGCTCGGAATGATGGTGGCCGACACGTTGCGCAAGAAGATGAAGATGACCATCACCACCAGGAAAACCGTCAGCAACAGGGTGTGTTCCACGTCGCTCACCGACTGACGGATGCTGACCGAGCGATCAAACAGCACGTCAATATTGACGGCCGCCGGCACCTGCACGCGAAATTTTGGGAGCTGCTTTTTGATTTCATCCACCACCTCCACCGTGTTGGCCCCGGGCTGGCGTTGGATGGCCAGCACAATGCCGCGCGTGCCATTGAACCATGCGGCCACCTTGTCATTCTGCACACTGTCGGAGACGCTGCCGAGATCCTGGAGCCGCACGGGATTGCCGTTGCGATAGGCCACCACGAGCGGGCGGAACGCCGCCGCCGATTTGAGCTGGCCATTGGCCTGGATGGTGAAGGATTGATGCCGGCCGTAAAGCGTACCCAGCGGCTGGTTCACGTTGCCGGCTTCCACCGCCTGTTCCACGGCGTCAATGCCGAGGCCGTAGGCGGCGAGTTTGTTCGGGTCCACCTGCACGCGCACGGCGTATTGCTGCGAACCCATCACATTCACCTGCGCCACGCCGGTGACCATGGAGATGCGCTGGGCCAACAGGTTTTCCGCGTAATCATCCACGGTGGAAAGCGGCAGCGTGGGCGAGTACATCGCCAGAAAGAGGATCGGCGAGTCCGCCGGATTGACCTTCTGGTACGTCGGCGGGGTCGGCAGATTCGGCGGCAACTGCTTGGCTGCGCGGGTGATGGCGGCCTGCACGTCCTGCGCGGCCGCATCAATGTTGCGCTCCAGTGTGAACTGGACGGTGATCTGCGCAATGCCGAGCGCGCTCACGGAGGTCATCGAATCCACGCCGGCGATGGTGGAGAATTGTTTTTCCAGCGGGGTCGCCACGGACGAAGCCATGGTATCCGGACTCGCCCCGGGCAGGCTGGCGGAAACCTGAATCGTGGGGTAATCCACGCTCGGCAGATCGCTCACCGGCAGCAGCCGGTAGCCGAAAATGCCAAACAGCAGGATGGCCAGCATGACCAGCGTGGTCATGACGGGCCGCCGGATGAAAATTTCCGAGGTGCTCATGGCTTGCCGGTGGCCGACGGGGCATTGGTTGAATTCACCTTCAGACCAGGCGCGAGCCGCAACTGACCGTCCGTGACCACGGTTTCGCCGGCGGCGATGCCGCTCGCAATCGCAATCTGGTTCTGAAACGGAACCCCCACCGTGACCGGCCGCTGCTCCACCGTCTGGTCCGCCTTCACCACATAAATGAAGGAACCGGACTGGCTGGCCTGCACCGCCTGGGACGGCACCACCACGGCATTGGTAAGCATATCCAGTTGCAGCGCGAGCTGGACAAACTGGCCGGGCCACAATTTATTGTCCGTGTTCGCAAAGGTGGCGCGCAGTTGAATCGTGCCGGTCGTCGGGTCCACGCTGTTGTCAATAAAGGTGACCGTACCCTCCGGGGCGTCGCCGACCAGATTTTCATAACTGGCGGCCACGCTGAGCGGATGGCTGCGGGACTGGCGCTGAATTTCCGGCAAATACTTTTCCGGCACGGCAAACGCCGCGTAGATGGGACGAATCTGGTTGATGGTCAGCAGCACGTCATCCGGCGCCTTCACCACGTTGCCCTCGTGAAATTGCAGACCGCCGGTCACGCCATCAATGGGCGAGCGGATGTCCGTGTATTCGAGGTTCAGCTCGGCATTGGTCACGGAGGCGCGGTCGGCGGCCACGGTTCCCGTCAGGCCGTCCATCGTGGCCTGGCTGGTGTCGAATTCATCCTGCGAAATCAATTTTTGTTCGTACAGTTTCTGTTCGCGATCGTACTGAATTTTGGCGTTCTTGAGCTGCGCGGTGTCGCGCTGCAAATTGGCGCGGGCCAGTTCCAGCGCCGCCTGCGCCGGCCGGGGATCAATGGTAAAGAGCGAATCGCCCGCCTTCACCTCCTGCCCTTCGGCAAAATGCACCCGGCTGATGATGCCGCCAATCTGCGAGCGGATCGTTACGGACTGGACCGGCATGACATGCCCCACCGGCGGCGGTTCCACCCGCACCGGCACGTTTTGCACGGCGGCCGCGGCGACCAGCACCGGCACTTCCGGAGCGCCTTTGGCGGGCGGTTTTTGCGGCGAACAGCCGGCAACGGCCAGCGCCAGAACCAAGGGAATGATGACAGGATTTTTCATTTTGAGCCGGCCGGTGACGGACCAAGCGTCGCGGCCATTTTTTTCAGGAAATCGGCGTATTCACGCTGAAATTGGGGATCACTAAAAGTGCGGCCCGTGATCAGCCGGGTAATCTGCGGCATGGCCACGGGAAACAGGGACAGGGAAACCATCGCCAGGTGCAGCCATTCCACCGGCCATTCCGCCTTGAGCTTGCCTTTGAGCTGCTGCTGGCGGAGGCGGTTTTGATTTCGGGCCGTCATCCGACTGCGCTCCGGTTCAAGAACGACCTGATCATTGGCCGTCTGCAAAGATTCCCACGCCAGCAGGCGCACCCAGTCCGCGTCATGGCAATTATGCAGGAAGTTCAGCGGCAGGCTGGTGGTGACGTCGTCGCCATGCGACTCCCGCTGCTTGAAGCGCTCGGTAACCTTCTGGCTGACCAACCGGCGGAACAGTTCCTGTTTGCCGCCAAAATAGTGGTAAAGCATCCGCTTGTTCACCCCGGCGCGCCGGGCGATGCGATCCACCCGCGCCCCGGCCAGACCGCCGTCGGCAAACTCCGCCAGCGCCGCCGCGAGAATCCGCTCCTGCGTCCGCACGGGATCGCGCGTCACCCCCGGCTCGCGGCTTTTTGCCTTTTTTGCCATATCCTTTGGGTCAGATGGTTTAAGTAACCAACTGGTTACTTTAAATCGCGAGAAAATGCACGTACAAAATAAGGATGATCTGCCACCGCCCGCGCCAGGCCGGATCAGGGTTTCACTTTTAACTTCTCGGCCATGGCCAGTTTGCGCTGGTTGGTAGCGAAAGAAAGAAAATCCCGGGCGCCGAGGTGCAGCGCCGTGGCCACATGCAAAACATCCAGACTGCGATGACCGCCCGCGCTGGTATGGCGCTGGGAAAGGATCTCGGCCAGCCGGTAAACATCCGGCCATTCCACCGGCACAATCACAAGTGCGCCCTGGTCCAGATTGGCTTGCAGTTGGGCCAGCGCCCCGGCGGCCTGGGGTTGCGCATAGCCCCGGCTTTTGTCCCGCGAATGCAGCCAGACCTGGAAGCGAACGCTTTGCCGGAACTCATAGAGCAGCAGGCTGGAAACGTGCAAGGCTTCCGGCAGTTTCTGAAAATGCGCCGCCGCCGCCGGTGAATGCTCCTGGCGCACGTACAGGGCGCACAAAAACGAGGTGTCCGGAAAGGCGATCATCCCTGCTCCTCGGCCAGTTCCGCCGCGCGCATTTCGGCCACTTCCCGGGCGGAAAATACCCGGTCACCCCAGGTTGCCTCCAATTGCGCCAGGATGTCAGGCTTGGCGGGCTTGGCGGATTTGCCTGCTTCGGGCGGCAGGAGGAGGGCAAACACTTTTCCCGCCCTGGTAATTTCCACCGACTCACCCTCGGCAATCCACGCCGCCACCCGCGGGAAGCAGTTGCGCAAATCTCGGACGGTCGCGGTTTTCATCGTGATACAAATATGTATCACACATTGAAAACTGTCAACCACCCGGTAAATGAAGCCGCTGCCGGGGGCGCTCGTCAATCCGGCCTACAACACCGGGAACTGGTGGTGCCAGTCCGTGGACTGCTCGTACGCATGCGCCAGCTTCAGCAGGGTTTCCTCGCCGAAGGGTTTGCCGAGCAATTGCAGGCCGATGGGCAACTGCGGAGTTTTCGTGAATCCGCACGGCAGGCTCAGACCGCAGATGCCGGCCAGGTTGCAGGAGATGGTGAAGATATCCGAGAGATACATCTGCAACGGGTCGCCGGATTTTTCGCCCAGCTTGAAGGCGGCCGTTGGCGTGGTGGGGGTGACGATGGCATCCACCTGCTCGAAGGCCTTCAAAAAGTCGTTACGGATGAGCGTGCGGACTTTCTGGGCGCGCAGATAAAAGGCGTCGTAGTAACCGCTGCTCAACACATAAGTGCCCAAGATGATGCGGCGTTTGACTTCGGGTCCAAAACCGGCGCCGCGCGTTTTGGAATAAAGCTCAATTGGGTCGTTGCCATCCACCCGGGCGCCGTAGCGGATGCCGTCGAACCGGGCCAGGTTGGCGGAGGCTTCGGCGGTGGCAATGATGTAATAGGTGGCGACGGCGTAATCGGTATGCGGCAACGAAATCTCCACGATCTCCGCGCCGAGGTCCTGATACTTCTTCACGGCGGCATCCACGGACGCCTTCACTTCCGGGTCCAGCCCGCCGACCATGTATTCCTTGGGCAGACCGATCTTGAGGCCCTTGATCTCACCCGTGAGGGCGGCGGCGTAATCCGGCACCGGCGCGGGAATGCTGGTGGAGTCGCGCAAGTCCTGTCCGCTCATCACGCCGAGCAACGTGGCGGCATCGCGCACATCCTTGGTGAACGGCCCGATCTGATCCAGCGAACTGGCAAAGGCCACGAGGCCGTAACGCGAAATGCGGCCGTAGGTGGGTTTCAACCCCACACAACCGCACAGGGCCGCCGGCTGGCGGATGGAACCGCCGGTATCCGAGCCGAGGCTGGCGATACATTCCTGGGCCACCACCGCCGCCGCCGAACCGCCGGAAGAGCCGCCGGGGGCGCGTTCGAGATCCCACGGATTGCGGGTGGCGCCAAACGCGGAGTTTTCGGTGGAGCTGCCCATGGCGAATTCATCCATGTTCAGCCGGCCAAAGACAATCGCGCCGGCCGCCTTGAGTTTTTCGATGGCGGTGGCGTCGTAGGGCGAAATGTAGTTACCCAGAATCTTGGACGCGCAATTCAGCGGCTGATTTTTTACCGACAGCACGTCTTTGACGGCAATGGGAACGCCGAGCAGCGGCTTCTGGACATCGGCCTTGATCTGTTGATCGGCGGCATCGGCCTGGGCGAGCGCGTCGGCGGCATCGTGGCTGAGGAAGGCTTTTACTTGGCCGTCCACGCGGGCGATTTGGTCCAGGCAGGCCTGGGTGGCTTCGCGGGCGGACACTTCGCGGCGGTCGAGCTTGGCCGTGAGTTCGGAAATCGTAAGCTGGTTGAGCATGGAAAGGGGTGGGCCGGGGTTACTCGACAATTTTGGGCACAATAAACAGGCCGCCCGCCTTGCGGGGGGCATTGCGGAGCGCCTCGTCGTGCGGGAGCGAGGGCTGGACGGCGTCCACGCGGGTGACATTCACCAGGGGGACGGCGTGCGCGGTGGGCTCGACGTTCGTCACATCCAGTTCGCGGAGCTTTTCGATATAGCCCAGAATGCTGCCCAGTTGCGCGCCGAGTTGTTTTTCCTCGTCGGGCGAGAGCGCCAGCCGCGCGAGGTGCGCGACATACTTCACATCAATTTCAGCGGATGCCATGCGTAAAGACTAAATGAACCAAGTTACCAGTCAATGCCAGCTCAACACATTATCCTTGTTTACCCCCGCGTTGGCCGGCAAACGCGAATCAAATTTCCCATCCGGACCGGCAGACCAGACCATGACCCGGCCGGGAAAACGGAATCGATTGGACGAGCCGGTGGCGGCATTGGTCCTCACCAAGCCGTTCAGACCCACAGAATAATGATCCGCGCCTGTAGAATATTGGGAAACGCCCGCCTCCCCATAAAACACATCGTCAACCAGGCCATCACCGTTTAAATCCAAGGTGATGATGTAAGGATTGCCCCAAGGGTCCCGATAGACTCCATTTTTGTCCACGCCGGGCAGGGGTTTTGACCCGGTGTTGACGGGATTGGAGAACTTGGCGTTGAGAAACTTGATCTGCCGGGGATTCAGGGCGTGGTTGGTATTGATCGTTGGTGCTCCACCGGGATAGGTGGTCAAATCCATTACCACGGCAATGACCTCGGCATTGTTCAAAATACGCCCGCCAAACATGGGGCTGCCGAAGTGCGGGGGAAAGGAATCGTTGGTGAAGTCACAGCCAAAAGTAAAATCACGTCCCTTGGACTTCGCATAATCCTGGACTTCAGGTGAAACCGGGAAATGACCATAGGCAGACTGATAGGCTTCGATGGCATTGGCGATGGCCTGAACCTCGGTTCTGGCTTCCCCAATAGGGGAACGCTTTCTTGGGGGGCCACCAACGGGCAATAAAAGTGCTGCCAGCACAATCAGGAGGAGAACAACGGCAAAAAATTCGCTTACCGTAAATGCTTTTTCAACACGTATCCTATGGCTCGCGCCGGTTTTCATATCGCACAGAAATCAAAACCGATCAAACCGACTATCCAACCAGCCAGCTACCGCCCGAACCGCCTCAATCCTCGTCAAACTTGCGATTGACCAGAGCTTCCAGCTCGGCAATGGCGGCGTCGGCGTCGGTGCCTTTGGCGAGGACGGTGACTTTGCTGCCGGGGCCGGCGGCCAGCATCATTAAACCCATGATGCTCTTGCCGTTAATTTTTTCGCCGTCCTTTTCCACGAAGATGTCGCTGCCGAAGCGGTTGGCGATTTTCACAAACATGGCGGCGGGCCGGGCGTGGATGCCCGACTTGTTCTGGATGGTGAGTTCCTTGGTTTGGAACCCGTTGTCCGTTGCTTTTTTGGCGCTCATGTTATGACTCATGGGCAAAGTAAACTGCCAGTGTTGGTTTCGCCAGCGAAAATCTAAATTTCTGCGGGGTTTGAAGGTGCCGCCGGCTTCGGGGCCATCTGGGCGAGCAGCCGGTTGTTCAGTTCCTCGGCGGCATTGTAGCCGGATTTCCGCAGCTTGGTCTGGAAGGCGGCCACTTCGATCAACCGCGCAATGTCGCGTCCCGGCCGCACCGGAATGGTCACGTGCGGGACATCCACGCCCAGCACTTTCACAAATTCCTGCTCCATGCCCAGGCGGTCCACGTCCTTGACCTCATCCCATTGCTTGAGCGTGATGATCAGGTCCAGGGATTTCTCCTTGCGGATGGCTTTCACCCCGAACATCTGGGCCACGTTAATGATGCCGATGCCGCGAACCTCCATGTGGTCGCGCGTCAGCTCGGAACTGGTGCAGAGCACCTCGCGATTGTCCACCAGCGTGACCTTTACAACGTCATCAGCCACCAGGCTGTAGCCGCGCTCGATCAGCGCCAGCACCGCTTCGCTTTTGCCGATGCCGCTCTCGCCGCGAATGATCGCCCCCACGCCGAGGATGTCCACCATGCTGCCCAATTCGGAACCGCGCGGGGCAAACATCATTTCCAGCGCCAGGGTGGCGAGGTTGATGAACTTCATCGTCACCAGCGGCGTCTGAAAAGTGGGCACGCGGGCCTGGGCGGCGGCCTCGACAAATTCGCGGTCCGGCCGCAGTCCGCGACTGAACACGATGCAGGGAATGCGAAAGGCAAACAGATAGGCATAGCGGGCCCGCCGTTCCTCCTGGCGCAGGTCGCGCAAATAATAAACCTCCGCGTGCCCCATCACCTGCACCCGCTTGTAGGCGAAGTAACGGGTGAAACCGCTCAGCGCCAGGCCGGGCCGGTTGACCGTGGGTTCGCGAATAAACCGCTTCAGGTCGGCCTCGCCGCCGAGCAGTTTCAACTGCAACGGTTCGGCATGCTGCTGGTAGAATTGTTCGACCGTTACCGAGGGACGTTCCATAGTGATTAGAGGTTGAATTCCGGCCCGAGATAAATTTCCCGCGCCTTGGGGTCGTTGGCCAGAAACTCCGCGCTGCCGGCCACCAGCACCTGGCCTTTGTAAATGATGTAGCCGCGGTCAATGATTTTCAACATCTCCCGCACGTCATGATCGGTGATCAGAATGCCCAGCCCGCGCTCCTTCAGCCGGCGGACAATCTTGCCAACTTCGTATTTTGCAATGGGATCAATCCCGGCGAACGGTTCGTCCAACAGCAGCAGCTTGGGGCTGGTGACCAGGGCGCGGGTGATTTCCAGCCGGCGCTTTTCGCCGCCGCTCAACTGGTAGCCCTGGCTTTTCGCGATGGGGGTGAGATCCAGTTCATCCAGCAGGTATTTCAAGCGCACCTTGCGTTCCTCCCGCGAGAGATCGCAGGTTTCCAGGATGGCCAGGATGTTCTGCTCCACCGTGAGCTTGCGGAAGACGGAGGGTTCCTGCGTGAGATAGCCAATCCCCCGGCGCGCCCGAAGGTGCATCGGCAGCCCCGTAATGTCCTCGCCTTGAAAGCTGACGCGCCCCTCATCGGGCCGCACCACGCCAACAATCATGTTGAAGGAGGTGGTCTTGCCGGCACCGTTGGGGCCCAGCAGACCGACAATCTCGCCCGCGCCAACCTCCACCGATACGCCGTTCACCACGCGCCGGCCGCGATATTCCTTCGCCAGTTTATCCGTGGCGAGCAGCAGACCGTTGGCAGGCGTGGCGGTGGTTTCCATTTCTGCCTATTTTGACGCGGGAGCGTTGGTATGCGCAAGAACCGAGTCAAACTGGCCGGTGGCCGTGAAATTCGGGTTGGATGCGCTCATATGCCCGGTGGCGCGGTTCCATTTCAGCTCATCCGCCGTGCCTTGGAACGAAGGGGTGTTGATATGCGGATCGCCGGTGACAGTTACGGTTTCATTGGTGGTGCCGCCGATCAGGGTGTATTCGTACACCGCCAGATGCCCGGTGACGTGGTTGGTTTCGCCATGATCATCCAGCACATCAATGTACACAATCGGCTCCGCCTCGGTTGATTCCGCCACAATGCGATTGGGATGCCCGCTGCCGGAGGGCATGGTGGCGGTGATTTTGGCGCATTGCAACTTCATGTCCGGGTCGTTGATGTGCACATGCCCCGTATAGACCATCCGGCGCCCCAGCAATTCAAACTCGCCGTGGTCGGCCAGGATGGTGGTATTGCCGCCGCGCGCCACGGGCTTTTTGGCCGGCGCATTGGTCTGGGCCGGCACCGTCAGACTCGCGACGGTCGCGCATAAAAACAGCAGCACAGTTTTTTTCATGGTTTCTTTTCAGTGGTTTTGGCTTGGGCGTTGAGCACGGCCGGCGCGTTGCTGGAGATAACCGTAACGACCTGGTTGGAAATGCTCAGAATCCGGTCGTTCTGCCGCCAGAAAAACCCCACGCCCGCCAGGGAAAACTGGCCGTCGCCGCTTTCCACCCGGATCGGGCCGGCGGAATTGGCGGTGTTGTCCAGAGTCGAAAAAATACATTGCGGCGCGGTGATGACCATTTCCGGCCGGCCGTTGGTCGTAAACGATTCCAGCTTGAACTGCCGGACGTCCAGCAGCCCGGTGGAACCCGGTACGGGCCGCGATTCGGCGCTGGTCATGCGCGTCATCATCTGACCGTCAAACGGCGGGTCAAAATATTCGATCAGCGAGAAATTCCGCGAGGGTCCGAGGCTGGGGACAAACTGGGCGGGCACCGGTGCAACCGACATCGCGATGGTTGCCACCGCACAAAACCAAACCGCCACCCGCCGGGTTAGACCACGAATGGACACGAATAAACACGAATCGGAATTTAAGCGGAGTTTGATTGATTTTTTGATCGTATGACCGCCCCGACGGCAGCTTAAACCATGAAAACCGCCACGCCTCGAATGTTTCCTTATTCGTGTGAATTCGTGTTCATTAGTGGTTCGCGTCTGCATGGTTCCGTTTTAGGCCGCGTATTGTTTTAAAAATGGTTCCCATTTGCCCTGCGCCTGCAAAATCAGTTCGATGGTCTCCCGCACCGCGCCGCGCCCGCCGGCCGCCGAGGTGACGTAATGCGCAGCGGCTTTGGCCTCGGCCACGCCATCGCCCACGGCCACGGCAAGCCCGGCCCGGGTGAGCGGACCGAGATCAATGATATCATCTCCGACAAAGCAAACCTCGTCCCAGTTCAATTTTTCTTTGGCCAGCAGGTTTTCAATCGCGCCGGTTTTGCTGATGTGGTCGCCCTGTTGCACCAGAAAATCAATCTTCAACTCGTCCGCCCGCAGCTTCGTGGCCAGCGACGGCCGAGCGGAAACCCACCCCACCCGCAAGCCCGCCCGGCGGGCCACAATGATGCCGAGACCGTCGCGGATGTTGAAGCGTTTGAATTCGCGGTCGCCGCCGATGAAGACGGAGCCGTCGGTGAGCACGCCGTCCACATCGCACAAAAAGAGGTTGATGCGCTTGAGCCGGGCGGTCAGTTGGCGGGGGATTTTAGGCATTTTATATGTTCAGTAATAATTTTTAAAAAATGACCGTCGCGCCCGACAGCTTTGAGCGCATTTTTGCACCTTCCCCGATGGCCATCTGGCCGGAGCGAGGGCGGGCGTTAAATACTTCATACAAGTCCGTTCTCGGCAGCAACCTCCGGTCACCGCACGGCGCGGTAAACCTTCAGCAGGCTGCGTAACACGGTCGGCATCTCCGCCAGCGGGATCATGTTGGGCCCGTCGCTCAACGCCTGGTCCGGTTCCGGGTGGGTTTCGATGAAGAGTCCATCCGCGCCCACGGCGAGCGCGGCGCGGGCGAGCACGGGCGCGAATTCGCGCTGACCGGAGGATTTATCACCGCCGCCGCCGGGCAGTTGCACCGAGTGGGTGGCGTCGAACACCACCGGGAAGCCGGCGGTTTTCATGATGGGAATGGACCGCATGTCCACCACAAGGTTGTTGTAGCCAAAGGTGGTGCCGCGCTCGGTGAGCATAATGCGGGAACCCCCGGCCAGCCGGGCTTTTTCGGCCACACGGCTCATTTCCGGCGGGGACAGGAACTGTCCCTTCTTCAAATTCACGATCTTCCCGGTGGCCACGGCGGCTTCGATCAAATCGGTCTGGCGGCAGAGAAACGCGGGGATCTGGAGAATGTCCACCACGGCTCCGGCGGCGGCGGCCTGCTCCTCGTTATGAACATCGGTGAGCACCGGCACGCCGAATTCCTCGCGGATGGCGGCCAGGGTTTTCAGGCCGGCGGCGATGCCGGGTCCGCGAAAGGCCTTGCCGGAGGTGCGGTTGGCCTTGTCGAAGCTGGCCTTGAAGACATAAAAAATGCCGAGCTGGGCGCAGGTTTTCACCAGCGACGCGGCTACCTGCCGGCAGAGTTTTTCGTTTTCAATCACGCACGGCCCGGCGATCAAAAAGAGCCGGCGCGGCGAATTGAGTTTTTTCCAAATGGCGGCGGAATTGAGCACGCCGCATGTTTAGCAGCGTCCGGGCCGAAAGTAAATCAGATGTGGCGGGCTGGAGGACTGTCGGTATATCCACGACTTTGCCCCGACAAAGGCGGCACCATGCGCAAGACAGCGAAGCGCGGGTCTAGGACCCGGCAATTTGGCTGGTCGAAACGCGGGTCAATTCAATGGAAGCGTTGGAAATTCGCAAGCTGCTGCGGCTCAAAGAGCCGCGCTCCAAGGGGCGACCGGACGCCTTTAACGGTTCACAATCGAGAGGTTCCAGTTCTTGTGCCACTGGTAACGCCACATGTTCTGCAATTTTGCGGTTTCGGCATGGCCATCCATGAAGCCCAGATTAACCGAACCGGGCAATACCTGTGTGGTGACAAAATTCCGGGGGGCGGCACCGGGGGGTTTGGAACCGTGCCGCGGCGTGACGCAGCGGGCCATCCCCGGGGGGTTGCTGGTCCCCCCGCAGTGGTACAGGTCCGTATTGGGCGCATCCGTTTCCCACGGCCAGAAATCAACCCAGACGCTGTCCAAAAACAACGGCGTGTCCGACGGCTTCTGGACAGCCGAGTCCTTTAGAAAATAATAATCCACATTATTGGGAACGTCGGTGCGGTAGTTGGTGGGATCCTTGTACAGCCAGCCATTGATGGCATAGCTGCCGGTGTAGAGTTTCGCTTTGTGAGCCGGCGGACCGCTTCCGTCGTCATACCACGCCCAGGCCGTGGCGCAATCGCCAGCCTGGCTGCTGGTCGTCACATTGGGCAACGCGGTGACCGGACATTGCCGGACGGCGTCCACCTGCGCATACTGGTTGATCAACGTGCCCATCCAGAGCGAGCCGGGCAGCGTCGGATCCGAGTACCCGATAAACCCGCCGGTGTCATTGACATACATCATGCCGGCCAGGGTCAGTTGTTTGAGATTGCTGGTGCATTTCAACTGCTGCGCGCGCATTTTCGCGCTGGACAACGCCGGCAGCAGCATGGCCGCCAATATGGCGATAATGGCAATGACCACCAGCAGTTCAATGAGGGTAAACGCACGGCGGGACGGGAAGCGTTGCGTAGTTGTTATCTTCATAAGCATAAACGTGCGACTGATTTGGGCGGCACAATTGTCCGTAAGGGAATATCCCAACTTACGCCCAAACGAAAGGAACTGGCAAGTAAAAACCAAGCAACCTTTTGGCTGCTGGCCTTTGGTTTTGGCTTGTCCGGGCGGATCAGTTCTTGGGCGTGCGTTCCGCCAGCCAGATCAAGTCCACATCGTTGGCCGGAATGGAAACATTTACGGTGTAAGCAAAAGTGACCGGCTTGCTCGCAAAGGTGCCCCGCCATTTATGAATTTCCGAATGGCCGTCGGCAAAGGTGACGCCGCAAGCGCCGGCATGCATGCAGCCGGGAATCTCCACCAGAGTACTGATGCCGGCGGAATAGTTGGGCGTGTAAAAAATCGCGTCATCCAGCGAGTCCGGATGCTCGTCCAGCACCAGCCACACATCGCTCGGCCCGGGGGTGTGAAAACCCGTGGATTTCTTCACGACATACGTGGTGGGCCAAAACTGGACTTTGTTGCCATCCCCCACGCTGGCGTTCATGGTCACGCTCCGGGCGCGATGATCCCAACCGAGCGCCCGCTGCTGGCTATTCACATAATTGGCCGCCGGACACGCGAAGACCTTGTAATTGCGGCCCAGATTGGCACCCAGCAGAGAATAGGTATCATTGACGAGATTCGCGGTATTGGTATTGACGGTCGAAGTGCTCCAGTCCAGCCAACCGCTGACCCACGAGGGCGATCCACTATAAGACCCGGATTGGTCGGAGTTGATGGGCAGGCTGTCCCGGTTGTCGCCGGAATACATTACCCAGGCCAGGCCGAGTTGTTTGCTGTTGCCCATGCATTGGGCGGCGACCGCGCGAATCTTGGCCCGGTTGAGGGCAGGCAGCAACATGGCCGCCAGAATGGCGATGATGGCGATAACCACCAAGAGTTCAATGAGGGTAAACGCCCGGCGGGACGGGGCGCAATGGATTGTCGGTGTCTTCATGAGTATAATGGTGCCGTCTGATTTGGCGGGCAAAGCTGCCCTTAAGGGAATGGAGCAAGCTAAGCGCAAGGATAAGATGGTAGCAAGTCAAAAGGCCGGCAATCCGTTGGGCGGGGCGCATCCCGACAATGCCCCCAAAGAAGGAGGGGCAAGGCGTCCAGCCATCAGGTCGCGGGGCTGTGTGCCCCGCGCGCTTGGCCGGTCAAACGCGCGTTAAGCCAATGGTAACGCTGGTAATTCGCAAGTTGCTGCGGGTCACAGACCCGCGCTCCGGGGCAGCCGCAAGATGCGCCCCGTTGGGCTTGACGAAAAATTGCCGGGATGAGTTGACGAATATGCGCAGGCGCCAAGCATGGCGTGACGCCGGTTTGCCTGGCGGTATCGCCAGGCACGCGCGCGGGCGGGCGGGCGGAGGTTCCGAATACTACCGCTTACCGCCAACCGGTTCCGGTTCCGTCTCTTTCAGCAGGCTGGCAACGGCCTTGTCCACGTCGCTGTTCACGGGCTTGATGACGACCGTGTCGCCGGTGTCGGTCAGCGTCACGCCCAGTTTTTTCAATTCGGCCGCCGTCAGTTGGGCAAGCGACTCCTTGTTGGGGGTGATGCTGATGCGCAGATAGGTGTCCGCCGCCGAACCGTAATGCTGGCGGATTTTGGCGAGGGTGGTTTCCTCATCGGGAATTTCCAGCCGGCCCTTGCCCTTGGCAAAGCCGATTTTAATGCCGTGAAAAATCTGGGTGCGCGGCCGGTGAAAGAGCGCGGCGGATTCCGCGACCGCCGTATGCAAAACGGCTTTGCTGGTCTGGGCAAACAGCACGGCCGTGCGCAAACGGGCGAGGTGACGGGCTTTCACCTGGTCCACTTCCGCATTCAACTCCGCCACCAGCTCGCACAGGGTCTGATGGTCGCGGGCGTAAATGCCGGCGAATTTTTCGAGGTCGCCCAGGGTGGTGGCGGTGCGGCCGCCGAGGTTTTCATTGAGTCGGATCATAGGTGTTGGTTTATATGTTATGTTTTTTGAAAAAATGAGCGGCTGCCTTGATGAGCCTTGATTGCAGGGGGGGCAACGCAAAGGCGCAAAGACGCCGAGGCGCAAAGAGGGAGGGGGGATTTTAAATTTAACAACATCGAACCCCCAACATCCAATGACGGAGATGAGGCGCGCGGGGGGGCGTGGGGGGCGGTGACGGAGGCGTCGTAGCCACCAAGATGGGGCGGGCAGTCCTCTACCCGCCGCCGCCGGCCAACCGGAACTTCCGGATTGACCATGGTGCCGCCTGCTAACGCAAACGTTTGGGTTCGCCATGACGGCGCGCACAGAGTGACGCGCCCTACCTCGCCGTTTGAATATTTCATCGTTTGCCTTGATTTGCCTTGATTTGCCTTGATGGCGAGGGAAAAACGGGTCTCGGTTCCCGGATTTCGGGTGGTACATCCATGCAGCGGCGGACGGGGGCAAGTTTGTTTTGTTGCCCGCCCTCACCCCTCTCCCCCCAGGAGAGGGGGAAACGGTTCCAGCGTTTCTCCGGTTCCACACTGGCTGATGGTTCATGACCACTTTATGTATTTTCATCGGATGCCTTGATTTGCCTTGATTTGCCTTGATTGCTGGGGTTTTTGCCTTGATTTAGGCTTGATTGAGCCTTGATGAACCTTGATGAACCTTGATGAACCTTGATGAACCTTGATGAACCTTGATGAACCTTGATGAACCTTGATGAACCTTGATGAACCTTGATGAACCTTGATGAGGCTTGATTGCGGGGAAAACGGGGTTCACAACTGGCGGCTTTGCAGAAAGGTTTCAAAGCTGGGGCGGGTGACCACGCAGGAGCCGCCGGGGCCGGGGGTGGCTTGGCGCAACTGGCGCAGATGACCGGCGCGGATCAGGCCGGAAACCACGCTGCGATGACAGTTGAGCGCCTGCTGGATTTCCAGGCCGGTCAGACAGGGGCACTGGAAGGGGATGATGTGCCGGAAAACTCCCGGCCAATGTTCGGCAAAAGTCTCCCGGCCATGGCAGGCTTTGAACTGCCGCAGGCTGCAATCCAGAAACCGCAGTTCCGGGGTGACGTCGCCCACCGCAATGTTGAAGGCCACCAGATAGCCCAGATCCACCAGCGCGCGGATTTCCCGCGCGTCCAGGCCGAGATCCCGCGCGGCGGTGGCCGCGGGCACCAGTGGAAAATATTGGGCGCAGCCCAGTTTCAATTTGCGCCGGACCAGCGGCAGTGTGGCGGAGGCGCGTTGGCCCGGACCCTTTTCCCAGGCCGGCGGCAGCGGTGAGGTGAGACGCATAATTGCTGTAAAGTCGGATGTGTTTACCGGTCACCGGCCGATTGAGGCCGGCGCCACGGCCGTCCGGAACGCCCGGGCGGCGCCATTTTTTGATTGAATTTTCCGCGAACCCATGCAAGGCTCACTTTGTTGACAGAACGTTAGCCCAAAATGATTACTCTGTCAACTAAATATTGATAACATTGTGAGCACCACCAAGACACCCGAACAGGTTGAGTTTTATGACATCGCCATGCGCCTCAAAAAGCGCGGGCTGAACCAGTCCGACATGGCGCGCGAACTGCACGTCACCCGGGCCGCCGTGGCCATGATCCTGATGGGCGACCGCAATCCCCGGCCTGCCACGCTGGTCATGCTGCAGGACCTCGAGAACCGGCTGAAGGCCACGGGCACCTCCAAGGGCAAGGCCACGCCGCTGCAAAAGCTGGTGAACCGGCTGGCGTATCTGGAAAAGAACGACCGGGCGAACTTTGAAGTGGCGCAGCGCGTCATCGAATCCCTCGCGCCGCCCACTAATTCAACCGTTGCTGCCGGGCAGAAACGCCTTTTAAAGAAGGCGTTCGCCGCCCGGCCCGGCGCTCCAAAATAAACGCGCTCACGCGCAACTGGCGCGCCCACCGTTCGAGTTTGCTGGCAAACGCCCGGCGCTGGCCGGGCGTCCACAAACTCGCCTCCTCCTCCAGTTCCGGCTCCAACGTGACCGGACAGTACTTGTTGTTCTTCATGGAGATAGGATTTCAACCCTGGTTGGACATGGGCTGTCCATGTGAACAATGTGAATAAGTTTTGCGGCCCGGCCCCGGTAAACATCGCGGCGGTTAACCGCGAATAGGGTGTGGGATGATTCCCCGATTGGCCCGGTTGACACCGCCCGCCCGCCGACGTAAATTCGTTCCACACCACTGACCGATATGACGCATATGATCAAACGGGCTTTGCTCCTGATTGTCCCCCTCACCCTGGCCGGCTGCTATACCGCCCCGCCCTACTACGATGTCTCCTGGCAAAACGCCTATCAGACCGGCGTGATTCACACTCCCGATCCGCTGCCCGATCTTGGCCCCACCCACGCCGCCCCCGTACCCGTGGCCGCCCCGGCACCGGTCGCACAACCGGCGCCGCTGCCGCCCCTGCTGCCCATCCTGGACCCCGCGCCGGTGCCGGCCTCCCTGCCCCGTCCGACGGCGGAGAACGCCGTGGTTCCGGCGGCCAATGAAGCCATCGACAATGGCAACACCCCAACCAATAACACGGCCAAAAAACACGCCCGCCCCCGCGAACGGGGCGTCCGCTATTACGGCAGCCCCGCCAACACCAAAGGGGGTAAAAATAAGGGAACCGCCAAAAAAGCGGTAACGGTGCCCTGACGCGGCGGACGACGAGGCTGGCTGCGCCATCGCACTGCTTGCCCTCCCGGCAAACTGACAACTGAGTTGGCCGGCGGCAACCATGAACGACCACCACCTTTTCATCATCATCCCGATCGTGTTTTGCGCCGGTTTTGGGGCGGGCATTTGGTTCGGCATGTTGCTGGGCTTTTCCCGGGCCGCGCGCGAAGCGGCCGTGAAATTGCAAACCAATCCCCGCCCCCGCCTGGCGGGCTGGTGTTTGACGGCGGGTGGCGGCTTGGGGCTGCTGGTAAGCGCGGGAACCTTCCTGTCCGACCTGCATTTCGCGCAGGAGGCCCGCCCCGCCACCGGCACCGTTACGGAAATACGGTCCCTGCCAAATCCCCAAAACCGGGAAACCACCTACGCCCCTACCTTTCGTTTTGCGGACGAAACCGGACAAGCGCACACGGTCGCGTCATCGCTCTATCAATCGCCGCCGGCTTTTCAGGTGGGCGACCGCGTGCCGGTGCTCTATTTGCCAGCCGATGCCCAATCTGCGCGCATCAACACCTTCAGCCAGATGTGGCTTTTGCCTTTGCTCTTCGGGATTCTTGGCGGCGTCAGTGTGGTGATCGGCCAGATCGTGTTACGCTGGCCGCAAATCCGGGCCCGGTTCCAGCGTCGCTCCGGACCAGTCGCTCCCGTCTGAAATATGCCGGACTTGGCTGTTGGACGTTCGCTGTTTTCTAATTTTAGCGTTTAGCCTTCAGCCTTCAGCCTTGCCCCCGTGTTCCTGCCCCCGTGTTCCTGCTTTCCTAATCCGTCCCGCCTGCTATCCTCTGCCGATGGAAAGATTGCCCGGATTCCGTGATTTTTATCCTGAACCGCTCCCGCATAACGATGTGTGGAGCTGCGATGCCCGCCAGTACGTCTTTGACACCTGGCGCAAGGTCGCCAAGCGCTATGGCTTCCGCGAATACGACGGCCCGCCGCTTGAACCGCTCGAACTCTTCACCACCAAGAGCGGCGAAGAAATCGTCGGGCAACTCTATAATTTTACCGACAAAGGCGAACGCGAAGTTTCCCTGCGCCCCGAGATGACCCCCACGCTCGCCCGCATGGTGGCCGCCCACGAGCGCAACTACAAGAAGCCCGTCAAATGGTTCGCCATCCCCCAGCTCTTCCGCTACGAACGCCAGCAGAAAGGCCGGCTGCGCGAACACTTTCAGTTTAATGCCGACCTCATCGGCGAGACCGATCCCGCCGCCGATGCCGAGCTGATTGCCCTGCTCATCGACACCCTGCGCGCCTTCGGCCTCACCGCCGAAGACTTCGTCATCCGCCTGAGCAGCCGCAACGCCTGGCAGGACTTTTACAAGCAGGGCGGCGGCGACACCGCCCACGAATACGAATTCTTCCAGATCATTGATAAAATCGAACGCGCCACGCCCGAGGAATCCGAGAAAAAGCTCACCGCCCTCGGCTTCTCCCTGGCCGCCGTCACCGCTTTCATTGAATCCGGCAAACCCACCGTGGAACTGGACAGCATCCTCCAAAACCTCGCCGCCCGCGGGCTGCGCGATTTTGTGAAGGTGGACTACCGCGTGATCCGCGGCCTCGCATACTACACCGGCGTGGTGTTTGAAGCCTTCGACCGCAAGGGCGAATTCCGCGCCATCGCCGGCGGCGGCCGTTACAACAATCTCATCAAGCTCATCAGCGGCGGCAAGGTGGACCTCGCCGCGCTCGGCTTCGGCATGGGCGATGTCGTGCTCGTGGAACTGCTGAAGGAACGCGGCCGTCTGCCCAAGTTTGATTCGCACATGGACGTCTTTGTGCTCATCGAAGATGAAACGCTGCGCCCGCTCTCGCTCAAGCTCGTGGCCGACCTCCGCGCCGCCGGCTATGCCGTGGAATATCCGCTCACCCCGGCCAAGGCCGACAAACAATTCAAGCGCGCCCAGGAACTGAAAGTGACCTACACCGCGCGCCTCGACAACGACGCCTACGTCCGCATCCGCCATCTGCATACCCGCGATGAAATTGTCGCCGGATTTGCGGATGCCGCGAACCATATTGAAAAGAAGTAGGCGGCAACCGGACAAGCCATGCCACCATAATTCAAACATGGACTTGTATGAAATGGCCGAGAAAGTTGACTCCAAGGAGTCATTCTTGCTATTCCTGCAAGCGTTGGCTGAGGATGCAATTATCGCGAAAGAAGAGTCAGATCACACCGATGATAGAAAGCTTAACCTGAGTCCCAATGGCTGGGAAAATGGTAGTATAGCCGGCTACCTCGACGCAATGTCAGCATGGGCGTCATCCAATTCCGGGATAACAGGCCAGCCGATGGTCGCAGAACAAGCAGCATGGCGAGATTTTGCACGGATTTTGCACTCCGGAAAATTTTACGAATAATTAACTCATCGCTCCACCGCCATCATAATAAGGCGGGGGTGGCGACGGCTCGTCGCCACTGCTTATTGCAAACCAGAAATTGGGACAACATCCTATGGCGACGAGCCGTCGCCACCCCGTCAGCCTTTCTTGGTGCGAAATCCGCCCGCCAGATAGACGATCACACAGATCAACAGGATCATTCCCAATCCGCTGCCGCCGTAAACCGGCCCGCCATAATAGAATCCACCGCCACCGAACAACAGCATCAACACCACCAGCAGTAATAATAGGTTCATACCCATACACTACCCCGTTTTCCCGCCGGATTGCTATCGGGTGTTCACCCCATAACCGGCCGGACAATTGTTCGTGACTCGCCATGCCGTTCAACCACGGATGAACAGGATGAACACGGATAAAGGCGGGAACAAACCGGTTTTGACCGATAGGTATTTTTTACTCACTGCTTATCCGGTTGTTTGCCAAGCGGGAACCAAACGCAGAGACCCGGAGAGCGCAGAGGAACGCTGAGCTAGACCGATGCGTCTCAACCAGTTTGGCACCACGCCATCGGTTGGGTAATGGTTTTCTCCGCGCGGCTCTGCGGGCTTTGCGGCTCTGCGTTTATTTCCTGCCCCTGATTTTTCAGTCCGAAAACGCCTTCCCATCCGTGTCCATTCGTGAAATTGGTGTCCCGCCCCGCCCCTGCCCTTTCCCCGTTCGCGTTTTTCGCGGTTACCCCCCCCGGTCTTCCCCCGAAATCCGAGACCCGAAACCCGTTCCCGTCCTCCCGCCAGACATGAGCCGGATTAATCCCCCGGTTCAGCCCAGCTCCCGACCTACCACATATAGGGGATGGCAGATATTTCCCGCCGGGTTATCTTAATATCGTCCCGCCGGGTGTGCCTTTATCCGAACCCGGCCACCGCCATATTCATATGATCAAGTTCCTCGCCAAATGTATTCCGGCCGGTCTCATTGCACTCATCCTGTTGGCTGGCGCCCGCGCGCTGGCCTTGACGGATTCGCTATCCATCACCATCACCAACACCTGGACCAAGCAGCCGGTGGTCGTCAATCTGCAACGCTACAACCTGCGCGCCACCAACTACTCGGTGCGCATCTATTCGGATGCCTCGAATTACACCCTGCTGCCCACGAATCAGATTCCCGAGGTGACGACCTATCGCGGCCGCATTGCCAGCGACCCGGGGGCCATGGTGGTCGGCACGTTTGGCGTGGACGGCAAATTCTATTACCAGGTCACCTACGGCTGCCGCTGGCAGGGCAGCACTTCGGAGTATGATCCTTACGACACCACGAACCGCCTGTCCTGGGGCGGCATGGGCGCGTATTTCCCGACAACCAACCTGCCGAGCCTGGGCTATGTGACCAACTACGCGGTCGCCCCCACCAACCTGCCGCAGCACCTCGCCTGGACGACGAACTATTATCCCACCAACCTCGTCACGAGCTTTGGCGGGCCGCCGTATTTGAACAATTTGAAACAGGTGCCGCTGCAACGGGCGCGGCTGGTGCTGGATTCCGATTACGTGAATGTGTTTTGCAATCTGTCCGCGAGCAACATCACCTCGGCGGTGCTGATACAGGAGGCGCGGATCAATGACGTGGATTACGAACAGGCGCGGGACCTGGGCGTGTGCTATCAAATCGTCTGCGTATGCGTGCGCACCAACACGCAACTGCCCTATACGACCACGGACGGGAATCTCTCGGAGGAAAATTCGTTTTGGAATCCGGATCCGGGCTACAGCCACGGGGTGGCCACGAATGGCTGGTTCGACATGGTGCACGGGTCGGTGCAGCTTTATAACGGCGACGCCGGCCTGGCGTACGAGCCCGGTGATTTCAGCGTGATGGACCCGAGCTGGTCCGGTTACGCCTCGGGCCATGAGATGGGCCACAACTGGGGCCAGAGCCATTATACCACCACGCGCGATTACACCGGCGACAATTTCTGGCACGTGGCGATGGACGGCTCCGGCCTCGGCTATTCGACCGTGGATGCCAACACCGCGCAAAGCCTGCGCCGTAACAACGCCAAGGGCGGCATCGAGTGGGTGCAATACAATTATCAGCTCGCCCCGCGCGCCACGCCGGACCTGGCCACGACCAAGACGAACCAGGCCGTCAGCATCAACGTGCTGCTGAATGACTACATTGCCAACAGCAACACGCTGACCATCGTTTCCTATGAGACCAACACCGTCAATGGCGGCACCATAACCAATCTCGGCGGCGGCATTTTGAAATACACGCCGGCCACCAATTTTGCGGGCTACGATCTGTTTCATTATTATGTGGGCGAACCGTCCGGCCTCAAAAGTTTGACGGCGGCGAAGGTGCTGGTGAGCAGCGATGGCAGTCCGCTGCTGGGCGAATGGTCATTCAACGATGCCTCCGGTACGAGTGTCAGCGAAACCACCGGCAATGGCACGGCCGCCACGCTGTTTGGTTCCGCCAATTTCGGCACCGGCTCCGTGCCGGGCGTGGGCGGCGGCACCGCCCTGCATTTTGACGGCGCGGGCTATGCGCGCTTCAAGGGCACCTGGTTCGATGCCTATAACACCAACCTGAGCATCAGCCTCTGGTGCAAACCGGATGCCACGCCGGGCGGCGAACAGATGCTGTTCATGAAGTGTCCGCTGGATGGCGGTTCCGGCGGCGGCGGCAATTCGCCCGGCATCCGGCTGGGCATGAACGGCACGTCCTTTTTCTTTTATGGCTGCACGGTGGGCGGACAGAGCACTTTCAACGTGAAGGCCGCCATCGTGCCGCAGGCCGGCGTCTGGTATCACCTCGTCGGCGAACTTGACCGCACGAGCGGCCTGATCCGTCTCTACGTCAACGGCGTGGAATACACCGGCACCACCGGCACGCGCACCATTCCGGCCGGCGAATACATTGCCGGCGACAACTGGCCGGTGATGGGCATGGCCAACGATGGCAACGGCAACGTATCCTGGCTGACCGCTTCGATTGACGATTTACGCCTCTACACCAAGGTGCTCTCCGCCGCCGAAGTGCAATCCATCTATTCCGGCGCAGGCCTCCTGCCGGCGGGCGGACCGAATCCGGCCGTGGGCACGATCAACGTGGTCTTTCAGCCGCTCTTCACCTGGCAGCCGGGCACGACCAATAACTTTCAGTACAAAGTTTACCTGGGCACCAACGCCGCGAATGTCGCCATCGCCACCACCGGCTCCAACGAGTATCAGGGACAGGTGAGCAGCACCACCTTCACCCCGGCCGCCGCGCTCGCCACGAACACCACCTATTACTGGCGCGTGGATGAAGTGTATGGCACGAACATTGTGGCCGGGCCGGTCTGGAATTTCACCACCGCGCCGGACTCAATCCACGGCGGCCTGAAACTGTATCTCTCTTTGGACGCACGCGACACCGCAGGGACGAACACTTACGACCGCGCCGGCGCACCGTATCACGACGGCACACTCTACAGTTCACCCACGCAGGCGGTCGGGCAGGTTTATGAATGTCTGGGCTTCAACGGTGCCAGCACCTATGTGCAAACCCCGGCCCTCTCCATGAACACCAGCAACGCCACGTTTCTGGCGTGGGTGAATCTGACCGGCAACCAGTCCTCCTACACCGGCATCATCATGTGCAAAGGCGGCACCACCTATTCCGGCATGATGTTCCCCTCGGCCAACCGGCTGGGCTATCAATGGAACGATGACACGGCGACGTGGACGTATAACTCCGGTCCGCAGGTGCCCACGAACCAGTGGGTGCTCGCCGCCGTTTCGATCACCAACAACCGCGCGATCTTCTACGTGGGCCTGACCAACGGTGTCATCACCACCTCCACGAACAATTACACGCACATCTTCCAGGCGTTCGACGCGCCGCTGGATGTGGGGCAGGATCCGTTTGGCGGCCGCTGGTTCCGGGGCCTGATCGATGAAGTGTGCGTGTGGAACCGCGCCCTGAGCGCGGCGGAAGTCGGCCAGATTCTCACCAACGGCATCAACGGTCTGAGCTTTGCCGGCGCCCGCCTCGCGCCGAATACCAATACCTTCACCTGGACCGGCAACGCGGATGCGTTTTGGACGAACTCGCTCAACTGGGCCACCAACGCCACGCCCGGCGCGGCGAATACGGTTTATTTCAACGACAGCGCCAACACCACCACCACGCAGATTGGCACCAACCTGTCCGTGGCCGGCATCAACATCACCGGCGGGCTGCGCGCGGTCGGCATCTTTGGCACCAACGCCCTCACGCTCGGCAGCGGCGGCATTCAGCTCACCAACACCGCCGCCAACCTGTCGCTCGGCGTGCCGGTGGCGCTCGGCACGGCGCAAACCTGGTCGGCCGCTCCCGGCACTTCGCTCACGCTCACGAACAAACTCTCCGGCACGGGCAACCCGGTGCTGACCCTGAGCGGCGGCGGCAATTTCTATTTGAACAACAACGTGGCGGCGGCCAGTTACGGCGGCGCGGTGATGGTCAATTCCGGCACGCTCAGTCTACCCTATGGTTGGAACACGCCGTCGATCACCGGCAATGTCAGCGTGGGCACCAACGGCACGCTCATCTTCAATACCCATCCGTATTCCTACGGCACGGATAATTACACCACCAACGCCGGCACCATCACCGTGAATGGCGACAATCATCTGTCGAACCTGGAACTGCACGGCGGCCAGATCATCGGCACCGGCGGTTTGCGCGTGGGCGATATTTGGGGTTACAGCACCGGCGGCCACTGGGCCTCGCGCTCCAACAGCGTCACCGCCACGATCAATGTCGGTTATCTGACCCTCTACAACACCAGCGTGACCTTGACCGTTGAAAACGGCGCGGCGGATCCGGACCTGCTCATCTCCGCGCCCATGAAGGATGGCGCCAATGGCGCCGCCAGCTTCACCAAGACCGGCCTGGGTTCGCTGACTCTGACCCAGCCCAATCTGTACAGCGGCAACACCACCAACAGCCAGGGCACGCTCAACCTGAGCGGACCGGATAACATCCTGCCGGTGTCCACCGGCCTGTATCTGGCCACCAACACCGTCCTGAATCTGAACGGCATCAACCAGACCGTGGCCCGGCTCAGCGGCGGCGGCAACGTCAATCTGGGGAACGGTTCCTTCACGGATATGGACGCGGCCACGAATGTCTTCGGCGGGATCTTCACCGGCGCGCCGAACGGTGCGATCGCAACCGATTACCAGACCGCGCCGCCCGGCGGCATTGCCATGGCCGGCACCGGCAAACTGACCCTGACGAATGTGCAGGCGTATGCGGGTGACACCTGGATTTCCTCCGGCACGCTGGCCTTGAGCGGCGTGGGCTCGCTGGCGGGCAGCTCCAATCTGGTGGTGGCCGGCGGGGCGACACTGGATGCTTCCACGCGCACGGATGGCACGTTGCGGCTGGTGGCGGGACAAACGCTGACCGGCTTCGGCACCGTGCTCGGCAAAGTGGCCGTGATTAATGGTGCGATCATCGCACCCGGCGGCACGGCCATTGGCACCCTGACTTTGAACAGCCTGCTAAATCTCACCGGCGGCCAGGCGTGGCTGGCCATCGGCAAAACGGGCGGCACCATCGCGAATGATGCCGTGACCGGCATTACGTCCGTGACTTACGGCGGCACGCTGGTGGTGACCAACACCGGTACGGATACGCTGGCCGCCGGCGACAGCTTCAAACTGTTTGGCGCGCTGGCTTACAATGGGGTTTTCACGAATTTCAATCTGCCGCCGCTCGGCGCCAATCTGCAATGGAACACCAGCCAGCTCACGGCCAACGGCACGCTCGCGGTGATCGCCCTCGCACCGCCGTCACTGACTGCCACCGTCACCGGCGGCACCAGTTTCTCGCTGACGCTCGGCGGCAACAGCGGTCAGACTTACCGGGTGCTGACCACCACCAATCTGGCGCTGCCCTTGACCAACTGGACCGTGCTCACCAGCGGCACCTTTGGCGCCGTGCCGGCGAATTACAATGTGAGCACCGCCACAAACCAGACCGGGTTTTACCGCATCGTGTCACCGTGAGGCACGAAAAAAACGGCAACAGCGGATCGCGTGTCGCCGATCCACCGTTGCCGCTGCGAGACAAAAATTTTAAACTTTGGCGAGTTGCCGACGGCTGGCTTTTTTGACCGCCTTTACGGGTGCCGCCGGCGCCACCGCCGCTGGCGCGCTGAATTCCAGCGGGTCGGCGGGCAGGTAAAGATAACGCTGGCAGGTTTCGCACAGGCGGACATCCTCCCCGCGTTTGAGGTTCAGCACCACGCCGAGCGGGACCTGCATGTGGCAGCCGGAGCAAGTCTGATGGTGCAGCAAGGCCACGCCCTTTTTGCCCCGGACCATCATCCGGTCATAGTGGGCGAGAATGGGCTGGGGGATGGCCGCGCGCAGTTCCGCCACGTGCGCCGCCTGATCCGGCTGGATGGTTTTTTCAAATTCGAGCGCTTGCAGCTCGAACAACTGTTGCATGATTTGTTGCATAAAATTTTTCGTATCAATACGGGCCACTCAGCTCGCCCCGTGAGGCTGATTTCGGCGGACAAGAGACTCGAACTCCTGGTGGGCTATCAGCCACTGGCGCTCATGCCTCCGCCGAAATCAACCCCACAGCAGACCGGCGCCGGTTCCTCCCATGCGCCGGTCCCTGTAGTGGTTGGCCGCCTTGCGGCGGTCGGGTTGGCAATCAATGTTGCTTGCGGCCCTGACGGCGCTGCATCTTCGGCGTGTTCGCCGTGGTCGTCTGGGTGGCGGTCGTGGCCGTGGCCGTGGCCGGCGCGGTCGTGGCACATTTCTGCGCGCAGGCCGGGGCGGTCGCGGCATTGGCGGTCGTCGTTGTGGGAATCGTTGTTTCGCTCATAATTTTGGTTTCCAGTTAAAAGGTTGTTTCTTTGCAACCGCCTACTATGAATGCAAGCGACATGCCAACCCAACCGCCCCGCCAAAACAAACGCAAACACCTGTCCGCCAACGCACAGCCAAACCATCAAAATACCGGTTAAACCGTCCCAACGCGCTTTGGTGCAATTCTTGCACCATCTGCCCCGCCTGCGTGCAAGGTGCCAGACGGAGCGCGCCCGTCCCCGGGCGCAGCAATGACCAACCGTTCAATCCGCGTGACGCCTTCAAGCGCCGACGGCCGCACCATGCGGCTGCGCCCGAGGACGGGCGCGCTCCGCCACCTGAAGCCCCGCCTTACTTTTCTTCCGCCGGGCCGGGCATGTCCAGCAGCCCATATTGCTTGAGCTTGTATTGCAGCGCCCGCCGGCTGATGCCCAGCGCCGCCGCCGCCGCCGCACGATTGCTCGTAACGTGCAGGAGCGTCTGACGGATCAGCAATTTTTCCACTTCCGCCAGCGGCGTGCCGGGTCGCACCGTAAAGGTTACCAGATCGGCGTCGAATTCACGCAAGTAATCCGGCAGGGCCGCCACGTCCACCACGGCGGCGCGCGAAGTGATGACCATCCGCTCCACCGCGTTGCGCAACTGGCGCACGTTGCCCGGCCAGGGAAACCGCTGGCACAGTTGCAAAGCCTCCGGCGACATCCGTTTGCGGCCGCGCTTGTGCCGTGCGGCAAAGCGCTCGAAGAAACGCTCGATCAGCAGCGGAATGTCATCCGCCCGCTCGCGCAACGGCGGCATCACCACCGGCACCACGTTCAACCGGTAAAATAAATCCTCGCGAAACCTGCCCTCCGCCACCGCTTCGGGCAGTTTTTTATTGGTCGCCGCAATGATGCGCACATTCACGCGGATCAGTTCCGAACCGCCCACCATGCGGAACGCGCCATCCTCCAGCACGCGCAGCAGGTCGCCCTGCCCTTTCGGCGAGAGGTCGCCAATCTCATCCAGAAACAGCGTGCCGCCATCCGCCAGTTGAAACCGGCCCGGCTTCTGCGCGGTGGCCCCGGTGAAAGCGCCCTTCATGTGCCCAAAAAGTTCCGCCTCCAGCAACTGCTCGGCAAACGCGGCGCAATTGACGGAAATAAATGGCTTATCCTTGCGCGGACTCTGCGTGTGAATCAGCCGCGCGGCAATCTCCTTGCCCGTGCCGCTCTCGCCTTCGATCAGCACCGTCACATCGCTCTGTGCCACTTCGCCGATCAGGCGGGACACGGCCTGCATGCTCTCGCTTTCACCGATGAGCGGATTCGGTTCTTCGCGCTGTTGCAATCGCGACCGCAGCTCGTGGTTCTCCACCACCACCGCCTGATATTCCAGCGCCTTTTGCACCTGCAACCGCAGGCGTTTCAGGTCAATCGGTTTCGGCAGATAATCGTAAGCCCCCAGGCGCATCGCCTCCACCGCGTTGGTCACGGTGCTGTATGCGGTCATGAGAATGAACAGCGTGTCGCGGCTGTGCGCGCGGATTTGCGCGAGCAATTCCAGACCGTCGGCGCCCGGCATTTTCACATCGGAAATCACCAAGTTGTAGAGGTTGCGCCGCGCGAACTCCAGCGCGGCGGGAACATCATTGGCGGCATCCACGTGATACCCTTCGCGGCGCAAACCTTCCTGCAACCCCGCACACAGGCCGGACTCGTCATCCACCACCAGGATTTTGATTTTTGAATTGTCCATGGTCATTCCTTTCGGGACAGCGGCAGGGTGAGCGTCAAAATCGCCCCGCCGTCGGGGGCGTTTTCCGCCGACAAATCGCCGCCGTGCGCCACCGCAATCTGCTGGGCAATCCACAACCCGAGACCGTTGCCCTCGGCCTTGGTGGTAAAATAAGGATCAAAGATTTCGCCCAACTCGTGCGCCGGAATGCCCGGCCCGGTGTCCTGCACGCGCAGCCACAGTTTTTCGCCGGCCCGGCCCGCGCTCACGGTCACCACCCCGGGCCCGCTGATGGCCTGGACGCCATTAATGATGATGTTCAGCAGCGCCTGCGTAAGCCGTACCGAATCCAGGGTCACCGGCGGCAGGCCGGGTTCCACCGCGTGCCGGATTTCCACCGACCGCGCCGAGGCCTCCGGTTGCAGCAATTCGCAGACGTGCCGGACGATCTGGCCGATCTCCACCGGGGCCAGTTCCAGCGCCGACGGTCCCGCCAGTTTGAGAAACCGTTCCACGATGCTGTCCAGCCGGTGCAGTTCCCCGTCAATGATGCCGATGCGCGAGGCGATCCGGGCGCGCAATTCCGGCGGCAGCCCGCTGAGATCCTCCTCCAGCAATTGAAAATGCACCCCCAGCGAGCTGAGCGGATTGCGCACCTCATGCGCCAGCCGCTTCAACAACCGCGCCAGCAGATCACGGTTTTCCGTGGCCGGCAATGGCGGCTCATCCGGACCCAGCGCCCGCTCCACCAGATTTTCATTCACACGTACCTATAACATGAACGGCCGGGGCGCGCCAACCAACCGCCCTTTGACAATTGTTCACCCGCTTTTGCGGACTCCAAGTAGCGGCGGGCATCCTGCCTACCGTGGAGCCGGCGCTTCCAGCCCGGCGGGAAAAACCACCAAACAACCTGATGTCCTCGTGATATGCGCACAACCGCGAGCGCGGGCAGTGGTTCCGGACGGCAAAATGCCAGCCTGCTCGGCAGGCAAGCTGCCGCCACACGATATTTTTCGTTTTCAACTTCCTTCCGCAACTGTCATTTTAGGTTCACACATGAAGTTCATTGTCATCGCCGCCTTGCTCTTTGCCGTGTCGGCTTTCGCCCAACCCGCCGTCTCGCCGGAGGTGCATCCGGATGGCCGCGTCACGTTCCGACTGCCGGCGCCCAAGGCCCGGGAAGTGCGGGTGTATTGCGAAGGCGTAAAAAGTTCCGCCATGCAGCGGGAGACCAACGGCGTCTGGACCTTCACCACCGATTCGTTGGAGCCGGACATCTATTCCTATTCCTTCAGCGTGGATGGCCTGCGCCTGTTGGATCCCAATAATTCCTGTCAGAAATACAATCTGCTGAACTGCGACAGCCTGGTGGAAGTGCCCGGTCCGAAATCATTGCCGTGGGAAATCAACGACGTGCCGCGCGGCGAACTGCACCATCACTTTTACCATTCGGCCGCCGCTGGCGATGACCGGGATTATATTGTTTACACGCCGCCGGGTTACCAGCCTTCCGCCTGGAAAAAGTATCCGGTGCTGTATTTGCTGCATGGCTACAGCGATGACACTTCGGCCTGGGCCACCGCCGGACGCGCCAATGTGATTCTCGATAATCTCATCGCCCGCGGCCAGGCCCGCCCCATGATCGTGGTCATGCCGCTCGGCTATGGCACCATGGAAATTGTCAAAGCCGGCTGGGGCCGCGTGCGCGATCCCAACCTCTGGCAGCGCAACGTGGACAAATTCAGCGCCGCCCTGCTTGGGGAAGTGTTGCCGCAAGTGGAAAAAGAGTATCGGGTTTCCCGGGACCGCCAGTCGCGGGCCATCGCCGGCCTCTCCATGGGCGGCACCGAATCGCTGGTGGTTGGTCTGAATCATCCCGACCAGTTCGCCTGGATCGGCGCCTTCAGTTCCGGCGGCTTGAACACCAATTATGTCACGCAGTTTCCGAAACTCAATGCCAGCGCCAACGGCCGTCTGCGCCTGCTGTGGGTCAGTTGCGGCCGGGACGACCAACTCGTGAAAGCAACCGTCAGTTCTCCGACTGGCTCACCGCCCGGGACATCCGCCACACCTGGGTGGAAACGGACGGCATCCACAGCTTTCGCGTCTGGCGGCGCAATCTGGCCGCGTTTGCGCCCCTGCTCTTTCAACCGAAAAAATAATCCGGCGGCGGCGGCGAGCCCGCCCGGCCAACAAAAAAGGCACCCTGAATCAACAGGGTGCCTTGAAAGGGAAAAGTGGATTACTTCTTCACGCCGAGGATCGCGTCCTTGGCCGCTTTCGCGACGCGGAATTTCACGACTTTCTTCGCGGCGATCTTGATGGTTTCGCCGGTGGCCGGATTGCGGCCGATACGCGCCTTGCGGTTCACGAGCACCAGCTTGCCGAGACCCGGCAGGGTGAAGCTGTTCTTGGCATTCTTGTAAGCCAGTTCCGCGATGTACTCGAGGATTTCAACGGCTTGCTTCTTGGTGATGCCGTTCTTTTCGGCGATTTCCGAGGCGATTTGAGATTTGGTCAGTGCTTTGGCCATAATTTTATATATGTATGTTGGTTGTACTTGCCCTGCTATTAAAGCATATCAGTGGCGTTCGCCAAGCGAAAACCTTGAATTTGTTGATGATAAATTACACCCCCCATCCAAATGCCCGGATTTAAAGGGGATTATCGGGCTGGCGGCGCCTGGCCGGCCCCGGATAAAAGCCTCCCAAACGCCTTCCGCCCCCGCCAAACGTCACCTTATCGTTACCGTTACGACTTCGATCCGTAACCCGAGTCAGGCTCAATTCCCTGCCGGCCATGATCGTTTTTTAAACCAAGGCGTGACTGCGGCCTTTAATCTATAACTGAAACAGCAACCCATGAAGCACCTGATCTGCCCAACCCGTGTCAGCACCCTCGTCCTTGCCATTGCCGCCCTGGTCGGGTCAGCGTCGGCCGCCGGCTTTGCGCCCGGCCACCTCGCCGTCCTGCGGGCCGGGGATGGCGCGGTGGATCTGCACCTGAAACAGGCGCCCGTTTTCATCGACCAGTTTGACGCCGGCGACTTCAGCCCCGCCCCGTCGTACACGGTCAGCATTCCCACCAACGGACCCGACACCCTGTTTTTCAACGGCCACGCCGCCACCGAAGGCATGCTGGCCCGCTCCGGCGACCACCGTCTGCTGACCTTTGCCGGCTATGGCGGCGTCAATCTGCTTCAGACCAACGGTACGCCCTCGCTGATGGATATCGAACGCGCCTTCTGCACGATTGATGCCAGCGGCTCCGTCCTGACCACCATCTACCGCAGCCACGGCGGCGGCGATCAAAAAATGAATCCGCGCGGCGTGGTGACCGATGGCGCCCATAATTTCTGGGGCTGCGGCAACTCGCTGGGCACCGTTTTTTATCACCCGGACGTCACGGCGGAACCCGTCGTGTTCTCGGCTATCGCCAGCACCCGCGCCATCCGCATCGTTAATAATGTCGTCTATACCGCGCTGAACGGACCGGACGGCACCGCCAGCGATCTCCCGGCCGGCATCTTTTCCTTCGCCGATGCCGCCGGCAATCCCGCCCCGCTGCCCCGCCCCGCCGATTCCACGTTAAATAGTGTGGTCAAAGCCCAGGCTCCCTATGTGAAGAACGCCGGCTTCGACATCAACCCCGCCGGCACCATCGCCTACCTCGCCGACACCGCCGCCGGCATCCAGAAATATGTAAAAACCGACGGCACCAATGGCACTTGGAAATTCGCGTATAACTTTGCCATTCCCCAGAACATTCCCGCCGATCAGAACCACCTCGCCGGCTGCTTCGGCCTCGTGGCGGATTTCAGCGGCCCCGCGCCGGTCATTTACGCCACCACCACCGAAGGCTGGGGCGGCTCCGTGAATTCCAATCGCGTCGTCCGGATTGTGGATACCAATGCCTCCGCCGCCGTGACGACCATCGCCCAGGCCGGCAGCACAAATATCGTTTACCGCGGCATTGACTTTACGCCGGAATCGGTGACGACAAAATAGGCGACGCCCCCAACGGCTCCCGGCAGGCACCTTCATTTGATCGCAACCCCGCTGCTTCCCGGGCGGCGGCGCATCCTGCTACTGCCCCCCAATCCGGAGCCGTGATATCGTCGCAGGCCATTCGCAGGACGGGTTTCACTCCCTCTCCGCCATGGATAAATGGGGGCCAGGCTGGCGCTCTGCTATTTAGCCTCGGGGGCCGTGTCGGGATACACCATTAATGAGAATGGCCACCGACGCGCGCACAACAACTCCATTCCGCTTCGATGCCTTTCACTTGGTCGGTTTGGCAGATCCGAGGTTGCATTTGCCGGGTAAAATCTGCATATACCTCGCCACCATTTGATGAGTTTATTTATTCCAGGTCAGCGGTGGGTCAGCGAGTCGGAACCGGAGCTTGGCCTTGGCACCGTCACAGGTGCCGGCGAAGGTCGCGTCGAAGTGAAGTTCAACGGGTCTGGCGAAACCCGCATTTATGCGCTGGACCAAGCGCCGCTAAAACGGGTTCGCTTTCGCCCGGGCGACAAAATCAAATCCCAGAACGACCAGGAGATCACCGTCAAAACCGTCCTCGAGCATGGCGGACTGCTCACTTACGTTGGCGATCACGGACAGTTCGCCGAAGGCCAACTGAGCGACCGGGTCAGCCTGCATGGACCGCAGGATCGTCTGTTTGCGGGACGATTCGATGCCTCCGCGGCATTCGCGCTGCGCCGTCGCTCGCTGGAACTCCTCCACCGGATGCGCCAGTCGCCGGTGCGTGGATTCGTGGGCGGACGCATTGACCTGATTCCTCATCAGCTTTACATCGCCCAGGAGATCGCCCGCCGGCACGCCCCGCGCGTGCTGCTCTCCGACGAAGTGGGGCTCGGCAAAACCATCGAGGCCTGCCTGATTCTGCATCGCCTGCTGTTGAGCGGACGGGCCGGCCGCATCCTCGTGCTGGTGCCCGAATCGCTGGTACACCAATGGTTCGTTGAAATGCTGCGCCGCTTCAATGTGTGGTTGAACATCTTCGATGCGGAACGCTGCGCGTCCATTGAGGCGGCCGAGCCCGGTGTGAATCCGTTTCTGGACGACCAGGTTATCCTCGCCAGCATCGATTTTCTGGCCGGCGATCCGCGCCGGGCGGAACAGGCGGCGGCCGCAGGCTGGGATGTGCTCGTGGTCGATGAAGCCCATCATCTGGCATGGTCCGAGACCGCCCCCAGCCGCGCCTATCAGGTGGTGGCGGAACTCAGCCGCAAGTCGGCGGGACTGTTGCTGCTCACCGCCACCCCGGAGCAACTCGGGGTGGAAAGCCACTTTGCCCGGTTGCGCCTGCTCGACCCCGACCGATACCGCGATCTGGCTTCGTTTCGGGCCGAGTCCAAGGATTACCAACCCACCGCTGAAGTCGCCGGGAAACTGCGCGCGGAAACGGCCCTAACAAAAAAAGACCTGGCCTCGTTGCGCCGTTTGCTGGGACAGGATGCACAGTTGGAGCATCAATTGACGGACCTGCTCCAAGGGAGCGTCGAAGCAAGACAAACGCTGCTGGATAACCTGTTGGACCGGCACGGCCCGGGCCGCGTGTTGTTCCGAAATACCCGGGCGGGCATGCAGGGGTTCCCCAAGCGTACCGCCCGCTTCGCCCGGCTTGATCCGGGCTCGGAATCTGCACACTGGCTGGATCAGGTGTCCACCGAGTTCGCCGCCGATAGCGGCGATGCCCGGCTGCAACCCGCCTACGACCTGGCGAAGGATCCCCGGATTCTGTGGCTGGTCGAACTATTGCAGCGACTTGATCCGCACAAGGTGCTGCTGATCAGTCGGACCATCGAAAAGGCCGAGGCACTCGATGACGCCCTGCGCCGCCACCTGACCATCAAAACCGGCGTCTTCCACGAAGGCCTCACCCTGTTGCAACGGGACCGCCATGCCGCGTGGTTCGCCGAACCCGATGGTGCCCGGCTGTTGATTTGTTCGGAAATCGGCAGCGAAGGCCGCAACTTTCAATTCGCCCATCATCTCGTCCTCTTTGATCTGCCGCTCAACCCGGAATTGCTCGAACAGCGCATCGGCCGGCTCGACCGCATCGGCCAGCGCGAAGACATTCATATCCACGTGCCCTATCTCGCGCACAGCCCGCAGGAAGTGCTGGCGCGCTGGTACCACGATGGCTTGAACGCCTTTGAATCCAATCTTGAAGGCGGCAACGCCCTGCTCCACCAGTTCGGCCGCGCCGTTCACGATCTTGCCTTGGAATATGCCGTGGCGGACCGCAACTCCGCCGAATCTGAATTGGACGACCTCTTGCAAGCAACCAAACTCGCGCGAACGGAAATGCGCCAACGCCTCGAACGGGGCCGGGATCGCTTGCTGGAAATGAATTCATTCCGGCCCGCCGCGGCGCAGCGAATCATCGCCCAAATTCAAGCGCAAGACCAGGAGCCGGATTTGGAGGAATACCTGCTGGATGTTTTCGACCATTTTGGCGTCCACATCGAGGAACTTGCCCCGCATACGTGGCAGTTAAATCCCGTGGGCATCATCACCGACTCGTTTCCCGCCATGCCCGCCGAAGGCATGATCGCCACCTGCGACCGCCGCCGCGCGCTCACCCGCGAGGATATCGGGTTTCTCACCTGGGATCACCCGATGGTCATCGGTGCCATGGAACTGTTGCTCGGCGCGGAAACCGGCAATTGCAGCTTCGCCGTGCTGCCCACCCCGGACGACCGGACATTGCTGCTGGAAGCCATTTTCATCCTCGAAACCATCGCCGCGCCACAGTTGCACACGGATCGTTTTTTACCACCCACGCCCATCCGCGTGGTTGTCACGCACAAATTATTGGACGTCACCGCCGCCCTCAATGATTCGGCTTGGGAAACGAAACTGGTGAAAGGCCAGCCGCATAAGCTCACCGAGAATGCCGACATTGCCCGCCGGGTTCTGCCGGCCATGTTGCAGGCGACTGAACAGCAGGCCGAATCCAAGGCCGTTACGCTGCGCGCAGCCGCCCTGAAAGAAATGAATCTTTTGCTCGGGCATGAGGTGCAACGTTTGCAATCCCTCGCGCAGGTGAACGACCACATTCGCCCGCAGGAAATTCAACTGGCCCAAACCCAGCAGCAAGAGCTGACATCCGCCATCCAGCAATCACGACTCCGCTTGGATTCGCTGCGTCTCATTTGGCGAGGGCCACTGGAAACGCTAAGGTAAGCCAACATTCCCGGGACTTTGCGCCATGCCGCAAGCCCATGGCGGCACATAGCTTGCTTCCCCGATGAAATGGAATCTCGCCGCGCAGTTGGGGGATGACTTCGTATGCGGTATTGGTGACGGTGACCTCGGCGTTATAAGTGGTGAATTAGTTCTATTTGTTAGGTTAATTTCGGCCGGATCGGCCGGCCGACTAACAAAGTAGAACTAATGTCGTAGAGCGCCCGGTTGGCCACATAAACAAAACCCCGCCCCGGTTTCCCGGAGCGGGGTTTGGAAATACTGAATAATTACTTCCGATAGCGACGAACCAACAGTGCGGAAAGCCCGCCCACGCCCAGCAGCGCCAGCGTGCCCGGTTCCGGCGTGACTGACGTTGGATTGCTCAAGCCGGTGATCAGGGAGGCGTTCACCGTTGCTCCCGCAGTGGTATATTCACCCACCGTGCCGCTCCCGTAATTCGCGACAAAGAGATTGGTGTCGGTAACCGTCACCCCCACTGGATTGTTCAATCCGGTGATCAAGGTGTCGTTCACCGTTGCCCCCGAGGTGGTATATTCGCCTACCGTGCCGGAGCCGGAATTGGCCACATACAAATTTCCCGCCGCCAACGAGATGCCGGTTGGATTGCTCAAGCCGGTGACCAAGGTGGCGTTCACCGTTGCCCCCGAGGTGGTGTATTCACCTACCGTGCCGGAGCCGGAATTGGCCACATACAGATTTCCCGCCGCCAGCGAGATGCCGGTTGGATTGCTCAAGCCGGTGACCAAGGAGGCGTTCACCGTTGCCCCCGAGGTGGTATATTCGCCAATCGTGCCGGAAGTCCAGTTCGCTACATAGATTTTTCCGCCGGACACCGTGAGTCCCGCCGGACCGCTCAATCCTGTAATAAGCGAGGCGTTTACCGTCGCCCCGGAAGTGGTGTATTCGCCGATGGTGCCGCTGCCGAAGTTGGCCACAAAAAGGTCGTTTTCATACAGCCAGAGCGCGTAGGGAGCATCCAACCCGCTGACAAGGGAGCTGTTTATGGGCGACCCGTCGGAGTTATAATAGCCAATCGTGCCGGTACCGGCACTGGTCGTATAGATCTGGCCTTGGGCATTGTTGGACATGGCCCCGATCACCGCCCAACTCAATACTCCGGCCGCAAAGTATGGCGTAAAGTTTTTGCGCATAAGACTAATGCTTGCTATCGCTTTGTTACCAATCGTTGCAATTCCTGCTACTGGGATTCGAGTCAACCCGATGACTTTAGGCCCTCAACCAATGACAAATAAAACTACAAAACCCGATTATGTCAACCATAAAAACATTCAACCAAATTGTCATCGGTCAGCAGGCATTCCCAAAACAGTTGCAACATTCTGTTAACAAACCGGCTGCGCCAATAACGCCCGGGTGGCGTGCGGCATGGATTCCAGCGGAGGTTGGCCCCGCGTCAACTTTGCACCATTCCACACGACTGTCTGGTTGGAACGGTTTCGGATTATGTACTGATGAGGTTATTCTCCGGCTGTGGCTGCAAACTTTTCCTGTGGTCGCCCCGCGTTTTAAGCTTCCCCCCAACTCCGGCGGGATCACCGGCTGCGCGCCAACATGCGATTTGGCGCCGCCGCATGTAAGTCGGGGCAGTGCGCCCCCGCAGGCGCGTTGGCTGGCGGGGCGGGAACAGTGGCTAATAATGGCCACCCGTCGTTTCGCCCCCATTGTCCGCATCAACCAATGGGAGTTACGCGGGCCGTCCAAAATGGGCATTTTGTCTTAAATAACAGTGGACATTTACTGCGATTTTTACATAAATGGATGGCCTATGAACAAAGTCAAATTGCTGACCTTGGGTGCTTCATTGATCGGTGCGGCGGTCACGGCCTCGGCGCAAACCACACTGTTCAATTTCGACGATGTTACCAGCACCTCCTATTACCAAATATCGCAGGGAAGTCCGGCGACCTACGACGGTTTGGTTTGGTATGCTCCGGATAATGACATTGGCATCGTCAATCCGTTGGGATTTTATAACATCAGCTCCCTGTCGCAGGTGGCCGGCCGGGCGGGTTATGGTTATGCCAATGGCAAGGTCTCCGGCCCGAACGTTATGGACATTGGCGACGGGAGTAGCGTAAGCGCCATTAGTGGCCAGATCTTCGATTTCACCTCCGGTTATTTCGCGCCGGCATGGAATGATGATGTCACCATTACTCTGAATGGGTATAACAACGGCAACTTGATCGATACCACTAGCTTTACGCTGAACTCGGAATCCCCCACGCTGGAAACCCTCAACTGGACCGGGTTGACGGAAGTTGTATTCAACAACAATGCGGCCACTCCCTTTATTAGTGTGGACAATCTTACCTTCAACCTCAATGCGGTTCCCGAACCGGCGACGCTGGCCTTGGGTGCTGCTGGTGGGGCGGTTGTGCTGCTGTTTCGCCGCAAGAAATAGGCGGTTGGCTCAATCGGTTCGCTTTTTCACCGACCCGCTCACAGACGAGCGGGTCGAATCATTTGGACTTATGGCTTTTCGTACGACTTGCCGGAGCCCGAAAAAAGCAAAACCCCAACGGAAGCATTGATTCCGTTGGGGTTAATCTAAAATGGTGGTAGGTGATGGATTCGAACCATCGATTCGCCATAACGTTATAAATATGCACTTTTATTGGGTTTTTGAATAGTTTAAACGGCGTTGACAAGCTTGTTTGTTATGCGAATCTGTTATGCCAAATTATGCCAAGCCTTCACAAACAGCCGAATAAGCCGCACTGGTTTTGCGCGTTCACCACGCCTGACGGCAAGCGACATTTCAAGAGCACTGGGACAGCAGACAAAAGCCATGCGCGAAAGATATGCGCAGGTTGGGTCAAGGCCTCCGAACTAGCCACTCAGCAAAGCCTCACCCCCGATCGAGCCCGCCAGCTGATTGATGCCACCATCGCCGACGTTGCCGAATCTCATTTCAGTGGTGGCCTGAACCGCGAAATCCTGAAAAATTTCTTTGAAGAAGCAGCGCAGCTTGTCAGCCTGCCAAACTTCTCAAAAGAGCTCCTGGCTGGGCTGGTAAGTAAAACGGTCAGGCATGTGGCTTCAACTGTTGGGGAAAACATCCCGAACGCCACAATTCGTCAGTGGTGCAAGACCTGGCTGGATGCCAAGGGCCTGGAAGCAGCACCCCGTACCCACGACCGATATGAAACATCTTTGCGCAGATTCCTAGAATCACTGGGCACCAAAGCCGACAAAGATCTGGCCGCTTTGCGAGCGGAAGACATTATCCGTTTTCGCGATACAACAGCCAAAATTCTTTCCACTGCATCAGCCAACATGGATTTGAAGGTTGTCAGGGCTTGCCTCTATTCCGCTCAAAAGCAGGACCTGCTCAATACCAACGTGGCAACGAAAGTTTCCATACTAAAATACCGTGGGGAAAATACCCGCCGGGCCTTTACTCTGGAAGAGGTCAAAAGAGTTTTGGCAAAGTGCAATGAAGTGGGTGGCGAATGGAGCGGCCTGGTTCTGACCGCCGTCTATACTGGCCAACGGCTGGGAGACATCGCCCAGCTAACGTGGCAACAAGTCGATCTGGAGAGTAAAACAATCTCCTTTGTGACACAGAAAACTGGCAAGCGGCTTTGCCTGAGCATGGCTACTCCCCTGCTCGCTCACATTCTGGAACTTCCCTCAGCTGATAGTCCCAAGGCATACCTGTTCCCCAATTTTGCGGCCATGGCGGAAAAGCATACGGGCACCATCAGCACCAAGTTCTATGATGAAATTCTTGCTCCGGCCGGCCTGGTAGTGGAACGGCCTAAAGCTAAAGCTGCGGAAGATGGCCAAGGGCGGAAAGGCAAGCGCAAGGTAAGCGAACTCACCTTCCATTCGTTCCGCCATACGCTCACAACCTGGCTCAAATCGTCTGGTGCCAGCAACGCCTTGGCCCAGATGATTATTGGCCATGACAGCGAAGTGGTTTCCCGGGGTTATACACACCTCAGTGCTGACGACACCAAGGATTCGATCAGCAAACTGCCGGATGTGACAAAATAATTAGTCAGTCCTTGGGAGCCAGTAAAGGCCCCGCCCCGCGCACCCAAGTTCGACAATTCATTTGATTCGGACCGCAAATCGGGCTATACACAGTCAGCAGTGAAAACACGCCGTCACAGTACCGTCAAGCAAATGGAAGCCCGAGCCCGTTCCGTGGTGAAGGCTAGCCGTGGCACGTCTAAAGCTGCCGCTCAACAGCGCCGGGTTTCGATGGCGGGTGGCGTTAAATGGGAAATTACCAACTGGCGGCAGGTCGCTGGTGCCTTTGCAAAATGGGCCTGACCTGTGGGCGCACGATTTACTCTCCAGCAGTTTTCCGGGGTATTTACCATCCGCAATCCAGAGGGGCAGCTCTATACCCTGATCGGTGGGTTGGCTATGAGTGGTAAACCGGCAAATGTATTTTACAAGACGACTTAAAACCAGACACGAGACCAAATACGCTTAATCATCTACCGGGCATATCTCTAGCGTCAATAAGCAGTCCCAATAAAAGGACAGATAGCGACATAATAGACATACCCAAAACAGCAAATAATGCAGAGCGAAGAAAGCTTTTTTGAAACGCCTGCTCTTTTAGATGATTACCGGATATTTTGTGTTTTATGGTAAAAATGAATTGAGCGGATCCCAAAAACAATGTAAGCAAGAAAAGTATTATTGTGGTTAGAATATTTTTTTCACTCATTGAAAAAAAATTAACCAGCGTCATGATTCCACACACAATCACGCAGATCCTCATCGCGATTAAAATAAGTTTTATTACCTTAGCAGGTCGTTTTAGAACCAAATTTTCCAAATGCCCGTGAAATATGACAAATAGGAATTTATTGGGCATTTTAACCCGTCTCCTAGCATTTGAGACTCCTTCTAACAATAATTTTGGGGGCACGGCGCGATTTTGTTTTATACTGTTTTCAAACTGATTCGCTTCATGATTGTTTTGGATTTTAAGCGACTCCAGAATAGAATTGATCGCATCCGACAATTCTTTAACCGTCGAATATCGTTCTTCGCGCTTTTTCTTCAAACACCTTTCAATCATTTGATCCAAATTCTTTACAATGAAGTTATTGAGCTCATCCGGTGTAGATTGGCAATTATAAGCAATCTTTAATTGTTCACTGGCTTGAAGTGCCCTGTAGAATTCCGATGCTCTAGCTGGCTTTTTTTCAATGATTTCTTGGATTTGTTCATGTGAACTTTTGCCGACAAAATCAAATGGCAGATGACCAGTGATTAATTCCTGCAACAAAACACCTAGTGAATATATATCTGTGCGGTGATCAATAGAAACCTTGCCAGGTTGAGCCTGTTCCGGGCTCATGAACGCTGGCGTGCCAATTAATTGCCCCGGACTGGTGAAAACCGTATGTCCAGCTGAATGCTCTCCTTCAATGGCTTTTGCTATTCCAAAGTCGATTACTTTTGGCACTTCTTCACCGTCCTCCTCTATGACCAGCAAGTTGGAGGGCTTTATGTCTCGGTGCACGACCTGCTTTTCATGCGCATGCTGAATCGCTCTGCAAACTTTTGCAAACAATCTGAGTCTTTTTTCAAAAGTGAGTTTTTTGGAGTTGGCATACTCGTCAATCTTTATCCCCCTAACCCACTCCATCACAAAATATGGCCGCCCATTGTGGGTAGCCCCCGCATCCACGACCTTTGCGATGTTTGTGTGGTTGAGTTTTGCCAGCGTTTTCCGTTCCGCTTCAAATCGCTTCAAAATCTGTCGCGTGTCCATCCCGGGCTTGATGACTTTAAGGGCAAATTGCAGTTGGAGCGGCCCTTCTTGCTCGACCCGATATACCATTCCAAATCCACCTTCGCCGATCTCTTCCAAAATCTTGTACCGGTCAATCATGTCACCAATTCTTTCGCCAGCCATGAGAGGCGGCCAATTGGTGTCATCCTTTTCCTTGAGAAGATCGTCTTCCTTGTGATTTTTTAACAGCGCTTCATCCGCTTTGGACCATTGTGCGGAACCTTTACTTGATTGGCTCATATTTTTGACTGCTGGTTGTTGTTCGCTTCCTCCTGCCCAACTTTGGGCAATTGAAGCTTGGTACCGTTCTAGCACCAATCCGATTCTGGAGCAACGACACCACTTGGACATCCGATCGGTTGGCCTGACGCAAACGATGAAAACTCAACTCCATCATGGGCCTTCGGTAGTGATGATGGCGCTCGAGCATCGATGCACAGATGTAGTCATGCAGCTCGACCGCAAAGCGATGTTGGTCAGACCGGGAACATTATATTAACTAGAAAAACTACCCCATATCAAAGCCGAGCGGGTCAATGCTGGTTCCGGGAAGGTCGGAAGGATCAAAGGCAGTGAGAAAAGTTTCCATCTTGGCACTTTAATCCAATCTGGTCAGAGTTTGGAGAAATTCCCAGCCTATTCGTTCCTGGGCAAGACGTTGGTTTGCAGCGAACAACTGGCGGGCGGGCTCCGCACATTCGCCCAGCCAATCGCAGAGTGCGGGTGATGGCGGCTCGTCGTCGCAGGGCTGCCGATGACCGGCACCGAGCATCAGTAATTGGCGGTAGCTCCAGAGATGTGGCTCAACGGCGGGTAGGCCGGCGGTTTGCAAAAACTTTGATGCGGTTTGGGGAATACGCAATCCCTGTGGATCAAGATCACCAAAATAAAAAGTACGGCGGGCACCGCCGACGGACTGGAAAATATCCGTCAAATAGGTGGCGCTGTCCATGAATCGATTGCCGCAGCCATACACTATGGCGCTGAATAGTTTACGCTCGGCATTGTAACGGCAGTAGGAATGCCAAGTTGCTGCATTCTCGATGACGAGGATAGGGTAGGCAATAGCTTCCACTGGCCCCAGTTTCCATCCAAGGGGTTCACCGATAATTTCGCATCTTAAGTCCTTGAGCCAATTGAGACGGCCCGTCCGAAAAAGCGAGGTGGAGACCAAGGCATCCAGGCGTTTCTCATCACCGAAGATTTCGAGCGACCGCTCCTTGATCGGAACAACGGATTTCGTACGCCCTTTTTGCAGGAGGAATTCATTCAGCTTGAGCAGATCGTCCGGAGCTACCGCAACGGATTCGCTGGTAAGGAAGGTAAGCTGTGGAGCCCATTTAACGGAGGCAAAATCAAATTGCGGATCGGGAGGAGCCGGGAGTTTGCCAGCGAATAGTTCCCGTAGGCGCGGTTCCGCCGCGAACGGAATCACAATCCGTTCAATTTGGTAAGGACGGTAACGAACCGTCTTGAGATCCACCAACCCGGCCGTCTCCAGTTCTTTAGCTTCACGAAACGCCTCCCCCCGTAACTCGGCGGAGATGAGGCTGCCCGGGGAGTGCTTTGGCTGCTCGACGTTTTGGTAGCAGACTCAGTAATAGATCATGCTACAGCCAAAGTTTTTCTAGATCGTTTGATAAAAACAAATCCACGCCTTCCAGTCATTTCCGAGTATCGTTTTTCAATCACCTCTTTATCTTGAAGAAAGGGATGCGGTCTAGTGGTACATTCAAGATAAAGGAACCGCCATTCAACGTCCTTCCATCGTCGCTAATCCATTCCCCCTTCGGCAGTATCACCTGACGGCTATGGCCTTGTCTGTCAAGCGGAGCAACCAATATATCGTCTCCAAGCATAAACTCATCCTTGATCTGTTCAAAGCCTTGATGGGGGAACTCATATTCCAATGAGCGCACAATTGGCTCGCCGGTTTTGCCCGATTGATGCGCCAGTTCAAGAATCTCCGGCGTCATTTGCTCGCGGATTTTCACGGCCTGCTTGATTGCCTTTAGATGTTCCGCATCCAAAATGCGCCATGGGGCAACGGAAAACTGCATCATGGGCATCAACGTATGGATCTGGGCCGAACGGACGACCAAATCCTGATTAATTTCCTTTTGATCGGCGAAACTTCCCCAATTGCCTCCGCCGATCATGTCAGGACAAGAGAAGGTATAACCGGCCAATCCTTCCGTAAGCATTTGCGGGATGAGTTTTTGCACATCTTCCCAACTGTGGTTTTTATCGTGCAGGCGCTGGGCCAACGGCTGCCCGGCCATTTTCCAGCAAGCACGATATTCGTTGAGCGGGAAGCGCAGGCCAAATTGCGCGTACAATTCACATTGGCGATTGGGCGATACGGAACCCGCACTCAAAGCATCAGGTGGGTAAAATTGCATATCCCCGGCATCCAGTTTGAAACCGTCCACGCCATAATCTTGCACCAGCCTATCCATTTGTTTGTTAAACCAATGAACCGCCTTGGCGTTGCTGAAATCTAGCAGGGCTGAATATCCATTCCACCACTTGATGATCGCCGGGTCGGTTGCGGTGGCCCAAGTGGTCTCCGCATTTGCCTTCTGCATCAAAAAACATTTATCCTTTAAAAGCTCGTGCACCAATTGGGACTGGTCGGCGCTCACAAACGGACAAATCCAAAGCATTACTTTGAAACCCATGCTGTGCAGTTCGTCCATCATTTGCTTGGGATTTGGAAATTTTCCCGGATGGAAGTTCCACACGCCGTAGTCCTCCTGCCAGGTATCATCAATCATCAACACCCCGGGCGAAAAACCGTTGGCGATGATGGCATGCGCATATTTCAAAACATCCTTTTGATTCTGGTGGAGGTTCAGTTCAATCCATGTGTTGTATTGTGGCTTGGCAAAAAGCAATTCATCGGGCATTGCACCCGATGGCAGGAAGTATTTGGCTGAAACGAATTGGCGGGCGGCCGCCAAGCTGTTGCCTGCCCGGCCACTTTTTACTTCTCCCTTGGCGTTGGTGATGATGATCTTGTCGGTTGATACCTCGAATGCATATGGATCATCGCTCCAAACCCACAGGCCCTGGCTTCCAAGCAGCAAAGGTTGGATCTGATTATCCCGGTTATTGGCGTAAAAATCATAGTGTGAACCAGTGAGATAAGGCAGGTTCTCGCCGTCCTTGATGACTCCGGACCAGACTTTTTCTCCTGGCAGCAGTGAAATCACCGTTGGGCTGGAAGGAGTCAATCCAGATTGTCTCATTTGTGATTCAGCGCAAACAATATCTGAACCCAACAAGAACAAAATGAATGCAGCGGTATAAACGATCTGGTTTTTCATATTCCGATTTCGATTCTCAATTGAATCAGAATCAAATAAGTCTGATTTTGATTGTTTGGCTTGACTGGCAATAATGGTTGACGGATTTCGGTATTCAGGTCAGCCTGAATACAGGCTGATTAGCATTGACGATAAAATTAGAACAATGACGCAATATGAGCTGGTTTTGGTTTCGTTTGATGATGCTATTTCGAGGCCAGATCGGTTGCCAATTTAAATTCCGCCACGGCGCGAATGTCGCGCGAAGAAGAGCCAATACGCGCCTCAAATTTTCCCGGCGTGGCTTTCCAGCTCCGACCAATTTCATCCCAGAATGAGAGATCACGCCATTGAATTGTAAATGATGCAATTTTCGTTTCACCAGGCTGGAGAAAAAGCTTGGCGAAGCCTTTGAGTTCCTGGGAGGGCCGTGTTAATACAGGTTTGTCTTCGTGGATATACAATTCCACAACTTCTGCGCCTGCGCGCTTGCCGGTATTGGTGACGGGTATGGAAACGGTCAGGGTCTTGTCGCTGGACATGTCGGCCGCAGAAAGCGCTGGCTTGCCGTATTTGAATGTCGTATAGCTGAGCCCGTAACCGAAGGGGTAGCGGGGTTCGATGCCATCCTCGTCAAAATGACGGTAGCCAACCCAAATGCTGTCGAGATATTTTACAACCCCATTGTCTCCCGTACCTGGAAACGATTCCGGTCCCAACTTGTGACAAAGCCAGTCGTCGAGTTTTTTTCCGAACGTGCAAGGCAACTTCCCAGACGGATTGACGTCGCCAAACAAAATATCAGTCATGGCATTCCCGGCTTCCATACCGCCATACCATGCTTCTAAAATTGCGGGAACCTGGTTCTGCCATTGCTCAACAGAAACCGGCGATCCATTCACCAGTATGACGATGGTTTTTGAATTCGCCGCCGTGATCTTTTGAATCAAGTCGGCCTGTGGCCCAATCAGTTCAAGATCGGGTTTATCGGCACCTTTCATTTCGCCCCAGCCCAGAAACTCGCGGTCATATTCATGGTCCGTGCCGGCGAAAAATATCACCACATCCGCACTTTTCGCAGCAGCGATGGCTTCAGCCACCGGGTCGACAGTTGGAAGATGTTTTTCAAAGGATATTCCCGGAGCATAGATGATTTTTTCTCCAAACCTTGCTTTCAGAGCCGCTAGCGCGGTGATTTCATAGGGTGGACGCGTGGCTCCAGAACCGCCTCGCGTAACCAGTTTTGAGCCGTCGGCCATCGTTTGATACTGGTCGGCGTTCGGGCCGATAACGGCAATTCGTTTTACTTTATTGCCGTCCAGCGGCAGCAAATTCCTGCTGTTTTTCAAAAGCACAATGGATTCAGTCGCCGCCAGACGGGAGATTTTCTGGTGCGCGGGCGTGTTAGCCGAACCTCCTGGCCATTCATCAAAGGCTCCAATACGAAACAACAGCCGCAAGTTACGCCGAACCGCTTCATCAAAAGCCATAGAAGAAATTTCTCCGGTGGCAATGGATGCCGCGATGCGGGCATCTCGGACGGCATCTTGCACTGAAGGCATCTGAATTGTGCAGCCTCCCTCAATCGCCAGCTTATCATCATGCCATGCATTCCAATCGGAAATCAGCGCGCCGTCAAAGCCGTATTCGTGCTCAAGCATGTCCAAGTTCAGATGTTTTGATGCCGTACAAAAATCGCCTGAAAAGCGGTTATAGGCGGGCATCAGAGCCCAGACATTCCCTTCGCGGACAGCCGCCTCAAACGCCGGGCTGTAAATCTCACGCAAGGCACGTTCGTCACACTCGACGTTGATAGTATGCCGCCAATGTTCCTCCTCATTCAGATTCCAATGTTTGACACAGGCCGCAATACCTTGTGATTGAACTCCACGAATCAAAGCGGCGGCCAACTTCCCTGCAAGGTAGGGATCTTCACCCATATACTCAAAGTTTCGCCCCCCCAGAGGTGAGCGCATGATATTCACTGCCGGGGCCAGAAAGATCCGGCGATTGAGTGCACGACATTCCTCACTCATAACGACCCCGGCTTGGTTAAGCATGGATGGATTCCATGTTGCGGCCATCGCCAATCCGCACGGGAAGGCGGTTGCCGTGCCTGCGTCCAAACGAACACCCTGTGGCCCGTCCGTCATCAGGACTTTCGGCAAGCCAATGCGCGGAATGCTTCCATAGCCCATGTCGCCGCAACCATGGATGAGCGCCACCTTTTCTTCGGGGTGCAGACGGGAAAACAAATCAGCCACTCGCTCCTCCAAAGGAGCCTGCGAATCCAGGTACCTTGCCCCCAATAACGTCGCGTCTGCAGGCACAGGAGCTGACCGTGCTACAGCCAATGATTCATCACCACCACTGGCGACAGCAAGGTCGGCGGCCATCCCGCCAACGGGAAATTTTAAGGCGGCAAGTAAAAGACAAAAGCTTGCAAGCAATTGCCACTTTTTTTTCACGGGCCATTTCATCAAATATATCGTGTTAAAACTCTGACGTTTTTTTGCAGGCTAGGGTCAATCCGCTAGCTTATTACAGCGTTACAACATTTTTTAAGCCAATCGGGCAAGTCCAATCAGCTATTTTTAATTCTTAAATTTTTTTATCATCTCGTCGGATAAGGTGCCGGCAATTGGATTTTATATCGGATTTGCTGCATTTCATTTTTGGCTCAATTTGATTCAAATTATTATCTGCCCATTCAACCCAAAGTCAGCAAAGCGTTAGTATTGCGTTGAAATCATACTAAAGCATTACCGACTCGTTGCCGTTTGCCCTGAAGAAGTTGAGACCACTCCACTTTTGCGGATAAGCCGAATGGACCTAAGGTCGGCAAATTCCGCCGGAATCTGCCCAATCGGCTGGATTTCAGTATCACGGTAATAGAGGGATCAGCGAGATTCGTTCCCTGATTACCGCGCACCCAGGCTGCCGCCAGGATACCTCCAAGGAAAGGGTCTTCGCCATTTCCCTCTGTGATTCTTCCCCAGCGGTCATCCCGGGCAATGTCCACCATTGGCGAAAAAGTCCATCGGATCCCCTCCGAACTGCATTCCACTCCGGCCATGCGAGCACAGCTTGCAGCCAATTCTGGATCCCATGATGAGGCTAGCCCCAGGGGTATTGGATAGACCGTGCGGTAGCCATGAATAACGTCCAGACCGAAAAGAATCAGTAGTTCCAGGCGAGATTTGTCCGGCACCTGCCGTTGGAATTCATTGCACGCCTTTGCACCCTTCAAGTATAGAATCGAGCCGACCTTGCCTTTCGTAGCCAGCTCAAATGGCTCGGATTTCACCATCTCGGCCAAGATCTTGGTCTCCATGGCATATTGGGAAAGTTGGCCGGCCTTTTCCTCCAACGTCATTTGTCCGAGCAACGTCTGGACGCGGGAATCAATAGTCTGGGTATCCCAGTTGGCCGCTAGCGACAGCCCAGAAAGGGAGAGTCCGAACACAATTAGAAAAAGGTTCTTCATGGGCGGTCATATTCGTAGGCAATTCCAAAATAGGTCAGGACACAATGCGCCCATAAACGCTCACCATTGGGAAGCAGATGCTCACCATCACGCAGAAAGTAATTCCGGCTCTCCGTCGAGAGGTTTCCGAATTTTTGCATCAGCGCCGCTTGCCAGCTCGCTCGCAAATCGAGGTAGCCCAGGCGGTTTTCCTTGGCCCAGGCAGGATAGATGACATCGCTATGGTTATAGGCCTGAGCATCATAAGCCGGGCCAAGATTCTTTTTGCTGACGTCTTTCAAATGATCACTAAGCAAAAGCACTTCAATGCGGTTGCCACGGCTGTTGATCATGTTGCGAATACCGGGCTTCCCGAAGTTGTTCAGAAAGCTGCCTGCATCAAGCTTTTTATCAAGCTTATCGCTTTCGCTCAGCCGCTGCCCCCATTTCTCCAGATCATCTTTATCATTACACCCCGCAAATAGAAGGTCGGCATATGATTTGAGTTCGGGATAGGGATAATCATGGATGATAACCAGATCGGCGTCCGTCGGCTCGATGTCTTCCGGATAAACCGCAACGAGCACTCCGGAACACCACCCCGGTCGAGCCTTGTAAATAAAGGAAAATATGTCGCCATAGGCAGCCGTCAATTGTTGCGGGAAGATCTCACGCGCCCAGAGATTATCTTTGGAACACAACGATTGTCCATAGATGACAATGCGGACGCGATCAGAGTCTGCCAGCCGTTCGCCCCGCTTCAATTTGGCACTGGCGGTATCGATGGCAGCTTTGGTGTGCTCCAGGTTTTGCCAAGGGGCAAAACTGTGTCCCGGCAAGCGACCGGATGACTGATCATTTTCTGCCAACCGGATCGCTGGCCGCTGGGCAGATAAGAGTTCGCCATAGGCATTAACCGCCGGGATGACATCTTTGGCGAACGACAAGCCGCCACTGTCTTGCCGGTCAAAGTGCCCCCAGAACACGAAATTCAGCTTCAAGTCCTTGACCGCAAAATCCAGTATCTGTGGAACTGTCCACCGACCACTGTAAGAAATCCACTGCACGGAAAGTCCCAGCGGCATTTGTCCGGCATTGGCGCGAATAATGTCATAGCCCCAGATTTTGTTCCCAGGGCATAGATCAGGGCCGCCCCAACCGACGCCATTGGTTAGCGCGAGCCGCGCCAGATCCGCCAGACCTTCAGGCCCCTTATATGGATACCAGTTGCCATACAGAATGACTGGCGTGTGCGGAAACGCTTTCCGGCTGTCCACCACCAGACGCCGCATCTGCTCATCATATGCGGCAGGACTGAAATCATCGAATCCAGTCCCTTTACCCTCCACCGCGGTCTCGGTATGAATAAAACCCGCAAAATCCGGGTCGCTGTCAAACCTCTTTCCCAGTGCTTCCATTAATAGCAGATAGCGATCCATCACCGCTGGAACCCAGCGCTTGGTGCGGGCACCGTGGGGGTATTGCGGGGAGTGAGCAATGCCGCCTTTGTAGGCTGCACCCGCCAGCAGATAATCAGGAGCCGGATTCTCGTCCTGCTGAAAGGTGGTGTCCCAGACTTCAAGGATCAATCGTTGATTTTGTTTGTGCAGATACGCCAAATCAGCGTCGATCGCTGAGAAATCATACTTACCCTCCTCCGGCTCCAATTGGCGCCAGGTATAAATACGCTGTCCGCCAACGAACCGGGTTTGCCCTGCAATATCCGACCATGCTTCACGCGAGTCATGGGCCTCCAGTGTCAGATAATGCCCTGGATACCACTTCACCTCCGTCAGCATTTTGGTTGAGTGGCCGGTCGCCGAATCTGGGATTTTGGCAGGCGGCGTGATGGCTTCATTCTGCGAGCAGGCAATAAAACTCCCCGCCAGCAGGACCGGCGCAAGTACGACGATAAACGGCAATTTGAATATGTTCATGACAATTCCTATTCGATCATAAATCCAGAGAAAAATGGTGGCAACTGATGAACATCCGCTGCCGCAAATAAAATCGATGGGCGGCGAAACGCTGGACGCCCGAATCTAGCTCCAGCCGTTTGCAACCTTCTGCGCGCGCGAACTCACAAAGCCAGTCCAGCAACTCCTTGCCTAGGCCCAGTGAACGTGTCTGCTCGTCCGTGACCAGGTCGTCAATATAACAAAACCGTCCCCAAGGCAGATTGTGCAGCAACCGGAAACCGGCCACCGCTTCCACCTTCTGCTGACGCCGGATAAAAGCCAACCGGTAGCCCTCGGCACATTGGCGGCGCACGATGGATACAAAATCTGTCTCCGATATATGTGGCCGCAATTGCGCCATTACCGGCCAGCATTCTTGAATCTCGGTGTCCGAATTGGCAATTATAACTGACATATTTTTAAAATTTTGGAATTATTGGGTTGCTGGGTTGGTATAATTGGAACTGGTGGTAGCTGCACTGGATCCTGACAGGAGAAAAAACTTCAGCAACTCAGGCCACTGTTGAGTGGAAGCAGCACATTCTGCTTCCATGCCGAAGCCGTGCCCAGCATCAGCCAGGAGATGAAAATGTGCCAAGCCGCCATGTTTCCTCCATTTTTCCGAGTATTGCTGGCTGCTCCCAACCCACTGCGAGTTGTCATTTGACGAAGCTAACACAAACAATCGGTTTGGACTGAGTGGCGGCTCCACTCTGGAAGCAACTGATTCGGAGAGCGTTTCCTCCAAATATGCTGGATATACCAAAATCAAGTTATCTGGTTGCTCGTTTGTGGCGAGATTTTGAACTGTCCGGGCAGCCAGATGGCCACCGGCAGAATAGCCCATGATGCCCCAAGACCCGTCACGAATCCCAAGCGCGCGCGCATTTGCCTTCAGCAGCCGAAAGGCTGTCAGGGCATCAGCCAAAGCGAGTTCGCGCGTTCGCAGTCCGGAAGCGATGTGATATTCGAGGAGCGCCACATCAAAACCCTGCTGATTAAGAAAGCGGACCGTATTTTCACCCTCTTTCTGCATTTCCAAAATGGAATAAGCTCCACCCGGAAATAACAAAACTGTGCCTCGCACCAGTTTGACCGGGCTGCGAAATAGAAGCAGCACCGGAGCCGTAAATACTTTAACGAGATTTCCGTCAACCTGATTGCCCGCCAGAACAGGTTTCCCGTCCAGCGATACACAGTCCGCATTTGCTAAAGACACGTCCCGCACTTCTTCCTGTGATTCGTAACTGATGACACTCATTTTACCCCTTGAAACAGCAACGGGGCAAAAGCCGCCAGATAGCGCCTCCAAACGATGAAACTGTGTTCTCCAGGCGATTCCGTCCAGGTGGGATGAACCCCCTTTGACTTGAATAAGTCGATTAAGTCATGGTTTTGCCGGTTCAGAAAGTCATCCTTGCCGCAGGCAATCCAAAGCAGTCGAAATTGCCTGTCTGTCTTTTCATTAAGCGTTGGAAATTGTGACGCCAAGTTGGTACTGAATCCCCCCGAACTGAATCCGCCAATCCACGCAAACCGGTCCAGATGGTTGAGGCCAACCACCAAAGATTCAGCGCCGCCCATGGACAGACCGGCGATAGCGCAAGCGTCACGGCCGTTCTTGATTTTGTATGATTTATCGACCTGCGGCATCACTTCGTTCAAAAGGGTTTCGCCAAAGCTGTCAAGGTTGCGCACCCATCGGTCTTTAGGATCACCACCGGACTTTACAATGTCCGACGCGCCATAACCCAGCGGCATGACGACAATCATCGATTTTGCCTGGCCTCGCGCAATCAAGTTATCAAGGATCACATTCGCTAAGCCAACGGATGACCAAGCCGTTGAATCATCGCTGGAACCATGCAACAAATACAGCACCGGGTATCGTTTCCTGGCCGTTGGATCGTAACCGGGCGGGGTATAAACCACAAAATTGCGTTCATCGCTCGCCACGGCGGATTTGTAAAAGTGCTGATGCAATACACCATGCGGCACATCGTTGATTTCCCACGGCAATGACTTCGGCCCCGGCACATGCACTTGGCTGTCTATGTTGCGCAGGTTGTATTTGATGAGCGGATTTGAGGGGTCAATCACATGCAAACCATCAACATTAAACGAATAGGCGTAGATGTCTGGCTCCAGCGGATCGGTGGTGAACGACCAGATACCTTGGTCATCTTTTTGCATCACCGCGCCTTTCACGGTCTGGCAATGCAATTGCACCTCCTTGGCCTCGGGTGCCTTCAGACGAAAGGTAACTCGGCCATCTGGATGCACTTCTGGCGAGATAATTGACTGAGCGAACACGGGGGCAGCCGACATTAATATGACGAGTAATATTTTTAACATTTGGCGCATTTTTCTATATTTCCAGGTTTGATTTATCCGCTGATTCTTTTCAACTGGAAATGATGAGATACCGGCTGCCTGCCAGCGTTGATTTTGGATTCGGCTTCCGCAATTTGCCGATCCAAACTGACCACTTCGGAATTGCGGGCAGATTCATCGGCACTTCCGCTTACATCTCTAATAGCATTGCGCCATCGCTTATAAAACAAATTGTTCTTCGCGAATACCAAATCCATGACCGCCTGGGATTGCCTGGTAATCGGACCGGCGGTTGTCGCCAAATTACAGCCGCTGGCCAAAGTATCTGCGCTCATTTTAGCGACCACTTCGCCGTCGATTGACACCTCGTAATCTCCGGCAGCCAGTCCGGTAACCTGCAATTCATATTGGTCAAGTTCGTCAAGGATTGGAGCCAGCTTAAGTGCGGATTGCGCACGTGGATCTATCGGCATGGGCAGCGCTTCATCCAGCCGGTCAAAGCTCAATATGCCATTGGTCGTTTGAAGATTTTCGACAAGACAACATTGAGTCCCAGTGACTTTTTGCGAATCACTGGCAATTTCCGCCCGCGATACCAGTGCCGGAGCACCAAGACCTTTCAAAATAATCCACGCCATCAAGGTGTGCCCCGGCGGCCCGGGATGCACAGCATCACCGCCGCCAATTCTTACGGCAGGATTGGTGGCATGCTCGCGCATCATAATGGCCATATAAGGATCAAATTGATCTACAAAAGCTGTGTTTTCTATGACGGAAAGCACCCTGAGGCCGTCGGAGAATTTGCCCAACGATTGATTATCAACATCGTTGTTTGGATCTGGCCGCATTTGCTCCATCGGCTGCGGCGTAAGAAATACCACCCGCGCACCGTTCGCCTCAAGCACTTTGGCTGTCTGCGCCTGACTGCGGATATAGGCGCGGAAAATATCTTCACGGAATGACTGGTAGTTGTGGTCGTTCATTCCGAAGTCAACGGACACCACGGTTGGTTTGAGCGGCAAGACATCGCGGCTTAAGCCGTTCCCAACCACTTCTTCGACCATTTGCTGTTGCGTGGCGGCATCGGCGGCGAACAATTCTTTTTCAAATGGCTTTTCATCCTTATTGGATCGTTTCCTTAACCACGAAGCATCTCCGCCCCACCCCACGTTGCGAAAGGTGAGGTTCCATGCCGGGTAGCGGGTGAGTGAATAAGCTTCTATGTAGGTCGTGAACAGGCGCTGTTCCGTAATGCTGTCACCCAGAAAGACCACACGATCCCCATCATGGATAAAATATTCTGCACCTTTTACATTTGACGTCACTGCCATCCAGCCGAAAAGGGCAAATACCACGTTTAAACTGATTCTCATATCATCGCAAAGCGTTCGCATCATTCGATTCAGGGCGCTATGAGCCGGTAATGGGATTGCCCAGCCGACGGAACCAGCGGAACCGCATTGGAGAAACTGCCGTCGCTGCCGAAGGTGTTGGTCAGCATCGGCGTCCAACTGGACGCTGATAATGCCGCGTTGGTTGAGGTCAGCAACCGGTAGCTGCCATTTGCCGAACCGCCACTGCCCGTCAACAATAGATTTCCATTCCTCACCACCGGTTGGGCAAACAACGGCACGGAATTGAGAAACATCAGCGCGTCATTGAGTTCCCCGCGTTTGTAGAGCGACACCATATTCGGCCATGCCACCACATTCGTCGGCTGTCCCGTCAACGCCTCATATACTAGGATGTTCGAAAGTTGCGGAGCCGTGTTGACTTGCTGCACGCACAGGACGCCCAGCAGAACATTCGTGCTCGCGCCCAGAATTTGAAAGGAGCCAGGACCATTCGGCGGGGACAGCATGGCGCCCGCACTGTAGCAGGCGATGTTGCTGCTGTTGCTGATGACGAGCATCGCGTTCGTCCCCTCCCGTTTATACCCCAGCATCCGCACATTGCTGGCTCCCGTGATTTGCACTTCCGTGTCGCCAAGACCATGCTCCATGTTAAACCCATAAAACCACAGCGGCTGGGCCGTATTGGTAATCGTCACCTTTCGAAACCCCGGGTTTCTTGTCCCGTCGGGCCCTGCATCCATACACAGCCCATACAATTGCCCACCGCCATTGCCCGTGTATTTAAGCAGCGAATGCGGCTGGGTGTCGAGATAGGCAGTCCAAGGTGGGGAGATTTCTGTATTCAACACCAGCGAGTTGGCGCCCGCCCGCCAGTTCAAGGCGTTGAATCGCGAATAATTGGTCTCGACAGACGTGACCGTTTTGCGAGTCGCTAGGGTCAACCACGCCAGCGTCGTCCTGGCGCCAGCGTCGTCCGCCGTCTGAAGCATCGTCACTTCCCCCGTCGTCGGCTGCCACAGGGGGTTGGCCTGAATTTGACTCAACTGTTCTCCCACGCCCAGGAGCACCGTGTTCGAATAGAGCGTCAGAGTATTGGTGATGTAATAATGACCGGCCGGCAAAAACACCCGCCCGTTGTTGGTCGCCGCTTGATTGATGGCCGCCTGCAACAGGACTGTGTCATCGTTCGTATTGTTCAAGCCCGCATCCGTGCTCACCACCACCGTCGGCGGGTCGTTCGTCGCCCCGTTATACGACGGAAAACTTGCCCACAAATGCTCGCTGACCAGGTTCGTCGGCGGGGCGGCACTGTTGGTCACGATATTCGGACTGATGGGAAATGGATTTAAATAATTTCCAATCGTTCCGTTAACCATGCTGTAGCTCTCGAAATTGATGTCGGTGAGTAAGTAACCGGTATTGGGCGGCACACTGGGATTGTTGTAGGTGTTGTTGTAGGAATACTCCTTGATTAGCGACCAAGTTCCGCTGCCGCTGGTCGTCGTGCTTTTGCTTTTCACGAGGTTGGTGGTGCCGGTGACATAGACATTCCGCACATAAATGTCCCGGCCATTGGTGCCGCCGGTGTTAATGCTATTGTCAATGGCCACCATGTTTGTGCCGCCGCTGATGCCAATCTGGCCGTCCAGCAGGGAAATGCTGCCGGCCATGCCGTTCCAGTAGCCGGGATGGGCGATAATGCTTTTGCTGTTGGTGATCTGGAAACCAACCACGGTAATGGGAGCGATATAATCATATAACAACATCGAGGCGACGGTCTGGTTCTGCAGCTTCAAACCCGCAATCACCGGCCCGTCGCCGCCCTCAATATTTAGCCCCATGGAACCTTGATTGCCGTGAATGATGCCATACCGGCCGCCCTCGACTTCCAAATTCGCGGAAAAAGAACCCGCGCCGGGCAAAATGTAAAATCCGGCAAATGCACCGGTCGCGGTCACCTTCACATTTTCAATCGCATTTCTCTGGGTGCCGTTCAAGGTCACTCCGACCGCCCCCGGATTGCCGTTGCAGTCAAAATCAATGTTCCGTAGCTCGTCCCAAAATAAGTCGGCTGAATAATCAGTATAGCCGGCGGGCGTGCTCATCGGATTCGTCACCGGCACGGACGGACTGGGGCTAGCCCCACCAGGACTGAACCCGCCTTGGAATTTTCGAAAGGAAATCATCTGGCGCGGCGCGGCGCTGTTTTGATAATTAGTCGCTCCAGTCATCAGCTTGATGACCGGTCGGTTCGTTCCTTCGGTTGAGCCGATAAGAATATGGTTACCAAGAACCAGTGACGTCATATTGGTCGGCGCCCATTGATAACATTCCAGAATGTCAGAAATCTGATAAGTGCCCGGCGGGAAAAACACGGCCAGAGGACGGCCGGTGCCATAGGTTTCAAAGTTCAGGTTGGCCGCGAAAGCATCATTGATCGCACTCTGGATGCCCGCCCGGCAATCGCCCGTTCCATTGTTGGTGACGCCCGGATAATAGGTCGCCACCAGATAGCCCAAGGCGTAACGCGGATCATTCAACGCTGTAGCTGGAGCACTACCACTTAGCTGAAGGATAACCTGATTGTTGCTAAATATCAGTGTGCCGGTCTGGCCAGTGCTGATGGCCGAGCCGGTGACGGTGAAATTGGGATTGTTGGTGGTGATGGTTCCGCTTGAGCAGTTAATAATCGTATAATTTCCGCCAGGCCAATGCGAAGAACTATTCACCGTGAACGCATTGCCGCCCAGTAGCAAGGAACCTTGCGAAATGGTCAACGCCGGATCCACCCCGTCATAGTTCAGGGTCATGGCTTGCGCACCAAGATTCACCGTGCCAGAGGCAAAGCCCTTGATTGTCGCGGGCGCGGCCGCCCCGCTGGCCGCCAGCGTGCTGTTGGTGCTCAATGAGTAATTGGTGATCGAGGAAACATCCAAGGCTGCGCCCGCCGCAATGGTTATGTTAGTTGATTTGTTGATAGATCCATGATTTGAGCCGGAATTATCCAAGACCAACGCCCCACCGTTGATAATCGTTGCACCCCGGTAGGTGTTCACACCACGAAAGGTAACATAGGAGCCGGTGTTTCCATTAATGGTGACCGACGACGGGGTGGTATCCGAAACAATGGCGGCAGGAATTTGAAATATGACATGACCATTATAGATGTTACTGGTGGTAATGATCAGATTCGTTGCCAGTGTGACGGGCAAGTTAAATTGAACGGCATTTCCGATGCAGTAAATCGCTGGCGGGACGCCAGCCGCAGTATTGGTGAACAAATAATATGGCGCAGGGGTTACACTGGAGGCATAAAGGTTGGCATTGCCGGAATAAAGTAGATTGGTCATTTGGTTCAACATGAAAGCTCCCGCCCAGTCCAGGGTGAGATTTCCATTCAGATTGGTGAGCACCAACGACACACCCGCGCCGCCGCCTTGCGGCGGCTGTGAGCCATTCCAGGTGCCGGCGGCGCTGAAATTGCCGCCGCTCGCAGTGGTGGTGTAAGTTTGCGCCCGCCCCTTCGTCACGCAGACTATACACAGGAAGGTCAGCACGACACGCAACCAACCAGAAACGTGATGGATTTTTATTCCCTTTATGTCTGCCATAGATTTCAAAGATAATGGTAGCTCAAATTCGCTTATTCTAATGCGTTTGCCATTTCAACTTGCTGCTTTGGAAACAAATGGGGCGCACCGGAACCCAAAATCCGGTGCGCCCTTTACCCCAATACAAAAACCTTTGGGCGATTTATTTTATGCTTATGGCTTGCGCATCCGGAAGAACACGTTGGTGCTTGAAGCATTGATGCTAATCGCCAGATTCGTTACCGTCTGCGAATTGGGGACATCAAACCAATAATTCGTATTGGCCAATGCCACCGAATTGGATTGCATAATCCAGCCAAGATGATCAGCCGGCCAGCTTAGGCTCAGCGTGTTGCCGTTGATGCTGAATACAATGTTCGTAGGATTCGGATTAACACCCACCGCCCCGGTCAAGACCAACAGGCTGCCCGTGCCAGTGATAGAACTTGGGTCGGTGACATTATTGTGAACCCCCACGGTGGCACCAACACCGTTCAGCACCAGGCTGGTCACGATATTCGTGTCCGGAAAATCCAACTTCAGTCCGGCACCAGCGGCCACCGTAACGGTTGAGTTCGTGGCCAGCGTGGGATAGAAGAGTTCCAGAACCCCGCCGGAAACCGTGGTGTCACCAGTGTAGCTCGTGGCATTGTTGCTGATGTAAAGACTGCCGCTGCCAGCCTTGAAGAAGTTCAGGTTGTTCGCCGCATCCCCAGCAAAGAAATTCCCATCACCGATGGTAAACGTTGACCCCAGATTAATTCCACTGGTGTTGCTGATGATGAGTGTGCTCAGGCTGGCCGCTCCGCCCGTAATACTGCCGGCGGCCGCCCAACTGACATTGTTGAACTGGGCACTGCCCGCGGTGGTGCCATCGGAGAGCTGAATCGCGCCCCCACCGTAAGCTTCCAGCGTGCCGCAGACCAGCGTGCCGGAAATATTGATGGCCGCACCATTATTCATTTCCAAGTACGTCAGGTTGGTCGTCGTGCCCGAAAAGTTCAAGGTACCATACCCATTGACATTCAACCCGGCGGCCGGAGAGTTGTAAGCTCCCGCCACGCTGGCAGTAGTGTTGGGCGCAACCCGGAATTCGTTGGTCGTATTATTATTGAAAACACCAGCAAAACTGACGGAGCCGGGATAGCCCACCGCAAAGCTCGAACCATTAAAATTCATGGTTCCCTCCACCGATAATCCGCCATAGACGGAAATATAGGCGGTCGGTGCCGAATCAAATGTGCCACCAGTGGGCACATCCAGACTGGCACCGGAATTGATTAGCAATCCGGGATTGGATCCATTGGTGCTGTGAACATACGTGCCGGGCACGCTCAAGTTGCCGTTGATGGTAGTAAAACCACTGTTGGTGAACGCGCCACCCATGACCAGCGCGGTGCCAGTATCCAAGTACAGATTGCCGCAATAAGCAACATTGGAAACCACCAGCGTGCCGCCACCTGTCACGTCCATGTTGTTGGTAACGCTTCCGCCGGCGGGGTTGGCATTCGTGATGACACCGCCGAGGGTCAGCGTGCTTCCTGCCTGCACTCCAACTTTGAACGTTTCACCATTGCCGCCAGACATGAATGTGGGATTAGTCAGCGTGGCGCTAACGGCGTTGGTCAACAAGTTGTTGCCCCCGCTATAAGTAAACAAACCTTTGCCCAAGGCATTGTCGGCATCCACCTCCAACGAACTGCCGTTGAGAGTGATACCGCCGCCATAAGTGGTGTTCGTACCGTTGAGAATCAGGTTGCCGTTTCCTGTCTTCGTGAAACCCGTGCCCGCCAGCGGACAGGAAATCATGGCATCAGAAGTAACTGCTATGGTCGGCGTGCCGACCACTGTCAAAGAATTGGTTCCAGCAATTTGGTAAATCGCTTCAGACGCTCCATTAAAACTGTTGAACGTCATGGGCCCCACCTTGATCGGAGTGTTCAGCGCGATTACTAGATTGGTAAAATAATCGGGGCCGGCATTGACGCCGGTGCCAAACAAGGCGGTGTCACCGTTATTCGGCCACGCAACGTCTCCAGTGCCATTTCCCCAGTTGGCTCCCGTAAGGGAATTCGTATCCCAGACGCCACTACCAATCGAGTTAGTGTGGGTAAGCAGCGCGTCCCAGCTCAAGGTAACCGGCGGGGTGTAAAAGCTGATTTGATTGGTCAAACTGATCGTGCCCGTGTTGACTACAACCGTTTTGACTTCCGCCACCGACGACCTGACGGTGAACATACAGACGCCACCCACACTCGTAACGCCGGAAGCCGCCGGGGAAACCGTATTGCCAGAACCGCTTACCGTCCACGTCACGGGGATGCCTGACCCAAGGGCGACATTGTTGGTGTCGGCGAGCGTCACGGTGACTGTAGAAGCGGTGCTGTTATTCGCCGGCACACTGGCCGGACTGACGGTCACGGTGGAATTAGTGGCACTGGCTGGTCCGGTGAAAGTAATCGGCAATGAAGTGGTGATCGTAGTTCCACCCGCAGTGACCGTGACCAGCTTGGTTGCAACCACGGACGACTGGACGGTAAAAGTGCAAGTGCCACCGGCAATGGTAACGCCGGAAGCCGCCGGGACGACCGTGTTGCCCGAGCCGCTCACCGACCAGGTGACGTTGGTTCCGGCGTTTACCAGGTTATTGGTGGCGTCCCGAAGTGTCACCGTAACCGTGGAAAGCGAGACATTGTCCGCAATCAGAACGTTCGGGCTAGCGGTCACAGTCGAATTGGGGGCACTGACAGGACCAATTGGCGCGCTTGCGACAGCAATGTGCAAATCCAAGTAACTGGTGCTGCCTGCTGTGATAACACTCAACGTTCCCACTTTGCCCGTGCCGATGGCCGTGCCGTTGACCGTGAAACTGGAGCCAAGGACGCTAATAGAACCACTGTAATTGGTGATAATCGAGTAATCGCCATTGGCCAAGACCGTGCCGTTGATGGTGAACGTGTTATTGCTCAAGGTGAGCGTCGTCACGCCGGCTGCCGAATTGGTGATGGCTAGTGCCGGGTGCGATCCATCATAGTTCAAGACAATGGGCTGCGCGCCACAGTTGAAGCCACCCCCTGGGGCGCACTGAATCTTGGCAGCTGTAGCGGTTCCGCTGGCCGTCAACACGTTGTTCGTGCTCAACAAATAGGTGTAGCTGGTGCCAGGAGAAACATCCAAAGTTGCGCCCGCCGCGATGGAAATATTCGTCGAATTGTTGACGCTGCCAACATATGAACCACTGTGATTCAACTTTAAAACGCCAGCGCTGATAATGGTTGCACCCCGGTAGGTGTTCGCACCGCGAAAGTCAACGTAGGAGCCGACATAGGATGGGGGGGAGTCAACGGTATGAATGGTGACGGAAGATGGGGTGGTATCCGAAATAATGGCGGCGGTAGTTTGAAATATGACATGGCCATTAAATAGTTGGCTGGCATTAATAGTCAAATTCGCTGCCAGAACGACGGGCAGGTTAAATTGAATGGCATCTCCAGGGCAGTTAATCGTTGGCGGGACGCCAGCCGCAGTATTGGTGAACAAATAATATGGCGCAGGGGTTACACTGGAGGCATAAAGGTTGGCATTGCCGGAATAAAGCAGATTGGTCATTTTGTTCAACATGAATGCCCCCGCCCAGTCCAGGGTGAGATTCCCAGACCCATTGGTAAGCATCAATGTCACATCCGTGCCGCCACCCACTGGTGGCTGCGAGCCATTCCAGGTGCCGGCGGCGCTGAAATTGCCGCCGGCCGCGACGGTGGTGTAGTTTTGCGCCTGCGTCTGGCTCGCCAGGCCAAAACACAAAATGCCCAGTAGCGCAAGTAAGGTTGCTTGAATATGAATTTTACGTTGCATGGTTTTTTATAGGTTGTGGGTTGATACGATACGATTCACTTTTGAGATGTTTATTATGGCAGGAAACAGGCTGTCTGATTGATATTTTAGGGTCAGTAATAGTAGAAAGCGCCGTTTGCCGGAACTTTTTGAGAATGCACATGCCCGTCAAAATAAAGATAGTTGCGAACCGAACCGTGCAACGGTTTGGCCGGTATGGTGACACCCGCCCTCACCGGCCAGCCGGCTTGGGCTGTTCCCTGAAAATCCACGTCACACATATACCAGACCGACGTTAGGGGCGCCTTTGCCCCCACTTCAGTAATTTTGTGGGAAGTTGTGCCAACGCTAACCGGCAAGCCAAATGGGGGTTGGCCCGCAACGGCATAACCAAATGGCATAAAGCCGATGCCAGTCGCCGGGCCACCGATGGCGGGGTACGCCGCATCGCTAAAATGTCCGTCCAAGTTATAGCTGGCAACACCACTTAGGTTGGTGGTGCTTACGTTTGAGACAAAGCCAGGACAAACCATGACTTTAGCCAACTGTGTCGTCGCACTCGGATCAGGATAAGCCAGATACTTCGCTATGTAATTTATCAAATAACCGGTGGTGCTCACATCATAGCCGAACGCCTGAGATGTCCACAGCCCCGTCAACGATCCCTGACCGGGCGGCAACCAATCACTGCTGTCGTCAATATACATGGTTAGGGCGACACCAACCTGCTTGAAATTGGACATGCACCCGGCCATCGTCGCCTTCCGCTTGGCGGAAGCCAGCGCGGGTAACAGCAGGGCGGCCAAAATCGCAATGATCGCGATGACCACCAAAAGTTCGATAAGCGTAAACGCCTTTGCAGGAAAGAAAGAACAACGTTTTATTTTCATTTGAAAAAACTGCCTTAATTCATTTAATCATGGCGAGCCGATGCTCGATCAAATCACTTATTTTTAAGGTGCCTGCACCAGCGCCGCCGGGTTTTCCGCATTCGCATAATTATCCAAGCTGGAACCGCTGGATGCGTTTAAACGCGCAACTATCTGTATTCCGGACGCTTCCATTGTCGTTTTTATTCTGCGCCAGACGACTCAATATTTTGTTAAGTAATCAAAAAACTGATTTGCTTAAACCTGAATGCTGGTGATGGAATAACCTTATCCCTGATTTTTCCATCTGTCATCAGGGCATTGGTATTGGTCGGCAGCAATACTTTAGTATTGCCGCCACTTGCCATGGGAAGCTCCGCAGAAACTGGCAGTTCTGTTATTCGAGCGAGATGATTCCCCGCCGAAGCGCAAGCGTGGCGGCCTGGGTCCGGTCGCTGGCGCCCAGTTTGGCGAGTATATGGCCGACATGCTGTTTGACGGTTATTTCAGCAATGTGCAAAGCCACGCCAATTTCCTTGTTGGTTTGCCCGCGCGCCACGAGTTGAAGCACATTGATCTCGCGGGCGCTGAGTTGCGCCCCGTCCAGCCGCTGCGCCAGTTCCGTTGCCACCTCTTGTGGGAAGTAACGTTCACCTGAATGCACGGCCCGAATGGCCTTTAGAAGTTCGGCCCGTGATCCGGACTTGAGTAAATAGGCGCGGGCGCCAGCCTTAATGGCACGATGAATATTCTCATCGCCGGAATAGCTCGAAAAGATAATCACGCGAGTGCTCGGAAATTCGGCCATGAGCGCTTCCAATATCCCGATGCCGCCAACCCCAGGGAGGCGATAATCCAACAGCACCACATCCGGGTGGCATTGCCGATAGACTTTGATGGTCTGTTGAAAGTTGCTGGCCTCACCGACCACCTCCATGTCCGATTCCATATTAATTGAGGCGGTCAGCCCCATGCGGACTGTAAAGTGATCGTCCACAACCAGCAGGCGGATTTTGACAGGAGTCTTCATTGAGTGCAAATAGGTGATGTAATTATTCCAAATTGATGGCGGTTACGATAAATTTGTGGTCTCGATAGGCATGGTGCTTTCAGAAGCTGCCAGGTTATCATTGGTCCCAGGCACCGGCGCTTTCACTGTCACTAGGGTTCCCAATCCGGGCTGACTGACAACGCAAAATGAACCCCCGATTTTTTCCGCCCGCTCTTTCATGCCCAGCAGTCCAAAATGGCCGGCCATTTCCTTCGCCAGCTCTTCCGAAACAAACCCGCAGCCGTCATCTTTTATCCGTAGGCAAATTTCGTCCGCATCAAACGACAAATCAAGTTGGATTATTTTTGCACGGCCATGCCGGATGGCATTGGTGATGGCTTCCTGGCTAATGCGCAACAAATGGTGCTCCAATAACACCGGCAGCCGACGGGATTGACTGGGGGCATTTAGGCAAATCTCAATGCCGGCTCGCCTGGCGGTTTGCTCGGCAGTTTCCTCAAGCGCAACTGCCAGCCCACCCCGTTCAAGCGCCCCGCAACGCAAATCCCAAACCGAGCGGTGGGCTTCCTCCTGGCTGCGGCGCAACAACCGCTGGGCTACTCCGATCCGCTCCGCAACCGGATGCTTGACTGTCTGGGCGGCAATCATGTCCATTTGAAGCGACATCCCGGCGAGTTCCTGTTCCAGTGTGTCGTGAAACTCACGCGCAATCCGGGCGCGCTCATTGAGTACGCCTTCACGCTTTAGCTGGGTACGGATAACCTCCGCCTGGTCAAGCATCCGCCGCTTGAGCAAAATCCCCCAAACCGAGGCGATCAAGGCGAAGGTCATCACCCCGCCCAACAGCCAGAGCAGTCGTACAGCCGTCCACCAGGAAGGCTGATGCAACACGACGATATCCTGCGGGGAACGCAGCAGCAGACGGATGAAAGTCGGGTGAAGCCAGGCTCCTTCCGCAACCACTTCCTGCACCTGACAAATTCCGGTGAGCTTCAGCCGACTGCCCGCACGCAGCGTGGGCCACGGCGAAGCCTCATGCGCCGTAGCGATGGCGGCATTAAACATGATTCCACTCTCTTGAAGTTTCATAAACGGCTCGTCCCGGCCATTCCAATCAACTTGCAAATCAGCTTCCACCGTCACCAAATCTGCGTCCAAAGCCCCATCCAAAAGCACGCGCACGGTTGACGGGACGGGACTTGGAACAGCGCCGGTTCCGGTTTTCCTGAAGACTGCATCCTGCAGGATTGGATTGAAATGCCCCGTCGCCGGAAAACCAAGGGTTTCCAGAACGTCACCGGGCCGAACCAATGTCCGATCCTTGGTTTCCACCAGCAAACCGTCTTGCTGGTCCCGGATAAAAATCGCCTCGCCAGGCAACTGGCCGATGACCACGCCTTGGATCTTCACTCGATGTCCGGCCGAACCTAATGAGTCATACTCGAAAAGCTGTCGCACGGACTTTTCCGGCACCGCGAAAGGGTCTATGGTAATTTCAGACTCAACTGTGATATTGGTAAGTGAATTGAAATACACGATCGGGGCGATCATCTGCCGCTTGCGATTGAAGAGCACGCCCGCCACCCCCTGCAGCCGCACCGTACATTCAACCAACGACGACAAGTCATTCGTTATCATCGGGCCGATCGCCTGCACCCGCACACCGCCAAATACCAAATCAAGAACAACGAATCCGGTGCCAAGATGCTCGGTTGACCGCACGACACCGCGCGTTTCAATCCACAGCGCGTCTTCCGTTCCCGTGGCCAGTTGATCGAACGAGACCAATTTCGGTGACGGTATTTCACTCTCCCCCAATACGGTAATTTTTACGGCTTTAATTATGGCCGCAAAATCTCCTGGTTCAGTCTTCCCTTCCAAATCAATTTTCTGCCCGGCATGCCAGGTTTGCCGCCGCCCCGAAGACCGGACAAAAATTCCTTTTTGAGAGTCCTGAACAAAAAAACCTGATGAGATTGAATCACAACAAGTCACCACACAGCACAGATGAACCGGATAACTCAGCGCTGCTTGCGCCGTGGTAAGCTGGCGGACTTCCTCGACTGATTTAAGTATTGGCAAGGGACTAGCCGGCTGGGCAACCGCCATCGCATCAACCGCCAAACAAAAGGCGAAACACAGGCACACCAGTCTGCCGAGCCGCCGCCAAGCCAACCCCGAGCCTTGGTGTACCGCATTCTGAAGTCGCAATTTTGATGTCAATAGCATGTCTTTCTTGGTCGTTCAATTGCGAATTGGCAATGGCCCGATTACGTGGACAGGTTGTAAAAGCTTTATGTATGTGTACTTTTAGTTCAGTTTGATTTCAAAGTCGACAGTGGAATTATAGCCGATGATCGGAGCGAGTTTCGAAGAACTCACCGAAAGCCTGTCACTGTTGGCAGGTATCAGTGCAGCGCACGCTGGCGTGACAGGCGGTTTGACGGGAGTATTGGGGATTGGTGATGGAGGTGGCTGTGCGGTAGGTGGCAAATCGGTTGGTTCTTCCTCGATGCCCAATAGCGCAAGAATGCGTTCGCGACCGACGATGTGAACAAGATTGCCCTTGTAGTCCTCAGGTTCCTTACTGACACCGGTCGTGAGCCAGACACCGTCAACCGACATCACCATCCAAACTGAAAAGCTGGTACTCACAGGTAAAACTGTTGCCGTAGATTTTTATTTACCTGCATCATCCCATTCAGCGCCGGTAGTGGTGTTGGCTCATGGATTCACCCGCAATCGCAAGACCATGGAAGGTTGGGGCAAAATGCTGGCCAAGGATGGTTTATCGCCATGGCCCCAGATCTGCCCACTTTGTCTGATCATGCTCAAAATGGACGCGCCCTGGCCGAGCTGGTGATGGAGATGAAAAAGGGAAAGCTGTTCGCACAACCTAAACCTTCGGATCAACTCGCTCTGGTCGGTTTTTCAGCCGGTGGTTTGGCCACCTTGCTCGCATCCGCAGGTAACACGAACATCAATTGCTGGGTCGGTCTTGATCCTGTTGGCCGTGGTCAACAAGGCGCCGATGCAGCCAAAGCATTGAAAATCCCTTGTTTTGTTCTCAGAGCGGAACCTTCAGCCTGGAATGCCAACGGGAACGCTAGGCAGATATTCAAGGATCTTCCCGGCCCGGCGTTTACCTTGAAGGTAAAGCAAGCCGTGCATGTTGACGCTGAAAACCCGACGACTTGGGCCGCAGAATTAGCCTGCGGCAGGAGCAATGAAGCCAGACGGGACTTGTTCGGTCGTTATTTGTTGATGAGCCTACGCGTAGGCTTATTGGGTGACCGGGCTGCCTTGAAAGACCTTCAAGCAGCCACCAACTGTCCCGGGGTTGCTGAAATCACTTTTCACAAACCTGAATTGTTTGATCGTTTGATATCAAATAGTCCGGCCCAGCACTAAATTGAGCGACGGCCCGATACAAACCGAAAATTGGCAGTACTGAGATAAGCTCTGGTTTTGAAACCCACAGTGTTCGCGCCCTTGGTTTGAAGCGAGAATTGCATTGAACGGCTAAAAACAGGTTTGGATAACGGTAAAATTGTTATGCCAAACTGTTATGCGAACAACAAACCTTAGGCGTGGATTTGTTTTAAGAGGCTTATAATAAGCCACTAGGGAAAGTGGTGGTAGGTGATGGATTCGAACCATCGAAGGCATAGCCAGCAGATTTACAGTCTGCCCCCGTTGGCCACTTGGGTAACCTACCACTAAAATTTTGCTGCCGGGCGGATGGCCGCTCTCTGCACATAATAATGCAGCGCCCGCAGTATCGCTGATCAACCGTACCCGTGGAAAAAAAAGCGCCAAAATCACACTTTTAAGGTGTTGAATGGCGGTTAAAAACCACATTCCGACCGACCCCGCCGCCGATGCAAATTGTCCACAGCGGACGGTCATATTACAGAATCAAACCCGGCGGGCAAGTGTTTAGTTGCCCGGTTTGCCATCAAAAGTTGCCGCTCGATCCGGCGCCATTGCGCGGTTTTTGCTGAAAATTGCAACCCTTCCGGATCGAACCTGAAACTTCTGCGTGGCATTATGGCCGGATTTGTGGTTAAATGCCCCCAGCAATATGGATTCTAAAAAACTGGCGCTGTTGTGCCGTGACCTGGCGGATAATAAAAAGGCCGAAAACATCGTCATTCTCGACGTGCGCAAGCTGTCGTCCGTGACCGACTATTTCGTGCTGGCCTCCGGCACCAGCCAACCGCATCTCCGCGCCATTGTGGAAGAGATTTCCAGCCAGTTGCGGGACGTCCATGACCTCCGCCCCGCCCGCTCCGAAGGCACCAAGAACGGCACCTGGGTGGTAATGGATTATTTCGATGTGATCGTGCACGTCATGCACACGGAAACCCGTCTGCGCTATGATCTGGAAGGCCTGTGGGGCGATGCGAAGCCGGTAAAAGCGATAAAAGCCAAAGCCGTCAAATCAGCCAAGCCCGAAGGCAAGCCCGCCAAAAAGCGGACGCCAAAAAACTAACTTCGGAGCGCCGGTCTGGCTGGTTGAAAAGCGGGTTTGCAACATGGGGAAGCGGTCAAAATAGTTTGTTTTGTTGCGCCCCCTCACCTGTGTCCCCTCCCCGCAAAGTGTGAGGTTTCACCACAACCCTCACCCGGCCTGTCGTCCACCCGCTCCCGCTCCCGCGAGCGAGGGACAGGATTTCACTTTGGCACACTTCCTGATCATTCGTCCACCGGTGAGACCCATCCAGGGGTTTGATTCGCGAAAAAGCAGGCAACCGTTTCCCCCTTTCCTCGGGGAAGATGGCCGGGGTGAGAGCGAACGTTGACACTAACTTTCCTGACAACCGGCCTTATCCAAACACCCTCGAACTGCCAGGCGGCTGTTCTGACTCAGGGATGATTCGGCTGAATCTCGTCCGCCGCCTTGACCATGTCATCAATAATTTTCTTGAACTCAACCAACCCGGTGGAGGGAACAATAATGGTATCCCGGCGACCACCCACATCTTCCGTTATTCTCAAAAAACGTCCCCGAGGGTTCTCTTTCAGGGTAAAAACGAACGTCTTGCGTTCAATCTGCACCTCGGCACTTTTCAGGGTGTCTTCATTGACCGGCGGCTTTGGCTGTCCAAAGGGCCGCCGGGCAAATGGCGAAGGTCTTTCGTTTGAAATCATAATCCGTTTGTTCCAAGCATAATACGCTTTTACCGCATGCTGGCAAGCATGCAGTTTAAACATCGCCCACTTTCCGGATTTGTCAACAACCACCTATAAAATATTTGCCGCCAGCTCGGCCAGCTCGGAGCGCTCGCCTTTTTGCAGTTCCACATGCGCCGCAATGGCTTGGTCACGGAACCGGCTGATGATGTAATTGAACCCGTTGGACGATGAGTCCACGTACGGATTATCAATCTGATACGGGTCGCCGGTGAACACGATTTTGGTTCCATGACCGACGCGCGTAATGATCGTTTTCGCCTCCAGCGGCGTCAGATTTTGCGATTCATCAATGATCATGAACTGATTCGCAATGCTGCGTCCGCGGATGTAGCTCAGGGCCTCCACCACAATGCTGCCGCTCCGCATCAGATCCGCCGCCCGGCGATGGTCATGCCCCATGTTCAGGTCGCTCAACATTTCCAAGGCGTCATGAATCGGCTGCATCCACGGGGCCAGCTTTTCTTCCAGCGAACCGGGCAGAAAGCCCAATTCCTTGCCCATGGAAATCGTCGGCCGCGCCACCACCAGCCGGCGGAATTCGCGGTCATTGATCACCCGTTTCAAGCCCGCCGCCATGGCCACCAAGGTTTTGCCCGTGCCCGCCTTGCCCATGAGCGTCACCAGCTTCACCCGGTCGTCCAGCAGGGCATCAAGCGCAAAATGCTGCTCCCGGTTGCGCGGTTTGATGCCCCAGACCCCTTCGCGGGAATCCAGAATCGGAATCAGCTTGGTCCCCGTGGCATCCACCTTGGTCAGCGCCGTCTTTTTGGGATTCGCCTCATCGGTAAGCGTGTAATATTCGTTCGGGCAATAGCTGCGCCCGCCTTCCAGCACCAGCTCGCCCTTGGCGCGGAAGGCCGCCATTTTTTCCGTTGATACCGTCATGTCCACCATGCCGGTGTAAAGATCCGTTATGAACACGCGATCCGTCTCGTAATCCTCCGCCATCAAACCCAAGGCATCCGCCTTGATGCGCAAATTGATGTCCTTGGAAACCAGGATGGTCGCATGTTTCGGCTGCGCCTTCTGCACGCTGGCGGCGTAGGACAGAATCCGGTTGTCCACGGAATCCTTGGCCAGCGCAACCTCCGTATGGCCGTTTTTCTGAAAGCCGATCTTCAGCTTGCCTCCGTTGGGCAAGTCCACCCCTTCGCTCAGGCTGCCCTCGCCGCGAAAACCGTCCAGCATCCGGGAAACCGTCCGCGCATTGCGGCCCAGCTCCGTGGACTCGCGCTTGAACCGGTCGATTTCCTCGATCACTTCAATGGGCACCAGCACATGGTGCTCCTTGAAATTGACAAGCGAGTTGGGGTCATGAAGCAGAACGTTGGTATCAAGTATATAGTTTTTCACAAGGGGTGGGGGTGGCAGGGGAAGGCACCGCGGGAGTCGCGGCGGCGGACGTTATTTGCAAACAACGGCATTAAAATAAAATTCCCTGAGACGCCTATGATTTTTTTCAGACCGCGAAACAGAGTCAACGATAATCCGCTTTAAAAGACAAAATTCGGTGGCGTTCCCCGGCCAACCTGGGGGGCCGGGCTTGAACTGAAGCCAACAAAGGAAACAAAGAAAACACTTCGTTCTCTTTATTTCCTTCTGTTAAACCCCTTTCGGCTGTGGTTTTTTAAACCACAAAATTCGGCGGCGTCACCCGCCCCAGGCCGTCAAAGCCTTTTGGCCAGTCTCACGAGCAGCTCGCGCGGAGGCATGATTTGGATGCCAAATGGCTTTTGCAGTGCCGGCAAATCATCATCCCGTGAGACAATGATTTTCGCTTCCGCCGCCAGCGCACAGGCCAGGTAGGGATCGTTTTTCGGGTCACGGCTGCGCGGGTTGCCAAGGGGTGCCGGTTCCACCAGTCTCACCCGGTCATAATACCAAGTCAGCAGGGTTTGCGGGTCATGCTTGAATTTGCCGCCGCGCTCGGCGGTCAAAGACCGCACTTCCTCCAGAATCTCCAGCGTGGCAAAAACGGTGATCCGCCTTTTGGCCAGTGCCACCAGACAGTGGTGGGCCTCGCCCCGCCAGCCAACCCCGGCAAAAACCACGTTGGCATCAAGCACGACGCGCACGGTTTCTCCTCTCGGCCCGGAGCCGGTGCTGGGTCTTCACAATCTCCGCCATTTCCGCATCTGAGGGATCCCCCGCCGGCGCCCCGGCCATCGCCTTTTCCAGCAGTCCCGCGTCCGCCTGGATTTGCTCCTGCCGCCGGTGACGGATCAGGTCGCGCATGTATTCGCTCATGGAATCGAACGCGTGCGCGGCCGAATCCGCCCGGGCAAATTCCGCCAGCTCCGGATTCAGGGAAATGTTGATAGTCACGGCCTTCATGGTTTCAAATTAAATCGTTGGCAGGATATGTCAAGGTCTGCCAATGAGGAAGTTGACCGAAATTCGCCTTGAACCGAAGCCCACAAAGGAAACAAAGAAAAAACTTCGTTCCCTTTGTTCCCTTCTGTTAAATCCCTTTCGGCTGTGGTTATTGTTAAACCAGAAACTTCGGCGCCGTCACCCGCCCCAGACCATGCTGCGCCAGCCGGTCGCAAAACAGCGCCACGCTCCGCCGCTCCTCCTCACCGAGATCAAAGTAAATATTATGCTCGAAATAGCTGCGGCGAAATGCCTCATCGTACTCCGGGCGGTCGCGAATGATTTCCGGCAGCGCCGCCAGCCCGGCAACCTTGGTCGCCCGCAACTCCCGCCGCAATTCCGCATTCTCCACCCCGCGCCGCAGCGCCCAGACGGCGAACACAAACGGCAGCCCCGTCAGCTCCAACCACGCGCTGCCCAGATCAAAAATCTGATGTGTGTGCGGTGCGCGCTGAAAATCAATCGCCGGATTGCCGATCAGCAGCACAAAATCCTTTTCCGTCGCCGCCGCGTAGCTTTCCAGCGGCTTGAACTGCGGCTTCAATCCCCGCTCCGCCAGCAGCACCTTGAGCAGGTTCACGCTGGTGAGCGACGCCGTGTCGCAATAAATCTCCGTGACCGTCTCCAACGGACGCCGGTGCGCCAGAAACACGCTGTACACCTCGCCCCGGGCGGCAATCGCCACGCCGTCCAGAATGTCGTAGCGGTCCGTCAGCAGCACCTCCGTGATGCTCACCAGCGCGGCATCCAACTCATCACGCCGGAGCAGGCCGGCCAGCTTGGACGGCGTGGTGAACAGGATCTTATCCTCCAGCCCGCGCGTCAGCGGCGCGGCGTTGAGATACTCCACGGAACCAATCCGGAAATGAGGCGCGGCCGGGTTCAAATGCAAAAGTAAACGTACGCGGCAAACGAAACGGCCGTCGCGCCGGCGGCGGCGGCAATGGACCAGAGCAGATTCTTCTTCTGCGCGGCAATCGAGAACGTCGCCACAATCACCCCCAACTGCGCCGCCAACATGCCGAAGAAAAACTTCGCGCTGCGGCGATGATGCCGTTCCGCCGAGAGATTGGCTTTGCGCACCTGCAATTCATACACATTCGCCACCGCCTGGTTCAGCCGCGCCTCGGCATCATACCGCGCCGCCGTGTAGCGGAGCCGGGCCACGGAAAAACTGCGGAACACCGGCTTGTCACTGAACATCAGCGCGTCATCCAGCTTGTCCGAAGTCTTGTTAATCGGCTTGGTGGCGACGTCAAACGCATCCACCGCCGCCTTCGCCGCCAGCATGGCGGTATCAAGCTGTTCCACCGTCACCTTCGCCAGCGCCAGCGTCACTTCCGTTTCCGGCTTCGAACCGGCCACGGCGTTTAGCGCGGCGGCGACATTATCCTCATACTTGGCGTCCAAGGCGGGCGGGATCTGGCCTTTCATAAACGCCGCCGCCGTGGCGGCATCCGCCTGCCCGAGCACGGCCGGATTCAGCGGGGGAATGTCCGCCGTGGCGGCCAGCAAATCCATCGAGTTGCGGGCCACCGCGCCGCGCAGTTTTTTCGCCTGATAATAATTCCACTGGTCCCCGGCCTTGGACTGGAGCTGCGCCGCCTGGGCGCGATCATACTGCGCCTTCGTCATTTCGCTCGACGCCAGCCCGGCCAGCATCGTCGCCACCACCGTCATGATGATCGGCGTGGCCGCCAGGATTTTGCCCCACTTGGTTTGCGGCAGATCTTTTTTGAGTTCGTCCGGAATCTGTATTTTACCAGCCATAAATTAAAATTTTCGGAAGACAGGATATATCATCCCGCCCTATTAGCCAGCCTCCATTCGACCGCAAACGGATGGCGCCGGCCGCCCGACCGACGCTTCCCACGCGCACCAATCAACCATCAGTCTCTCGCCAGCGAACGCAGTCAGTTCGCTGCCTCTCAGTGGACTGATTCGTGTTCCTTGGTGTTGATTCGTGGTTGCCCTGCTTCGTTCCGGCTAAACCTTCTCCGCCCCCGCCAATATCGTCTGAAAATGCGGCGGCTGTTCCTCGCGGGCCACAATGCTGATCTCAATCTTCTTAAACCCCGCCGCCTCCAGCCAGTGATGCAAATCGCTCTCCGCAAACCCCGGCCAGCGATCACCATAGAGCTCCCGCGCCTCGTCAAAATTGTGTTTGAGCAAATCCAAGATCATGATTTGCCCGCCCGGCTTCAAAATTTTATACGCGCTCTGCAACGCCGCCGCCGGTTCCGCCGCATGATGCAGCGCCTGGCTCAAAATCGCCAGATCCACGCTGTTCGGCTCAATCGGCGGATGCTGCAAATCGCCTTGCCGGAACTCGAGATTTTTCAGGCCGTTCTTCTTGGCCTTGGCGATGCCGAACTCGACAATTTTTTCCGAGTTGTCCACCGCAATCACCCGCTTGGCCCGCCGCGCCAGCAGTTCGCTCAACAACCCTTCCCCCGCCCCCAAATCCGCCACCACCAGCGGCGGCAGAATCCGCAACAGCAAATGCCCGAACGCCTGCCATGAGCGACCCGGCCCATACACCCGGTCAAACCGGCCCGCAATCTGATTGAAATAAACCTGCGCCTGTTCCCGCCGCCGGGCCACCACGCGCTTCAAATTGGTCTGGTCATGCGTGTACTCAGGCAATTCCTTCGCCCCCCGGATGGCGAGCTGAATGAACTCCGCCGCCCCCGCATCCGCGCGGGGATTCAACTTGTAAAACGACCGCTTGCCATCCCGCCGCGAACTCACCAGCTCACAGTCCGCCAGCAACCCCAGGTGCGTGGAAATGCGCGACTGCCCCAGCCGCGTCACCTCCTGCAACTCGTTTACCGACAGCTCATCCTGTTCCAGCAGCGCCACAATGCGCAGCCGTGTGGGATCGGATAAAGCCCGCAGCGATTTTAATGTAGATGACATGGGATATTTGGCGGCGCCCAAATTCTCGGAAAACCATTTGACGCCGCTCAAAAGTGTTATATCATCTTATCTTGATACGTCAATATGTTGTTAAATTAAAACAAACACAATCATGAGCAATCGTTACATCTTTTCCTCCGAATCCGTGGGCGAAGGCCATCCGGACAAAGTCGCCGACACCATTTCCGACGCCGTGCTGGACGCGTGCCTCTCCCAGGACAAGTTCAGCCGCGTCGCGTGCGAGACTTACGTCAAGTCCAACATCGTCATCATCGGCGGCGAAATCACCACCAAGGCCAAGCTCGACTTCGTCAGCATCGCCCGCGAAGCCATCCGCGAAATTGGTTATGTGAACGACGACGATGTGTTTCATGCCGACAAAGTGTTTGTCAATGTCATCGTCACCCAGCAGTCCCCCGACATCGCCCAGGGCGTGGACGCCCGCAAGGCCAAGGGCAAGAAGACCGCCAAGCAGGGTGCCGGCGACCAGGGCCTCATGTTCGGCTATGCCGCCAATGAAACCCCCGAACTCATGCCCGCGCCGATCATGTTCGCGCACCGCCTCGGCCGCGAGCTGACCAAAATCCGCAAAAGCGGCAAAGTCGCCTGGCTCCGCCCCGATGCGAAGTCCCAGGTTTCCGTGATCTATGAAAACGGCAAACCCGTCGCCATCTCCAACGTCGTCATCTCCACCCAGCACGCCGCCGATGTGGAACACGCCGAGATCGAGGAATTTTGCATTGAGAACATCATCAAGAAGGTCATCCCGGCCAAATTGATCACGCCGCAGACCGAGTTTCTCATCAACCCCACCGGCCGCTTCGTGGTCGGCGGACCCCAGGGCGACACCGGCCTGACCGGCCGCAAGATCATTGTGGACAGCTACGGCGGCTCCGGCCGTCACGGCGGCGGCGCCTTCTCCGGCAAAGACCCGACAAAAGTTGACCGCAGCGCCGCCTACATGGGCCGCTGGGTGGCCAAGCATGTCGTGGCCGCGAAGCTCGCCGAAAAATGCGAAGTGCAATTCGCCTACGCCATCGGCCATCCCGACCCCGTCAGCGTTCACGTGGACACCTTCGGCACCGCCACCGTGGACGATGCCAAGATCATCAAGGCCATCAACAAGGTGTTCAGCTTCCAGCCCTCGGACATCATTGACCAGCTCAACCTGCGCCGCCCGATTTACTCGAAGACCACCAACTACGGTCACTTCGGCAAAACCGACAAGGACCTGACCTGGGAAACCACCAACAAGGTCGAAGCCCTGCTCAAAGCAATTTAATCCATCGGTTTCAGGGCGTGGCGGCGGGTTTTTAGAACCCGCCGCCTGCCCGCGAAGCCCAAACTCAAAACCCGTTTAAAAAAATCACTATGGCCAAAGCTAAAAAGACCGCCGCTAAAAAAGCCGACTTCGCCGTCCGCGACCTGTCCCTCGCCGAATGGGGACGCAAAACCATTCAGGTCTCCGAGCACGAAATGCCCGGCCTGATGTCCATCCGCAAAAAATACGGCCCCACCCAACCGCTCAAGGGCGTACGCATCACCGGTTCGTTGCACATGACCATTGAAACGGCCATCCTCATCGAAACCCTCGTGGAACTCGGCGCCTCCGTGCGCTGGGCCAGTTGCAATATTTTCTCCACCCAGGATCATGCCGCCGCCGCCATTGCCGCCGCCGGCATCCCCGTCTTCGCGCACAAGGGCGAAACGCTGGAAGAATATTGGGACTTCACCCTCGCCGCGCTCACCCACCCCGGCAACCTCGGACCGCAGCTCATCGTGGACGACGGCGGCGACGCCACCCTCCTGATCCACAAGGGCTATGAACTCGAAAATGGCAGCGACTGGGTGAACACCCCCAGCGACAACCATGAAATCGCCGTCATCAAGGCGCTCCTGAAAAAGGTCGCCAAACAGCGCCCCGGCTTCTGGCACACCGTCGTGAAAGACTGGAAAGGTGTTTCCGAAGAAACCACCACCGGCGTCCATCGCCTGTACCAGATGCTCGAACAGGGCAAGCTCCTCGTTCCCGCCATCAACGTCAACGACTCCGTCACCAAGTCCAAATTCGACAACCTCTACGGCTGCCGCGAATCCCTCGCGGACGGCATCAAGCGCGCCACCGACGTCATGGTCGCCGGCAAAGTCGCCGTCGTGGCCGGTTACGGCGATGTCGGCAAAGGTTCCGCGCACTCCCTGCGCGGCTTCGGCGCCCGCGTGATCGTCACCGAAATCGACCCCATCAACGCCCTCCAGGCCGCCATGGAAGGTTTCGAGGTCACCACCCTGGAAGACACCCTCGGCACCGCCGACCTGTATGTCACCACCACCGGCAACTGCGACATCATCACCTTGGAACACATGGCCAAGATGAAGGACCAGGCCATCGTGTGCAACATCGGCCACTTCGACAACGAAATCCAGGTGGACCGCCTGAACAACGCCAAGGGCGTGAAGAAGCTCACCATCAAGCCCCAGGTGGACAAATACACCTTCGCCGGCGGCAACAGCATTTACATGCTCGCCGAAGGCCGCCTCGTGAACCTCGGCTGCGCCACCGGCCATCCGAGCTTCGTCATGAGCAACAGCTTCACCAACCAGGTGCTCGCCCAGCTCGACCTCTGGAAAAACCGCGAAACCCTCAAGGTCGGCGTCTATCGTCTGCCCAAGAAGCTGGACGAAGAAGTCGCCCGCCTGCATCTCGAAAAAATCGGCGTCAAGCTCACCAAACTGAGCAAGAAACAGGCCGAATACCTCGGCGTGCCGGTTGAAGGCCCCTACAAGCCCGACCATTACCGCTACTAAGCGGCCGACCCGCACAGCGGGTAACTTCACCAAGGCGAACGGAGCCATCCGTTCGCCTTTTTTCATGTAAAACCGTTCGGTAAATCTAACCCGATTTGACCTGCGAGCGGAAAGCGGCGGAGGGCCGCCGCACTCCAAAACGCTGACGCGACTGCCATGGCCCCCGCGTGCGCGAAGCGTCGTGGAGTGCGGCGGCCCTCCGCCGCTTTCGGGCGGACGAGGCGCACGGCAAAATTCCCTCCGTGTCGCGCGGACAAAAACGGCGCGGCGCGGCGCTGGTGGCCGTCTGCAAAGACCCGCCGCTGTCCATGACACGTCAGGTATGCCAATGGCCCGCAAACCGCGCAAAGCGTCTTCTCCCCCTCTCTCAGGGCTGGAAGCCTGCCATGTTATAGCCCAGGCAGAAGCGAGTCCGCGAGCGCAGGCCTGGGTTTCCGCGTCTCAATTTCTCCCGCCCTGAAAGGGAGGCACCCCAGACTTGTCAAAGCTCACCTCACCCGCTGCCGGACAAGGGATCGCGTCGGCATCCCGGCGGGATGCCAGCCTGTAGCCGGTGGTTGAGCGCCCAGCGACACCACCGGCTCTCACCCCTCCACCAACCTGCTGCTCCCCGGCAGGGGAGCCAGCCGTCTCTGCCGTATAATCCCGATTTTTCACGCCATTCAGTTTTCTCCGCATCCTCAACGACCGCCTTCCTGAGCTAAGAGTGCGTCTGAAAAATCATGAATGCTGAGGGATCAAGCCAGACGGCGGAGTTGGATTCGGATCATGGCGATATAGATCCAAGCCTCGGCACTGGACTCGGTGGTTTCGTAATCCCGCACCAGTCGCCGCTGGCGC
>CAIQKM010000072.1 GCA_903872345.1 uncultured Verrucomicrobia subdivision 3 bacterium | reverse complement strand
TGCCGCTTCAAACGTCCGGGACAGTTCTGGACGCCCAAAGGCATGCGCCATTTGGGTGCCCTCACCGAAGCCAGACAAAACAACCATTGGGACGAACTCTGGCAAACCAACTAATCGGGGGCAGTGTCGGGATGCGCCCCATGGGGGTGTGCATGGCACTTTTTATTTGACGCCGGCCATGATGGCAAGCTATTTGTATAGACATATAAACATTAAATCTTCATCCCGCCACCGCCGCCACCCCGCCGCCAGTTTGTTTCGGGGCATGGATCCGTCTGTTTCCCTTCCGCTTCATGCGCGTATCGAGCAAGAGTTGCGCCGCATGATGGCGTTGCCGGAGTTCCAAAACGGCGCGCTGTTTCCCGATGAATTGACGCTCGCCAACCGGTTCGGCGTCAGCCGGGGAACGGTGCGGGTGGCGTTCACGCGGTTGGTGGAGCAGCGCCTGCTGGAGCGTAAGGCCGGTGTTGGCACGCGGGTGCGCCCGCAGTCGGCCGAGTCGGGCATCGGGGCTTGGCGGAGCTTTTCCCGCGAGATGGCCCGCAAAAACATTCAGGTGGAAAACTTTCTGCAGCAGTTTGAAGATGTGACGGCTGACCGGGCCGCCGCCGGCGCACTCCAAATCAATCCGGGAACAAAAATTTGGCGGCTGGACCGGGTGCGCGGCTGGAACGGTCGCCCGGTGTTGCATACCCGTTCGTGGTTTCATCCCCGCCTCGGTCTCTCGGGCCGCGAAGATTTTTCCAAGCCGCTTTACGAGGTGATCGAATCGGAAACGGGTGTGGTCGCGGAAAATGCGCGCGAGGAATTCACGGCGGTCGCCGCCGGCGCCGCGATGGCGCGGTTGCTGGCGGTCAAACCCGGCGAACCGTTGTTGCTGCGTTCACACACGGTTTCCGACGCGGGCGGCCGGCCGGTGGAATTTGCCCAGATTCATTATGTCAGTTCGCGTTTTGCCCTGACGCTGGAAATGCGCCGGGAAAACAAATGACCTCAAATGAAAGGCGCAATCGGCGGTTTAGAATTATGAAAAAAATATTCTGCATCCCTTTGCTCGCCGGATTTGTGGCTGTGTCCTCGTTTGCACAGGAAAACGCGCCGGCGTCCGCTCCGTCCGCCGCACCTTCGAAAGTGACCGACGTGTGGGTGGTTTTCAAAACGCATTTCGACATCGGGTACACCGATCTGGTGACCAACGTGCTCAAGCGCTATCGCGGCGAGATGATGGACAACGCGCTGGCGGTGATCGAGAAGAACCGCGATTTGCCGGCGTCCGAGCGTTTCGCCTGGACCGTGCCCGGCTGGCCGTTGAAACACATCCTCGGCCCGCTGCAAACGCCGGAGCGTCGCGCGCGCGTCGAACAGGCGATTCGCAACGGCGAACTGGCCGTTCATGCGCTGCCATTCACGTTGCACACCGAGTCGCTCGACTTGGAAGATCTCGTGCGCGGACTGCATTATTCCGCGCAGATTGACCGCGATTGCGGCCTGCCGCTGACGCGCAGCGGCAAGGAGACGGATATGCCGGAACATTGCTGGGTCATGCCGACGCTGCTGGCCAACGCCGGCATCCGGTTCATGCAGATCGGCTGCAACTCCGCCTGCCAATATCCGCGCTTCCCGCACTTGTTTTACTGGGAAGGCCCGGACGGCTCGCGCGTCCTGTGCAATTACACCGTGGACTACGGCAGCGGCATCATCCCGCCGGGCGACTGGCCGAACCAAAATTATCTCGCCATGATCATGACCGGCGACAATCACGGTCCGCCGACCGCCGCCGATGTTGAATCCATCCGCCAGAAAGCGGCGAAACAACTTCCCGGCGTCAAAATCCATTTCGGCACGCTCGACGATTTTCGGGCCGCCGTCGAAGCCGAAAAACCGGTGCTGCCCGTCGTGCGCGGCGACACGCCGGACACGTGGATTCATGGCGTGATGTCCATGCCGCAGGCGACAAAGATCGCGCGCGACATCCGGCCGCTTGAACCGGCGTTGGACTCGCTCGACACGCATTTGAAACTATACGGCCTCGCCACCGCGCCGCTCGCGCAGCCGCTGGCCGACGCTTACGAGAACAGCCTCCTTTACGGCGAGCACACCTGGGGCATGAACGGCCAATTTGGCGGACGCGACATTTGGCCGCTGGCGGAATGGAAGAAAAAATTGCCGTTGGATCACCAAGATAAATTCCTGCAATCGTTCGACGACAAACGTGCCTATATCCGCACGACGGATAAAATCGTCATGGGCGAATTGCAAGCGCGGCTCCACCTGCTCGCGCAGTCCGTGGACGTGACCGGCCCGCGCATCGTGGTGTGGAATGCGCTGCCGTGGGTGCGCTCCGGCATCGTCGAAGTTGGCGGAAAAGAAATTTACGCCGAGGACGTGCCGGCGAACGGTTACAAAACATTTCCGGCGAACGCGGCCGCTGCGCCGGCAAAATCAAAATCCTTCGACACGGCGTTTTACCGCGTGAAATTTGATTTTGAACGCGGCGGCATATCTTCGCTCGTCGAGAAAAAATCCGGTCGCGAGCTGGTGGACCAGTCGAGTCCGTATTTGCTCGGCCAGTTTTTGCACGAGCGGTTCAGCCAAAAGGAAGTGAACACGTTCTTCAAGGCTTACAGCCGGATGTCAGGCGGATGGGCGCTCGAAGACCTCGGCAAACCGGGCATGCCCACCGTTGAACCACGACAGGAAGACGTCCATGCAACGGCCCCCGGCAGCCCCAATTGGGGTGCGATGGCCAAACCCGGAATGCCCGTCGGATCATATTTTGCCGAATCGCCGTCCGGCTGGAAACTTTCCACGCAGCACAGCATACACACGGACATTGTGACGCTGACGGCCGGCGATACGAAGGGATTGGCACAAGCTTGCGCGTTGAAATTCACTTTTTCGCGTCACGACAATTCGGTTGCAGTGGAATGGAACGTCACCGACAAGACGCCGGATAAAATGCCCGAAGGCGGCTGGCTTTGTTTCCCGTTCGCCGTGGAAAAACCGCAGTTCACGCTGGGACGCATGGGCGGGCCGGTGAATCCGGCGACGGAAATCATTCCCGGCGCGAACCGGCACTTGTGTGCGGTGGACGACGGCGTGGCCATCACCGGCGCAAACGGAAATGGCGTCGGTCTTTGCCCGCTCGACTCGCCGCTGGTGAGTTTGGATCATCCCGGCCTGTGGGAATTCAGCATGGATTTTGTGCCAAGGAAACCGGCCGTGTTCGTCAATCTTTACAACAACAAATGGAACACGAATTTTCCGCTCTGGCAGGATGGCTCGTGGAGCGAGCGCGTCCGGTTCTGGCCGACCGGCGACCTCGTGGTTCCGGGTCGGGAAACACGCGTGCCGCTGCTCGCCGCCGAAGCGGACGGCGCGGCGGGCAAACTGCCGGCGACGCAGTCCGGCCTCACCGCGTCGCGATCCGGCGTGCTCGTCACCGCATTCGGCGGCAATCCCGACGGCAACGGCACGCTGCTGCGCGTGTGGGAACAGTCCGGCGAGACCGGCAAATTTTCCGTGACCTTCCCCGCCGGCGCGAATTACAAGACGGCCACGCCAATCAATTTGCGCGGCGAAGTGCTGGGCGATCCGCTGCCTGTGCGCAACGGCAAACTCACGTTCAGCCTTCACGCCTACGCGCCGGCTAGTTATGTGTTGGAATAACCGTTCAACAGACGAAGATGAAAAATAAATGCCGCATTGCTCTGCTGGCCGGTTTGCTTGCTGCAACCGCTTTTTCCCAAACGCCCGCGCCAGTTTCCGCTCCGCCCGCGGCGCCGTCGAAAGTCACCGATGTCTGGGTTTGCTTCAAAACTCATTTCGACATCGGTTACACGGACACGGTTACAAATGTCCTGCGCAAGTATCGCGTGACGATGATGGACAGCGCGCTCAAAATCATCGAGCAGGACCGGCAGTTGCCGCCGGAGCAGCGGTTTGCGTGGATGCTGCCGGGCTGGGGACTGAAACACATTCTCGGCCCGCTGCAAGACCCGGCGCGGAAAGTCCGCATCGGGCAGGCCATCCGCGACGGCGCGCTGTATCCGGGAGCGATTCCCGCCAGCCTGCACAGCGAGACGGAAGATTTGGAAGACTTGGTGCGCGGCCTCGGCTACGCGTCGCAAATCGCCCGGGACTACAATCGTCCGCTGCCCATTGCCGCTAAAATGACCGATGTGCCGTGCCACTCGTGGATCTGGCCGACACTGCTGGCCAACGCTGGCGTGCAATTTTTGCAGCTCGGCTGCAACGGCACGAGCGGTCACTTGCAAGTACCCCCTTTGTTCTGGTGGGAAGGCGCGGACGGCTCGCGCATGCTCTGCAATTTCACGCCAAAATACGGATCCGAAATCATTCCGCCCAAAAACTGGCCGGCGAAAAATTATCTTGCCATGATCATGACCAGCGACAATCACGGCCCGCCCACGCCGGCGGAAGTCGAGCGCATCCGTATAATGGCCGCCGAAAAGTTGCCCGGCGTCCGCGTCCATTTTTGCACGCTCGATGACTTTGCCCGCGCCGTGGCAGCGGAGAAACCGGAGCTGCCTGTTGTGCGCGGCGATATGCCGGACACATGGATTTACGGCTGGATGTCCATGCCCATTGAGTCGAGCCTCGCGCATACGACACGCGCGCTTCAGCCCGCGCTGGAAACGCTCGACACGGAGCTGCGCGGCTGGGGGTTGCCCACCGGCAACATCGCGCCCGCGCTCGCCGACGCCTACGAGCAGAGCATCCTTTACAGCGAACACACCTTTGGGCCGTGGGGGCCGAAGCAGGGGCCGTGGGAAACCGGCATTTCACAGCGCTACCTTTACGGCGATGAATGGAAGGCGGCCCGCGCCAGCGGCGCCTACAAAAAATACGAGGCGGCCTTCGATGACAAGCGTGCCTACGCCCGCAGGGAAAATGCCATTGTCGGCGGCGAGTTGAAAACGCGCCTCGATTTGCTGGCGCAAGCCGTGAACACCGGCGGCCTGCGCGCCGTAATCTACAATGCGCTGCCTTGGGAACGCTCGGGCATGGTCGAGGTTGGCGGCCAGTTGCGGTACGTGGAAAACGTTCCGCCCAACGGCTACAAAACCATTTCAGCGGCGGCGGAACCGGGTTCCAAGGCTGACACTGAAACAACGCTGAAAACACCGTTCTACCGCGTCACCTTTGATTTGAAGCGCGGCGGCATCGCCTCGCTCATCGAGAATCGGACGGGGCGCGAACTGGTGGATCAAACGAGCCCGTATGCGCTCGGCCAGTTTATGCACGAACGTTTCGACGCCGAACAGATGCTGGCCTACCACAATGCCTATGGCCGGCCCGGTTATAACTGGATGAAAGGCAATTTGCCGAAGGACACCGTTCGCTCGACCGTGACACCGCCCGCCTGGAAGATTTCCGTCCGGCACACCGCTGCGGCCGATATCGCCACGCTCACCGCCACCACCACGCTCGGCTTGGCGAAAGGTTACGACATTGTCATTACCCTGCCGCGGCGGCAGTCGTTTGTGGATGTGGAATGGCGCGTGACGGACAAGACGCCGGACCCGCTGCCGGAAGGCGGCTGGCTTTGTTTTCCGTTCGCCGTCGAACAGCCGCTATTCAAGCTGGGCCGCCTTGGGGGACCGATTGACCCGGCGAAAGACATTGTCACCGGCGCGAACAAGACGCTCATCTGCCTCAACACCGGCCTGACCATCACGGGCCGCGACGGTGCCGCGATTGGTCTTTGCCCGGTAAACTCGCCATGTGTCAGCCTTGGCGAGCCGGGCTTGTGGAAATACTCCTTCGATTATGTGGCGGGGAAACCGACCATTTTCGTCAACCTCTACAACAACGAGTGGAACACCAATTTCCCGGAATGGCAGGAAGGCTCGTGGAGCAGCCGCGTCCGCATCTGGCCGACCGCCGATTTGACCGTGCCCGCCTGGGAAGCGCGCGTGCCGCTGCTCGCCGCGGTGGCCGATGGGCCGGGCGGCAAGCTGCCAAAAACACAAGCGGGCGTGAGTCTCTCGCGTTCCGGGGTGCTGGTCACCGCATTCGGCCAGAACCCGGACGGGCTGGGGACGTTGCTCCGGGTTTGGGATCAAAGCGGCGTGTCCGGCCAACTCGCCGTGACGCTGCCCGGAAATTTCCATACCGCCACGCCGGTCAATTTGCGCGGCGCAGTTCTCGGTGAAGCCTTGCCAATCCATGCCGGGAAACTGGCGTTCAAGCTCGGCGCTTTTGCCCCGGCAAGCTTCCGGCTGGAGTAATTATTTTCTGACACCGCCAACCGCGCATTATGACCAAATCCAAAAGACACCCGATGAAGTATCTGCCGTTATTCATTTTATTGGCGGCCTTTCACGTCGCCGCGGCCGACAGCCAGTTGCTCTGGCAGATTGGCCGGCCGGACCACCGTAACACCGAGTTCGCGCTCGCGCCGGACGGCTATGCGAAGTTCCAAGAAGACGCTTTTTTTGTCGTGGGCAAATCTGACCCCAAAAAAGACTGGCCGTATGTGCATCCCGGCCCGAATGACGCCTGGGCCGGCAGCCAGACGCACACGTTCACGATTGTGTTTGGCGTGAGCCAGGCGACGTCGTCAGGCAATTGCCAATTGGAGTTCGATTTGCTCGACACGCAAAATCAGTCGCCGCCAAATTTGCGTGTCACGATCAACGGCCGGGCATTTGAACGGCAATTGCCTCCGGGCGCGGGCGACGCCTCGGTGCAGGGGGATCCGGCACAGGGGAAGCCGCAACATTTCGAGTTCGAATTTCCGGCCACGCTGCTGAAGGCCGCCAACAATGACATTGCCATTGTCACCACGGCCGGCAGCTGGCTGCTCTACGATGCCGTGGCGCTCGCTACGCCGGCCGGCATCCGGTCCGCGCCGGTCGAGCGTTCCATCGCGCTACGCGCACTCCGGCCCCAGCCTGCTCTCGTCGAGCGGGCCGGTAAATTATTCGAGCCGGTGACGGCCTCGGTGTTCCGCTTTGGCGAATCGCGCGAATTGGGCGAATCACCCGCCGTCTCGGTGCAGGTGGATGGTGTTGAAACCGGACGCGTGCCACTCACCAACGGAATCCAAACCATCGAGGTGCTCGCGCCCGAAGTAAAAACGGAAACCAAAGCCATGCTCGCCCTCGTCGCCGGCGGCAAAGTGCTGGCCAGCGCACCGCTGATGCTCAAGCCCGTGCGCAAATGGGAGGTTTACATTTTGATGCACTCGCACACGGACATCGGCTACACCGATCTCCAGCCCAACATCGAGAAGAAGCAGGCGCACAATGTCATTCACGCGCTGGAACTGATCCGGCAGACGAAGGATAATCCGGTTGGCTCGCGGTTCAAATGGAATTTGGAAGTAATGTGGACGGCGGATCAGTTTTACCGCATCGCCACGCCCGAACAGAAAAACGAGTTTGCCCAAGCCGTGCATGACGGCAACATCGGCGTGGACGCGATGTATGGCAATTTGCTGACGGGCTTGAGCCGCTCGGAAGAGATGATGCGGCAAATCAGCCTGGCCACCGATCTCGGACGGCACTGCGGCGCAACGGTGGATTCGATGATGATCAGCGACGTGCCGGGTCTTACCTGGGGCATTGTTCCGGCCCTGGCGTCGCATGGGGTGAAATATATTTCCGACGGCCCCAACGCCATAAACCTGACGCAGGGGGATCGCATCGGCTATGTGCGAGCGCAATATGAAAACCATCCGTTTTACTGGCTGTCGCCATCCGGCAAAGAGCGCGAACTCTACTGGGGGGCGCAGGGCGGTTATTCCATTGGCCATCATTATCGTTCGATCACCACGGCTTTTACCGACTTGGCGACTCTGCTTGAAAAACAAGGGTATCCTTACGACATCGTGCAAATGCGTTGGACCAAAGGCGACAACGGCCCGGCCGATGAAGACGTGATGCCGACGGTGCGTGACTGGAATGCGAAATACGCCTGGCCCCGATTCTGCATCGCCACCACCAGCGAGGCGTTTCACACCTTTGAAAAACGCTATGGCGACCAACTGCCGACGCTTCGCGGCGACATGACGCCGTATTGGGAGGACGGCGCGGGTTCATCTGCGCGCGAGACGGCGCTCAACCGCCACACCGCCGACCGCCTCGTTCAGGCCGAGACAATTTGGGCGCTGCGCCAGCCGGGGGCGTTCCCGAAGGACGATTTCGCGTTCGCATGGAAAAACGCCGCGCTTTACAGCGAACACACTTGGGGCGCTTACAACAGCATCAGCCAGCCCGACCTGCCGTTCGTCAAAAACCAATGGGCTTACAAACAAGGTTACGCGCTCAAAGCCGACGCGAAATCGCACGAACTGCTGAACCAGGCGCTCGGTGCGACGGAATCCGCCGCGGCGCAATCCGTGGACGTTTTCAACACCGCCTCGTGGCCGCGCACCGATCTCGTGACGCTGTCAAAGGACACCCAAGGTGACGTTGTCAGAGATGAAGTCGGCCAGCCAGTGCCGTCGCAACGGCTTTCCACAGGCGAACTTGTTTTTCTTGCTCGTGAAGTTCCGCCGTTCGGCGCGAAGCGCTTTATCATTTCCGCCGGCCCGCCCATTTTAGGCGGAAAAGCCACCGTCAACGGCACCACGCTCACAACGCCGGCGTTGACCGTAAAACTTGACGAAACAACGGGCGACATCGTCAGCCTGCGGGCACAAGGCATCGACACCGACCTCGCCGGCGGTCAGATCAATAATTATCTATATTTGGCCGGTCACGGTCGCGATTTGAAAGACGCCCAGCCTGGCGGCCCGGCAAAAATCACCGTCAAGGAACCCGGCCCGCTGGTCGTCTCGCTGGTCGCCGAATCCGACGCGCCCGGTTGCTATCATCTCACCCGCGAAGTGCGGCTTGTGGACGGACTCGACCGCGTGGAAATTGCCGACCTGGTGGATAAAAAAGCCGTCCGCTCCATCGAAGGCGTGCATATTGGATTTGAGTTTAATGTCAAAAATCCGGTTGTCCACATCAACAGTCCCGGCACAATTGGCGAACCGGAGAAAGATCAACTCGCCGGTGCGTGCAAAAACTGGTATTCGGTTGAGCGCTGGACGGATATATCCAATGAAAAATTTGGCGTGACGTGGTCCACCGTTGACGCACCGCTCATGGAAATGGGCGGCCTGACCGCCAACCTGCCGCGTGGCCAGCCAAATCCCAACGCCTATCTCAAGACCAATCTGCCGGCGGCAAAAATTTATTCGTGGGTAATGAACAACCATTGGCACACCAATTACCGCGCCGATCAGGAAGGCCCAACGTGGTTTCATTACGCGATTCAGCCGCACGGCGCCTACGATCCGGCGGCGGCGACTCGCTTCGGTGTGGACAGCACCGAGCCGTTGATCGTTGCGCCGGCCGCCAGTGCCGTGCCAGTCGTGTCACCCCTGAACATCGAACCGTCCGGCGTGGTTGCCACCGCGTTCAAGCCAAGCGACGACGGCAAGGCGCTCATTGTGCGGCTGTTTAATCCAACCGGTTCGCCGCAGGTCGCGCGGTTGAACTGGAATTGCCCGGTCCGTCATATCTGGTTGTCCAGCGCCTGCGAAGAACAGGGTGAGGAAGCGCCGCCGACAATTTCTGTGTCACCGCTTGGCATGGTCACATTGCGCGTGGATCAATGACGAACAAACTGACATATCCGCAGCCGGTCAGGGCCAGCGCCACGTCGTCCCTGCCGGTTGTTTTTTTTCGCCGTGTCCGATTCGGCTGGATTGTGCTGGCATGTTTTTTCGCCGCCGTTTTTTCCGCGACGGCGCATTTGCCAACCATGGCGGCGGCGCAGGTGCTTGTCGAGCCGGACGGGAAATTCACCTTGGATTTAACCTTCGACCTGCCGCCGTTTGTGCTGAATGTGTCGCCGCAAGCCGCGACCGACGACGCCATGAACGCCTGGCTCGCCGGCCAAACCAACGCGCTGACCGCAAGTTTGGCCGCCGCGCAGTCGCGTTTTACCGGGGAATTCACGGTGATCGCCGACCAGGGCACGGGCCGCGTGGACAATATTATTTTCCCAACCGTCGCCGATCTGGAACGCTACGAGGAATCCGTGGCCATCGTTCAACTGCCGGTCATGTTGATGCTGTCGTTGGAAGGCCATTTGCCGCCCGGCACGCGCTCGCTCTCATTTCGGTTTCCCGCTATCATGGACATTGTCGCTGTCACGGTAAATCGTCCGGGACAAGACCCCGCCACGCTGGTTGCCAATTCCGGCGAAGCCACCGAGCCGATTCCGGTTCAACTCGAAAGCATCGCCGCGAATCCGCCGAATGCCAGTCCAGCCGTCGAACCCGGCCGCTGGGCGGTGGCCCGCCAATACCTCGTGCTCGGTTTTGGGCATATTTTGCCGGAAGGCACGGATCATATTCTGTTTGTGCTCGGATTGTTTCTGTTGAGCTGCCGCCTAAAACCGTTGCTGTGGCAGGTCACGGCGTTCACCGTGGCGCATTCCATCACGCTGGGACTGGCGATGTATGGCGTGATCCGGCTGCCGTCGGCGGTGGTCGAGCCGCTGATCGCCGCGTCCATCGCATTTGTGGCGGTGGAAAACATCTGCACGCCGGAGTTAAAACCGTGGCGGCCGGTCGTGGTGTTTTGTTTCGGGCTAATCCACGGACTGGGTTTTTCCAGCGTGCTGTTGGAACTCGGCTTGCCGCGCAATGATTTTTTGCCGGCGCTGGTCTCGTTCAACGGCGGCGTCGAACTCGGCCAGCTCACGGTCATCACGGCGGCCTTTCTCGTCGTTGGCTGGTGGCGAAAACGCCCGTGGTATCGCAAAGCCATCGTTATTCCCGCGTCGGCATTGATCGCGGCCACCGGAATTTTCTGGACGGTGCAGCGAATCATGCTGGCAATGCGGTAAAACGAATCCGGCATGGAAAAATCATGATCCGAACAAAACCAATTCTAGCCTGCGACGTTGGCGGTACGCGCATCAAGCTCGGCCTCGTGCGCGGCGCGCGCCTGATGTCGCAAAGCGAAATCGCCGCCGCGCCGGAAAACGGTTTGGCCGCCGCGCTGAAGCGAATCGCCGGCGCCGTTCCGGCGCTTTGCCGTCGAGCCGGCGTGGAACAAAAAAAACTTGCCGGTTTCGGCCTTTCCTTTCCCGGCATCATCGCGCCGCGTACGGAAAAAATCCTTTCCACGCCGGCGGGGAAATTTGACGACGCCAAGCGGCTCAACGTGCCGGGGCTGGTAAAAAAAACGCTCGGCGTGCCGGTGCGCATTTGCAACGACGCCAACGCCGCGCTCGCCGGCGAATGGCATTTCGGCGCGGCGCGCGGCAGCCGCAGCGCGGTGATGCTGACGCTTGGCACCGGCATTGGGTCGGCGGCGATTATTGATGGCGTGCCGTTGCGCGGCCAGCACGGCCAGGCCGGCTGCCTCGGCGGGCATCTGACCGCCAATCTGGCCGGTTCAATTTGTCCCTGCGGCAATATCGGCTGCGCCGAAACGGAAGCATCCACTTGGGCGTTGCCGATTCAGGCGCACGCTCATCCCGGCTTTGCCGCGAGCCGCCTGGCGCGGGAAAAAGTCTTGGATTACGCCGCCGTTTTTCGCGCGGCGACGCGCGGCGACCGGCTCGCGGTGGAACTGCGCGACCGCTCGCTGCGCGTCTGGGCCGTAGCGCTGGTGAATTTGATTCACGCCTACGACCCGGAAGTCGCCGTCATCGGCGGCGGCATCATGCGCAGCGGCGATATTATTTTGCCCGCCCTGCGCCGCTACGTTTCCAAACACGCCTGGACGCCGTGGGGCGGGGTGAAAATCAAGCCCGCCGCGCTGGGCAACCATGCGGGCATCTTCGGTGTCGCCAGTTTGTTTAAAATGGAAACATGAATAAAATAATCGCCATCATCACAGCCCTTTGGGGGTTGGTTTCCACCGCGGGCGCGACGGAATTTCAGGTGGCCACCAACGGCAGCGACGCCTATTCCGGATCGAAACGGGCGCCGTTCCGCACCATCCAGCACGCGGCCGATCTGGCGCAACCGGGCGATGTTGTAACCGTGCACAAAGGCATTTATCGCGAACGTGTCAGTCCGCCGCGCGGCGGAGATTCTGATGCCCGGCGCATCACCTATCGCGCCGCCCCCGGCGAGCGGGTCGTCATCACCGGCTCGGAAGTCATGAACAATTGGGCGCACGTCACCAATGACACCTGGACGGTGACGGTTTCCAACCGCTTTTTCGGCAAATTCAATCCGTATGCCGATCTCATTCACGGCGACTGGTTTTCTCCGCAGGGCCGGCCGCATCACACCGGTGCGGTTTATTTGAACGGCGACTGGTCGGATGAAGCCGCCAGTTTGCGCCTAGTTCTCCAATCGGCGAGCCAGCATTCACTTTGGTTTGGCATGGTCACCAATGACGCCACCGTCATCTGGGCGCAGTTCAAAGGGGTCAATCCAAATGAACAGTCGGTCGAGATCAACGTTCGTCAAACGGTGTTCACGCCGGCAAAGACTGGCATCAATTACCTCACCGTTCGCGGTTTTGATCTGCGCCACGCCGCCACGCCGTGGGCGCCGCCCACCGCCGGACAGATGGGCATTATTTCTGCCTATTGGTGCAAAGGCTGGATCATCGAGAATAATGAAATCAGCTATTCCACTTGCTGCGGCGTGGCGCTGGGCAAATACGGCGACGAATGGGACAACCGCGCCGAGTCCGCCGAAGGTTACGTCGGCACGGTCACGCGCGCGCTGACCAACGGTTGGAATCGGTCGATGGTTGGCAGCCATCTGGTTCGTAACAACCACATTCACCATTGCGAACAAACGGGCATCGTCGGCAGCCTCGGCTGCGCGTTCAGCACCGTTACCGGCAACGATATTCACGATTGCCACGTCCGCCAGTTGTTTAGTGGGGCGGAGATGGCGGGCATCAAGTTCCATGGTGCCATTGATGTTGTCATCAGCCACAACCATATTTACCGTTGCGGCAATGCCGCCGGCATCTGGCTGGATTGGATGGCGCAGGGGGCGCAGGTGACCGGCAATCTCCTGCACGACAACTTCGGCGGGTGCGGCGACCTTTTTTGTGAAATGCAACACGGGCCAATTCTCATCGCCAACAACCTCTTTTTGTCGCATGGCCAATCACTGGTGTTCAATTCCCAGGGCCTGGCGGTGGTTCACAATCTCATTCAGGGACCGATTCACAGCTATCGCAACGACAACCGCGCCACGCCGTTCCACCGGGCTCACAGCACGGAACTGGCCGGGTTGCACGCGGACAATGCGCAAAACGACAGCGGCGACCATCGTTTCTACAACAACCTGTTCCTGGCACCGTGCAGCGGGCATTCGCTGGACAATGCAGCCCTCCCGTGCTTTTACGGCGGAAATGTTTACACCATGGGATCGGCGGCGGCAAAATTAGACCCCGGCGCGCTGCTCAAGCCGAACTACGATGTCGGCGTGAAGCTGGAGCAAAAAGCTGACGGCTGGTATCTCACGCTCGCCGAAGACAAAGCGTGGCGCGACGAAGCGAAGCGCCAAACGGTGACGACGGACTTGCTCGGCAAGGCGAAGGTTTCCGATTGCGCCTACGAAAATCCCGACGGTTCGCCACTCCGCGTCAGCACTGATTACTTCGGTAAAAAACGGGACACGAAAAACCCGTTTCCCGGACCGTTTGAAAAGATTTCCGGCAGCGAGCAGCAAATCAAAGTGTGGCCATAGCCGCAGGACGACGCATCCGATGTCAAACCATGAATAAAGCAAACTACGATAAATTCCCCTCTGTTTCCGTGCCTGACGGCGCGAATGCTTGCGTCGCCGGCTGGAACGCGATTGCAGAAAAATTGCAGCTGGCGATTGTCAAACGCGCCGGGCGCAAAACCGTCATCGTCGTTGAATGTTACACCGGCGTTCACGAAAACGAAGTGCTGCGGGAATTGCAATCGCGCCTCAGGCCCGCGCTCGCGTTGCAGGCGAACGAAGCGATGCTCTCGCCTGGCAAAATCGACGCGCTCGTCGCGCCGTTTCTCGGCGGCAACGATCCGGTCTTCGGCTTTTTGTCCGGGCTGAAATTGCCGGAATTTTTTGATGCGGAAAAATTGTCGCGGTCGTGCGCAGCGGTTAAAAACATTTCTGAAGGAATTGTGCTGATTGTCGGCTGCGGCGCGTCTTTGATTTCGGCGGGTGACATATTAATTTATGCCGACCTCGCGCGCTGGGAGGCGCAACTGCGTTTTCGCAGAAATGAAACTGGCAATCTCGGCGCCGAAAACAAAACGCTCGCGGCGAGCCTGCAATACAAGCGCGCGTTCTTCGTGGACTGGCGCGTGTGCGATCGCTGGAAACGTCCGCTCATTGCCAAGTGGGATTTTGTCCTCGACACGAACAATCCGCGCGAGCCGAAGCTGGCCGAGGGCGACGCGGTGCGACGCGGCTTGCGTCACGCGGCGACCAGGCCGTTCCGCGTCGTGCCGTTTTTTGATCCCGCGCCGTGGGGCGGCCAATGGATGAAGGAATTTTGCGACTTGGATCGCACCGCAAAAAATTACGGCTGGTGCTTCGATTGCGTGCCGGAGGAAAATAGTTTGTTGCTCGGCTTCGGCGATCTGCGCGTCGAAATCCCCTCGCTTGACCTGGTGTTCGACCAACCGCAGGCGCTGCTCGGCGACGCGGTTCATGCGCGGTTCGGCGACGAATTTCCGATCCGCTTTGATTTTCTCGACACGATGGGCGGCGGCAATTTGTCCTTTCAAGTTCATCCGCTCACGGAATACATACAGCAACATTTCGGCATGCCTTACACGCAGGACGAAAGTTATTACCTGCTCGACGCCGGGCCGGATGCGAGCGTTTATCTCGGGCTGCGCGACGGCATCGACCGCGCGGCGATGGCGCGCGATTTGCAAATTGCGCAGGCTGGCGGTGCGCCTTTTCCAGCAGAGAAATATGCGAACCGGTTTCCCGCGAAGAAGCATGATCATTTTCTCATTCCCGCCGGCACGGCGCATTGCAGCGGTGCGAACGCGATGGTTTTGGAAATCAGCGCCACGCCTTACATTTTCACGTTCAAAATGTGGGATTGGGGCCGGCTCGGTCTCGACGGCAAGCCGCGCCCGATTCATCTCGAACACGGCCTGGCGAACGTCCGGTGGGATCGCACGACCGACTGGACCAGGCAAAACCTCGTCAATCGCTTCGAGCCGCTCGGCAGCGGCGACGGCTGGCGCGAGGAGCGCACCGGGCTGCACGAAAGCGAGTTTATCGAGACGCGGCGGCACTGGTTCACGAAATCCGTGCCGCACGACACGCGCGGCGGCGTGAACGTGCTGAACCTCGTTGCAGGCGAAACAGCGGTGGTCGAAAGTCCCGACGGCGCGTTTGCGCCGTTCATCGTCCACTACGCGGAGACCTTTATTATCCCCGCAGCAATTGGGTGTTATACCATACGCCCGCATGGCGCATCCGAGGGATGCGAATGCGCCACGCTGAAGGCATTCGTTCGGGACCATCTTCAACGCAATTCAGCTTGTTGAAATTCCATGCGCCTACTCCGCCGGCCAGCAGCGGATGGCGAAAACGCCGCAGCCGGGCAGGTCCACCGGCAAATTCCCGTCCGGCCCGAGGGCAATGGCCGCGCCGGTGAAGGCGTCCTCGGCGCGGGAAGCGGCCGGCCAGCCGCTGACGGCAAAGCGGGCCGGCGAATTGGCGGAATTGATGAGGAACAGCCACCGGCTGCCGGCGCAGGCATATTCGGCGGAGGTCCAGGCGGGAAGATTCGTCGCCCGCAAAGTGCGTTCGTTTTCCGAAGTGGTGCCGGCTTCGGCTTTGCCGCCCAGCGTAACTGACACAACCGTTTTGCCGGCGAGCTGCCGGATTTTCAAATCCGCCCGGCGTTCGCCGAAAAGGAATACCTGTGCCAGTCCGCGTGGGCCGTTCAGCTCGCGGCCGCACCCGGCATAAGCATCATACCAAAGCTGCCAGGTACGGCGAACTTCCGGGCGCGGATAGAGCGACCAGATGAGCACACCTTTGGCGCCACTGGCCAGGCCAAGATAAACATCGTGCCGCACCCACGCGCGAATCTTGCCATCCTCCGCCGGTTCCGGGTCTTTGCACAATTCTGGATTCAACAGGGGGATTGCGCTGGGCCGGCCGGCCACGCTGATCGCCGCAATTTCCTGTTCCACGCTCCAGCGCACCCACGCACGCTCGTGCTGGTGGCCGGTGGAGTTGACATAAGCACCCTTGGCCACCACATCCACCCACCGCGCGATGGGCGCAAGTGTCTGTGCGTTGCGATGATTCGGATTGTAGAGGTAAACCGGCCGTTGCAGCGGGTCGTTTTGGCGGATGGCGGCGCAGACATTTTTCAGATAATCCATTTCCGCGCTTTTCCAGGGACGCAATTCTTCCGGCGTCACCGCCCACCAGACAATTTCTTTATTGTCGGCCCAGGCCCGAACCTGTTTTTGAATTTCCCCCTGCCAGGCACCGGGGGCGGGTGGTTTGGCCGGCCCTCCGGGGGCGGTGAATTTGAGCGGCAATCCAATGTGGGCGACCACCGGCCAGCCGTTGGCAGCGCAGCGTTCGAGATGGGAAATCTGGTTGCCATACACCGGCCCGGCCACGGTGAAACCGTTGGTCAAATCCCGGGCCGGTTGGCCGGAATAGCCCATGAACGCCAGCTTGCGGCCCTGCGGAAATATGCCGTCCGCCGGCAATTGAGCGCCCGCATTGGCCGGCACCGCATAAAATGCGGCCCGCTCCGAATCCCCGCGACCAGCCGGGCTGGCCAGCCAAAGCAGGCCCAACACCAGCATTGGCCGGCACTTCCGGAAAACCGAGGCTTCAACCATTGGCCGTGCCCTCCGCCTTTTTTAACGGACCGGCCGGTTCGGCTGTCCGGGCCGGTTTAAACGGGTCAAAGTAAGGAATATGCCGCCGGTCGAGCTCGCGTAAAAAAACCGGCACACGGCCAATGAAACCGCTTTTGTCCTTGGCCCCCGCCGGCGTCCACGCGCTTTCCGCCAAGGCGGCCAGCCGGGGATAAATCATGAAAGCCAGGCGCTCGCGGTTCTGGATGCGCTCTGTCCACGCACAGGCTTCCACTCCCAGCACATTGGTTTCTTTGCCGGCCGGAATCAGCCCGGCCGTCACCGCTTCCGGAACTTGATAAACATCATCCAGCGAGTTGAAGGCGCCGTTCCACCGGCGGCCCTGCTGATGCGACGCGTCCTGCACGAAATCAAAATAGCACGGCAATCGCGGGCATAGCACCACCCGATAATTTTGTTCGAGCAGTTGCGTGAGCACTTGCCGCCGGTCGTGCCGCCACCACATTACGGCGGATTGGGCCGGCGCAACGCCGGCGCCGGCAATCTCATCCCAGCCAAGCGTCGTTTTGCCAAGCCGGTTGATGACGCCCGCCATCCGCCGTGCGAAGTAGCGCTCCACGCCGGCCGCATCCCGCAAACCATGCGCCTGGGTGAACTTCACAATTTCCGGATCGGTGCTCCAACACTGATTGCCGTAATGCACCTCGTCGCCGCCCAGGTGAACATACGGGCCGGGAAACAGCGCCGTCACTTCCCGCAAAACCGCTTCGAGGAAACGATACGTCTCCTCCCGCGCGGGATTGAAAGTGAAACCGTTCCATTGTCCCGTGCCCCCGCCGGACAATTCGGGGTAAGCCCGGCACGCCGCCGTGGCGTGGCCGGGCATGTCAATTTCAGGAACTGTCACGATCTGTCGCGCGGCGGCGTAGGCGACGATTTCGCGGATGTCGGCCTGCGTGTAAAACTGGGCGGGCAGGCCGGCATCCGACCAGTTTCCCAGCGCGCCAACGGTCGTCAATTTTGGATATTTTTTAATTTCAATGCGCCAGCCGGATTCGTCCGTGAGATGCCAATGGAAGCGGTTGAGCTTGAGCGATGCCATCACGTCAAGCAGCTCCTTGACCGCCGGTTTGCCGAAAAAATGCCGCGACTCGTCCAGCATCAGCCCGCGCCATTCAAAGCGCGGAGAATCCTCGATGCTCACGGCGGGCAGCTTCAGAGGATTGCCCGGCGCGGCCACTGCGGCTGCTGCCATTTGCAACAGCGATTGCACGCCGTAGAAAAGCCCCGCTGCCGAACCGGCCCGCAAGGTGATTCCCGCCGGCTCAACCTTAAGCAAATACGCTTCAGCCACGAACGGGCCCGGGGCGAGGTCCAGCACAATGGCTCCGGCCGGCGCCGGATGCGGTTGCGTCAAACCGGACATGGCCAGTTCAAGTCCGATCCGTTCCTTCAAGCCGGCGCAAAGAAATTTTGCCGGCTCCTCCGCTTCCGTGCCACGCCAGCAGATTTTGTTCGTGGCGGCCACCATGTAACCGCCGGCGGCCATTTCGCATTTTGCCGGCGCGGGGATAATCCCCGCATCATTCTTTGCCGGCAGGGCCTCTCCGCCCGCGATCGTTGTGAACACAACCCCCATCATCGCGCACCAGCCGGCAAGCCACTGCGCTCGGCGTGCGCCCCCCAATAATGATTCAACGGCGGCAAGGCTCTGGCAGCAGTTGAAAAGGGAAACGACTTTCATTTGCAAGTTAATGGAGCTGGCGGCTTTTGGTTGGTTGCCTTACTGAGATCATGGCCGTTCACCGGGTTGGATCGACCGGCACTGACTAGGAGTGAAACGAAACGCCAATATTAGCATGTAACAAAGTAAGCCTACTTGGTGCGGGGTGGCCAGTGCATGTTTGTGCACCGCTGACGGGGAATGGTCCGCCGCGCAAACGACTTGAATAATGAATTCAATCTGCCATGTTTCCGGCATGCCTGCCAGCCCACCAGCCCGCCGATTCGCGTTGCTTGCCTGCTTCTGGATGGCAATGATCCATTGGCCGGCATGGGGGCAGGCATCGTCGCCGCAGGCGCAACCCCCCTTTGTTTTTCGCACCTGGAAATCGGAGGATGGCCTGCCGCATAATTCCGTGACGGCCATCACGCAGACGCCCGACGGCTATCTCTGGCTGGGAACTTACAACGGGCTCGCCCGCTTTGACGGTGTGCATTGCCAGGTGCTGGGCCTGAAGAACGGCCTGCGCAGTCTGCAAATTTCCGCGCTGCTGCCCGACAGCCATGGGACATTGTGGATCGGCACGGTCGGGGGCGGGTTAAGCCGGCTGGAACACGGGCGGATCCAGACCCTCACGGCCGCCAACGGGCTGGCCGGGGATACCATCAATCAGTTGCTGGAGGACAAAGACGGAATGATCTGGATCATCACCACCGCCGGCCTGACGTGGTGGAAGAATGGCGTATTGGCAACCAATGTACCGGCAGAGCTCAAACAGTAGTATATTTCCGGCCTGGCATTGGACCAGAGCGGTGCGGTCTGGCTCGCCACCGCCGGAAAGAAGTTCGCGCGCTATCAATCCGGCCACCTCGAGTCCATGCCCGTGCCGCCCGATCTGGCGCTGGCGGAGTCCTTGCTGGTGGACGGGCAAAACCGCCTGTGGATGGGAGCATCCGACGGGAAGATCTTTTGCCGAAACGGCGAAAACGGAACCTGGACCGGTTTTGGCGTTGCCAACGGTCTTCCCAAGGCGATGATCAGCCAACTGGCACAATCGCCTGACGGCACCATCTGGGCGGGAACCCTGGATGAAGGCCTGTATTACCTGTGTGATGGCGGCTTCAAAGCGCTGCGCGCGGCCGACGGCCTGGCGAGCGACGCGATCAATTCCCTGTTCATTGACCGCGACAAGATTATTTGGGCCGGCACCCGCGCGGGGGGATTGTGCCGGCTGACGCCCCGGCGACTGTACAACCTGCGGGTGCTTGAAAACGGCTCGGAACGCTTTCCCCACTCGCTCGCCGAAACACCCGATGGGAAATTATGGGTGGGCACGGCGGGTCGCGGAATGCTGGTGTGGGACGGCGCCAATTTCACCCAGTTCCTGCGCGAGCCGCCCATAAGCGGCCATATGTTCGTGCGCGCGGTTCTCGCCGGACGCGACGGCGGCTTATGGTGGGGGGCCGGTCCCGCGTTGTACGAATGGAAAACCAACACCCTGGTCCGCCAATTTGACGGAAACTACGACCCGTGGCTGCAGGGTGACCGGGTCTCGGCACTGTGCGAAGATTTGACTGGCGGCATTTGGGTCGGCACATTTAATGGCCAACTGCGCCACTGGCAAGGCGGAGAATTCATTTCCGTCGGCAAGCCTGGCAGCCAGCCAGTCACCTCCCTCGTTATGCAACGTGACGGCACACTATGGGCCGGCACGCTCGGTGGCGGACTCATCCGGATGCAGACTGTCAAGCCGACCATCTTCCGGGCCGATGACGGCCTGGGGAGCGATCTGGTACAGACGCTTTTCCTGGATCATGACGATGTTTTGTGGATTGGCACGGCCGGCGGCGGCCTGAGCCGCTGGCAGAACGGCAAGCTCGACAGTTTCGGCACAGCGCAGGGATTGACCGATGACAGCATCCTCCAAATCGTGGAAGATGACGCCAAGAACCTCTGGCTGGGCGGCAACGGCGGCATCCTGCGCGTCAACAAGGCGGAACTGGACAAAGTTGCCAGCCATCAGAGCGCCGCCCTGCATCCGCAATTCCTTGGCTGGCGGGAAGGCATGCTGTCCGAGCAATGCGTGGTTGGCTTCAACGCCGCGCTGAAAACTGCCAGCGGTAATCTTTATTTCAGCACTTCCAAGGGCATCGTGATTGTGGATCCGCGAAAACCCATCACCAAAGCGAGCCCGCCGTACGTCCTTCTGGAAAAGGTCATGGTGGACAGGCACAATGTGACCGGGAAATTTTCGCGCGCCACCCAACTGCCCGCCGACGAGATGATAGCTGCCGACGGGCTGGCCGTGGTGCCGGAAATCGCACCGGGGCCGCAGGCGATGCAATTTCAATTCACCGGCTTGAGTTTCGACGCGCCCGATCTTATCCAGTTTCGTTATCAATTGGAAGGCGTGGATCTGGGCTGGGTTGAAGCGGGGCGCACCCGCATGGCCACCTACGCCCACCTGCCCCCCGGGGAGTACACCTTTCATGTCATTGCCTGCAACGCCCAAGGCACATGGAACCTCACCGGGGCGGCCGCGCGATTTGTGGTGCTGCCTTTTTTCTGGCAGCGCGGCTGGTTTACGGCTTTGATTTATGCCGGCGGCGTGGTGGCCGTTGCCGCCGTCATTCTGCTCGCCGTGCGCCGGCGCTACCGGGCGCGGCTGCAACGGCTCGAAATGGAACGCGCCACGCAGAATGAACGCGCCCGTATCGCCCGCGACCTCCATGATGAAGTCGGTTCCAGCCTCACGCGCATCTCCATGCTGAGCGAACAGGTGCACTCGCGCCTGAGCGACCCGGAGCAGTTGAAAATCCGCGCGCGGAAGCTTTCCGATTTTGCCGTGCATACCACGCAGGCGTTCGAGGAAATTGTCTGGGCGGTCAACCCGCGCAACGACTCGCTCCGCAGCCTGCTGGAGTATCTCACGCACTTCACCCGCGAGCACTTCGAGGACTCGGGCATCACCTGCCGCTTCCTGATTCCGGACGAATTGCCGGACATCCTCCTGCCGCCCGACACGCGGCACAGCCTGTTTCTGACCGTAAAGGAAGCCTTGAACAACGTGCTCAAACATTCCGGGGCAACGCAAGTGGCGCTCCGCGTGGAATTGGACGCCGCCTGCCTCACCATCACCGTTCAGGATGATGGCCGTGGCTTTGAATACAACACGCCCACCGCCGGAGACACCCGCCACAACGGTCTGCCAAACATGCGGCAGCGCATCGAAAATCTTGGCGGTCAATTTGAAATTGCCACCGGCTCCGGGTGCGGCACCGGCGTATGCATCCGCCTCGCGCGTAAAAAACTGGCGCTTCACAAATCCGGGGCGAAACGATAGATTTAAACAAAGCCAACCGCTTTAAAATCCGTGCCCACCAAGGTTGCCATCGTCGAAGACGACTCCGAAATCCGTGAGAGTCTGGCCGAACTCGTGTCCGCCAGCGTCATATTCACGCTAACCGATGTTTGCATAGACGCGGCGGATGCTCTGAAAAAATTACCTGCGAACCCGCCCGACGTTGTGCTGATGGACATCAATATGCCCGGCATGAACGGCGTCGAATGCGTCCGCCAGTTGAAAACCCGCCTGCCCGAGGTAAACATCCTTATGCTCACGGTTTACGAGGACGGCGACTGGCTTTTTGAATCGCTTAAGGCCGGGGCGAGCGGCTACCTGCTCAAGCGCACCAGTTCCGCCCGACTGCTGAAGGCCATCAGTGAAGTCAACGCCGGAGGGGCACCGATGACACCCCAGATCGCCAAGCGCGTTGTGCGTTATTTTTCCAGCGGGATGCCGACCAAAACCACGCCCAAGGACAGTGCGGTCACCAGCCTCACCGTCAACCAGATGGAATTTCTCGAGCTGCTCGCCGGCGGTTACGCCTACAAGGAAATCGCCGACAAGCTGGGGATCACCATGGACGGAGTCCGCAGCTACGTGCGCAAAATATACGAAAAGCTGCATGTCCACTCCCGTACGGAAGCCGTGGTAAAATTTCTTAACCGGTGATATGATAGACCGCGAAGGTCCGCCATCCGGGGAAAAGGACGTATCTCGGTAAACTTGGCCCGTCATAATGCTTAAGAAAGGCTAGACATTCATAATGACGAGAACTAATTCACAAACCTTCTATGGCATGTTACAACTAATTGTCATTGGCGGATTTTGCGGCATTCTCGTTGGGCATGGAACTAACCGAGGGCCAGTTTCAACGCATTGCCGATTGCCTGCCGCGGCAACGCGGCAACGTCGGCATGACCAATTTGCAATTGCTTAATGCCTTGCTCTATGTGGTGGAGCATGGCTGCAAATGGCGCGGTTTGCCGAAGCATTTTGGCAATTGGCATACCATCTACACGCGGTTGAATCGCTGGAGCAAAGCCGGGGTCTTGGACCGGGTCTTTGCCCAACTGCAAGAGGAGCAGATTCTGGCCATTCACATCGAACACGTATGCTTGGACAGCACGACCATCAAAGCGCACCCCGACGGCACTGGGGCGCTAAAAAAAAGGCCCCCAGGCCATTGGCCGTTCCCGGGGCGGATGCACCGCCAAAAATCATCTGGTTGCCGCGAATGACCGGTGTGCGTTGATGCTCAAACTATCGCCCGGCGGCTCAGCGCCACCGGATTGCCTGTTAACAGGCCCTAAGAGTGCGTCTGAAAAATCATGAATGCTGAGGGATCAAGCCAGACGGCGGAGTTGGATTCGGATCATGGCGATATAGATCCAAGCCTCGGCACTGGACTCGGTGGTTTCGTAATCCCGCACCAGTCGCCGCTGGCG
>CAIQKM010000071.1 GCA_903872345.1 uncultured Verrucomicrobia subdivision 3 bacterium | reverse complement strand
TGCCGCTTCAAACGTCCGGGACAGTTCTGGACGCCCAAAGGCATGCGCCATTTGGGTGCCCTCACCGAAGCCAGACAAAACAACCATTGGGACGAACTCTGGCAAACCAACTAATCGGGGGCAGTGTCGGGATGCGCCCTAACCGTCCTTTGCCGGAAAACAGGGTTTCCAACTTTCCGTCGGGTCGCTTATTGTAATGGCGGCATTACACAAATGAGCAAACCGTCCAAATCGCAGTGGGACTTTGGCGAACTGTTTCCGGCGGAAACGGCGCGCAAGGTGCTGTCCGTGTGGGAACTGACCTCGGACATCAAACGTCTGCTGGAAAAACAGATCGGCCAGGTCTGGGTGAGCGGGGAAATCACCAACCTGCGGGCGCAAAGCTCCGGGCACATGTATTTTACGCTCAAGGATGTGGCGGCTCAATTGAGTTGTGTGCTATTCCGGGGAACCGCCACGGCCGGCCGCCAACTGCTCGCCGATGGCCAGAAGGTTTTGTTGCAGGGGGATGTCACGGTTTATGAGGCGCGGGGGCAGTATCAGATGATTGTGCGCGCGGTCGAATTGCAGGGCGTGGGCGCTTTGCAGGCCGCGTTTGAAAAATTGAAACAAAAGCTGAATGCGGAAGGCCTTTTCGCCCCGGAAAGGAAGCGTCCGCTACCGGCCTATCCCCAGCGGATCGGTTTGGTGACTTCGCCGACGGGGGCGGCTATTCGCGACGTATTGCATGTCATCCAGCGTCGTCACCCCGGCATGGAGATCTTCTTGGTATCCAGCCGCGTGCAGGGAGATGGCGCTGCCGGTGAAATTGCGGCGGGCATCCGGTTGTTGAATGAAGCCGATCTGGGGCTGGATTTGATTTTGATCACCCGGGGCGGCGGATCGCTGGAGGATTTATGGGCGTTCAACGAAGAGGTGGTGGCCCGGGCGATTTTTGAATCGGCCTTGCCGGTGGTGTCGGCGGTGGGGCATGAAATTGATTTTACCATCGCCGATTTTGTGGCGGACCTGCGGGCGGCCACGCCGAGTGCGGCGGCGGAACTGATCACCGAAGGCGTTTTTGCCAGCCGCGAATTTGTGGCGGCGGCACCGGTGCGGTTGCGGCAGTTGGTCACCCGCCGGCTGGAGCGGGAGGCGCAAAACCTGGATTCACTCGCCGGGCGGCTGGCGCGGCGGCATCCCCGGCGCGCATTCAATGAATCCCTTCAGCGGCTGGATGATTGCCTGACCGGCCTGTTGCGCGGTTTAAAAACCGGGGTGCGTTCCCGGTCGGTGGTGCTGGAAAACCTCACCGGCCGTTTTTTGCGCGCCCAACCGGCCCACGCGGTTAAAGCACGGCGCGAGGCGTTGCACCAGTTGGAACGCCGGCTCAACGCTTTGGGCCCGCAACAGGTACTCGCACGGGGGTATTCGATCACCCTGGATGCGGCCACGGGAACCGTAGTTAGTGATGCCGCCAAAGTGAAACCCGGCCAAAAACTCCGGACCCGCCTGAAAAACGGTGAAATTATCAGTCAAGCGGAAGGCTAATGCCCGCCTGGATGATTAGCAGGGCGAATTTGGAGATGAACCTTTACCCACGTCTCCGCGCTGGACGTGGATGCGGGATTTTCTTATGCTAGCCGGATGTCAAAACCAGCCAAGGCCGGTGACGCGGCCAAAGGTGCCCCGTTGTTTGAAGAGGCCTTGCAAAAGCTAGAGGGAATTGTCGAGTCCATGGAGGCCGATGATTTGCCGCTGGAAACGCTGCTCGCCCGCTATGAAGAGGGTGCGCGGCTCGTGAAACTCTGCCAGGAAAAACTGGCCGAGGCGGAAGTTAAGATCCAGCAGTTGGAGAAAAATGCGTCAGGCGAAATTAAACTTAAGCCGCTTGACCTGTCGGAAGAATAAAATATGAGTCGATACTTGGACATGGTGGACGGGCCGGAGCAGGTTAAAAAGCTCACGGTGCCGCAATTGCAAGAGCTTGCCGGCGAAATCCGGACCGAGCTGATTGATGGTCTCGCCAAAGGCGGCGGCCATCTCGGACCCAATCTGGGCGTGGTGGAACTAACCATCGCCCTCCATCGCGTCTTCAATTCGCCCAAGGACAAATTTGTCTGGGACGTCAGCCACCAGATTTACGTTCACAAGCTGCTCACCGGGCGCCGCAACCGGTTCCGCACCATCCGCCAGACGAACGGTCTGAACGGTTTTGCGCTCCGCACGGAGAGCGAACACGATTGTTTTGGCGCCGGTCACGCCGGCACGGCCCTTTCCGCCGCGCTGGGCATGGCGGCCGCCCGTGACAAGCGCGGCAGCGATGAGAACGTCGTTTGCGTTTTCGGCGATGCGGCCCTGACCAACGGCATTTCCTTTGAGGCGCTCAACAACCTCAAGCCCACCACCAAGAAGTTCATTGGCATTTTGAATGACAATGAATGGAGCATCGCGAAGAACGTCGGAGCCATCTCCGACTACCTTAACAAGCTCATCACCAATCCCAGCTACAACAAGCTGTCCCGGGATTTTGAAAATTTCGTCCGTCGCCTGCCCAAGGGTGACATCGCCCTCAAGCTTGCGCACAAGGCCGAGGAAGGCTTCAAGGGCGCGCTGACCGGCGTGAGCCTGAAGCAGAATGTCAGCCAGGTGGAAGCCGATGGCCGGGGCGGTCATGGCAGCCCGGTGTTCTTTGAGGAAATGGGCCTCCGTTATCTCGGCCCGATTGACGGCCACAACCTGCCGCTGCTGATCAGCACGCTGGAATTTGCCAAGCAGTGCGATCATCCGATTGTCATCCATGTGCTGACGCAAAAGGGCAAGGGCTTTGAAGCCGCGCTCAAGCAGCCGGAAAAATTCCACGGCCTCGGACCGTACAACGCCCAGACCGGGGAAACGCCGTCCGCCAAGCCCGGCTCGCCGCCGCAATATCAGGACGTGATGGGGCAGACCATGGTCCGCCTGTGCCAGTCGAATCCCAGCGTGGTCGGCATCACCGCCGCCATGCCCAGCGGCACCGGCATGAAGCACCTCGAAAAGGCCATGCCCGACCGCTATATCGATGTCGGCATTGCTGAGGAACACGGCGTGATTTTCGCCGCCGGCATGGCCACGATGGGCTACCGTCCGGTCGTCGCCATTTATTCCACCTTCCTGCAGCGCGCCTACGACTGCATCCATCACGATGTCTGTCTCCAGGACCTGCCCGTGATATTCTGCATGGACCGCGCCGGCCTTTCGGCCAACGACGGTCCCACGCATCACGGTCTGTTTGACATCTCGTACTTGCGCTGTCTGCCCAACGTCGTTGCCATGGCTCCGGCCAATGAAGACGAATTGGCCGACATGATGTACACGGCCACCAAGCTGAATCATCCCTCATTCATCCGCTATCCGCGCGGCGTCGCCGAAGGCGTGCCGATCAAGGCGGAGCCCAAGCAGTTGGAAGTGGGCACGGCGGTCGTGAACCGGGATTTTGCCGGCAACGGTCAGCCCAAGGTGGCGCTGTTTGGTCTGGGACCGATGAACGCCATCGCCCGCAACGCAGCCGTTCAACTCACGGCGGAAGGCTTCGATGTGGCGGTAATCAATCCGCGCTTCACCAAGCCGATTGACGCCGCCATGCATGAAACCTTCGGCCGCGCCGCCGAACTGGTGATCACCTTGGAAGACCATGTGCTGATGGGCGGGTACGGTTCCAGCGTGCTGGAATTGTACAATGAGAAACGGGTCACGACCCCGGTCGTCCGCATCGGCTGGCCCGACCAATTCATCGAACACGCCACCACCCAGGACGAACTGCGCCACAAGTACGGTTTGTCCGTGGAAAACACCGTGGCCCAGGTCCGGGCGTTTTTCGGCAAAACCGCCCCGGCGGCCCCGCAGTTGGCGGCGGCCTGAACGACGGATGCAATCTGACGGCAAAAGTTCAGCGGGCAATGACGCCGGCTGAACTTTTGTCATTTATAGTCACCATGAATAAGAAAGAAATCGCGGAGAAGCTGAGAAACGAAATCGGCCACCTGGAACTTGCCATCAAGAAATCCCAGGAACGCTGCGAAAAGCTGAAAGTGTTCTGTCTGGATCTGGAAGAGGAAATCGCCGTGGCCGAGGGCAAGATTCCGCAGGCGGAGGCGCCCAGTAAATTTCGAAAAGTGGTAGACAGCGTTTTCGGCGAGACCCCCAAGGCCCGGAAACGCTGACCCTGGCCGCTGGCTGGCCATGCCTCCGGCGCATTCTGGCACTGCCTCGAACCGGCCGTGGTTCGGAGCGCCGGCTTGTAGCCGGCTTAACGCGTGCTCAAACCCACACGTTTCGACACAACGACAACCCACGCGAGTTGTAGTTCGCACACCCAAAGCCGGTCACCGACCGGCGATCCGGCGGCATGGCTCAGCATGCACCTCATGCTTCCATGTCGGCGGAGTTGGAGATGTTCGCCCTTTCTTGCTCGGTTAATTCCAAGAAATGGTGTGTTTCTTTCCTTGATTTTCATCGGGTAACGCCTTTTCCTAGTGGGTAGCAGTTTATACTAAAAAACAATCGCACCGAATCATGGCCTATACCACTTGCACTGTTCCCGCTGGCGGGAAAATTACCATTCAAAACGGCAAGCTCAGCGTGCCGGAAAACCCCGTCGTTCCGTTCATTCGCGGTGACGGCACCGGTCCGGACATCTGGGCCTCCAGCGTGCGCGTCTTTGATGCGGCCGTGGCGAAAGCTTACGGCGGCCAGCGCAAGGTCTCCTGGTTCGAAGTCTTCGCCGGCGAAGAATCGTTCAAGAAATTCAACAACTGGCTGCCCGATGACACGGTGGACGCCTTCCGCGAATATCTCGTGGGCATCAAGGGACCGCTCACCACGCCCGTGGGCGGCGGCATCCGCTCGCTGAACGTGGCCCTGCGCCAGATGCTGGATCTCTACGTCTGCCTGCGCCCGGTGCAATATTTCACCGGCGTGCCGTCGCCGGTCAAACGCCCGGAGAAGGTGGACATGGTCATCTTCCGCGAAAACACCGAGGACATTTATGCGGGCATTGATTTTGAAGCCGGCAAGGAAGCCGCGCTCAAGACGGTTGAGTTTTTGAAGGCCAATTTCCCGAAGGACTTCAAAAAAATCCGTTTCGGCGACCAGCCGGAAACCGTCGGCATCGGCATCAAGCCGGTTTCCAAGCTCGGCACGGAACGCCTGTTCCGCTCCGCCGTGCAGTATGCGATCATTAACAAGCGCAAGAGCGTGACGATTGTCCACAAGGGCAACATCATGAAGTACACCGAAGGCGCGTTCCGCGACTGGAGCTACGGTCTGGCCAAGAGCGAATTCGGCGCGGTGGAAATTGACGGCGGCCCGTGGTGCCAGATTCCCGAAGGCAAACCCGGCGCGGGCATCATTATCAAGGACGCCATTGCCGACATCGCCCTGCAGCAGGTGCTTACCCGCCCGACGGATTTCGACGTGATTGCCACGCTGAACCTGAACGGCGATTACCTGAGCGACGCCCTCGCGGCGCAGGTCGGCGGCATCGGCATCGCCCCCGGCGGCAATGTGAATTACATTTCCGGTCACGCCATCTTTGAAGCCACGCACGGCACCGCGCCCAAGTATGCGAACAAAGACATGGTGAATCCCGGTTCCGTGGTGCTCTCCGGCGAAATGATGTTCCGCTACCTCGGCTGGACCGAAGTGGCCGATCTGATTATCAAGGGTTTGAACGGCGCCATCGGCTCCAAGAAGGTCACCTATGATTTCGCGCGCCTCATGGAAGGCGCCACCGAGATCAAATGCTCGGCGTTTGGCGACAATATCATCGCCCACATGTAATCCGATTCACCGGCTTTGGCCGGCGAATCACTTTGGCAAACGGCGGCTGTCTTGCGACAGCCGCCGTTTTTATTTTTGCACGGGGCCGGGATTGTCCCGCAACCAAATCCGGTATTCCGAGCCCGCCAGCGCATTCGTTTGGAAACTATGGTAATGGCGTTGGGACAGGATTTGGTCCATGTCATCGAATGGCCATTGCCGCCAGGAACCGTTGGTGCCGCACGTTACCACACAATCCGCTTCGTCAATCTCCTTTAGCACCTTGGGCAGGGGCCATTTCCACAGACAATGGTCCCATTCCAGCACCAGGGAAACCCCGGCATAACCTTTGGTTTCCAACGGGATGGTGGGATCCTGCGGGCTTACCAGCTTGCCCGGGAAGTGCCGGGCAAAATCCATGACGACCGGCCGGCCGGCATCACCCGCCCACCGATGCTCATCCACGCGGCTCGGAGTGTGCAGGACGTTCAATGGCAGGATCACCAGATAGGCTGAAAAAATGGCGGCCAGCCCCAACCGCGCCCCGAACGGTTCCTCCGGCGAGCGAATCCGCTGAAACAGATGCGGCAGGCAGACAATGACCAGGCCATAGCCGGCATACAGAAAAAAGGACAGGCTGTTCGTGCCGCCGCCCGTCTTGCCCGCCGCCGCCAGCCCGGTTGGCAAGGCAACCAACGCCGTGGCCGCCAGCCAGGGCAGCAATTTCGATGAACGCCACAAATCGGTCTTCGTCTGAAGGCAAAAATGGAGGCTTAACAATACCAAGGGCAGGAAATCCAGCATTCCCAGCAGATACCGGGCGACCACCCTCGGGGAGATTGCATACCGGGACGGGATGACAAAAATCATCTGATACATGTCGGGAGCCAGCAGCCTGGCTCCAAGGAGCGACAAGGCGAACACCACGAACGGGCCGGTGACAGCCACGATGAGTGTCCAACTGATCCGGGGGCGTGTCAGCACAGCCACGACCAGCGGCACCGGGGCCAGGAACACCGCTGTCTGTTTCCACCAGAATGCGAGGGCGAACAGGCCGAGCGCGGCCGCCAGCCACCCGGGCCGGCCGGTGGCCATGGCCCGGGCCGTGGCCGTCAAATAACACAAACCGAAAAACAACATGCCGATGTCATTGCGGGGCGAGGTCCAAAGGCCGGTGAGTTGCAGATCCGCCGCCAGCAGCAGGGCGGCGGCGAAAACCACTTCCGTCCGGGGCCGTCCGGGGAGAAACACCCGGAGAAAAATAAGAAAAAAGCCCAGGCCGGCCACCAAGCTGATCGTCCGCCCGTAGAACAGGCTGAAATGAGCGAAATGAAAGATGAGCGAGAGCAGGCAAGCCATCAACGGGGTGTAGAACCCGGGTTCGAGACCGCCGGGTTGCGTCATGCTGCCATACATGGATTCCCCGTGCGCCACCCGCCAGCTCACCACATTCAACCCGGCCTCCCAGTTATCATAGGGGATGAGGCTGATAAAACGGGTGTAATTTTGGTATAACGCGTAGGCGATCACCAGTAATGAAGCCGCCCACAGCAGCCCGACCGGTAGGCCCCGAATCCATGATTTCGGTGAATTCATATCGATAATTTTGGCATTGGGCGTCCGCTGTTTTACTAGTCCGGCCGGAAGCCGGTTCCATCAAAGGTGTGGCTTGGTAACCGGCCCGCTTACGCGTCTGCCAGTGCCCGGGATCCGCCGGTTTATCGTCCCAAGGTCAACGGCGGCGCAACACTGCCAGCAAGCCGACGCCGGCCGGGAACTTGACGGCTGTTTGACAAGCCAGTTTCACAAACAAGTTTTGCAACAACCCGTTCATGAGGGGGCCGGGAACATAATCCTCGGGACGTCCCGCCAGCTTGATGCCCAGCTTGGCACAAACGCCGCGGAATGCCCGCATCGAATAAACCGCCGGTAACGCCGCCACGTTGATGTAAGCGCAATGGAGCACCTCGAACTGATCGGTCGGGATAATCTTCAAAAGGCTCGACCGGGTATAACGCCGGTAATGATGGAGGACCACGTCCCAGTCACTCCACAAGGCTGGCAGGGCGGGAACCGTGATGACCACCACTCCCTGACTGCGAACCACCCGGGCAAATTCCCGTACTCCCGCCACATCGTCTTCCACATGCTCCAACACATCCAGCGCCGTGAGCGTATCCACCGAGGCGGCCTGGATGGGGATTTCCCCGCAGGTGCCGCGCAGCACGCGATCCGATCCCAGCTTGGTTTTTAGCACGCTGAGGGATTCTTCGTGATTGTCCACCGCATAGACTTGGCAGCGGGCCTGCATTTCCTGCACGAATTTGCCCATGCCCGCCCCGCAATCCACCAGCAGATGGTTGCGTTTCAACGGGTGAACCCGCTCGATCCACCAGGAGACGATGTCCCGTTTGCCCGCGTAAAACCAGTGTTTGGTTTCAATCTGGGCCAGCTTAGTGTATTCCTCGGGATTCATTTGAATTTGAAGAGATTGCTTTCTCGACGATATAATGGGGGCGTTGTTTGAGTTGCCGGTAGATCCGGCCAATGTATTGTCCGATGATGCCCAGCGCGGTCAGTTGCGCGCCGCCGAGGCAGAAAATCGCCAGGGCCAACGTCGTGAATCCCCGCACCTGCCAGTCTTGGAAACAGCCGGCGAACTGGGCGACCTTGATGCCCAGCAGCAGCATCGCATAGGCGAAACTCGCGAGCGAGGTGAATAATCCCAGCAGGGTGATCCATTGCAGGGGCAACTCGGAAAAACTAAAAATTCCGTTCATGGCATAGCGCAGCAACCGCATGAACGACTGCTTGGGCTTCCCGGCCGCACGTTCTTCCCGGGCATAATACACCTGCGTCTGGGAATAGCCGTACCAGCATTTGAGCGCGGGGAGAAACAAATCCGCCTCCGGGGCGGCGTTTAGGTGGTCGGCCACCGTCCGGTCCACCAAACCGTACATGCCGCTGTTCATCGGCATCACACCGTCGGTCATGCGGTGGAACAGCCGGTGGAACAAGTCGAACGCCCAGCGCCGCGGGCCGCGCTCCTTCCGGCTCGTCCGGCAGGCGGTCACAATCTTATAGCCGGCCTTCCACTGTGCCAGCAACTCGGCAATGAGCGACGGCGGATCCTGCAGATCCGCCTCCAGAAAGATGACCGCGTCTCCCCGGGCCGCGTTCAAGCCGGCCCGGTAGGCCGATTGTTGGCCGAAATTTCGGGATAAATAAAGAATCTGCCAGCAGGCGCAGCCTTTCACCTTGTCCGCCAACGCCTCCCGCGTGCCATCCTTGCTGCCGTCGTCCACCAGCACCAGTTCAAACCGTTCCGGCAAATGATCGGTGGCTTGATGGATTGCCGCAAACAACAGATCCAATACCGCGAATTCGTTGTAAACCGGAATTACCAGTGAAATCAAAGGGGCTGCCGGCGGTGAAGCCTTGACTGGTTGGACAGCGTTAGATGGATGCATCGGACAGATTTAAGGTTGGACTCCTTGGACTTCTTGTTTCAGACGGGACTTTAACGAACAGCCCGAATGGTCAGGAGTGACTGCAACATACGGCAGTCAATTCAACCGGAATTTTCCATATGTTTGTCATTCCAGTGGTAAATAATCTGATTTTGGCCATCTTCATTAGTTTCTTCGTGGCGCAGGGATTTGCAAGCCATTTCGCAGCGCCCAATACCGCCTATTGTTTTATCGCCGATTTGATTAAAAACTTGCACCAAGGCAGGGGTCAAATATCCTGCCAAAACAGAAAATGGATGTCTCAGAATTAAAATCCTTGTTGTTAAACAGCGACCCGGCGTTTTGGACGCGGCTGGTTGCTCTCACCCGTGAGGATGAACGGGATTTTGCCGAACTTTTTCTGCTCTCCTCCTGGCGCAAAAAAGCCCATGCCCGCAAGCTGGCTCCGGCCGGCAAAACCGCCAAGCCCATCCGGTTGGCCATTTTGGGCGGTTACAGCCTTTATCCGCTGCATGAGTTGATTGAACATCTCTGCGAAGTCCAGGGTACGCCGGTGGAACTGTGGCAGGGGGATTTTGACAATTATATTTCAGAGATCATGGATGAGGGCAGTGAGCTGTACGCCTTTGCCCCCCAGGTGGTTTTGCTGTTACCTTCGGAAAACCGGTGCAAATATCCCGGCCAGCTCACGGATGCCCGTGAACTCCAGCAGGCGGAGGCCAAAGCCACGGTGAACTCCGTATTGGATCTCGCCCGCCGGGTTAATGAGAAGACGGGGGCCGAAATTTTGCTGGCCAATTTCCGGCTGCCCGGCCGGTATGACCTAGGTGCGTTCCGCTCCCGCTCGCTGGGTTCGGAGTGGACCTTTCGCAAATGGGTGAATCTGGAGCTGGGTCTCAACGCCCCGAGCTATGTCCACATTTGTGACTGGGAATTTCTCGCCAACCGGATCGGCGGGATTCAGGCCAGCGATGCGCGGTCCTGGTTTGAAAGCAAGCAGCCGGGTTCACCGGCCTTGCTCGTGGCTTTGGCGCGCGAAGTGACACATTTGATTGCCTCCCTCAAACGCGCCCCCAAAAAGGTACTGGTGCTGGATCTCGATAATACCTTGTGGGGCGGGGTGGTGGCGGATGACGGCCTCGAAGGTATTGAACTGGGCGACACTTCACCGCGCGGCGAGGCGTTCAAGGCGTTTCAAAAGTACATCCGGTCACTGAAAGACCGGGGGGTATTGCTGGCCGTGTGCAGTAAGAACGACCACGCCAAGGCGGCGGAACCGTTTGAAAAACATCCGGACATGGTGTTGCGGCTGGATGACATCGTCAATTTCAAGGCCAATTGGGAGCCCAAATCGGAAAATATCCGGCGCATGGCTCCGGAATTGAATCTGGGGCTGGACAGCTTTGTGTTTGTGGACGACAACCCGGCAGAGATTGACATTGTACGCCAGTTTGCCCCGGAAGTGACCACCATTTTGCTGGGGCCGGATCCGGCTGAATACGTCGCGCAGTTGCAGGACTGCCGCCTGTTCGAACCCAAGAACATCACGGCCGAGGATGCCGAACGCACCAACCAGTATCGTTCCGACGCCCAACGCAAGGCCTTGGAGGAATCCGTCACGGACATGGATTCCTACCTGACCTCATTGGTCATGGAAGGCGTGATCAATGAGTTTGCCGCAGTGGATGTGCCCCGGTTGTCGCAGTTGATCAACAAGAGCAACCAGTTCAACCTCACCACCCACCGGCGCAGCGAAGCGGAAGTGTTGGCTGTGATGAACGCCCCGGAATACATCGGGTTTTCGGTTAGGTTGAAGGACCGGTTTGGCGATCACGGGCTCATTTCCATCATCATCGGCCAAAAGCGCGGTGACACGATGTTCATCGATACGTGGCTGATGAGCTGCCGTGTCTTGAAGCGGCAGGTGGAGGAGGAGGTCTTGAATGAGCTTGCCCGGTTGGCCAAGCTCCGGGGCTGCCACCGGCTGGAAGGGCTTTATCTGCCCACCGCCAAGAATGAAATGGTGCGGGACTTTTATAGCCGCATGGGGTTTAATTTGACCGCCGAATCAGAAACCCAACGGGAATACCAACTGGAGCTGGCAACGTTTCAGCCCATCCCGACAAAGATTAATATTATCCGCCGCGCTTATGAACCAAGCTGAAGTGATCGCCAAGTTGCAGACCATATTTGACACCGTCTTTTTGGAGCCGGTGGTGTTGACGCCGGAGGTGAGCGCCAAGGACGTGCCGGAATGGGATTCGCTCACGCATATCTCCCTCATGGTGGCGGTGGAAAAGGCTTTTGGCGTGCGGTTTCGGGTAGGCGAGGTGGAGAATGCCAAGAATGTTGGCGAGTTTGCCGACCTCATCATCAAGCGCAAATCGGAAGCCTGATCTCTGATGCGTCCGGCATTTTCCTCCACCCGGCAGGCAGCCATGTTTGCCCTGCTCCTGCTCCTGCTGGTGGCCGCTCCTTGGCTGGCTGGTAAACGTTATTTGCCTCCGCGCGAGGCGGTCTATTCCTCTACCGCTTGGCGCTTCGGTTCGTATCCTTGGCTGGAACGGCAGATTTTCCATGAAACCAACGATATTGACATCGCCTTCATGGGATCTTCGCATGTCTGGTATGGGATTAATACTCCCTATGTTCAAAAGGAGTTAAGTCGGCAGCTTGGGCGGCAAGCAACGGTTCGGACAATGTGTTGGTATTGGCCTGGCTTCGACCCGCTTTATTACATTGCCAAGGATTTGATGGAGCATCGCAAGGTTCGTCTGCTGGTGTTTTGCAACGAAGAACCGGTGGCCAATGCCCGTCCCCAAGCCTTGTCACATCGCTGGTTCAGGTTTGGTGACGGGGCGGAGGACGCGGCCGGATTGCCCGCGCGGGATCGGTTTTCCCTTTATGCCGGTGCCATATTGGGGATGCCCAGAAACCTGCTCTGTCTGGTGCGACCCAATATGCCGGTTGATCTGGATTCCGGTTATGACGATTTTTACAAGACCCAGTATCAGGCAGCCAATCCAATGACCCGGCTGGGGGCGCTGGCCATCCCCCTGGCCTTTCATTACCAAACCAATTTTACAAGGTATCAACCGGAGCATCCGGTTTCGGCGGCATCGGTTTGCATTTATTCGGCGCAAACCCGGGCGAATTTTGCATTTGGAACCCGGCCGCTCCAGCCGACGTCGTTTTATTTCCTCAAGAAGTTGGCCGCCCTGGCCCAAAAGAACGGAACCACGCTGTTGATTCTGCATTTTCCGGAGACGGACGAATTCAATTCGTCGAAAATACCCGAACGTTTCAACTGGCCGGAATTGCTGGGAACCTCCGTAACGCTGGCCGGGGTGCCCGGAGCCACCTTGTTTTCAGGCATGACGGATCAGGAAAAGCTGCTTTTTTTTTGTGATCCCGACCATTTGAACCAGAACGGCCAGGAATTTTTCACCCCTGTCATCACGCCCGCGTTGATCAAGGCTTATGAAACCGATGTCAAAAACTGATCTGCTGGTTTATGCCCTGGTGCTAGTGCTGGCCGTGGCGGTGCTGGTGCTGACGATTTCTTCGCGCAGTTATTTCATCCAAAACAACGTTGTTTACGGGGGCTTTTAGACATGGGCGAGGCTCTTTCCATTATCATCATTTTCGCCTATGTCCTGCTGGGCCGCTGGATTGTCCGCCGGCCCGTGTCCCGCCGACAAGACATCCTTTTCGGCGGATTGAATCTGGGCGGTGTTTACCTGCTGTTTTTCCAAGGCAAAGGGTTTTATTTCAACGTCTTTTTTTTGGTTTATCTGGGTTTGGTGATATTGCAGTACCTGCTATTGCGCCTTTTCTCGCAAAGGGGAGGATGGCTCCCCTGGCTGGCTTTCTTATGCCCGATAATGGCCTTGATTGTCATTCGCTACGGTACCGCTTCGTTGTTCGCCAAACTGAGACTGCCATTCCCGATAGCGCCCTATTTTGTGGGAATTTCCTACCTGGCGTTTCGGAGTAGTCAGTTGGTTTTATTGGTTCGTAATGAGGTGGTGCCCGCCCCGGGGTTTTGGAGATATTTGAGTTTCTGTTTTTTTCTGCCAACTCTCCAAGTCGGCCCCATCAGCCCGTACACCGAGTTCCACCGGGCTTTCACGCCGGCGCCGGTGGACATCCCGGCCGCCCGGGCGGGAATGCGATTGCTGATCGGGATTATCAAGTATCAGTTTCTAGGCGCGTTATGCAATCAACTTACCTATTCTGGCCTGTTATTGGATGATCATTTGCATTCGTGGCTAGATTTGCCGGTGGCGATGGTTTTCTACTACCTGTTTCTATACTGCAATTTCTCAGGCTTTTGCGATATGGCCATTGGGGCGGCGGGGCTGATCGGCATTCCGGTGGCGGATAACTTTGACAATCCGCTTTTGGCCCGCAATATGCGCGAATTCTGGAATCGCTGGCATATCACCCTGTCCCAGTATATGCGCGATGTAGTGTTTGCCCCGCTGTCCAAAGCGCTTGTTCGCCTGCTCGGGCCCGCCCGGCTGAATCATGCCCTGGCCATCACCATCACCGTGGTTTTTCTCCTGCTTGGTATCTGGCACGGGGTCGGCTGGAATTACGCCGCTTTTGGTCTGGCACAGGCGCTGGGGGTGGTGACGGTTCATTACTACACCATCTTCCTCAAGCAACGGCTTGGCCGGGAGAGGTATAAAACTTATAACGAAAACCGGTGGATCCACGCCGCCGCCGTGACGGTTACTTTCTGTTACTATGCCGTGACCTTGTTTCTCTTTGCCAATACGGGGGCGCAGATGAAACAGATTCTGTCATGCCTACGCTAGTATTTTTGATTACTTGCCTCACAATATGGACATGATGTCTGAACTGCTGACCTTTGCCGCAGTCGGCTTTGATTGGCCGGGTGGTGGAAATACATGACCAACCCCATATCCAAGCTCAAGCCCCTCGGCGATAGCTGGCTGAATCCGTGGCATGTGGATCCGGCGGTGAACCGGAATTACGATTTCATTGACGGACTGCGGGGGATTGCCATTTTGATGGTGATTTGCTGCCATCATTTCTATGTGAATCCGCTGGCGGGACCGGCGGTGCAGTTCGCGGGCAATATTCTCGGTGGCTGCGGCCGCGGGGTGGTGTTGTTTTTTGCGCTTTCGGGTTTTTTGATTGCCTGGCCGTTTTGGAAGCGCAAGGTGGGGCAGGCGCCGCAGGTGGTGCCGCCGGGTTATGCGCGGCGGCGGTTTTGGAAGATCTATCCGCCACTGGCCCTGTCGGTTCTGGTTTTTACCATTTGGAGCATAGCCAAAACCGGCGACTGGTCCTTTGCCGGGATTGCGGCCCGGTGGCTGTCCGGGCTGGCCTTTCTGCTGCCGGTGGACGGGCGGTTGAACCCGGTAATGTGGTCGCTGGCGGTGGAGGTGCAGTTCTACTTGTTCCTGCCATTGTTCTTTCTGCTGTGCCGGCGGCTCCGGCCGGTGGCATGCCTGTGGATGACCGGTTTGTTTTTTCTGGTGATTCCGGTGCTGGCCCGGGTGTGGATGAAGTCCGGTCCTGCGTTTCACCCATACATTGACCCGCATTTTCCGGCCGGGTTGGACGCCTTTTTCCTCGGGGTGCTGATGGCCGGGTTGCATAACTTGAATCTGATCAAAAAGGGCTGGGCGAACATCGGCTGTCTGGGGCTGGTATTGTGGCCGCTGGCGCTGGTGGCTTCGGCGGCCATGACGGTGTGGTGGGGGCAGCAAACGTTCTGGCAGGACCAGGGGATCGATTTTGCGGAGAAGATTGCCTCCGGTCTGCTGTTGCTGCTGGTGGCGGATCCGGGGCATCGGGTGGTGCGCTGGCTGTGTCATCCGCTCCTGCGCTGGTGCGGCATCATCAGCTACGAGTGGTATTTATTTCATCAGCCCATTTTCTATTGGTTCCGCTTTCATCTGGGGCCGGCGGGCGGCGATGTGTTGATTTACGCCGAGATCATGATTGGTTCGCTGGTGACCGGCCTGCTGGTTTCCGCGTTGGTTTACCGGCTTTTCTCCCTGCCGATCTTGAAACGGGGCCGCAAGGCGCCGTCCCCCGCCAAAGCCTGATGCATTGCGGGTAGCCACCGGGTACATGGCAAAAATCTGAAAGACGCTGAAAAACCATCGGCACGGGGATGGCCGGTGCCGCGCCCCGCCAGAGGGCTGAAAGCCCGCCATGTTATAGCCCAGGCTGGAGCGAGTCCGCGAGCGGAGGCCTGGGTAAATGCCATCAAATCGTTCTCTGGCCTGTAAGGCCGGTACCGCGCCTGAGCGCGTCAGCGTGCCGGCCCTTATGCTAATTACAGTTTGGAATGGCAACGGCGGGCTCGGAAGGAGCGCGGGCTTCAGCCCGCAGCAATGACCAAAACGGTCAAGCGCCAGCACGAGCCAGCCCGCCTTCATTTTGGACGCTGAAGCGGCGTGAACGCCGCGCTCCGCTCGCGCCTCGCGGGGGCAACCCTGATGTACGGGGATCATAGTGCGGTTTCAAACGGCAATTGGTATTACAGGCCGAGAGAAACGTTATGATGGTTGTCCCCAGGGCTTGCGCATAGCACTTCACCATGGGCTATAACATGGCGGGCTTTCAGCCATCGGAAATTTGGACAGGCTGGGAGAATTTTGTCCTAGCCCAAAGTTGCCAAGGGACAGATTTCTAACTTTTCAGCACCTGCTCGTAGAGGGACTTTAACTGCGCTCCGATATCCCGCCAGGCGAGGGGTTTGGGGGGCAGGGGCAGGGTGGGGGCGGCATCATAGAAGGTGCGCAACGCCTTCGCGGTAAGGGTCGCATTGCCGGTCACCGGAGCATAACTCGCCCTAGCTTCAAAGGTGGTGCGGGCCCAGGGCAAATCACTTAGCAGCAGGGGACATTCACAGGCACCAGCTTCCAAGGCGGACAGACTCAAGCTTTCCATATTGCTCAAGAGCACGAAGCCCCGGGCGGCCCGGTAGATTTCGGCGAGGCGGCGGCGGTCGTTGATGGCACCTTCAAAGCGGATGAACTCCGGTTGCTGTTTGGCCAGGGCCAGGAACTGCCGGGCGTAAGGTTCGGTTTCGGCGTAGGCGCGCCCGATGATCCAGACAGGCGTGCGGGCGAGCACGGCGGCCTGGGCGAGTTCGAGCACTCGTTTACGCTCATGGATGGTGGCGGTGCAAACCAGCCACTTATCGCGGGGTTGCGGGACCGAATTCAGAAAAACTTCTTCGACGCCGTTGGGAATGACGTGAATCCGTTCGCGCGGGGCGGCGAACAGGTAGTTCATCAAATGGCCTTCCCACGGGGTCAGGGCGACGATCGCATCGGCCTGGCGGTAGGAATCCCAGTGGAAGGGGGTGATAAAGCTGCGGGGCGCAAAGCGTTCGATCGTTCGGCTGATGGTCTTTTGCAGGAGCAGTTGGCGCGGGGTGCGGGAACCGGTGGCGGTCAGTAATTCGGCCATGACGACCTTGATGCCTTTTTGCTGCGCGAGGCGGACGTGGTCGGCGGGCATGCGGCCAAAATAGTGGATGAGGTCGGCCGACTGGGATTCGTCATACCAGCGGGTGTATTCGACTTCCACGCCGTTTTGTTTCAGGGCGGCCTCGGTCTGTTCGATTTGGATCTGCCAGCCGCCGTGGGCGAGGGCAAACGGCAGCGTGCTATTGATAAGAACTTTCATTCCTGATTTCCGGGGCAGTCTAGCGGGTGGCGGAAATCAAACAAATGCTAAATGCCAAATCTGAAAAATCAGTCCAATCCGTTTTTGGCCGCCGCCTGCAACCGTTGCAGATCCGCCAGATCACTCGCGTTGTAAGCCGTTTCCCAGCGGGAGGTGAAGACCTTGGCCGCCTGCCAGCGCCAATGCTCCACATGGCCGTCGGCAAAGGCCAGATTGGCCCCCTGCGCATGCCGGTCGGCCGGCAGGTCCAGCCAGTCGTGGGCATAGATGCTGTCGGCTGAAAAAATCCCGAACGTCCCATCCCAGATGTCCTGTTCCTGTGTATCAATCAGCACAAACAGATTGGATGGCGCCGGGGCAATGATTTGCGCGGCCTTGCGATAGGAGCCCACGGCGTCATCGCAGTTCAGGCTGATGTTCATGCAATAGCTGCGCGTGCGCAGCCGGGCGTTATCGTCGGTGACCGTAGATTGATCCGCCGGGCAGTGATAAATGCCATGCGCGCGGTTGTACGGAAAAAGTACGCCACTCTCAAGGTTGGCAAAAGTGGTGTCGGTGGGGGCCACGCCCGGACACCATGATGCCCCGGTCTCGCTCAGGAAAGGCGTGTCCGTGCTGCCGGGCGTGGAAAGACTGTAAAAAGAATTATTTGGCGCGGTCGCGTCATCATTGTCGCCCGCATAGAGGTGCCAGCTTACCTGCTGCTGTTTTAGATTGTTCAGGCAGACCACCGAATTCACCCGGGACTTGGCCCGCGCCAGCGCCGGCAATAGCAGGGCGGCCAGAATCCCGATGATCGTAATAACCACGAGCAGTTCCACCAGGGTAAAACCTGTGCTCTTGCCGGAGTACGCCGTCTGTCCGTTGTCAGGCATGGTGTTCATGAGGTTTGAATGGTTCTGCCGGGCACCCGGGGGCGGGCGCCCGGCAGGAGGGAACGGATGGGAACTGGATTGAATTCTTATTTGTTCGGGCCGGATGGCGTATTCGTGCCCGTGGTGGGCGGCGGATTATTGGTGCCACCCGGCGGCGGGAACGGCGGCGGGTTGTTCGTGCCACCGCGCGGGGGCGGGGGCGGCGTGTTGGTCCCGATGATGGGCGGCGGATTGTTCGTGCAGACCGGCGGCCGGTTCGTGCCGGTGATCGGAGGTGGCGTATTCGTAAAGACCGGCGGCGTATTGGTGCCGATAATGGGCGGTATGGGGGGCTTGTTTGTGCCCGTGGAGGGCGGCGGATTATTGGTCCCGCCCGGCGGCGGGGGCGGCGGGGTGTTGGTGAGGGTGATCGGGGGCGGGTTGTTCGTGTGGGGAGCCGTTGTGGTCCCCCCTGAACCAGAACCGGGGCGCGGGGTGATGGCGAGTACGGAGGCGCAAACGGCAATGCCTGCCATGATGGCCACGGCGAACTTGGTTTCGGTATTCATACGTCTTTTATGTTTTTGGAGCTGCCTGGCCGGTCGCTTTGAGTTTTGACCGGCCAGTATGGATGGAACAATGACACCCTGCCACACCTCACCTTAAGAGAACATGAAGGCAAAAACATCAGCAAGTCCGGGTTGAAAATGAATGCAGTTCGCCGGCGGCAGCGGGGCAGGGGATGGTAGCTGAAAAAAGAGAACGGCGGACTGGCGTTCACATCCATTATTAAGCCAGTCCGCCGTCTTGCCGTTCACTCGAACGGAAGTCTCAAATATCAATTGTGAATTCGCGGTTCACGCCGGCACCTTAACCCAGTCCACCTTAAGAAATCGTTAAGCGAATGCTTCTTCCCGAAAATAAAAAATTCCGGCCGGGGTGGTCCCGGCCGGAATCATGCGAATATGGTATTATATTTCGCGGCAGCTTAGCTCCAGAGCTTTTCCGGATATTCCCCGGCGGCGATCAGTTTGCGGATGTTATCCACCACAAACGGACGGTCTTCGCGGTAGGTCACGCCAAACCAGGAGGACGTGGTGCGCAGAACTTTTACATTGGCCTTGCCGGCCTGCACCAGATCATTGACCGTGCTCGGAATATAGCATTCGCTCTTTTCCGCCTTGCCGCTCTTTTCCAGGAACGCCACAAAACTGCTGTTGAGCTGGGGGAAGAGGGCCGGGTTGAAGGCCCACATGTTCATGGAAACGGATTCATTGCCGGTCAGCGGCGTCACCTTGCCGGCCGCATCCGTGTTCTTGGCGGCGCCGCCTTCGGGCGTGATGGCAGTTAATTCCACCACCGTCTTGAGGCTGCCGGTTTCATCCACCTGGCAGATCCCGCGCGCCACGCTGCCGAATTCGGACAGCGTATTGCGCAGGATGAACCCGACCATGGCGTAATCGCCGGTGCCACTGGTCAGGTGTTTGACCAGCAAGCGGTAGGATTCCGCGCCGTAAAAGTCATCCGCATTGATGGCCGCAAAGGGTTCGCGGATGGTGTCCGCCGCCATGAGAATGGCGTGAGTGGTACCCCAAGGTTTGGTACGGCCGGGGGGGACGCTGAAGCCGGCGGGCAACTTGTCCAGCTCCTGGAACACATATTCCACGGCAATGCGCTTTTCAAAGCGGGTGCCGATCACTTCGCGGAAGGACTGCTCGATGTCCTTGCGGATCACAAACACCAGCTTGCCGAAGCCGGCGCGGATGGCGTCATAGATGGAATAATCAATGATGGTCTCGCCGTTGGGGCCGACCGGGTCAATTTGTTTCAACCCGCCGTAGCGGCTGCCCATGCCGGCGGCGAGAACGAGTAAAGTGGGTTTCATTGGCAATTAGTTATATGGTTAGTTTCAACGGCGGTCGATTATCAACCGCACGCAGCGCAGGCTAGGCTGACCGCCGGAAATTGTCCAGCCGTCCCGCCTTGTCCGCCCTTTTTTCCCGCCCTCAACTTACCCGGACTACTGCTTCCCCGTGATACCACAAACGGGTGAGTTTGATCGTTTTATCGTATTTAAAAAATACACAAAAATAACAATGCCAGCAGTTTGTGTTTATTTATGTGGCCGGGTTTCGCCTTTGTGCGCGAGGTTTGACGGCTGGCCGTTTAAAGTTGATTTTCGCCCCCTTTGCCCTTAGGCTCCCCTTATCTCGATCGGCGCATGGTGCGTTGGCGAAACTTTTTTTATGGCTGAAGGATACTGCGTTAAATGCAAGGCCAAGAAGGAAATCGTGGATGGCGTTGAAGAAACGATGAAGAACGGCCGCAAAGCCATCAAGGGCAAATGTCCCACCTGCGGCACCGTCATGTTTAAAATCCTCGGCAAGGCCGCCGCCCCCGCCACGCCTCCCCCGCCCGCGGTTTGATTTTTATGTCATCACAGCTCGCATACGTCATTGTAACTCCCTACTCACTGTACAAATCCCGGACCGGCGGCATTCTCAGCCGCCTGATCACCCGGACCGGTCTTGATTTGGCCGATTTGCGGATGTTCGCTCCCAGTGCCGAACTGGTCAAGGAATACGCGGATACCATCGTTTCCGCCCATGATACGCAGGATCGCAAGATTCAGGAACTGCTCAAGGACTACGTCCTGGAACACCTGTCCCCCGATCCCAAGACCGGCCGCCGCCGCCGCGTCATGGTGCTCCTCTTCCGCGGGGATGATGCCGTTCGCAAGGTTCGCAACGTCGTTGGCAATCTCAGCCCGTCCCGGCGCGGTGGCGAAACCATCCGTGACACCTATAGCGACCTCATCATGGATGATGATGGCAAGGTCCGTTATTTCGAACCCGCCGTGCTCGCCGCCCCCAGTGAAGCCGAAGCTGAAAAGAAGCTTAAAATCTGGGCCCGCTACTCCGAAACCGACGGTGGCATCCTCGAAAACGTCAATGCTTACGCCGCCACCGACTCTCCCGAGCGCACGCTGGTGCTCATCAAGCCCGACAACTTCAAGTTTCCGAACGGCCGTCCCGGCAACGTCATCGATTTCTTCTCCCGCACCGGGCTGTATATCGTCGGCGCCAAGGTGCTCCGCATGAGCACCTCGCAGGCCATGGAATTCTACGGCCCCGTTCGCGAATTTCTTCGCGCCAAGCTCAAAGACGGCGTCAGCGCCAAGGCCAAGGAAATCCTGGAAAAGGAATTCGGCTTTAAGATCGGTGCCGACGACCAGAAAGCCCTCGGCGAAATTCTCGGCCCCATCCAGGGCGACAGCCAGTTTGACAACATTGTCCGCTTCATGTCCGGCCACGCCCCCGGTGAGATTCCGGAAGCGGACTGGACCAAGCCCGGCACGCAAAAGTGCATCGCCCTGGTTTATGAAGGCGTCGGCGCCGTGAACAAGATCCGCGAAGTGCTCGGACCGACCGATCCCTCCAAGGCTCCTCCCGGCAGCATTCGTCGCGAATTCGGCTCCACCATCATGGTGAATGCCGCCCACGCGAGCGATTCCGTGGACAATGCCAAACGCGAATTTGGCATCGTCAAGCCCGGCGAAAACACCTTCAAGCAGGTTGTTGAAGAGGTTTTTGGGAAGGTCTGACTTTTATCAGTTGGCTGGTTCTGACCGCACCGCGCCTTTCCGGCGCGGTGCTTTTTTTTGGCGAAATCGGGCGAAGTCTAAATTGACCTGTTGCCAAGGTGGGTTAGGATTTGGCCTCGTGAACTTGCGCATCCTGCTTTCATTTTTGCTGTTTGCGACCGGCGCTGGCGCCGAAGTGACCTCTTTTCCGGTTCTGCCCTCGACCACGGACCCCGCAATCAAGACGTTTGATTATGCCCACTGGATTTATGTAAATCGCGATATCATGGTGGAGCACAAAGCCGGGCTGGCACCCGACCGGCACGAGTTGTACCTCTTCCTCCCCGGCACTCATGAAAAGGGCAAGCCTCGCGGGGCGGGTTCCCAAGGGCCGGGGGCCTTTTGCTCGCTGGCAGCGGATTTGGGATATCATGTGATCTCTCTCACGTATCCCGACGATATACCGGCGTCCATTTGCCGCAATGACCGGGATCCCAAAGCATTTGAAGATTTCCGGCTGGCCATCATCCAAGGCGGCCATTCAAAGCATATTTCCATTTCGCGAACGGAGAGCGTGGAGAACCGGCTGGCTAAACTGCTCCTGCATTTGCAGGACATCCGACCCAAAGAAGCTTGGGGGCAGTTTTTAAATGCGGATGATTCGGTAAAGTGGGAGCGCCTTGCCGTCGGGGGCCAATCGCAAGGAGGCGGGCATGCCGTGTTGATCGGAATAAAACATCGGGTTGCCCGGGTGATTTGCACCGGTGCACCCAAGGACTATGACCAACGGCTGGACCGACCGGCGGCGTTTTACGGTGAAACATCTGCCACTCCCAAAAACTGCTTTTTCGCTTTTAATCATCGGCAGGATTGGGCTGGCGGCACGTCGCCACCGCAATTGTTGCAAAATTTGCAGGCATTGGAACTGGACGCTTACGGATCGCCCGCCGATGTGGATGCAGAGGTATCGCCTTATCATCATTCGAGAATATTGATCACGGGCTATCCGGTGGTAACGCTGTCGGGGCCGCAGAGTGAGGGATCGCTGACGGCGCACTTTTCCATGCTTAGTCCCAAAAACGCCGAACGATGGAAGCCGGTGTGGACCTACCTGCTGACGGAGCCGGCTCCTTGATGACTGGAGTGCGCTTTTGGGTGAGGCGAATAACACGATGGAATATAAATGGCAGCAAACCGCCGGATATTTGGCAGGAAGTGGCGATGCCGTGTTTACTTGGTAACCTTAATGGGCGGATTGCCGGTCAAAAAAGAACATCCGCTTCGATAGGGTTCCGGCGTTTGGGGGATAAAATACTCCGCCGGATTCAAAACACCCCATTTATTTTGGATTGGTTGACGGGGTGTCTGCGTGGTATTGTTTGTGTAATATATTGTACGATAACTTGATGCGATTATTTTAAGCGGGTTGCATCTTTCCAAAAAAAATTTCAAAAATACTTGCGTCTAAAGAATCATCTGATAATCTTTCTATCCCTTCGCGGTACACGGCGCTGACAGAAAAAAGCGCAGTACGGACGAGAGGGCGGTAAAAAGTTAACCAAAAATTAACAAGCCGATTGACAGTGGTTGAAATTCCGATAGGATAATCAATCCAGACTCAAAACTGACAAGCCGGATGTGAAGTGAAGTAATATACGGCGGTCGGGATTTTTGTCCCTTGGAGAGGGAGAAAAGTAAGGGTTGGCAAGCTTTTGGATACATTGGTATCCGATGCTCTTTGAAAATTGAATTGTGCGATTAGTTAAGAGCCCCTTCAAGGCTGGCGAGTTAGTTTGCCGGCTTTGGAGAGTTTTAATCAAAGTAATATATAAGTTGTCCGATTAATCATTGGACAAGAATCAACTAACGTTTTTATACGGAGAGTTTGATTCTGGCTCAGAACGAACGCTGGCGGCGTGGATAAGACATGCAAGTCGAGCG
>CAIQKM010000070.1 GCA_903872345.1 uncultured Verrucomicrobia subdivision 3 bacterium | reverse complement strand
CGCCTGCGAAATTCTCGGCAAGATCCGCCTGTATTGCGCGGACGTGCTGAAGACGCAGGGCAAGCTGGTGATTCCGGCCGACCAGTTCAATTTCCTGTGGGTGATCGAATTCCCGCTGCTCGGGTTCGACCGCGAACAGAATCGCTGGTACTCCAGCCATCATCCGTTCACCGCGCCGGTGGCTGATGACATCCCGCTGCTCAAGACGGACCCGAAGAAGGTGCGCGGTCAGCATTATGACGTCGTGGTGAACGGCGTGGAGCTGGGCGGCGGCTCGATTCGTATCCATCAGCCGAACGTGCAGAAGACCATCTTTGAAGAACTTCTGCAAATTCCGCCGGAAGAAACGAAGCTGCGCTTTGGCTACATGCTGGACGCATTTAAATTCGGCGCGCCGCCGCACGGCGGCATTGCGCTGGGCTTCGACCGGTTGATTGCCATTCTCTGCAACACGCCGAGCATCCGCGACGTGATCGCCTTCCCGAAGACGGCGAAGGGCACGTGTTTGATGACGGATTCACCGAGCCAGGTTTCGCCGCGCCAGTTGCGCGACCTGTATCTGGAGGTGAAGGTGGCGAAGAAGGAAGCCGCTTAAGCTTTTCCTGAACGTAAACAGGAGGTGCTGATTTCAGCGCCGCCTGTTTTGTTTTTTGATTCGTGATGGGGGGCGGGATCAAAGTTGTGTGACGCTCTCCCTCACCCAACCCTCTCCCCATGGAGAGGGCTTTTCCCTTGGCACAGTTTTACGTGTTTGTATGCCGGTCCGACCAATCCAGCGTTTTGGTTGGCTTGGGGCAATGCTGGAGACGGCCAATCTAAACCACCTACTGTTTAAATAGCCTATGCCGCTAAGGTGGAGCTGGGAATTGGGAGGTTTTTTCTCCCTCTCACAGTCCTGACAGGCCTGGATGAATTAGCAAACCGAGAAACTTACGGATCTTTAACGAGTGCGGATCCGAAGCGGATCAAATCAGAAACGTCCATGTACTGACCTGGCTTGGATGGGTTTTTCTTGGTGATTTCGCGGACATTGGCATAGCCATGTTTGATGGCTGTTTGGTTTAGCCCATAGAACTGATGCGTCGGCGTTTCAAAAACGATTTCGGTTTGCCCCCTTAAACCGGAATTTATAACAATTCCATGCGGAACCACGAGAGGCCATGAATGGAATTCTGATTCTGAGATGCTAACCGCGATCTGATGTACGTTTTTTGACGAAAGATAAAAGACCGCACTGGCGAGCAACAGCATTGCAGCCGATGTTATCGTCATCACTTTAAGGCCTAAAATGACGTAAGGCCTTTCATTTTCGTTGGTTGGTAGTACTTTGAGAACTGATCTCACACTTGATTAGTGCCTATGAAATCCGGCAAGGTCAATTTCTAAATGAGTTTCCGGTTCCCTCCGGGACATCGGTGCAAAGCCAATCTATTGATCTTCCTGCACGCTGTCAAAGGCGGCGGTGGCGACTTTGGATTCCATGACGAGGGCTTTGAAGCGCCAGGCGCCGTGGGGGTCGAGGCTGGACTGGTAGTCGGTGCATTTACCGATCAACACGTCGTTGGTGTCGTACAGCTTGAACTGGACTTTCACGCCGAAGCGCTGGCGGTCGGTGAGGTTGCGGATCTTGCCGGTGACATAAACGAGGGAGCTGCCTTTGGTGCGGTCCAGTTTGATGGCGGACAGGGCGAAGTCGTGATTGGTTTCCTCGTCGAGGTGCGGGGCCGGGGTCGTGACGGGGGTGGGGGCAGGGGAAGCCGGCGGGTTGGTCGGGCTGATGGCTTGGGCTGCGGGTTTGTTCGCAACGGTGGGTGAAGCCGCCTTTTTCGGGTGGTGAAAAATCACCAGCAGGCCGATGGCGACAATGGCCCAGCAGGCGGCGATGCCGAGGGCGATGACCACGCCCGGCAATCGGCGGCCTGGTTTGTTTGGCAGGCCCGCTGCCAGCGCCGTTTTCTGGCCGCAATGGGGGCAGTCTATCTCCTCGCCGGCGGCATCCGCCGGAAACTCCAAGTGCCCGCCACAGTGGCGGCAAACTCCCTTTACGTAATCAGTGCCATTCATCCCGGGGTAAAATAATTTCAATTATTAAGAAACCAAACAGTCGAAATTAGAGTCATATAGTGTTATACTGTTTATACTATGAGCCCCGAAGAAAAATACAAACAGGAACACGCGGTTCAGATGTCGGATCACTTTTTGACCCGGCGGCAGTTTTTACAGCGGGCGGGCATGGGATTCGGCGCCCTGAGCCTGGCCGCGTTGTTGGGTGAAGGTTTTTTTGGCTCCGTGGCCAACGCCATGGAGGTGGAGCCCTCGCTGCTTCCGCGATCCCCCATGTTTCCGGCCAAGGCCAAGCACGTGGTGCATGTGTTTGCCCAAGGTGCGCCTTCGCATGTGGATACGTGGGACCCCAAGCCCTCGCTGGCTAAGTATGACGGCCAGGAAATCCCCGGCATGAATGGCGGGGTGGCGATGGCGTCGCCATTCAAGTTTCAGAAGCAGGGCAAGTCGGGCATTGAGGTGAGCGAGGTGTTTCCGGAACTCGGGCAGATGGTGGATGACATGTGCGTGATCCGCTCGATGTACACGGATATTCCGGCGCATGAAGTGGCGACAACCATGATGAACACCGGTTCGCGGCTGGTGCGGCCGAGTCTGGGCTCCTGGGTGCTTTACGGTTTGGGCACGGAAAATCAGAACATGCCGGGCTTCATTTCGTTGCGTCCCGGCGGCGCGCCGCCCGGCGGCACGGCGAACTGGCAGTCGGCTTTTCTGCCGGGCATTTATCAGGGCGTCAGTATCAACACCAAAGTGCCCACGTTGAACCAGTTGATTGAGAATATCCGCAATCCCTACACCCCGCTGGCGGAACAGCGGCGGCAGTTGGATTTGGTGCATAAGCTGAACGAGTTGCACAGCCAGAATCTCCAGAAAGAGGCGCAGTTGGAATCGCGGTTGGAGGCTTTTGAAATGGCCTTCCGCATGCAGACGGAAGCGACGGATGCATTTGATTTGAGCAAGGAAACGCCGGCGATGCGGGAGATGTATGGTCGCACGCCGCAGGGCAACCAGATGCTCATCACGCGCCGATTGATAGAGCGCGGCGTGCGCTTTGTGCAGGTCTGGGCGGGGGGATGGGATCATCACCAAGACATCGAAGAACGTCTGCCGGAACGGGCCAAGGACATTGACCAGCCGCTGGCCGCATTCATGAAGGATTTGAAACAGCGCGGGCTCTTTGACGGCACGCTGATCGTTTGGGGCGGTGAATTTGGCCGCAAGCCGGTGCGGGACCGCAACGGCAATGAGAATCCGGGTCGCGATCACAATGCCAAAGCTTTTACCACCTTGCTGGCCGGCGGCGGGGTGCGCGGCGGCATGACCTACGGAGCCACCGATGAATTCGGCGCGGCCTCGGTGGAAAACAAGGTCCACGTGCATGATCTGCATGCAACCATTTTGGCATTGCTAGGCTTTGACCATAAGAAACTGACGTATCGTTACAATGGCCGGGACTTCCGCCTGACGGAAGTCTATGGCGACGTGATTAAACCGATCATCGCATGAACAAGATTCGGTGGCTGATGTTGCTGACGGCCTTGGGGGTGGCCGTTCGTGTGCCCGGGGCGGAGTTGACGCCGGCCCAGACGGAGTTTTTTGAGGGCAAAATCCGCCCTATTCTGGCGGATAATTGTTACAAATGCCACAGTGCCCAGTCGGAAAAAATCAAGGGCGGACTGCTGTTGGATACGCGCGCCGGGGTGCTCAAGGGCGGCGACAGCGGGGCGGCGATTGTACCGGGCAATCCGGATGAAAGTTTGCTGATCAAGGCGGTCCGCTATACGGATCCGGACTTGCAGATGCCCAAGAACAAGAAGCTGTCGGATGATGCGATTGCGGCGCTCGAGACGTGGGTACGCATGGGCGCGCCGGATCCCCGGACGGAAGCGATTCCCAAAAAGTTTGCCGAATCATCCAAGAATCATTGGGCGTGGAAACCGGTCAAGTCGCCGGCCATTCCCGAAGTGACCGATGCGGAGTGGTGCCAGACGCCGGTGGACCATTTTATTTTGGCCAAACTTGAAGCGAGCGGCTTGAAGCCGAATGCGGCGGCCGATAAACGTACGTTGATTCGGCGCGCGACATTTGATCTGATCGGCCTGCCGCCCACGCCGGAGGAGGTGGAGGACTTTGTGGCGGATGATGCCACCAACGCCTTTGCGAAGGTGGTGGACCGGTTGCTGGCATCGCCGCATTACGGCGAACGCTGGGGGCGGCACTGGCTGGATGTGGCGCGTTACAGCGATACCAAGGGACAACCCCGCCGGCAGATTGAAGACCAGGCGTATCCGTTCGCATGGACGTACCGTGACTACGTGATTCGCAGTTTCAACGATGACAAACCGTACAATATTTTCATCCAGGAACAGCTTGCCGCCGACCAGTTGACCACGGCGGTGCGGAATCCGACGAATCTGACGGCACTGGGTTTTCTCACCGTGGGCGATCATTTCATGGGGATGCAGAATGACGTCATCAACGACCGAATTGATGTGGTCTGCAAAGGTTTCATGGGGCTGACGGTGACGTGCGCGCGCTGTCACGATCACAAATTTGACCCGATACCGCAGCAGGATTATTATTCGCTGCACGGCATTTTTGCGAGCTGTGTGGAGCCGCCACTGGAGCCGGTTGTGTCCAAGATCGTGCACACGCCGGAGTTTCAGGCGTACTACAAGCAGCGCCAGGCCCTGGGCCAGAAGGCGGTGGATTTGCAGGCCAGCATACCGAAGCTGCGCAAACAGGGGATGCAAGAAATAATCAAGCAAACCCAGCGTGAATTGCGGGAAACGGAACACGCCATTTCCGAGCTGGAGATGACCAATGCCGCCGCCCCGGAACGGGCGATGGTTTTGGAGGACGCATTCAAGCCGCATGATTCGCCGGTGTTCTTGCGGGGCGATCCCGGCAACAAGGGGCCGTTGGCACCGCGCCGGTTTTTGGCGGTGCTGTCGGGTCCGGTCCGGCCCAATTATACCATGGGCAGCGGGCGGGTGGAACTGGCGCGGGACATCGCCAGCAGCCGGAATCCGCTCACGGCGCGGGTGATGATTAACCGCATATGGGAGCATCACTTTGGCGAGGGATTTGTGCCGACGCCGGATGACTTTGGCACGATGTCCGAGCCGCCCAGTCATCCAGAGTTGCTGGATTATCTGGCGTGGAATTTCATGACGAATGGCTGGAGCATTAAGAAGATTCACCGGCTGATTTTGCTCTCGAGTGTATATCAAGAGAGTTGCGCGAACAATGCGCGTTTTGCCCAGGTGGATCCTGGCAACCGGCTGCTTTGGCGGGCGAACCTGCGTCGGCTGGAGTACGAACCGCTGCGCGATTCCTTGCTGGCCATTGGCGGTCTGCTGGACACCAATTTGTACGGGCGGCCGGTGGATTTCAAGCGTCATCCGGAGTCAACCCGGCGCACGATCTACGGTTATGTGGACCGGGCGAACATTGACGACGTGCTGGTGAATTTTGACTTTGCCACGCCGGACATGGTCACCGGCGTGCGCCATCAGACGACGGTGCCGCAGCAGGCGCTGTTTTTGATGAACAGTCCGCAGGTGATCGAACTGGCCAAGCGGCTGGTGGCGATGCCGGCGTTCTTGAATTGCACGAACGATGCGGAACGGCTCCAGTATCTTTATGAGCGCATTTACCAGCGCTTGCCCGAGGCGGAGGAAACGGATCTCGGCGTGGAATTTGTGAACTCGACGCAAGACTTGGGTGAGCCGGTGCCGGCCATGGCGGACCCCGATCCGCAACCGCGGCTGCGACCCAATGGCAAGCCGTTCAAAAATCAGGGGAAGGCGGGCGGCAAGAATGCCGTCCTGAAGAAGCGGGCACCGCTGACGGCCTGGCAGGAATATGCCCAGGCGCTGTTGCAGGGGAACGAGACTTCGTTCGTGAATTGAACGGTTTTGCGGGCCGGCGACCGGCTGTGATTATTGCCAAATAATTTGAGCTAAATGCCCGGGGCTGGACTTTGGGCGGGCGGCGGGCCATGTTGGAGGCATACCCATTGCACCCTATGAATTTGAAACACTTTCCCGGTCTCGCGCTGGCGGCCTTGCTGGCAACCGCCTCCGTCCACGCCCAAACTTTCGCCGTCACTACCGATACCGTGCCAACGGCGGTTTCGGCGGTGAACAAACATGCGGCTCCCATTCTGGCCGCCCTCAAGCTGGGGGATGCGGCAAAAGCAGCGAAGGTCAATGAAGTGGTGACCACGTTTTTCAACGGGCTCAATGACTGGCATCACCAGAATGATGCGGCGTTGAAGGGGCTTTGGAATGAATTTAACCATGGCCGTTCCAAAAAGGATACGGCGGCGGCGAATGCGGCCCTCGATAAAATTGATGCGCTCTATGCCACGTTCAAGCCGCAGCATGACGGATTTTTGAAGGGCTTGGGCGAGGTGCTGACGCCGGCGCAGGTGGAGACGGTGGAAGATGTGCTGACGGTGCGCAAAGTGGAGGTGACCTATAATGTCTATACCCAGATATTCCCCAACCTCACCGACGCACAAAAGGCCGTGGTATTGCAAAACTTGAAGGCGGCGCGGGAGCAGGCGATTGATGCCAGTTCCATGCTGGAAAAATCGGCGTTTTTCAAAAAATACAAAATCAAGATCGAGGATGTTTACCTGACGGCGCAGGGATTCGATCCCAAGAAGGCGCGCGAGGATTTTGCCGCGAAGTCGGCGAAGGCCAAGACGGATGACGGGGCTCAGCCTGATACGGCTCCCGAGGCTAAATAGCGGAGCACCACCTCACCCTGATAAACATTAAGTGTGGCTGGTCAAGGGAGGTTTCCTTCCAGTAAAACGTTCTGGTTAGTTCTCAAATAAACAGACGTAAAACTGAAAGGAAACCAAATGGAAAAGACCTATTATGCCGGCCT
>CAIQKM010000069.1 GCA_903872345.1 uncultured Verrucomicrobia subdivision 3 bacterium | reverse complement strand
CTCATCAGGAATATAGGGGGATAGCCGCTCCAGCAAGCCCGCAGTGCCCGTCGGCGGAAGTCGCTTCATAGGTCTATGGTTTACTCCAAAAACCCCTACCTGTCTCGCAGAAACAGAAAACACCGTTTTTTCAGCACATCCGGCTTTGTATTAATTGATTGCAACTCTTTTCGTAACACCCTCAAGCGCGACGTACCAAATAAATAGTTCCCCTTTGCGTCTTCGCGTCTTTGCGCCTTTGCGTTAAGCTAAAGGCGGTCACAATTTAGGCGTGCACCGGCACTCAATCGCACCTATCTTTTCCGGGCATTTTATGGCTACCTTAAAACCTTTTGCCGCGCTCCGGCCGAAATCCGAACTCGCGGCTCAAATCTGCGAACTGCCCTATGACGTGATGTCCTCGGAAGAGGCCCGCGCCATGGCGTCCGGCAATCCGTTAAGCTTTCTGCATGTCAGCAAGCCGGAGATTGATCTGGCCCCGGGCATTGATCTGTATTCCCCGGCCGTTTACGCCAAAGGCCTGGAAAACTTTCAGAAACTGATCGGCCAGACGGCGCTTCAACAGGATGCCAAGCCGGCGTTTTATCTCTACCGTCAGATCATGGGCAGTCATGCCCAGGTGGGGTTGGTGGCGGCGGCGAGCTGCGAGGAATATCTGGCCAACATCATCAAGAAGCACGAATTCACCCGGCCCGACAAAGAAGACGACCGCGTGCGCCACATTGAAACCCTGAATTCCCAGACCGGCCCGGTGTTTCTGACCTATCGCGCGGCCGAAAAGCTGGATGCTTTTGTCGCCCGCAAAACTGCCGAAGCACCCGCCGTTGATTTCACCGCCAAGGATGGCGTGCGCCACACCTCTTGGACCGTTTCCAGTGCGGAAGAAATCCGGTTCATCGAATCCCAGTTTGCGCAGATTCCGTATTTGTACATTGCCGACGGCCATCATCGCAGCGCGGCGGCCGGGCGCGTGTTTCAGTCACGCCATGGCGCGGGCGAGAGCGGCACGTTTCTGGCGGTGATTTTTCCGCACAACCAGATGCAGATTCTGCCCTACAACCGGGTGCTGAAAGATCTCAACGGCAACACCCCGGAACAGTTGTTGAAAAAGCTGGAAACTGTATTTACCTTCCAGCGCGGCCGGCCCACCCCCACGGCCAAGCACGAGCTGGGTTTCTATTTCCAAGGCCAGTGGCACACCCTGCATTTTAAGCCCGAGTTCACCGCCACCAGCGATCCGATTGAGCGGCTGGACGTGACAATCCTGCAAAAGCAGGTGCTCGCGCCGGTGTTTGGCATTGATGATCCGCGCACGAGCAAGCGCATCAACTTTGTCGGTGGCATTCGCGGCACGGCGGAACTGGAAAAGCTGGTGAACAGCGGCGAATACGCCTGCGCCTTCAGCATGTTCCCCACCAGCATTGAAGATCTCATGAGCATCGCCGACGCCGGCGGCATCATGCCGCCCAAGAGCACCTGGTTTGAACCCAAGCTGCGCGATGCGATGTTCTGCCATATGATCTGAGGCGGGAGAGGCAGCTAACCACGAATGGACACGAATAAACACGAATCGGAAAAGCAAGTCAGGGGCAGCCAAAAAATTCCGGCCCGGTTTGGCCGGCCGACGAGCCAACAGGCAGGGCCGCCAATTTTGGGCAGACGTGATTTGCGCTTCTGAATTCGTGTTTATTCGTGTCCATTCGTGGTTTTCCGGTAAGACTAGACCGCCGCGAAGTTTGGGTTAGATTGTCCGCCACGTTGCATGCACGCGTCTAAAACACCAGCCAGTTCCCCGCCGGATGAGGGTCCCTACGCGGTGTTTCAAAACGCCGGCTTCGTGCGGTACCTCACCGCCCGGTTCATCGCGGCGTTTGGCCAGCAAATGCTGGTGGTGACCGTGGATTGGGAGTTATACGAGCGCACCGGCTCCGCGCTGGCGCTGGGCTTCGTCGGCCTCTCCATGATGATCCCGATGATCCTGCTGACCCTGCCGGCCGGGCATCTGGCGGATACCTTCAACCGTAAGAAAATCATCCTGGCCACGACCGGACTGTTGGGGCTGGCCAGTTTGGGACTCACGTTTGTCTCTGCGTTCACGGCGTTCACCAACCCGCTGTTCAAGTATTACGTATATCTGCTGCTGATCGTGGCGGCAGTGGGGCGCACTTTCATGTGGCCGGCCAGTGCGGCCTTTATCAGCCAACTCGTGCCCCGACATCAATTGCCCCGGGCGGTCACTTTCAACAGTGGCGCTTTTCAACTGTCGTCCGTCCTGGGACCGGCGGCAGGCGGTTTGCTGATCTGGCTCACCCACGGTGCCTGGCTGATCTATGCGCTGAACACCCTGGCGGCGGTGGTTTGTCTGAGTCTGATTGCCACCATCCATCATGAACACACCGCCGCCCCCCGCGAACCGGTGTCGCTGAACAAACTCATCATGGGGTTCCAATTTGTTTACACAAACAAGATTATCCTGGGCACGCTGTCATTGGACATGTTTGCCGTGCTCCTGGGCGGCGCGGTTTCGTTGCTGCCAATCTTTGCGAAGGACATTTTGCACTCGGGTCCGCACGGGCTCGGATTGTTGCGCGCGGGCATGCCCATTGGAGCGGTGATCTGTGCGCTCATCATCGCCCACCGGCCGCCGCTGCAAAAGGCGGGTCGCGCCATGCTTTCGTGCGTGGCCGTCTTCGGCGTGGCCACGATCTGCTTTGGCTTGGTGAACCGTCAATGCCTGGGCGGATTTATTCCCTGGCCGGATGAAGTCTGGTTCTGGCTGGCCTTTCTGCTGCTGGCCCTGTGCGGGGCGGTGGATAACGTGAGCGTCGTGGTGCGGCAAACGCTGGTGCAATTGCTCACCCCGGATGAAAAACGCGGCCGCGTTTCCGCCGTGAACAGCCTGTTCATCGGCACCTCCAATGAACTGGGCGGCTTTGAATCCGGCTTCACCGCGCAACTGTTCGGCCCGATGATGGCCAACACCATCGCCACCGGCACCATTTTATCCACGGTAGTGGGCGGCTTCGGCACGATTGTGGTCGTGGTGATCGTGGCCCTCGTCTGGCCGGAAATCCGCCGTTACGGGAAGTTGTCGTGAGACCTTTTTGCAACCGGTTGAAAAATCAACTGCTCAGTAGCAGCCGACGTGAAGAGGCTTTAAATAAATGAGCGTTACCGAAGATATTTGACCCTCACATCGGCTGCTACTTCAACAACGGGATGTCCGGATGCAAGTTCCCGCCATGGTGGCCGTCCGCCAGGACCGGCCGTTGGACCGGACGAAAGCGTGCTTTCGCCCGGGCCAACGGCCGATCCTGGGTTGAAGGGTCGGGTTGGTTTTCATGCGGCTACGAGTTCGCGGCTGGCCGCGTAGATGCGGGTTTGCCGACTGGCCTGCCGCAGGGCGGCGCGGACCTTTTCCTCGAACAGCACGGGAAACACCAGCAAGGGATAGAACGACACCCAGGCGAGGGCGGCGGCTTCGTTGGCGGCCCGGCGCACGGGAGCGTTCAGGCTGGGATCCGAGTTGGCGAACAGCTTTTCGCTCAACAGCCGGTTTTTCAGCCGTTCGAATTCGTCTTCTTGCGCGGCACGAAAAGGGACGGCCGCGAGCGGCCGCACCTCAAAGTGCAGTTCGGGCCGGAATTCGGCCTTCAGTGTGGTCGGTTCATTCATACTTTATTTCTTTCTTTGTTTGTTGCGTTGACGGTTAAAACACAAAACCCGCGACTGCCTTGGCAATCGCGGGTTTGAAAAATTCTTTATCAAATACGTATCAAGACTTCAATCCCACGCCGCCAAAGCGACAAGACATACGCTGCCAGTTGGACATGTGGCCCATTACCGGCGCGGTCGTCTTCAGTTGTTTGGTGAACGTGGTGTTCATTTCTACGCTGATATGAAACACCATCCGCGCCGCCTTGTCAAATTGTTTTGGGCCGACCGGACTGCCGGTCGCGCCTGATAATATGACCGCCGGTCCGCGGAACTGTTCAACCAAAGGCAAATTTTCCGCCGCCGCCGGCGTGGGCGCGTTGGCCTCACAATTTGCACGTGATAATAAAATCATTTGCCGGTAAACTGCGTTCGGCATTTATCCGGGATCTCGCCGCCGGTGGCGGACGGCGAGGATGGATGCCCCGGCAAATTTCCGAAATGACGGCCCGCATTAAGAGATGCAGTCGTATAGGTTGACAAAAAACCTTTGCGGTCGGGGCTTGTCGGATTGCGTTACGGTGTTAAATTGAAATTACTCAAATGAGCGATGCCAGCAAACCATTGAAGATGGTCACGTGTCCGGGATGTCAGAAACGGACGTTCATCCCCGGCGATCTGCCGCCGCTCGGCACCCACCAATGTTCCTGCGGCCATGCACTGATGATGCCCATGATGCTGCGCCAATTCGAGCTGCGCAGCAAAGTCGCCTCCGGCGGCATGGGGATTGTCTATCGCGGATGGGACATCACGCTGGAACGGCTCGTGGCCGTGAAGCTGATGAAGAAGGAATTGATTGATGATCCGCAGGCGCTCGAAAGTTTTTATCGCGAAGCCCGCGCCTGCGCCCGGCTGAATCACACCAACATCATCCACATCTACACGTTTGACGAATGGGAGGGCGAACGCTACCTCGTCATGGAACTGGCCGATAACGGCAGTCTGGATGCGCGCATTGAAAAATTGCGCCTGGTGCCCGAACTGGATGTGCTGGATGTGGGCATCAAGATCGCTTCCGCCTTGGACATGGCGCTCAAGCACGATTTGCTCCACCGCGACATCAAGCCCGGCAATATTCTGTTCAATTCCGATCACGAGCCGAAGCTGGTGGATTTCGGGCTGGCCCGGAAGGCGGAAGTGGATTCCGAGGTGGAGGACATGGTCTGGGGCACGCCCTTCTACGTGGCGCCGGAAAAAATCAAGCGCGAGCCGGAGACGTTTTTGGCGGACATGTACAGTCTGGGTGCCACGCTGTATCACGCCGTGACCGGCCATGTGCCCTTCGATGCGCCCACGCCCGAGGAAGTGGTCATGGCGCAGGTGAACACCCCGCTGACGCCGCCGAATCTGGTGGTACCGGAAATTTCCCAGGCCACAAGCGACGCCCTCAGCCGGGCGCTGGCCAAGAATCCCTCCGACCGGTTCATGAACTATGATGAATTTATCATGGCGCTAACCGCCGCGCGCAGCCAGTTGCTGGTGACGCAATATCAGTCGCCCCAGGAAAACAACGAACCCAAGCGGATCACCAGTTGGTGGCGCCGCCAATAATTTCGCCCCCGGTTGCGGTGCCTTGTTTCAGGCCGGGAAAAGGATGTTTTGACGCCCGCCCTCACCTGTGTCCTCCCCCGAGGAGAGGATTTTTCCCGGACACATTTTTTGAAAGTTCGTACATCAGTCCGGCCAATCCAGCGGCTTGATTTTTCTCCAGACGCGGCAACCGTTTCTCCCTCTCCTCGGGGGAGAGGGCCGGGGTGAGGGCGAGCGTTACCACAAATACGACAATCCGGCCTTTGGCAGAAAAACAAGAATTGTGGGAATGACCAGAGCCAAAGCCACCCCAAAAAGCAAAAAGGCGGACGTTGCCGTCCGCCTTTGCTGTTTCAAATATTAAGCCAAATCAGTTGGCCGCTTTCTTGGGCGCTTCGCCGATGCTGATCGAAACGGCGGTCAGCTTGCCGTCGGTACCCTTCTTGTAGGCACCCTTGATGGCTTCACCGACGGTGACGTCAGAAATGGTTCCCGCCTGGCCGTCTTTCTTGATCTTGGTTTTTTCCGTGACGTTCAGGGTCAGTTTGCCGACCGTAACGGTGTTGGCCGTGGTATCAACGGAGGCCACCTTGCCATGGAACGGCAGCGCGCCGCCCTTTTTCTTTTTGACCGGCGCTTCGGTGCCGGCGGGGGCGTTGGTGCCGGTATCTTGCGCGCGGACGATGGCCGGCGTGCCGATCAGGGCAACGGCCAGGGCCAGCATGGACAGTTTAACGAGGTGCTTTTTCATAATTGTTTTAACTTTTAATTGGATTGATTAGTCGTTTGGACAACTGATTTGAAAGACGAAGCCGCCCGGAAAAGGTTTCAGGAAATTTCACCGGCCGACGGGCAATGACGGCCCATTACCATTTGTCTTCGGCCAGCAAACCAATGATGTTGCGGGCCAGATCCTCCGCCAGCAGCGGCATGGCCTGCCGGTCGGCGCTGTTCAGATCGGTTCCGGTATGGAGCAGCGTGAACCCTTTGACGTCCTTCTCGAAAATTAATTTCCCAGTGGACCGTTCACGGGCCACCACATGGGCCACGACCCCCACCCGATAATTATCCGGGGTAAAGGAATCCGAATTCAGGAAGCTCAATCCCTCGCGGCCATAATGGCTCAGGGTGCCGGTGATGACAATGTCCGCCGTTCCATGCGTATCCAGATGAAAGGTGCCATCCGTCTGCACCCGTTCGCGCACGGCTTCGGTGACCGAATCGCCGAGGCGCGGCTGCATGGTCTGGTTGTTGAAAGGCAATATTTCCACGGAGCGGCTGCCGGAAGCTTCGCCGTTGGTGGGGCCCAAATGATAACCGGCGCAACCGGCCAGCACGGCGGCGGCGAGGCTGAGACTGGAAATTTTAATGGCGCGCCAGATCATCACTTGGCCGGGTTGGGATGGAGCCGGGGTTTCAGCACATCAATCCGCTGGCGGGCCTGCGCGGCCAGCGGGGAATTCGGGTCCAGTTGCAGCACCTGATTATAATAAACCACGGCACCGGCCCATTTTTTGCTCTTTTCGTAAAATTGCGCAACGGTGAAACTGCCGCGCACCTGTTCGGCTTTTAACTTTACGATGGCGCCCTGGCATTCGGCCACGCGCTTGTCATCGGGATAAAACGTGATGAAATCGGTATAGGCCGCAATGGCCTGGGCGGCCGCGCCCTGGTCGTATTCCGCCGTGGCCGCCTGCTTTTGCCAGGCCAGCCCGGCGCGATACATCGCATCCGCCGCGATTTCCGGCTGGTCATGATAACGGTCGGCCGCAGTTTCGTAGGCGGTCACCGCGTCTTCGTAATTCTTCTGCTTTTCGCGCGCCGCGCCGATGCGCAACTGCGCGTGCGGGGCCACTTCGCTGTAGGGTCCGTTCTTGACGATTTTCTCGTACAGCTTGGCGGTTTCATCCATCGAGGGATAGAGGGGGAAAAGGTTCCAAAGGCGGAACCATTCGCCGCCGAGAAAGCGGTTGCCAATTTCGTACTGGCGCCAGAGCACTTCGTTATATTCGATGCTCTTGGGATACTTCTCGATGATATTCTGATAGGCGTTGAAGGCGGCCTCATCCTTGCCGCTGGCCTCGAGGCAGCGGGCCACCAGAAATTCGGCGCGGGGAGCGTAGTCAGACAGCGGCCACACGCGCAAGACCCGGTGCGCGGCATGAAGCGTCATTTTATAATCCTTCTTGGCATAGGCCTGTTCGGCCACTTCCAGCTGGTCTTTGGCGCGGCTGCGCGTCCACTTCACATTTTCACCGTAGGGCTCGTAGTACCAGCCTTCGCCCGGCATATAAATCAACGGGGCGGGCGAACGAAAAGGCATCCCCACCACCACGGTGGCGAGCAATATCCAAAAGGCTGTCCGGCGATTCATGGCGAAACGGTAACGGCCCGCCGGATTCAAGTCAAAGCGATTCAATGGCGATTCAACCGCGGTAAATGATAAACACCCCGTAATCCGTCATGATTTTTTGCACGGCCACATCGAAATGTTCATAGTTGATCACATGAATTCCCACGATGTTGGTCTCGCCAATCTCCTGCAAGGCGGCGCTGACTTTCTCGTCAAATTTGTCATGGCCGGCTTCAATGCAGCTCGCATGGCGGATGGTCAGTGTGCGCAGCCGTTTGCCGGCGCCTTTCTGAACCACTTCCAGCGGCGGCTTGGGCTTGCCGATGAGCGGTTCCGCCGGTTTGTCGCGGACGGGAACCTTCAGGTGCAACTCCACCTTGGCGGCCGCCGACGCGGCCACGGCGCTGGCGGTGACCGGGGTGGATGGTGTGGTGGGCAATCCCCCGGTGGTTACTTTCGCCGAGGGAATGGTAATGCTCTCGTGGCAGGTGGGACATTCGATTTCAGACCCGGCACCGGTCTGGTCCACCGCGAGTTCCTGGTCGCAATTCGGGCAGTTAAAAACAATATCCATAAGCGAAAGAGTTATGTGCAGCCTAAGTCCACAATGGCAGGCAAACCAGAAAAAATGATAAAAAACCCTTGACGCGTACCAAGTGTTACAGTATTACTGTAACAGTTAATACACAATGTTACCGTTCATCGTCCAAATTCAAGATGGGTTGCCGGTTTCGGATCAAATCATCCAAGCCGTGCGCAAAGCCATGTTGACCGGCCAGCTCGCCGTGGGGGATGAATTTCCTTCGGTCCGCACGTTGAGCCAGGAACTGCGCATCAGCCCCACTACCGCCCATAAGGTGGTCGCCATTCTGAAGGAGGCCGGGTATTTGGCCAGTCGGCCGGGTATTGGCATGGTGGTAAAATCGCCGGAGCTGCCGGACCGTTCCGAACGGCTCAACCATCTCCAGCCGCTCTGTCAGCAGATTTTGAAGGAGGCTGAGGATCTTCATTTGGACTTTCCGGCCGTGGTCGAAGCGCTCGAACGCGCGGCCAAAACCAATGCAAATGCCTCCAACTATCCGGCCGGTAACGATAAACCTGCGGTTTAAGTGAGTTTAAACGAACTTCCCGTCATGAACCCCATTATTGAAATACGGAACTTGCGTAAACAGTACCGTCGCACGCTGGCGGTGGACGATCTGAACCTGGATGTCCCGACGGGGGCGGTCACCGCCTTTTTGGGACCCAATGGGGCCGGCAAGACCACCACCATCAAGTGTTTGCTGAACATGCTGACGCCCGATGGCGGGTCGGTGCGGGTTTTAGGCGCGGATTCGCGGCGGTTGGGCACGGCGGAATTCCAGCAGATCGGTTATGTATCCGAGAATCAGGAACTCCCCCTGTGGATGACGGTGCAGCAGTTCATGGACTATTGCCGGCCGATGTACCCGACCTGGGATGCGGCCTTTGCGGCGAAGATGCTGCGCGAGTTTGATTTGCCGCCGGCCGCCAAACTGAAGGCGCTTTCCCGCGGCATGAGAATGAAGGCGGCGCTGCTGTCGAGTCTGGCCTACCGGCCTAAATTGGTCGTGCTGGACGAACCGTTTTCCGGTCTGGATCCCTTGGTGCGGGATGAATTCATTCGCGGCATGTTGGAACTGACCGAGCAGGAAGGCTGGAGCGTATTTGTGTCGTCGCATGACATCGCGGAAGTGGAGCGGTTGGCGGATCGCGTGGCGATCATTCATCGCGGGCGCATCCAGCTTGATGAAGCGGCCGAGGCGCTAATGGCCCGGTTCCGGTTTGTGGAAATTTCGCTGGCGGGCGAGGCGGTGTTGCCGGTGAAGCTGCCGGAGAACTGGCTGAACGTGGCGGCGGCGGGCCGCGTGGTGCGCTTTGCCGACGCCCATTATCAGGAAGCGGAGCTGGGAACGGTGGCCGCCAAACTGTTTCCCACCACCCGGCAAATGAACGTCACCCCAATGGATCTCCGGGAAATCTTCGTCGCCCTCGCCCGGACGTACCGGCTCACCGGCGACGCCAACAGCTAGGACTAAATATATTTTATGGGCCTGGTACTTCATCAATTTCGCAAGGATGTGCGTCAGTTTCGCTGGTTTCTGGTGGTCTGGCTGTTATTGCTGGCACTGGACTTGGCCACGAATCTTGGCTGGGTGGAGGCGGTGCGGGTGGATCAGCAGGGCAAGCCGGTGTACTCGGAATTCTGGCTGGGGGCGCAACTCACCTTTGCCTGGGTGCTGTTTCTGGCCTTGCCGGCCGTGGTGGTGGTGACAGATTCGCCGGCCCGGCGGGAAGGTTTTTTAAGCACACGCCCGCTGGCCAAGCGCGACTGGCTGCTGGCCAAAATTTTATTCATCACGCTCGCGGTGATGCTGCCGGCAATTGGCGAGGAAGGAATTTACCTGTTGCTGCAAGGGGTGCCGGCCGGCTATGTGCTGTGGGGCATGGGCGAGCGCGCCTTGTTCGTAGTGCCAATTGCCTTGGGGATGGCGGCGTTCGCGTCGCTTTGGTCCAACTATGCGCGCTGGGTGGCGGGCATGGTGGTATCGGTGTTGTGTACGTTTGGCGGCCTCATTTTGCTGAGTTTGCTCATGGCCCACGTGGCGCCGGCGACGGCTTCATGGTTAGAGCCCGTACGGGAAACTTCGGCAGTGGCGCGGTTGTCGGGTGCGGTATATGTGACCCTGGCGTGGCTGGCGGCGCTGGCGTTCTGGCATGGCCGACGCCCCGGCGGGGCGGGGCAACGCTGGTGCATTGCGGTTTCGAGCGTGGTGATATTTGGCGTCAGCGTGGGCTACTGGCGATGGGATTTTTCGGCGGTGCAGCCGCGCGATCCGGCGGCGGCTACTGCGCTGATCAATCAGTCCGGTTTCAATGTCCCTCTGAGTTCGCTGCAATTCAGTCAGGATTCGCAGAGCCCGCGCGACGGCAAGCTGGCATGGAATGTCAGCCTGCAACCGCAGGACGGGCTCAACGCGTCCGGAGCCACCGTGCGTTGGGTGGCCACCAATGTGGTGGCGGTCAATGCCGCGCAAGAACCGATCACCCAAACGGGTAGCGCCGGGAGGCTGCCTTTGTTTGACGCGTATTACGTGCCCAAACCTTTGTCCGAGACCCGGGCGCTGGCCAGTTTGCTGCCGGCAAAGGGATTCATCCTTGGTGGCCAGTTCGATTTTTACGGAATGGAAGGTGAAAACGGGGTGACACTTCCCACTTTGAAGGTGCCCCGGACCGCCCCCTGGCTGGCGGCGCCGGTCACCGTGCGCGCCGGTCTGGCCGCCCAGATTTTTCAATGGGAGCTAGCCGCCAATCTGCCAGCGCATTCCGGCGCTACGGTGGCTGATGCCGGCACACCCGGCCGGTGGAAGGCCCTGCCGGTTGAACCTTTGAATTTCATAAGCGCACCGAACTCCCCCTATCATTGGCTGTTGGAACGTGATCAAGTAGTATTGGCCACGGCCCATGACCAGCGGGTGGACTCTTCCGTGGCCATGGAAGCCAATCTGGGATTTCTGTTCTACAATCCGGCGAAGGGAATTGCCATCCGGCTGATCAGCCAGCCCGATCAAATCGGCCAGCGGGCCGGGCTAACCGCCCAGCCCAAGTATTATTATTCCCTGAATCTGGCACATATTGCCGGCGCCAAAATCACGCCGGCTGAATTGGCCCAATGCCGCATCCTGGTTTTTCGCCGGACCTGGCTGGGGACGGTGCCCCGGGAATGGCAGTCGCCCGGACTGGTATTGAATCAGGTGCTGGCGCCGCCGATTGAAATCTCGTCCGTAAATCAGAACGGTATTTCAAGGCCGGAACTGCTGCGCCGCCTCGCGGCCTTGCGGCCGCCGGGCGCCAATGCGGGTCGGCCGGAAGTGGCGACGTATCTGCTTGATTATGTCCGCCTGCTGGAAATGGCCAAGCCGACGCTGCGCCTGGGGGACGAGGCATTGGCTTCGCTCTTGCCGCTGGTGCCGGCCCATTTGGATGTGTTTTTGGACGGCTTGCCGGCCATGTTTGGGCAGCCCAAATCAATGGTATTACGTGCCATCACGTTAGGGGCGGAGGAAGCGCAGAAATCGCAGATCATTGCCGCGCTGGCCCAGGATCCGGAGTTGGCGGCGGTGGTGATGCAACGGGGCTGGCTGGTCGAAGCCCGGACGGAGCTGTATCAGTTGCTGGATCGGCCGGGCCAATTGCCTTACGAGGCGGTGCAGGCCCTGGCCTGGTATGCCGATCCGGTGACCTATCCGCGTCTGCTCGAGAATCTCGCCGTCAACCCGTCGGATGCCTACGATCTGCTGCGGACACTGCCGGGCATTCAGCCGCAACTGCGGGAGACCATTGACCGGCAATGGACCAAAATGAGCGGCGTGGCGGACTTTCGGGCGGATCATTTTCGCGATGTGCTTGCCAACGCCCTGTTTGAAGGGGACCTGGATGCCTTTCGCGAATTTTGGGCGGCCTTGGGCGAGCAGGATGGCCAGTATGACTGGTGGCAGTCGGAACTGGTGCACAAACATGTGCGAATTCCGGCCAAACTCGCCGATGCCGGCAATGGCAAACCTGTCGGTCTCGATCCGGTGCTGGCGTGGTGCCGCCACCATTCGGCGGATGAATTTGTGTTTGATTCCGTGCGCCGCCAGTTTGTCCTGAAATCCGAACTGGCCGGCGGTCAACTGGCAAGCGCCACTCCCTGAAGCCATGAATCTTATCCTGCATCAATTCAAAACCGACGTGCGGCACTTTCGCCTGGAACTGCTGGTCCTGTGGGCCACCTTTGGCCTGCAATGGTGGCTGGGGTTGCACCAGAATTACAGCGACGACCGGGATGGATTCCTGGTGCTGGTGCAAATTTTTCAACTGGGGCTGGCCCTGTTTCTGGTGGCGCGGGTGGTGCAGGCCGATCCGTTGGAAGGCACAAGCGCGGGTTGGCTCACCCGGCCGGTGCGGCGCGGGCATTTATTCTGGTCCAAGACGGCGCTGTTGCTGCTATTGGTCGCGATTTCCCGTATTTTGGCGGCCGTTCTCACGGCGGTCGGGCAGGGATTTCCGCCGCACTTGTTGCTGGCACAAACGGAGGAAATGGCATTGTACACCGTAGCAATTGTTTTTGTGATCGCCGCGCTGGCGGCCTTGACCCGGGACTTGACGCAGTTTTTCCTGATGTTTGGCTTGTTGGTCGGCGCGCTCTTTCTATGGAGTGCCCTCCTCTCCCTCGACCACCGTCATGATGTCACGATGAGCAACGCATCGGGCCTGCACACGAGCGTCACTGTGATGGTTTTTGGATTCCTGACCCTCTGTGCGGTCACCGGCTGGATCATTCAAGTAGTCGGCGGCTGGCGCGCGGGCGGCTTTGTCCTGTTGACCATCGGGTTGCTGTCTATTCCCAATTTCGCCTGGAGCTGGCGCACCAATTTTTTCCCGGGAATTTCCCGGCCAACAACGCCGTTACCAGTGGTGTTTGCCGATGTCCCCGTGCCCGCTGGGTCGGATGAAGGCGTCGTCCGGCAACATCTTTCCATGGAACTCTGTGTGGACCGGGTGCCGGCCGACAGTTTCCTGATGATGGCCTCGGTGATGGGTTCTTTTCAGCCGGATGGCCAGCCCGGTTCGCCCCGACCGGTTTATTTTAATTACCGGAATTCGCTGTTCCCGCCGACGAACACGGGAGCGGGTTGGAACTACTGGGATGAATCGCCGCAGCAGGGCAATTATGTGGTGGCCGTCCGCCGGCAATTTCCCGCGAAAACCATTTGGCTCGGGCCGTCCCCGCCCCTGTCCGGCGACACGGTCGGCTATCTGACCCGGCTCCAAGATGAATACAACCACAAAGCCCTGGCCGGCAGCCTGTCATTGGATTTGAAACTCCACGAGTTCAAGATAGTGTCGGCGGCTCGGGTGCCGGTCAAACCGGTCACCATCCAGGTGGCACCCGGCCAGCGCATAAGCCTGCGGCGGATTTATTCGGACATGGCAGGCATTCATCTGGTGGTGGATGAGGCCGAAGCCGATCCCCGGTTCCGGCGGGATAATTACCCGGGTTTTCATACCAAAACCACTTTTGGGGGCAACCTGGGCTTGGGATATTATGTGTTGTACCATCCCCGGTTTGGTGAAGCCTTCACCGGTTCGGCCAATTACGGCTCCGGGGCGCCGGACCTGACCGGCGGGCAGACCCGGCGGCAGTTCGATTACATCTTTCCCTTTCCCGCCTTGCGCGAGCGGCTTACCGGCGTATCGCTGGCGGAGTGGTTGAAGGAGGCGCAATTTTGCGTGTTTGTTCCGCAGTATCAGGGAAGTTTTAACCAGCATTTGGAACGGCATGTGGCGGACGCGGCCGAATTTTCCCGCAAACTGGTAGCCTCCCCAAGAGAGGATTTGGCGCGACTGGCCAAGTTGCCTTCAACCGCCACCGAAACACAGGTGAATCAATATGTGGAAACAATTTTGCAGGATTTGCCCGACACTTGGAATTCGGATGGCAAAAAGAACATCCAGAACCAGCTAGCTTTGATCGGTACGGGCGGATTGCCGGTATTACTGCGTCACCTGCCGCTGAACGAGGAGGCGGAAGATAACTATGTGTTGCCCGTGCTGACCCGGCTGGCCACGCATGATCAACTCCCGGAACTGTTGGCAGCATTGGATCGCGATCCCAATCTGGCGGGCTGGTTTGAGCAAAAGGGTTGGGCGGCGGAAGCTCGGCCCACACTGCTGGCCCGGCTGGCGGATCACCGGATCAACTATCCTGCGGCGGCCGTCAAGCTGGTGGCGGAGGCGCATGATCCGGCCACCTATGAAGATTTGAAGTGGCGCTTTTGGCAATTGCGCGATGGCCAGGACCGCGTCCTGCCGGCGCTGCGGGCTTGTCCGGGATTCGATGTCGCCGGTGCGGTGCGGGAAGCTTGGCGCCGGGCGCAGCTCGGCATGGTGGGAAAATATGATCTGGCCATGCCCGCGGCGGAGTTGGGCTTGCGGGATGCATTTCAGGCATCGGTAATGAATATGGAATCCCAACGTGACAGCTATAACCGGAACCGGCTGGCGGTGAAGCTGGTGGCGCTCACCCAATATCCCGGTTCCACCAATCAGGCGGCCCAATGGCTGAGTGCGAACCTAGGCAGGTTTGATTTTGACACGGCGCTCGGCCGCTACGTGGTGAGAAATTAATTTCGATTTTCGGGATTAAGCCGGTTGCCGTGACGCCAACACTGCGCCGGAGCAACTTCATTTGTCTGCCCATCGGTTCGGCCAATCCAGCGGCTTGATTCACGACATACGCGGCAACCGTTTCTCCTTCTCCTCGGGGGAGCAGGCCGGGATGAGGGCGAGCGTTATCACATCTATTTCCCTGTCTGGCGCTGCCATGAGTGATAACCGCCGGCAAACGTTTGGGGCATACCACTTGCCGTTTGAAACCGCCCTATGATCCTCGTGCTTGAGGGTTGCCTGCGTGAGGTGCGAGCGGAGCGCGGCGTTCACGGCCGCTTCAGCGTCCAAAATGAAGGCGCGCATGGCTTTGCTGACGCCTCCGCCTTGGTCATTGCAGCGGTCTGAACCGTGCGCCGTTCGAGCCGGCCTAGGCAGATTCAAGCCGGAAGTTTTATCAGTAAACACAGAGGAGGATGCCAAGCCTGTGCCCCGCCTGCTACCGGCTTCACTCACTGCGCGGAGGGAATGGCATCAATGTCGAACTGATTGGTATTTTCCAATTGCACGGTGCCGATGATGTGGGCGTTAAGCCAGTTGAGCTGGTTGACCGATGAATTCGCGGCGGCCTGATTATTGACCGCCGCATTTTGCAAGGTGCTGTTGCGATTGTTGCCGCCCATGGCTCCCCCCGCGAATTGATTGGGTAAGCCGGCTTGCGTCGTAATCTGACCATTTACCCCCATGTCATTATTGGTCACGGTGAGCAATTGCGACGCATTATTGGCAGCCAAGGCGGCGCCATTGGCCTGGGCACTGTTGCCGGTGTCGGGAATCGGTATGAAATTGCCGGCAAAGACGACGTTTTGTTTCAACGTCTGGCTGCGACCGCGCACTTGGAAGGAGAGACCTGACTGGCTGGGGGAGTTTTGTGCGTTTGCCACGCGGTTGTTCGCCGCAACATTGCCGCCAAATTGCGGTGCCACGGTGATGACCGCGTTGGCGGCGTTAGCCGTGAGGGAACCCTCATACACCGAGCCGTCCGTATCCACGACGCGGATGGCATTGCCATTTTGCTGCCATTGGAACTTGCCCAGTAACGGAGCCTGGCGGCGGGCGTTGGCCTGATTGCGGTAAAACTGGCCGTTGTTGTTGGCTGGAACCAAGCCTTTCGCCCGATCCACCGCGACAAACATCTGAGTATTTTGGTTTAGCACTGGTTGCACCGAGGAGTCCAAACCGGCGGCGGCCGGCTGGGGCAAACCATTGAGCACAGGATTGAGCTGATGCTTGGCTAGGCCATCGCTGGCTGCAACCGCTTGATCAGACTTTGCCTGCAGGGACAATTCCTTATCCATCTCCATTTGCGCCGGGGCTGGGGCGGCGGCGGGCGCATCCACACCGGCGAGATCAAATGAGCCGACCGGCATCTTGTTATTTACCGCCAGTTCCCCGGCGGTGGCATTGGTCAGCACGGAAAAATCCGTCGCCGAATAGCTCGCCACGGAGCCATCGGCCAGCAGCACGGCCAAGCGGTGGCTATGTTCCGGGGCGTAGGCCAGCACCGCATTGGATGGCAGGCTGGCCAGATATTTTCCGCCGCCAACATAAGTAAATGGCTGGCCGCTCTGCGGGTCCAATAACAACTTGGAATTGCCGAGGACATTGGTCAGTTCATCCAGGGTGGCGGGTAGTTTGCCGGCGTTGTCGGCGGCGGCAAGTTCAGCGGCCACGCCAATTTGCCGTAACTGGCTCATGGCGGTGACGGACTGGGCCTTTTTCTTGGCCGATGCCAAGGAGGGCAGGAAAATGGCCGCCAGGGTGAGTACGCCTGCAATGACCAGCGCCCCGGCGAGCATCGGATGGGAACGCCAGAACCACGGCACCCGGGCGGCACCGGGGCCGGGCTTCGGGGCGCGCCGGGACACCTCGCCTTGCAGCAACCGCCGGGTGGCGGGATGCAGGGCGAACGGGTCGGCGCCCTTGGCGGGATCACCCGCCTGCGAGCGTCGAAAGCGCGCGAAGCTGCGCAGCAGCTTTTCGATGTGGCGTTCCGGTTCCATTAACGTTGTATTTCAAGTCGTATCATCGGTCACATTCCATTAGACGGGGAAACTCCCAATTTCTCCCGGGAAAAAATCCGGCGCGCGATATCCTCCAGCCGGTCAAGGCATTTGCTCAGGCGGGAGCTGACTGTTTTCGGGTTCAATTCCAGCGCGGCGCTCAATTCCTCGTAGCTGAGTTCCCCAAAATAACGGAGCTCCACAATTTCCCGGCACGGCTCGCCCAATTGATCCAGCGCCCCATGCACGAGGCCGGCCAGTTCGGCGTTCATCAACTGTTCATCCGGCGACGGGAGCGGGGCGGGCGGATCAAACTGGTGCGTGCCCTCGGCATCCTCGGTTTCCAACGAAAGGGTGGTTTGGCCGCCGCCGCGTTTGCCGGCATGACGTTTTTCGCGAAAGTCCCGGGCCTTGTTCACCGCAATGCGGAACAGCCAGGTCTGAAACCGGCTTTCGCCCTGAAACGATTCAAGGTTCTTGATGACGGAGAGAAAGACTTCCTGGCAGATTTCGCCGGCGTCCTCGGTGGTGAAATCGGGCGAGAGCTGAAAGATAAAGCGGCCGGCCGCGGCATAATGCCGGTCGAATAATTCGTCCCAGGCATCCGCTTCACCACGGCGGCAACGCGCCAGGAGTTCGGCCTCCGCATCCATGTTCGTAGCGCGACTGTATGCTGGCGCGGCGCGCGGCTCAAGTTTCAAGTTGCGGATCAGCCGGTTATTTCAACGTTCGCAGCCGGCCGGAAAATTTCTTTTTCCCCGGCGGGAGTATTTTTTGCCGGCTCCCGTCTGAATGAGTATGAAGAAGATCATTTTGAGCCTGCTGCTGTGCTGTTGGTTTGCCGGCTCCGCGAAGGCGGCGCTGACCGTGCGGGAAATTCATTACACCGGCCGGCTGGCCGATGATGAAGCCCGCTTCACCCTCGATGTGGACGCGGAAGCCACCGGTTCCGGCGCCAGTTCCCTGCCCTTCCTGGCCGGCGACGTGGCCCTGCTGCCCGGAAAATTGCCGGGTGCGTTATCTTTATCCCGCGTGGCTGACGGCTACCGGCTCACGGCAACGCAGCCGGGGCGGTATCAATTCAAGGTGGAAATCGCCGCGCGGATTCAGCGAGAGGAACCCTGGAACCGCGTCACCTTCACCGGCCCCGCCGCGCCGATTGCCGCCGTAATCGCCCAGGCCGCCGGCGACGGCATGGAAATTCAAATGCTCACGGGCACATTGCTCGCTGCCAAGCCTACCAACGGGCTGGCCCAAGTAAGTGGATTTCTCGGAGCCGATCAGACGCTCGCGTTACGCTGGCAGGGCAAGGTGGCGGCCGTGGCGCACAAGGCCATGCTCACCGTGGATTCCGATATCGCGGCGCAGCTCAGTCCAGCGGTGGTGAAATACACCAGCCGGTTCCGTTACCAGACCATTCAAGGCGCGGCCACCCAACTCACGCTGGCCTTGCCCCTTCAGCAAACCATCACGCGGTTGGAGGGCGCGCAAATCCGCGACTGGCACACGGTCACGGAGGGAAGCCAGCTGCAACTGATCATCGAATTCATCAAGCCCGTGGACACTGGCTACGAACTGAAATTGTATTCGGAACAAACCACCGTGCAGCCCGTAGATCATCTGACGGCCGGCGAAACCATTACCTTGAATCCGCCCCAGCCGCTGGAAGTGGAACGCGAAACCGGCACCCTCACCTTGACCGCCGAGGACACACTGGTGGAAGTGGCCAGCGTGGCCGGTTTGCGGCAGGTAAACGCCACGGATCAGGCGGTGGCGGCGTATCAGTTCAATACGCGGCCGTTCACGCTGGCGTTGCAACTCAAGCCCGTGGAACCGGTGGTCAGCACCGTGGACCGTATTTCGGCCCGCCTGGAGGAAACCCGGCTGCTCACCGCGCATCAGTTGGATGTGACCGTGGAAAAAGCCGGTATTTACGCGCTGGAACTGACGCCGCCCGCCGGTGACGCCGTGGCCGATGTGCAAGGCGATGGCGTGGAAGACTGGAAAGTGAGCGCCGGCAAACTGCGGGTGAATTTCTCCGCCCGGGTACTGGGCGCGCGGCGGTTAACGGTGCAACTAGAGGAGGCGCTCAAAAGTTTTCCGGAGCAAATCCGGCTCGCGCCGGTGCGGGTGACGGGTGCGGTAAAAGAATCCGCCCAGATTGGTGTGGCGGCGTTGGCGGGCATTCGGGTTAAGACGGGCGACTTGGCGGGCCTGCGGGAAATTCCCGTGGCAAATCTCCCGGACCGCCGTGACGAAACACTCGCCTACACCACTACGCAGCCGGACTGGTCGTTGTCCATCGGCACCGCCCGCCTCGATGCCCGGGTGGTGGCGGATGTGTTCAACCTCGTGACGATTGGCGATGGCAGCGTGGGCGGCAGCGCGACGATTCGCTACAGCCTGGCGAACCAGGGCGTGCAAGAATTTCAGGTCCGGGTGCCGGCGCATTGCCGGAACGTGGATTTCACCGGGCCCAATATCCGGCGCAAGGAACAGTCCGGCGAAGTGTGGACGATCGGGTTGCAGGACAAGGCCTGGGGCGGCTACACGCTGGTGGTGACGTATGATTATCCCTTTGATCCCCAGGGCGCCGAACTGCCGGTGGGCGGCATTCATCCGCAGGCGGTGGAGCGCGAGACCGGCTCCATTGCGGTCACCACGGCGGCCAGTTTGCAATTGAATGTGAAGACGGCGGGAGAAACGTTGCATCGCGTGGATGAAACCGAACTGTCCGCCGCCGACCGCGCCATGGCCGCCCGGGCGGTGACGCTGGCCTGGCAATATGCCGGCGGCGATTATGCGCTGACCCTGGAGGCGAAACGGTTTGCGGAGCTGCGCGTGCTGGATGCGGTGGCGGATCGCACTCAAATCACCTCCGTGCTCACGGCGAATGGCGAGATGCTCACGCAGGCTTCCTTCATGGTGAAGAACAATGAGAAACAGTTTCAACGCTTTCAACTCCCCGCGTCGGCCAAACTTTGGAGCTGTGCCGTCAATGGCCAGCCCGTGAAGCCGGAGCGCGATGGCGACTGGGTGCTCGTCTCCCTGCCGCGCGATCTGAATCGCGACCAAGCCTTCGCGGTGGATATCATTTACGCGCAGACCAACGGCATGGTGGCCGCCGCCAAATGGTCGCATCCGCTGGAGCTGGCCGCCCCGCGCACGGACGTGCCGAATACCTACGCGGAATGGCAGGTCTTCGTGCCTCCCACCCTGCGGCTGAGTGATTTTGGCGGCAGCATGAAAGTGACCGAAGGCACAACGTACGACTGGCTGGATGCATGGCAAAAATTCCTCACGTTCTACGGCGAGGTTTTGCGCGAGGCCGGCGGTGCCATCCTGTTGATTGGACTGATTGCCGTCCTGGTGATTTCACTGGTGATCTCCGCCGTGCGTTATGGCTGGAATGGCGTGGCCACCCTGCTGGTGGTAATGATGATGCTCGGCATCGTGGGCGCCATGCTGCTGCCCGCCCTGGCCAGCGCCAAGCGCAAAGCCCAGCGCATCAATTCGGTCAACAACTTGAAGGAGATTGGCCTGGCGATGAAAATTTTTGCCGGTGACAACACCAACCGGCTGCCGGGGTCGTTTGAGGAAATGCGTGATCAACTGGGAACGGACAAGATCACCTACGACACCGAAACCGGCGAGCGCTATGTCTATCTGGGCGCCGGACTGGATCAGGACGCGCTCAATTCCCAATCGGTGGTGGCCTACAGTCCGATTTTTAAAGGCCATTGCAACGTGCTGTATGCCGACGGCAGCGTGGCGCAAATCAGCGATGCAAAATTTGCAGAACTCTCCCAACGCGGATTTTTGCTGGCGGCAAATGGGACGTCAACGGTATCGGCCAATTCGGCCGCCCCCATGGTCGCCGAAGCTTACAATGGCATCGATCGGGCCGGCGTTCTGGCGGATAAACATGGGGTGGCTTTTGGCGGCACTCTGTCTATTAACGCCGGTGCCCTGGGCCTGGCCGGTGCAACCGACGAACCGACCGGCCCGCCCCCGGTGGTGGCGGGCATCCGATCACTGCACATCGAGCTGCCGCAAACCGGCCAGCCATTCCTCTTCACCAAGGTGCTGAACATTCAGGACGAACCGCTTTCCATCCGCGCGCAAGCCATGCCGCTAATGACCTATCAACTCATCCAAATGGCCTGGCAGTCGGGCTTGTTCGTCCTCGGTGCCATCGGTTGGTGGTGGCACTGGCGCCGCTCGCCCCGGAGCAGTTTTAAGCTCGCGCTCGCGCTGGCGTTGATGACCGGCTCCACCGCCAGCCTGCTGGTGCAGTGGCATGCGTTGCATGATGCGCTGATTGTCGGTTTCCCGGTGGTGGCGCTGGCGGTGATCGCGCTGCTCGTGTGGCGCTACTGGCCGCGTCGCGCGGCGGCCGAGGCGGTGGTGGAACCGACAACGTTTGCGCCCACCGAAGCGCCGGCCGGCCCGACGATTCCGCCGGTGGTCGCCGCCGTGGTACTTGCCTTGATGATTTGTGGCAGTTCCGCGCAAGCGGCCACCGCGCCGGAAGCCGCGCTGACCTCCGCCAATTATACCGGCGTCATCAATGATCGCGTGGCCGTGCTCGATGCCGCCTACGAATTCTCCGGCGTGACGAACGGCTATGTTTTTCCGCTGTTCACCGAGGACGTCGCCGTTCAGGAATTTACCGCGAAGAACGGCAACGCCACGCTCATTCGCAACGGCAACGGACTGTCCGTACGCTTCAACCGGAATGGCACGGCCACCGTGCAGGCAAAGCTGCTGGTAAAAGTAACCGGCGATGTCACCCGTCGTCGGCTCGACTTTTTGATTCCTCCCGCGTTGACCAGCCAGGCCGTGCTGACCCTCGAACAACCGGGCGCCGATGTGGATTTCCCGGCGGCGATCTCCTGCCGGCGTACGCTGGTTAAGGATCAGACCCGCGTGACCGCCTTGCTCGGCTCGACGGATCGCATGGAACTCTTGTGGACGCCGCGCGTCAAGCGGGTGGATGAAGTTGCCGCCACGGTTTTCTGCCAGAACTCGGCACTTGTCACGCTTGGCGGCGGCGCGGTCAACCTCCGGGCCACGCTGGATTATTCGGTGACACAAGGTGAATTGCGCGAGGCCCGGGTGCAACTGCCCGCCGGCCAGCGGCTCTTGCGCGTGGAGGGCGACCAGATTCGCAACTGGGAATTGAAAACCGATAATGGCGTTCCCGTGCTGGTGGTAACCTTGTCCAAAGGAGTCTCGCCCGCCTGGCGACTGGTCGTAGAAACCGAGAGTGCGCTCGCCGCGCTCCCGGCGAGCGCCACGGTGGCGCTGCCTCACGCACTGGACGTGAAACGCGAAACCGGCTTGATTGGCCTGGCCGGCAGCGAGGGGTTGGCCCTGACCGTCGAAGACGCCGCCAGTTTGCAGCGCGTGGATGTCGGCGAGTTTGCCCGAAACAGTTCCTCGCCCGACGACAACCTGGTGACGGCCTACCGCTTCAGCCAGCCGGAATTCAGCCTGCGCGTGCACGCGGAAACCATCCAGCCCCAAATCGCGGCGGTGGTGTTGAACCGTTTTCAAGTCACACCCACCGGACTCACGCTGGCCGCCACCGTGGATTACGACATCAAGCGCGCCGGGGTTTTTGGTTTGCGCCTCTTGCTGCCCGCCGGCTTTCGGTTGGATCCGGTAAAAGGTGATAATATTTTGCAATCCTCCGAACAGCCGGCTGCTGGCGGCCGTACCCTCGATATCACGCTGAAGGAGCGCACCATCGGCCATTACCGGTTGGGCATTACCCTGGTGCGCGATTTCAAAACGCTGCCCGCCTCGCTCGCGCTGGCCGGCGTGCATCCCGCCGGTGCGGCCAAGCTGACCGGCTACGTCACCGTTGCCGCCGAGCCCGGCGTCGCGGTGAAGACGGCGACCTTTGACGGCCTGTCCGAAATTCCCGCGATGTCCCTGCCGGGTGAGCCCGCGGCCAACGGCGATCTGGCGTTCAAGTTTATCAGCGCCGATCCGGCGGTGGCGGCCGATTGGAATCTCACCGTATCCACCACGGCGGTTGCCGCCTGGGTGCGCGTGGAAATTTTCAACGCTTACACGCTGGCCGAAACCCTGGTCACCGGCCGCGCGCAGGTGCGCTATGACATCGCCAACGCCCCGGTGCGCGAATTGCGGGTTCATGTGCCCGGGCAATTCCGCAATGTCGAAATCACCGGCCCCAATATCCGCAGCCGCGAGCAGATCGGCAACGACTGGCGCATTGAATTGCAATCGCCCATGAGCGGCGGCTATCTGCTGAATGTCACCTGGGATCAGCCCCGCACCAATGCCGGTACCGCGCTCGAACTGGCGGGTATTTCGGCCGTGAACGTGGAGCGCGAAACCGGCTGGCTCGCAGTGTCCGCGCCGCCGTCGTTGCAGGTGGGCGAACAAGCAGCCCCCGAGTTTCAACGGATGGATACCGGTGATTATCCCGACTGGGCGGGCCATGCCGATGCCAGTCTGGCATTGTTGTACCGCTACGTCCGCCCCGGCGGCAAACTGACGCTGGAAGTGCGGCGCTTCGATGCGGCGGCCGTGCTGGAGGCGCTGGTGGACAGCGCCCAACTGACCAGTGTCGTCGCCGATGACGGTCAGATGATGACCGAACTCTCGCTGAATGTGCGCAATAACGGCCGGCAATTTTTGAGCCTGGAACTGCCGGCGGGCGCGCAGGTGTGGTCCGCGTTCGTCGCGGGCCAGCCGGTGCGTCCCTGCTGGCGCGAGGGCCGGCTGCTCCTGCCCATCGAATCCACCGGCGCGGATGATGGCGCCCTCACCGTGCAACTGACCTACGCTGGCACGAACCAATTTCCGCAGGTGCGCGGCGCGGTGGATTTTGCGTCGCCGAAGTTCGACGTTCCCCTGAAGAACGCCCATTGGGATATTTACCTGCCCGCCGATTACGAGTACCGGAACTTTGCCGGCACCATGACGCATGAGCTCTCGGCCTTGGCGGAAGCGGCGGCCAGTTTTTCGCGGCTCGACTATTCCCGCATGGAGCAGGTGACCAAATTTTCCGCCCAAGCCGAAGTGCAGAAGGATGTCAGCGCCGCGCGCCAATTGCTGGCCGGTGGCAACGTCCGCGAAGCCACGGCCAACTATTACCGCGCCAAGACCAAGTTTGGCGGCGGCAGAATGGAGGACAGCGGCGTGCAGGATCTGGAGAAACAATTGCGCCGCGCCCAAGCGAGCAATCTGGTCAGCGCCCAGAACGATTTCAGCCTGCGCAACCGCGCCGACGCCGTGGATGGCGCCAACCGGAACCAGCCGGCGAGCATGGATTATGACACCGCCGCCGCCACGTTGCAGTGGCAGAAATTGCAGCAGGCGCAGGAAATCGTCACCACCCGGGTCCAGCCGCTGCATGTGAATCTGCCCCTGCGCGGCGTGCGAGTGGGTTTCGCCCAAGTGTTGCAAACCGAGGGCGGCCACGCCATGACCGTGCAATTGCAGGCCGAAAACCGCAAAGCCGTCAACTGGCCGTCCCGGGGACTGAAGATCGCCGCCGCCTTCGCCGCCCTCTGGGCGCTGGCCGCCTGGGTGAGCCGCCTGAAACCGGCGGTGATGAGATAGGGTTTGGGGTGGACGAACGTGGCAATGTTGAATTGAATTTGTGTGCGGCTTTGGCGCGCGATGGAAAAGCGGTGGAGGGCCACCGCACTCCAAAACGCTGGCGCGTTGACCGATGGCCACCGAACCGCGCGAAGCGTCCTGGAGTGCGGTGGCCCTCCACCGCTCTGAGCGGGCGACGAAATTAAACGCAAAGTCGCTAACACCAAGGCGCAGGGAAAGGTGGCCTTCTGCAAAGACCTTGGCGTCTGCGTTAAAATATGCCGGCCTGAAATCAACGCCTGCGGGCGCAACGCCGAAACCGCCAACCGGAACATCGCGTCACTCATTTGAGCTTGTAGGAGACGACGTCAGGAGACTCAAATATTCCGCCCCCAGTTTTCGGTTAGAGCCTCGTCACCTCGTCTCCTACAAAATTGAGGGCATCCGTGCGGAGCGCGAACTGTCCCAACTCGCAGCGGGTGGTATGACAAGAGACGGCTGGAATGTTTTCAAAGCAGGTTGGTCTGTCGGCGTCTGCGGATTGGGACAATCAGTGCCCCGATGCCGGCTGCAAAGACCTTTGCGACTCTGCGCCTTGGCGTCTTTGCGTTAAAATATGCCGGGGTGAAATCAACAACTGCGGACGCAAAGCGGAAAACAGCAACCGGTACATCGCGCGCCGAAAATTGGTTTGTAGGAGACGACGTCAGGAGACTCAAATATTTCCTCTATTATTTAGTTGGAGTCTCGCCACCTCGTCGTTTGCAAAAAAGCGGGAGTATTTTCCACCAGCTCTCGTCAAATAAGGTATGGAGCAGATCTCTGAAGCGGATTTGGGTGCGGAGAAAAAAATGTGGAGCACGGCTCCGGTCTTTTTTGTTCGCGCACGGGCGTTCGCCCCCTACACTTTGGGCGAAACATTGGTCGGTCAAAAAGCAACGTTGTAACACCCTTTTAACCATGTCCACTCCCTCATTGGAAGCCGCCCGTCAAACCAGCCGCAACATCGCCGCGAACATTGCCAAAATCATGCGCGGCCAGACGGCCCCCACCCGGCAACTGCTCGCGGCCTTCGCCGCCGGCGGTCACGTGCTGCTGGAGGATTTTCCCGGCACCGGCAAAACCACGCTGGCCAAGGCGCTGGCCAAATCCATCGACGCCCGGTTCAAGCGCGTGCAGTTCACGCCCGACTTGCTGCCCTCGGACATTCTCGGCGTTTCGATCTTCAACCAGCGCGAGCAGGAATTTAAGTTTCACGAAGGCCCGGTGTTCACCGACATTCTCCTGGCCGATGAAATCAACCGCGCCTCGCCCCGCACCCAGTCCGCCCTGCTCGAGGCCATGGGCGAAGGCCAGGTGAGCGTGGAAGGCGACCGCCGGCATCTGTCGGAATTCTTTTTCGTGATCGCCACGCAGAACCCGGTTGAATTTCGCGGCACCTACCCGTTGCCGGAGGCGCAGATGGACCGGTTTGCCATGCAGTTCACCCTCGGCTATGTGCCGCCGGAGGAGGAAGTCGCCATTCTTACCGCGCAGGAACACAACCATCCCATCGAGGAACTCCAGACCGTTGCCACCCTCGCCGATGTTCAGGCCCTCCGCAGCGCCGTGGAAGCCGTGCGTATCAGCGCCGAACTCAAACGCTACGTCGTGGATCTCGTCGCCGCCACCCGCACCGCGCCCGGCGTGCAACTCGGCGCCAGCCCGCGCGCCTCACTTGCCCTCATGAAAACCGCGCAGGCGCTCGCCTTGTTCGATGGCCTCGACTTCGTCACGCCAGAACAAATCCAGGCGCTCGCCGTCCCCGTGGTCGCGCACCGCTTGGTGTTGGAACCGCAGGCCCGGTTCTCCGGCACCACCGCGCGCGGTGTCGTGCTGGACATTCTGAAACAACTCCGCGTGCCGGCTTGAAAGACGTTTGCTGAGCCACCCTGCGTATGCGCCTGATCTACCAGCCCATTTACTGGACCTACCGCACCGTTTCGAGTGTGTGGTATTGGGCGCAGCGGCGTTTTACCACGGCCGGGCTGTGTGTGTTCGGCGGGTTTCTCGTGGCCGGCGCCACCGGGTTGGATGTCGAGAGCACCGTCACCTACCAATCCTTTGCCGCGCTGCTGGGGCTGTTGCTGATCGCGTTTGCCGGCGGCTGGAAATTCCGGGCGCAGTTTTCCGCCACGCGCCTGCTGCCGCGTCTCGGCACGGCGGGCCAGTTGCTGCAATACCGGGTGCGGGTAAAAAATCTTGGCCAATCGGTGTATCGCGGTTTGACGCTGCTGGAAGATCCCGCCGATCCCCGGCCGCCCTATGCCCAGTGGCTGGAATATCAGCTCGCCGAAAGCCGGCGGGTACGGCCCTTCCGCGTGGCCCAGCGCCATCGCACCCATCCGTTCCGGCGGGTGAAATTGAAAGAAGCCGAGGTGCCGCCCATGCTCGGTCTGGGGGAAGTGGATGTGACCATGAATCTCGTGCCCTTGCGCCGGGGAATCTTGCGCTTCTCCGGCGTCACGCTGGCGCGTACGGATGTCTTTGGCCTCTTCCGCGCCTTTGCGCGCGTTTCGGTGCCGCAGACGGTTTTGATTTTGCCGCGCCGTTATCCGGTGCCGCCGTTGGCGTTGCCGGGCGTCCTGAAATATCAGGAAGGCGGCGTTGCCCTCGCGGCCAATGTCGGGAGCAGCGATGAGTTCGTGTCCCTGCGCGATTACCGGCCCGGCGACCCCCTGCGCCACATTCATTGGCGTAGCTGGGCCCGCAGTGGCCGGCCGATCGTAAAGGAATTTGAGGACGAATTTTTCGTCCGCCATGCGCTCATCCTCGACACCTTCACAACCGAGCCGCAAAGCGAACGACTGGAGGAAGCCGTTTCCGTGGCCGCCTCGTTCGCCTGCACCGTGCTCACCCAGGAATCGTTGCTCGACCTCCTGTTCGTCGGCCCGCAGTCGTACCGGTTCACGGCCGGACGCGGCCTCGCCCATGCCGACCAGATGTTGGAAGTGCTTGCCGCCGTCGGGGCCTGTCCGTCGCGACCCTTTGAAACGCTGGAACATCTGGTGCTGAATTATGTGTCGCTCGTGAGCGGTTGCATTTGTGTGCTGCTGGCCTGGGACGAACCACGTCAGCAAATGGTCAAAAAACTGCGTCAGCTTGATGTGCCCACCCTCGTGCTCGTCATCGTGCCGCCGGGCACCAGGCTGGAGCCGGGCGTGATGCAGGATGAACCAGGCCGCTTTCATGTCCTGGAAATCGGCAAAATCGAAGCCCAACTCGCCAAACTGAAATGAACACCGAACCCGTCCCACCGACCGGTCGCGCCACCCCGCCCGGGTTGTTGTTGGCCACCCTGGTGTTCTGGGGCTGGCAGTCCGGCTGGCTGTGGACGGGCGTCGCCATGGGCGTGATCCTCGAAGCGGCCCGTTTCCTTCCGCTCCGCTGGGAGCTGACGCAGGCGGATTTTCAGCGCATCTGGAATTTCTGTTTTCTGCTCGCCCTCGCCATGGGCATTTACGTTTTCAGCACAAACGATCCCGGCGGCGGTCCTGCCGGTGCGTTGCAGGCCTCCGCCCGCAAGGTCAGCGTATCCGGACTGGACACGTCCATGACCCTGCTGCGCCAGTTGCCCGTGATCTGGTTTCTCTTTGTGGCGGCGCAATTTTTTAGCGCCGGGCAGGCCATTCCGCTGGCGGCCATTTCCTGGATTGCCCGCCGCCGGCAACAGCAGGGCACCGGCATGGAACCGGAGAAACACATCAATGTCGCCTACCCTTATTTCATGCTGTGCCTGTACTCGGCTGGCATCCATACCAACGACGGGACCCACCTTTATTTTTACGGGCTATGCGGCTTGCTCACCTGGGCGCTCTGGCCCTTGCGCGCGCGCAAGGCGGCCATCTGGGTCTGGTGCGTCCTGTTGGCGACGGCCTTGACGCTCGGGTATTACGGCGTGCATGGCATTGGCCAGTTGGAGCAGTTTGCCAACAACTATAACTCCCAGTTGCTCGCCCGGCTCCTGCAACCGCAGACCTCGGCGGAAGTCAGCCGCACCTCCATTGGCAAAATCGGGCGGCTGAAATTATCCAACCGGATTCTCATCCGGCTCGAGCCCTTGAACGGCAGTCCCGTGCCGACCTATCTGCGCGAGGCCAGTTATCGCAAATACTATTCCCAAATCTGGCAGACCGCCGGCAAGTCCGATGAATTTCAAACCGTGGTCAATGATGTCGGCCAGGAAAATGACTGGTCACTCCTGCCCGCCAGCACCAACCTGGCCACGGTTCAGATTGCCAACTATCTCACCGGCTGGTCGAAGGAAAGTTCCAGCGCCCAGGGCCTGCTGCCGTTGCCGTCCGGTACCGCCCGCCTCACCGATCTGCCGGCCTTCGAGCTAAAAAAGAATCCGCTCGGCGCCGTGCTGGCCGCCGGCCCGGGCCTGGTGATTTATCAGGCGCACTTTGGCAACGGCGCCACCATGGATGAAGCGCCGGACACCAATGTGGATTTGCTTGTGGCCAGCAACGAAGTGTCCGCCGTGGACCAGGTCATTGCCGAAATGCATGTGGCCTCGGCGACCGACCGCGAAAAGATGCTGGCCGTCCAAAAATTCTTCGCCAGCAAGTTTACCTACACGCTCAACATCAAGAACGAGATGAAGGCGTACACCAACAGCACGCCGCTGGGTAATTTTCTGCTGCACCAGCGCAGCGGTTACTGCGAATATTTTGCCACCGCTACCGTGCTCCTGCTCCGCGAAATGCACATCCCGGCGCGGTATGCCGTCGGCTATCTGGTCCACGAACGAACGGGCAGCCAACGTTATGTGGTGCGCGAGCGCGACGCCCATGCCTGGTGCCTCGTATGGAATTCCGCGACCAAAAAGTGGGAGGATTTCGATACCACTCCCGCCGGCATGGATAATCCGGCTCCCTCATTCACCCGGCCGTTCCAGGACGCGTGGTCGTGGCTCCGGTTTCAATTCGCCAAATTCTGGTGGAGTCAGGGTCAGTTCCGAAAGTACGCCCTGTGGCTGCTGATTCCCGTGCTGGGTCTCTCCCTCTATCAGATTTTGTTCCGGCGCAAACGTAAAGGCCGGTCCCCGGCGACTGCCTCCGCCAAACTGGTGCCCGTGGACTGGCCCGGACTCGACTCCGAATTCTACCGGCTCGAAACCCGGCTCGCCGCGCGCGGCGTGCCCCGTCTGCCCGGTGAATCCCTCACCCACTGGCTGGAACGCGTCCTCGTGGATCCCGCCCTGACCGATTTGCGCCAGCCCCTGCGCGAATTGCTCCGCCTGCACTACCAACATCGCTTCGACCCGCAAGGCCTGTCCCCGGCCGACCGTGAACGCCTGGCCCGCGAAGTTAAAGCGTGCCTTGATAAGCTGAACCAGTGACTGGCGGCATGGCATTGGTTTTTCATGGGATGCCTTGATGAGACACGATTAAGCACGATTACAGGGGTTTTCTGCCTTGATTGAGCCTTGATGGCAGGGAAAAACGGGGTTTAATTCCCGGGGTTCCGATATCGGGCAAAGCATGGTGGGGACCTGGACGGAATGGGAAACGTGGTGACGAGCCGTCCCCACCCCGCGCAGGGGCGAGGCAACGTTGTGCCGGACGCACGCGCCAAGGGGTGGCGGGGCAACCGGGCGCGAGTTTGGCCGTGACGGCGAGTTTACCATGTAAACTTCCAACGAGGTAATATAGCACGGGTTGGGAAATGTCAAATGAGTGGGGCGGGATTTTTTGACAGAATAACAGATTGGTCAGAAAAGGGAGGGGCGACGGGAAACGGCTGAAGCCAGAACGATGTCGTTCAACTGCGGATGGACACGGATAAAGACGGGGACAATTACCGTTTCGGATTTGGTTGGAATTTCTCGCGCCGGTTGGTGGGTTTTCCGGATTCATAAGGGTGTTCCATTTTTAGCTAAATTACTCTGGACACGTCAGAAACAATGGATTAGAACCGGTGCAATGCTTAGTGATAATTTGAAAAATAGTGGGTCACTTAACTGTTAGGCCACATGCAAATCGCGGGAACAGAGTGCAGATTTTGCAGACAGAAGATTGTTTTGTCCACCGAGGGCAAGTATTGCGAGCATTGTTCTGTTGTTGTCCATCGTAACTGCGAGCCAAGCGATACGTGTTCAGTTTGTGGCCAGAGTTTTCATTTTTATGAGCGGCCTGCCGTTGATCCGATCGGCGACGCGATTGTGCCGCGAGCATTACGCGCCACAAAGAGCAGCGGCCCATTATTCGTGGTTGGTGTCCTTGTTATCGTTTTGGTGTTGGCGCTCATTTTGTGGGTTTTTATTGCTGTGTTTTTTGGTGGGATGCATGATTCGTTATGAGCACTATGTGGCCTAACCCAGCACTGGAGCGAACGCCGGCTACGCCAGTCCGTATGGCGTTCCCAATGCTGCCATCATTTTGTTGCCACGAACGAGCCGTTCGCTTCGCGAATCGTGATCGGTGCGGGTTTCAGGTTCGCGGGAGTCACCGGTGGCTGGGATCGGCTTTTGGTCGGCGACAGACTTTATGATTGGGAGAATTCCATCTTTTTTCATCGCGCTAGTTATTGGTTCTCTAGCGGAGGGATTTTTAGACGGTGCCGTTGCATTATTTGGAAAGGGCGGCCCTTGTGGTTTTGATCTTTTGTCATTGATTACTGGATTGTGGCACCTTCCCGGGATGATTTTGTGTTGGCCTCTTTGGGCTTTATCACGGCCTGACGGTCGCGATATGTATGGCTATGCCGCGTTGGCGATTGAGTATATTGTCGGGGCGCTGACTTTTACGATTTTGTTTTACGTAATTATCAGGTTAGCCGCTAGGTTGTGGAGAAATCTGAAGCATGAGTAAATTGCCGCCTAACCGCTTGGCTGTGTCCGGCTGGAAAACGGACGCTGCCCGTTTCTGGACGGTTTGGAAGAACTGCCGGTCACGGATCAGGCAAAGGTTCTGGCCTGGGCCAAACGACTGGCCGCGCATGATGAATTGCGCCGCCCGCCGTATGCGAAGCATCTGGACGACGGCATTTTTGAACTGCGGCTTTCCCTGCGGGCCGGGGAGCATCGCTCGTTCTTTTTCTATTGCCGGCAGGATCGTCTGGTTTTTACGCACGGCTATGTGAAAAAGACGGACAAGACCGCGCCCAATGAAATCGTCCGGGCCAAACGAATGCGAGATTATTATGAAAACTGCGAACCGCCGCCGCACATCGGCATCGAGTAACCCGGCGCACGCCGACTCGGGAGACAGCCTCAAGCGCAAGCTGCAAAACCCGGAGTTCCGCGCCGCCTACGATGCCGAGGACAAGCGCATTGAGCTGGCTCTCCATATCATCAAGCTGCGGCAGCAACGCGGCATGACGCAGGCGGATCTGGCCAAAGCCATCGGCACGCGGCAGGCAAACGTCAGCCGCCTAGAGCGGTTTGACGCCAACCTAACACTGGGCACACTGGAAAAAGTGGCCATGCCTTGGGCGTGAACCTGCAAATTGGCTTGGTGCCAAAAGCCGCATAAAAAATGGGGAAAGCCGAAGCTTTCCCCAAATTGTCTGCCGGCTGTTTGCCGGCTTATTCCGGATTTTTTACCAGCCCAGGACGTGGGCGAAAATCAGCGGGGCGACGATCGTGGCGTCGGATTCAATGATGTACTTGGGCGTTTTCACGCCGAGTTTGCCCCAGGTGATCTTCTCGTTGGGCACGGCGCCGGAATAGCTGCCGTAGCTGGTGGTGGAATCGCTGATCTGGCAGAAATAGCCCCACAGCGGCACGCTGGTGCGTTCCAAGTCCTGATGCAGCATGGGCACGACGCAAATCGGGAAATCGCCGGCAATGCCGCCGCCGATCTGGAACATGCCCAGGTGACTCTTCTTGGTGGTGCGGGTGTAGAAATCCGCCAGCCACGTCATGTATTCAATGCCCGTGCGGACGGTGTGAACGTTCTTCACGTCGCCCCGGATCACGGCGGCGGCGTACATGTTGCCCAGCGTGGCGTCTTCCCAGCCCGGAACCACGATGGGGAGATTCTTTTCCGCCGCCGCGAGCATCCAGGAGTTCTTGGGATCAATCTGGTAATATTTCTCGTACTTGCCGCTGAGCAGCACCTGATAGAAAAATTCGTGCGGAAAATAATGTTCGCCCTTCTTGTCGGCCGCCGTCCAGACTTCGAGCATGGCCTTTTCCATGCGGCGCATGGCTTCGCCTTCGGGAATGCAGGTGTCCGTCACGCGGTTCATGTGGCGTTCCAGCAGGGCCTGCTCGTCTTCGGCGGTCAGGTAGCGGTAGTTCGGCACGCGTTCGTAATAGTCGTGCGCCACCAGGTTGAAAACGTCCTCTTCCAGGTTCGCGCCGGTGCAGGTGATCAGATGCACCTTGTCCTGGCGGATCATTTCGGCCAGCGAGAGGCCGAGTTCGGCCGTGCTCATGGCGCCGCCGAGGGTGATCATCATGCGGCCGCCCTTGTCCAGGTGCGCCACGTAACCCTTCGCCGCGTCCACGAGCGAGGCGGCATTGAAATGCCGGTAATGATGCTGGATGAACTGGGAAACCGGTCCGCCCGTTAATTTGGTCTGTTTGATTGACTTTTTCTTGGCCATATAATTAGGAAAATTTCAGTCCTAACAATACGGATGCCGGCGCGAATGCCAATCTCAAATTAAATCCGGTTGCCAGATATGTGACGGCTGCCTACCTTGCTTTTATGAAACCTTCCGGACTTTATGCCCGGCTTGAGCGCGCGGCGAACATCATTTGCGATGCTGTGAAAGCCGGATTTGCCCGGCTGGGTGGCAAGTATGTGAGCCCCATGCTGACAGCTGGAATTGGAATTTTCGGGCTGGGGTGGCTCGCTGGTGGGATCGGCCCCTGCTCTGAGGGCGGGTTTCTCGGTTTCTTGGGACTGATCTGCATTTGCGGTGGCGGTTTGGGAATCATTGCCGGGCTGGTTTTGTCCCTGATCCGGATCTTCAAAATCAAACGCTCCGCAAAGCTCTCTCCCTGAAAAAGGCGCAGCTAAACCGCCGGCCACCCGCGTGCTGCTGGTCGTCAGGAACACGCAGAGCGGATGCTCTGCGCTCGTGCGCCTGAGAAGGCGAGGGGATAGAACGGTGGGAGTCCGTTTCTGTGCGGTGAAGAGCCGTGCGGTATCGAACCGTAACTGCGTCGCAGTAATGCGGGGTGGAGAGCAACGGGGAGAGAACGACCAGTCCGT
>CAIQKM010000068.1 GCA_903872345.1 uncultured Verrucomicrobia subdivision 3 bacterium | reverse complement strand
TGCCCGTCGGCGGAAGTCGCTTCATAGGTCTATGGTTTACTCCAAAAACCCCTACCTGTCTCGCAGAAACAGAAAACACCGTTTTTTCAGCACATCCGGCTTTGTATTAATTGATTGCAACTCTTTTCGTAACACCCTCCAATGGATTGAACGCGTGAGCTGGCTTGATGCAAAATATTCGTGAATCTCTCCCGCGAGACCATCAAGGAATCACCGGCCTACACCGATGAAGCCATGCTGACCCGCGATTATGAAATCGCCCTGCACGGCCATTACAGTCGCCAAGATTATTGGATTGATGAACTGGCGAACAGTGACTTTGGAAATGGGTGTTGCTCTATATGGAGATGGCCATAACGACGCGCGCTGAGGTTCGTGCTGGCAAAAACCTCGCTTGCGAATCCTCTTGAAAGCAGTAAATTGCCGCCATGAGCAGGACGGAAATTCTCGAAGAACTGCGCCGGATGCCTGAGCCGGAGCGGCGTGAATTCGTGGAGATGATTGATTTGGAATTCGGTGGTTCCAATGACGCACTCACGCCTGAACAAATTGCCGAGCTTGAACGCCGCGCCGCCGATGCCCGGGCGCATCCCGAACGCGGCATCCCTTGGGAAACCCTCCGCGCTGAAATGTTTGCCCGCTACGGAGTCAAGCAATGAGCTTTGGTCTCATTATTGAGGCCGTTGTCCGGGAAGAAATACGTCAGGCGGGTGATTGGTATGAGGCCCAGGAAGCGGGCGTCGGTGGACGTTTCGCCGTGGCGCTGGATGAATACCTGCAAAAAATAGCCTTGGATCCATTTCGTTATCCCAAAGTTGGTCCTACCACCTATAAAAGCAAAATCATCGGCTGGCCTTACGCGATATTCTTCACGATTTTGGAAGATAAACAGCGGGTAAAAATCGTTGCTGTCTGGCAGGGAAACCAGGACCCGGCCAAATTGCGAAAGCGGTTGAAATAGCAAGCCCGCGAGCGTTTTTGTCGTCAGGGAATCGTAAAACCGTCCAACGCTTCGCGCATGGACAACCGCACGCGCTGGCGGAGCTGTTTCCGCCGGGCTGGAAGCGCCGGCTCCACGGCTGGCATGGATGCCCGCCGCTACGGGGGCGGGCCGGGTGAACCCGGAACTCCAAACTGCCCCCATCCGCAACCCGCCGACAACAAATCGCAACCGGCCAAAAGCAGGCCGTCGTCGTTTCTGTCAGAGTCTTCCGCGTTATGAAAAACTTACGCGGAAAAACAAATTCTGGATTCACCCTCATCGAACTGCTGGTGGTCATTGCCATCGTCGCCATCCTGGCGGCCATGCTCTTGCCCGCTCTCGCCAAGGCCCGGGAAAGCGCCCGCCGCGCCGCCTGCCTGAGCAACCTGCGCCAATGGGGTCTGGCCCTGACCCTGTACGTGGACGACAGCAATCAGGTTTTCCCCGCCGCCCGCATTCCCAAAGGTACGCCGGGCACACCCGCCACCTATAGCGATGACAACTTGCTCTGGACCGACCTCGCATCCTTCGCCGCCGCCGGGGCCGGCAGCACCGGCTGGTTCAACGCTCTGCCGCCCTACATCTCCGCCAAACCGCTCTGGCAATATGCGGATAATCCGGCCGCCTTCGTGAGCAGTCGCACCATCTTCACGTGTCCCACTTCGATGTCACTGCCGGCCGAGCGCGATCCGCTCACGGGCGTCATTTTCAATTTTGCGATGAACAACAAAGGCGCCACCGGCCTGCCCGCCGGTGTGGCCTATGGCACGAACTTTACCCTCACTACCATCCAGCATCCTTCGGCCTTTGTGATGTTTGCCGACACGCGGACTCATTCTTCCGAAACCCCGTTTTACGGCAGCGATCCCACCAAGAACCTCGGCGATTCCCACAGCACCACCACCCAGTTTTCCTCCCGGCACAGCGCCGGTGGCAACCTCGTTTTTGCCGACGGCCACGCCGCGTGGTTCCGTTACACCTACGTCTGCTCCAACGCCATCACCAAGGCCGCCGACCCCGGCAATGCCGACATCAACTGGACCTACAACGGCGCCCCGGCGAATTGAGCCGCTGTTTTTTAAAATGAGTTGCCAGATAGTCAGGATCTTTGCACTGGAAAGCCTCCAAGCGTTCAAAGCATCATGCCTCCCGCAGAAATCCAAAACCTGCGTCTGCCCGCACCCAATTGGCCATCGGCCTTTGGAAATTGTAAACATAATCACTGGCAGTTTCAGACAAAACCGCTAATGTCGCGCCATGAAACGGTGGCTGGGATGGTTGCTCTGGCTGGTGCTCGCGGTGGGAACCTTTTCCACCCGCGCCGGCACCTCTTTGCCACAATCCGTCTATGTCTGGCAGCGCGCCTGGAGCCCACCGGTCATCGAAGCGGTTACCGCCCACGCCACCAACTTTGCCGAGACCGTGGTGCTCGCCGCCGAGGTAACCTGGAAGAACCAAATACCATCGGTCACCCGCGTGGCAGTAGATTATCCCACGCTGGCCAAGTTGCATACGCCGATTGGCCTGGCTCTGCGCGTGGGGCCTTACCACGGTGACCTTGCGAAAAATCCTTTGGCCGTCAATGTGCTCGCCGGCGTGGCGGCATCCCTCGAAACCGCGGCGCGCACCAACCATGTTGCGCCGGTGGAACTGCAAATTGATTTTGACTGCGCCACCGCCCGGCTGGCGGATTACCGCGCTTGGTTGACCGAAATTCAGCGTCGGCTCGCGCCGTTGCCGGTTACGATTACCGCGTTGCCGGCGTGGCAGGATTCCCCGGCATTTGCCCCGCTGGCGGCCACGGCGAGCAATTATGTGTTGCAGGTACATTCACTCGAAAAACCGGTAAGCATTGACCGGCCGTTTGCGTTGTGCGACCCCGTCGCTGCCCGTCGCGCGGTCAGCCGGGCAGGGGAGTTGGGCGTGCCTTTTCGCGTGGCGTTGCCGACCTATACCTATCTAGTGGCATTTGGCACAAATGGCCGGTTCGCCGGGCTTTCCGCCGAGACGCCAAAGACCGACTGGCCCGTCGGCACGCAGGTGCGCGCGATGTCCGCCGATCCCGTGGCCCTGAGCGCGTTGGTGCAGCAGTGGGCCACTAACCGGCCGGCGGCGCTGGGGGGCGTGATCTGGTACCGGCTCCCGGTGATTGTGGATAACTTGAACTGGCGTTGGGCGACCCTCGGTGCAATAGTGCAGGGACGCGTGCCGCGTGAACAGTTTCACGCAGCCGCGCGCCGAGTCGAGCCAGGTTTGGTGGAAATCAGCCTGGTGAACAGTGGCGAACTCGACATTTCCTCACGGCTCGCTGTAGTGGTCCGCTGGTCCGGTGCCCGCTTTATTGCAGGCGACGGCTTGGCGGGCTTTGAACTGGCGGAATCGGATGATTCCGCCGCGAGATTAAACAGCCCGTTGTTGTTCCGACTGCCCGCCGGTGAAAAACTGGTCATTGGCTGGCTGCGGTTCGACACAGATCGTGAGGTGCAACTTGAAGTCAGTAAGTTTTAACGCGGCCCTGATGGCGGCCGCCGTGATGATGTCGGTCGCCGGCAGTGTCTTTGCCTGCGGACCGTTTTTCCCCAACAACCTGCTGGACGATGGCGACCACGCCGTCTTCCAGCCGCCCGTTGCCAGCTTCGCGCACGAACTGGAGCGGCTGAAGCTGGCGGACACCCGCTGGCACGCGGTGCCGCTGGCCGCCGGCCAGCATTATGAGGAACAGACCGGCGATGCCGAACTGGCCGACCTGACCGCCGCGCTCAAGGCCAAACACACCCCGCCCGAACAGGCCACCGCCATCATCAGCTTCCATCTCGCCCAGCGCGCCAAGCTGAATGATTACCTGACCAAATATCACGAATGGGAAATTGCCCGCCCTTACGTTGTTGATACCAATGGCATGACCCACGACATTGATCCCACCAATCCCCCGCCGCCGTTTCCGGACATTCAAATTGCGCCTGGATTGCCTCGCGAATTCGCCGACTACTTTCAAGGTGCCATGGCCTGGCGGCAGGGCAATGCGTACGTCGCATCCAGCGCCTGGGAAAACCTGTTGGAGCTGCCCCCGGCTGAACGGCATTTCAAATCCACCTGGGCGGCGTTCATGCTCGGCAAACAGCAGGCCAGTGAAACCAACGAATATCCGTTCGACCTGGCCCTGAAGTCATTTGAGCAGGTGCGCAATCTCGCCGCCAGCGGCTTTGCCGACTCAATCGGGCTCGCCACGGCCAGCATCGGTCTGGAGGCGCAAATCTATTTGAAGCGCCAGGATTACCAGCGCGCCATTGATCTTTACCTCGAACAGCTTGCCGCCGGGGATGACACCGCCGGGAACTCGCTGCGCGAATGCGCTTCCAGCCTCGTCGGCGATACCAACATTCCCCCGGCCCAACTCGTGGAACTGGCCAAAAACTCCCACGCCCGCCGGGTCATTACGGCGTATCTGCTTTCCGCGCTGCCGTATGGGTATGGTCACGAGGAGGGTTCGGATGCCATTACGAATGTGGTTTCGCCCCGGAACCGCGCCTGGCTCCGCGCCGTGGAAGCGGCCGGGGTGCAGGATGTGGAATCCGCCGACCAACTCGCTCTCGCGGCCTATCAGGCGGACGATCTCACCGCCGCGCAGCATTGGATCAATCTGGCCCGCCATGAACCCGTGGCCCAATGGTTGCAGGCCAAGCTGGATTTGCGCGCCGGCCGGGTGGATGACGCCGCCCGGATATTGACCAAGCTCAGCCGCCGTTTCCCGGCCGTGCCGGAAGCCACCAATGCCACGCCGGATTTCGCCGGCAGTCTTTATGTTCAGATCAACGTGGATTTGGACGACACCATTCCAATCAATCGCCAGATTTCCGGCGAACTTGGTGTCCTGCATTTGGCCCGGCGCGAATACACCGAATCACTGGATGCCTTGCTCCACTCCGGTTACTGGATGGATGCCGCCTACGTGGCCGAGCGCGTGCTGACCGCCGATGAATTAAAACATTACGTGGACAGCCATTGGCCCGCGCTCCCGGCGGCAAAAACGAATGACAGCCAGTCGGCGAACCAACGCTGGTACGGCGAACCTTTTGATGCGCGAAACCAAATCCGTTATCTGCTCGCCCGCCGGCTGGCGCGGGAAGCCCGTTATCCCGAGGCGCGGAAGTTTTACCCGGCGATCTGGCGGGAATCTTTCGACCGGTTTACCACCGGATTGCACACCGGGGCGGAGACGAACTTGACCGCCCAAGTCCGCGCGGAGGCGCTCTTTACCGCCGCCTGGGTGGCCCGCACCAATGGCATGGAATTGCTCGGCACCGAACTGGAGCCGGACTGGGCGATTTACGAAGGTGGTTATGAGCTGGATGTGATGTGGCAAACGCGCCTTACCAACGCGCCGGTGAACCAAATCAACCGCGCGGATACCAATGAAATCGCCCGGGCAGCAGCTCATGGTGTCGAGCCGGACAAACGGTTTCACTACCGCTACCAAGCAGCCGATCTGGCGTGGGCCGCCGCGCAATTGCTCCCGGATAACACCGATGAAACCGCCCGCATCCTGTGTACTGCCGGCGGCTGGCTGAAGTATCGCGATCCCCAGGCGGCCGACCGCTTTTACAAGGCCCTCGTCCGGCGCTGCCGCCAAACCGCCATCGGCGCGCGCGCGGATGAGCTTCACTGGTTTCCGGAACTGGATGAAATTGGCAATTTCCTGTCCTTGTCCGCCCGCTGGCCGGACATCTCGCTCACTCCGCTACTGACCAACGCCGTGTCCCGGAACGGTGCCGGCGACGTCTTCTCCCTCCAGTATCCCGTCCCCGGCCGGAAATATGTGATCCACATGGGCGACACCCTCACCGCCATCGCCGCCGCCGCCGCACGGATCAATTCCACCATTGATGTGACCAATGTGTTAAACGCCAATCCCGACTTGAATCCGAGCAAAATGAAGGTGGGGCAGCTTATTATGATACCTTTGGGGGAGACGAATAATGTTTCGCCGCCGTGAGCCGCTCTTTTATGAAGTAGCAGCCGACGTAAGGAGGCTCAAAAATTATCAGAGACGTTCATTTGTTTGGAGCCTCCTCACGTCGGCTGCTACACCTAAATGAAATCCGCCCCGCCCCGGCTGGTCACGCCGACGGATTGTAATTCAGCCAAGGCCCCAGCCATTTTTCCGTCTCGGCCACGGGCACATTTTTGCGGCGGGAGAGGTCTTCCACCTGATCTTTGCCCAGCTTGCTGACGGCAAAAAACTTGGACTCCGGATGGGCGAAGTACAGTCCGCTCACGCTGGAGCCAGGGTGCATGGCGAAGCTTTCGGTCAGCTTGATGCTCGTATGCTGCTCGGCATCGAGGAGATCCCAGATGATCGCCTTTTCCGTGTGATCCGGGCAGGCCGGATAACCGGGGGCCGGGCGGATGCCGCGATATTTCTCCGCGATCAAATCGTCGGTGGAGAGATTCTCCGCGCGGCCAAAACCCCATTCGTCGCGCACGCGCTTGTGCAGGTATTCGGCAAACGCCTCTGCCAGGCGGTCTGCGATGGCTTCAGCCATGATGGCGTTGTAGTCGTCGTGCTGCGCCTTGAACTTCTCAACGATGTCTTTTAGTCCGATGCCGGAGGTGACCGCAAACGCGCCGATGTAATCCTCGGGTTGCGCTTGGCCGGCGGGAAGCTTGGGGGCCACGAAATCCGCGAGACACCAGTTGGGCGTGCCGTCGCCTTTCTCGATTTGCTGGCGCAGGAAATGGAACGTCGTGCGCAGATGCCGGCGCGAACCGTTTGTGTACACTTCCACGTCATCGCCCACCGCATTGGCGGGGAACAGACCATACACGGCGCGGAGTTGGAGCGACCGCTTCGTCACAATGTCCGCGAGCAATTGCTGGGCATCCGCGAACAGCTTCCGCGCTTCGTCGCCGTGTTTTTCGTGCTGGAGAATCTTGGGATACACCCCGCGCAATTCCCACGTGTGGAAGAACGGCGTCCAATCAATGAACGGCACGACTTCTTCCAGCGAAACTGCAAACGCCCCGGCATGGCCGTGCGAGGAACCGCAATCGCATTTGCCCGGATGGAACGCCGCCGAGGACAGTGTGCGCACACCGATGAACTCCGGCTTGGGCAGGTCCGTATAGGTCAGCTTGGGCGCATTGGTACGGGCCGCCGCGAGTGAAATCAGTTTCACCGCTTGGGTGGCGTGAGCCGAGCGCAGTTGCACGTAATCGGCGCGGAGCTGTTTTACAAAGGCGTCTTTGCCGTCCTTGCTCAAGAGGCTGCTCGCCACCGGCACCGCGCGGCTGGCATCCAGCACGTGCACAAGCGGTCCGCTATAATGTTGCGCGAGTTTCACGGCCGTATGGGCGCGGCTGGTGGTGGCCCCGCCGATGAGCAGGGGAATCTTGAAACCATTGCGCTCCATCTCGCGGGCGACATGTGCCATTTCATCCAGCGACGGCGTGATAAGGCCGCTCAGGCCGATGATGTCGGCATTTTCTTTGCGGGCCGCTTCCAGAATCTTTTCGCACGATACCATCACCCCAAGGTCAATCACCTCGTAGTTATTACAGGCGAGCACCACGCCGACAATGTTCTTGCCGATGTCATGCACGTCGCCCTTGACGGTGGCCATCACAATTTTACCCTGCGCCTTCACAGCCTGGCCGGCCGCAGCCATGGCAGCCTTCTCGGCCTCCATGTACGGCGTGAGATACGCCACGGATTTTTTCATCACGCGCGCCGATTTGACCACCTGCGGCAGAAACATTTTGCCCGCGCCAAACAAATCGCCCACGATCCCCATGCCCGCCATCAGCGGACCTTCGATGACCGTCAGCGGCTTGCCGTATTTTTGCAAGGCTTCGGCGGTGTCGGCGTCAATGTGCGCGTCAATGCCCTTCACCAGCGCGTGCGAGAGACGTTCCTCGACCGTGCCTTTGCGCCATTCTTCCTCCACCTTTTTGTCGCTGGCGGTGGTGCCGGCGCTGGCGGCCTTGAGTTTTTCGCCGAAGGTCACGAGCCGTTCGGTGGCATCGGGGCGGCGGTTCAGCAGCACGTCTTCCACAAGTTCGCGCAACTCGGGATTGATCTCCTCGTAAACTTCCAACATGCCGGCGTTGACGATGGCCATGTCCATGCCCGCCTGGATGGCGTGGTACAGAAACGCGCTGTGCATGGCCTCGCGCACGGGATTGTTCCCCCGAAAGCCGAAGGACACGTTGGACACGCCGCCGCTCACCTTCGCATACGGCAGGTTCTGCTTGATCCAGCGCGTGGCTTCGATGAAGTCCACCGCGTAGTTGTTGTGCTCCTCGATGCCCGTGCCGACGGTGAGGATGTTCGGATCGAAAATAATGTCTTCCGGCGGGAAGCCGACGTCATCCACCAGAATGCGGTAGGCGCGTTCGCAGATGCGGATCTTTTCCGCATAGCTCGCCGCCTGGCCGTTTTCATCAAAGGCCATCACCACCACCGCCGCGCCGTAGCGCCGGATTTTTTTGGCGCATTCGCGGAACTTCGCCTCGCCTTCCTTGAGCGAAATGGAGTTCACAATGCCCTTGCCCTGGAGACATTTCAGGCCCGCCTCGATGACTTCCCACTTCGAGGAATCCACCATGAAGGGCACCTTGGCCACCTCGGGTTCGCTCGCGAGCAGCAGCAGGAACCGGGTCATGGCGGCCACGCCGTCAATCATCCCCTCGTCCATGCAGATGTCTATGATGTTCGCCCCGTTCTCCACCTGCTGGCGCGCGATGGTCACGGCTTCCTCGTATTTGTTTTCCTTGATGAGCTTCGCAAACTTGGGCGACCCCGCCACATTCGTGCGCTCGCCAATCATGATGAAATTGCCGATCTGCTGTGTGAACGGTTGCGACCCCGACAGCCGCAGCGGAATGGCTGCGCCGGTGGCGAAGGTGGTCTCGGTCTTCGGCGTGCGCGGCGGCTTGTTCGCCAGCGTCTGCGCGATCGCCGCGATATGCTCGGGCGTGTTGCCACAGCAACCGCCGGCGATGTTCAGCAGGCCACTGTCCGCAAATTCACCGAGGTAACGGCCCATGTCCGCCGGTTGCAAATCAAAGCCCGTGGGCGAAAGCGGATTCGGCAGCCCTGCGTTGGGATAGCACGAAATGGCGGTATCCGATTTGCCGGCCAGTTCCGCCAGAAACGGCCTCATTAAATCCGGTCCCAGCGAGCAGTTTAGCCCGATGGCAATCGGCTTCACATGCTTCACCGCGTTCCAATAAGCCTCAATAGTCTGCGCAGAAATCATTGTCTCACCACCACGCCCCACGGCAGCGGAAATCATGATGGGCAGGCGCTGTCCGGTCTTCTCAAACACTTCCTCAATGGCCACGAGCGCGGCCTTCGCATTAAGCGAATCAAAAATGGTTTCCACCAGCAACAGATCCACGCCGCCCGCGATGAGCGCGCGCACTTCGTGGATGTAGGCGGCCTTCACCTGGTCAAAGGTGCAGACGCGGAAGCCCGCGTCATCCGCATCCGGCGAATTGGAAAGCGACACCGTCAACGGTCCGATGGCACCCGCCACGAAACGCGGACGGCCGGTCTTGTTCGCAATGCGGTCGGCCCATTCGCGGCACTGGCGCGCGGACTGTTCGTTGATCTCCCACGCCAGGTCGTTGAGAAACGGATTCTCAATCACGCCCTGATAAAAGGCCGGATCTTTGCGACCGCCGTGTTCGCGCGGGTCATCCACGAAAAATTCACTCTGGCCGATGCTCGTCGCGGAAAAAGTATTGGTCTCAATGATGTCCGCCCCGGCTTCCAGAAAGCGGCGGTGGATGTCGCCAATCGTGCCCGGCTGCGTCAGGGAATAGAGGTCGCCGTTGTTCTTCAGATCTTTCTTGGAATCCTTGAACCGCTCGCCGCGTATCTCCGCTTCGCCTAGGCCGTAGGTACGGATGGTGGTGCCCATCGCGCCGTCAATGATGACGATGCGTTCGCGCAAGGCACGTTGGAGAAGTTCGGCGTTGTTAGACATCAACTCAAGATAGGCAAAAACCCGTCTAAAGCAAATGAAAAATCAACGCATCTTGATGCGATGATATGTAACAAATCAGTGACAATCGTCCGCTTCAGTTGAAAGCTCCCGCCGGTTTGAGTAACCTCATGATGTGCCAAAATCCGAATCCACCCCGGGGCCGACCGATGATTTGCGGGCGTTGGTGGCCCACCATGAATGCGTCCAGGCGACGGATTCGCTGGAAGTGGCGCAGACCCGGTTTGCGCGGCATCAGCGCGAATTCATGGCCGTGCTGGATGGCGAACGGTTTCTGGGGCTTTGCTCGCGCCAGCAGGTGGGCATTCTGCTGGGGGCCCGGTTCGGGTTTGCCATGTATTCGCGCCGGCCGGTGAGCGAACTGCTCGTGCCGGAAATCACCATCATCCGCATCGGCCAGCCGCTCGCGGAGGTGCTCACGCTCACCTGTTCCCGGCCGGACACCCGGCTGTTTGACGACGTCCCGCTCTTGGATGAGGCCGGCCATTTCGAGGGCATCATTTACTCTCGCACCCTCGTGCGGCGGCAGAATGAACTTTTGCAGGAAAAAATCGGCCAGCTCGAGACCAAGCAAAAGGAGATCAACGAAAAAAACGAGCAGATGGAGGGCGATTTGCAACTGGCCCGGGAAGTCCAGATTGCCATGTTGCCCAGTCATTTTCCGGATGTTTCCGCCACCGGCCCGGCCGGCAAGCTTTCACTCCACTTCAGCCATCGCTACGAGTCCGCCGGCGTGGTCAGCGGCGATTTTTTCCATATTCTCAAGGTGGCGGACGGCGTGGCCGGCGTGTTTATCTGCGACGTCATGGGCCATGGTGTCCGCTCCGCCTTCCTAACCGCCACGTTGCGGGCGCTGGTGGAGGAAATGCGTTCTTCGGGGGATGATCCCGCGGAACTGCTCACGCGGGTGAACCGCGAGTTGATGAACATTTTAAAACCCACGGTGAACCTGCTCTATGCCACCGCCTTTTACCTGGTGGCCGACTTGGTCCGCGGTGAAATCCGCTACGCCAAGGCGGGGCATCCCCATCCCTTGCGGTGTCAGCGGGCCGGTGGCAAAGTAACGGCGTTGGATTGCGTCCACGGCGCCAAAGGGCCGGCGCTGGGCTTGAATGCCCGGGCGCAATACTGCACCTGCACCGCCCCGCTGCACGCCGGTGACCTCCTCCTGCTGTTTACCGATGGCATCTATGAAGTCTTTGACGCCCGCGAGGTTGAATACGGGCCGGAGCGGCTCGCCGCCGGCGTGGTCAGCCGGCGGGAGTTACCGCTGGAGTCACTGGTGGAAGGCCTCTTCACCGACGCCCGCAACCATGCCGCCACCAAAATGTTTGATGACGATGTCTGTCTCGTGGCGCTGGAGGTCATCGCCGCGTGAAGGCGGTCAAGCCTGCACTGCCCCCCGGCGCGGCTGGGACAGCCGCGCGTCAGCCACCCGTATTTGTCATTTGCAGGCCACATCTTGTTTTTTGACGCTTGATTCATTGACTCCGGTATTCGGTTTGATAATTTTAAGGCTCGTATTCACTGAGAAATAATAACGAACGCGATCCAATTTATGGCAACTACCAAATCCACCAAATACGTATATACCTGGGGCAATAAAAAGGCCGACGGCGACGGTTCAATGAAACCGTTGCTCGGCGGCAAGGGCGCCAACCTCGCGGAAATGACCCGCATTGGCCTGCCCGTGCCTCCCGGTTTCACCATCACCACCGAAGTCTGCACCTATTTCTACGCCCACAAGAAAACCTACCCCAAGGAACTCCAGGCGCAGATGCAGGCCGGCATCGCCAACATGGAAAAAATCATGGGCTACAAGTTCGGCGACGCGAAAGGCTTTCCGCTCCTGGTCGCCGTCCGTTCCGGCGCCCGCGATTCCATGCCCGGCATGATGGACACGATTTTGAACCTCGGTCTGAATGACCAGACGGTGCTCTCGCTCGAAAACGCCACCAAGAATCCCCGCTTCGCGTGGGATTGCTACCGCCGCTTCGTCCAGATGTACGGCGACGTCGTCCTCGGCGTGCAGAAGCGCGAAGGCGAAGATCACGAGCCGTTCGAAACCGTCATCCACACATTCAAGCACGAGAAGTATCACGCGGATATCGAAGACTCCAAGCTCACCGCCGAAGACCAGAAGGAACTCGTCGTGCGCTTCAAAGCCCTGATCAAGGAACGCACCGGCAAGGTGTTTCCGAACGATCCGTGGGACCAGCTCCGCGGTGCCGCCGGCGCCGTGTTCGGTTCCTGGATGAACGACCGCGCGATCGTCTATCGCCGCAAATACAATATTCCGACGGAATGGGGAACCGCAGTCAATGTCCAGGCCATGGTGTTCGGCAACACCGGCGACAACTCCGGTTCCGGCGTGGCTTTCACCCGTAACCCGGCCAACGGCACCAACGAATTCTACGGCGAATTCCTCGTCAACGCCCAGGGCGAAGACGTCGTCGCCGGCGTTCGCACCCCCGAGCCCGTGCTCAAGCTCAAGGACGTCATGCCCAAGAGCTACGCCGAGCTGCTGGCCGTCCGCAAGACCTTGGAAAAACATTTCAAGGATGTGCAGGACATCGAATTCACCATCCAGGAAGGCCGCCTGTTCATGCTCCAGACGCGTAACGGCAAGCGCACCGCCGCCGCCGCCCTGAAATTCTCCATCGACATGGTCAAGGAGAAGCTCATTGACGCCGAAACCGCCGTCCTCCGCAATCCGGCCGATCAGCTCGAACAGCTGCTCGCCCCGATTTTTGACCTGGCCGAAATCAAGAAGGCCAAGGCTGTCGCCACCGGTCTTCCCGCCGGCCCCGGCGCCGCCACCGGCAAGATCTATTTCAACGCCGATCGCGCGGTTGTGGCCGCCGAGAAGGGTGAAAAAGTCCTGCTCGTCCGCATCGAAACCTCGCCCGAAGATCTGCGCGGCATGATCGCGGCCGAAGGCATTCTCACCGCCCGCGGCGGTGTGAGTTCCCACGCGGCGCTCGTGGCCCGCCAGATGGGCAAAGTCTGTATCTGCGGCGCGGCCGGCGTGGACATCAACTACGACAAGAAGACCGTGACCATCAGCGGCCAGGTCTTCAACGAAGGCGATTTCCTCTCCATCGACGGCACCAGCGGCATCGTGTATGCCGGTGAAGTCAAGACCGCCCCGTCCGAAATCATCTCCGGCCTCCTGAACGGCGACAAAGCCGCCCAGGCCACCGAGAAGTTCAAGAGCTACAACCAGCTCATGAAGTGGTGCGCGCAGTTCACGCGCCTCCAGGTCCGCACGAATGCCGACACGCCCGAGCAAACCTCCAATGCCGTCGCCTTCGGCGCCGTGGGCATCGGTCTGACCCGTACGGAACACATGTTCTTTGAAGGCAACCGCATTGACGCCATGCGCGAGATGATTCTCGCCGACACCCTGGCCGACCGCGAAGCCGCTCTCGCGAAGCTCCTCCCGTATCAGCGTGATGACTTCCACGGCATCTTCAAGGCCCTGAAAGGTCTGCCGGCCACCATCCGTTTCCTCGATCCGCCGCTGCATGAATTCCTGCCCAACAGCAAGGAATCGCAGATGGATCTCGCCCGGAAGCTCAACATCCCGGTTGAAAAGATCATCCATCGCGTGCACGAACTCCATGAGTTCAACCCCATGCTCGGTTTCCGCGGCTGCCGCCTCGGCATCAAGTATCCCGAAATCACCCGCATGCAGGCGCGCGCCGTGTTTGAAGCCGCCGCCGATGCGCAGAAGGAAGGCCTCAAGCCGAAGCCCGAAGTCATGATCCCGCTCGTCGGTTTCAAGAAGGAGCTCGACCTTCAGGTCGCCATCGTTCACGAAGTCGCCGCGCTGGTAATGAAGGAAAAGAAGGTGAAGTTCACCTACAGCGTCGGCACCATGATCGAAGTCCCCCGCGGCGCGCTCACGGCGGATGAAATCGCCCAGACGGCCGAGTTCTTCAGCTTCGGCACGAACGACCTCACCCAGACCTGCTTGGGCATGAGCCGCGACGATTCCGGTTCCTTCCTCGGCGCCTACACCGAGAACGAAATCATCAAGAAGAATCCGTTTGCGTCCATCGACCAGACCGGCGTGGGCCAACTGATCCAGATTGCCGCCGAGAAGGGCAACAAGACCCGTCCTGGCATCAAGCTGGGCATCTGCGGCGAACACGGCGGCGACCCCGATTCCGTGAAGTTCTGCCATCGCGTGGGTCTGACCTACGTGAGCTGCTCGCCGTATCGCGTGCCGGTGGCCCGCCTCGCGGCGGCCCAGGCGGCGATCGAAGAGAAGCGCAAAAACGCCGCGGCCAAGAAGGCCAAGAAGTAAGCGGTTGAAATGAATTCCAGCCCGCCCCGGGAAACCGGGGCGGGTTTTTTGTTGGTCAGGTTTGCCATCAGCGTCGTAGGGCGCGAGTCGCGAAGCGACTCCGGAAATTAGCCAGAGACAATATCCCTGATTCGCGGAAAAAGCTCCAGCGTCAAGGAGTACTCCAAGACGCTTCGCGCACCCGGGAGCGTGGTATTCGCGCCAGCGTCTTGGAGGGCAGCGGTCCTCCGCCGCTCTTCCCGCTAGCAGGCTAAACGGTATCCTTGTTAACCTAAACTGTCATTTATGCCTACGGTTCACCAGTTGCCCGGCTACGTCGCTGACGCTAGACTGACACCACCATGAATTTGAGCCCCGGCCCCGTCTCTCGCCTCGTCCTGCTGCTGGCTACCCTCATTCTTCTGTCGATCCCCGCCACCGCCGCCACCAATTCAATAATTGATTTCGGTGCCCTCGCCGACGGCCAAACAGCCGCCACCGTTGCTATTCAAAAAGCTCTCGATACCGCCGCCAGCCAGGGTGGGGGAGTGGTGCGGGTGCCCGCCGGTCGTTATCTCACCGGCAGTCTCGTATTGCCATCCCACACAACTCTGCATCTGGATGCCGGGGCAACGTTGCTGGGAAGCACCAATGCAGCCGACTATCCGATCATAACGGCTCGCTGGGAAGGCATTGAGACCAATTGCCATCGGGCGCTCATCTCGGCATCCAAGGCCGAGGACATTGCCATCACCGGGGCCGGCGTCATCGAGGGTAATCCCGCCTTGGGCCGGCTCCGCAATCCGCGCGGGCCGACCGTGGTAGAGATGATTGACTGCGGCAACGTGCGCGTTGAGGGTGTGACCCTCAAAAGCACGCGCATGTGGACGTTGCATCCCGCCTACTGCCACGATGTGCGCATCACCGGCGTGACCTTTGACACCACCGGGGGCAACTCCGATGGCGTGGACCCCGACTCTTGCCAGCGGGTCGTCATTGATGGCTGCCACTTCACCACCGGCGACGACAACATCGCCATCAAATCCGGCAAGGGCCGGGAAGGCGTACGCATCGGTCGTCCGAGCGAAGACATCGTCATCACCAACTGCAACTTCATCAAAGGCTATTGCTCCATCGCCTTTGGCAGCGAACTGTCCGGCGGCATCCGGCGGGTACTGATTTCCCATTGTACCTTCGAGCGCGGACTCGCCGCCATGCAGTTGAAATCACGCCCCGGACGGGCGGGTTATCTGGAGGATATCACCGCCGAACACCTCGTGGTGGGACCCGAACCGCTGATCGAGATCAACAACAACTACAGCTACAATCCCGATCCGCAGGGCGTTCCCGGCCCGGCCGGTCTCACGCAATTCAAGAACATCCGCATCAGCGATGTGACCATCACCGCCACAAATCTGATGAACGTCAACGGCACCGTTGAAAAGCCGGTGGAAGGCCTCCGCATCAGCCACGTCACCGGTACCTGCCGGCGCGGTTCAACGCTGACGAATGCTCACGGCGTAGTGCTGGAGGACATCCAGATTGCCGGCCTTGCTGGTTCGCCTTACTTTACCAACAATGTCATCGGAACGGGTTTGGAGGGGGCGGTTCCGCTGCCAAAAAAGTAAGCGCTGCGTCAGGACGGAGCGCTGGTTGACGCGGGTTGTCCCTGGTGAGCAGCCAGACCGGTTCTGCTTTCGCCCGGGGGCAAGCCCTATGCAACCGCCAAATGGTCTGGCGCCTTCGCGAGGGATGGTGGAGGTTTCCCATTCACCATCCCCGCCCGAACCGCCTCAAAAAAACGGATTGTTCTTTTTTTCCTCGGCCACCGTGGTCATGGGACCATGGCCGGGGCAGATCAACGTTTCCGGGGGGAGTGAGAGAATCTGTTCCTTCACTTTCGTACGGGCAAGCTCGCCGTCCGGATTGCCTCTGCCCATGGAACCGGCAAAGATGGCGTCGCCAACCATCGCGACCGACGGCGCGTCTTCCTGCCAGTTGCCGACAATGTAGGTGACGCCGTCTTCCGCGTGCCCGGGCGTTTCGCGGTGTGTGATGCGCAGACCGCCGATGGGTATGATTTCCGCCGGCTTGTTCCGCTGATCCACCGGCGCGCTCTTGGAGCCGGACCGCACCTTGGCTTTGGGACACGCCGCCCGGATGGGGCCCAGCGCGTTCACATGGTCATAGTGGGAATGGGTGATGAAAATAAAGCGCAGATCCAAACCTTCTGCGGCGATGATATCCAACACGGGCTTGGCGTCCAGGCCGGTGTCAAACAAAGCCGCCTCGCGGTTTACTTCGTCCCAGGCGAGATAACAATTCACCGTGGTGCCTTCGCTGGTGGTGGTGATCACGCGGATTTCGCGCCACAGGCTCAAATCCTGCGCGGCCGGCTTCCAGCCGTTGACAATCCCTTCCAGTTTGGCGGCGTTCAGTCCCAGCAGCGGAGCCAGCGCGGCCAGATTCGGCCGCTTGGCGGATTTGCCGGTTTCTTCCAGCGCCGTGTATTCGGTTTCCGACAAGCCGGCGGCGGCGGCGGCGGCGGCGGTCGGAGTGACGTTTTTCATGGCCCGCGCCTTGCCGATGATATCGCCCAAATGATCTTCAAGCTGTTGCATGGCGCAGACGTTAGCGGAATTCCCCCCTGTACCGCAAGCACGAGGCTTGAGTTGTCCCGCCCGGCCTGTTACTTTTTTGCCCGATGTTTTTCAACCGTCCCAAAAAGCATGAACGCTATTACCTCTTCGCCGGCATGGGCGGGAGTGCTTTCCGACGGAAACAAAGGCGCTTTTTCTGGTCCGCCGTGGCCGTGGCCCTGGTCGGCGCCGCCATCCTTGGGACTCTCTTATATTTCTTAAACCACCCTCGCGGAAGGTAATTGGATTGAATGTTGGGTGTTCGGCGTTGGGGGGGGATGTTTCCCGTTCCCGTCAAGACCGCTTGACCTGTTCCCAGCGGTTGTTAGCATGGCGCAAATGAATTTGTCCCGGTTAATCCCCGTGCTGCCCTTTTTCCTGGCCACCGCCCTCACTCTGCGGGCCGAAATGGCCGACGGCATCATGGCGGTGGTCAATGCCACCTCCATCACCTATGCCGAGGTGGAAGATTTCGCCGCGCCCGCCCTGCAATCCCTCCGCCGTCAGTACGCCGATCAGCCCGATGTCTATCGCCAAAAATACGCCGAAACCCTGAATGACAGCTTGGACCAGCTCATTGAGCGCCAGTTGATCCTCCACAGCTTCGAGGTGGACGGCTATGTGATGCCCGACGGCGTGGTGGACCAACTCGTGCATGATCGCATCCGCGACCGTTTTGGCGACCGCGCCAGCCTCATCAAAACCTTGCAGGCCCAAGGCATTACCTTTGAGCAATTCCGCAAGCAACTGCGCGACCAGTACATCGAATCCGCCATGCGGAACCTGAACGTGCAGAAGTCCATTGTCATATCGCCCTACAAAGTCCAGAATTACTACGCCGCCCATCAGGACGATTACAAGCAGGAGGATCAGGTGAAACTGCGCATGATCGTGCTGAACAAGTCCGGCGCCACCGATCCGACTACGCTCAGCCTCGCCAAGGAAATTCAGGCCAAGGTCAAGGAGGGCGCGTCCTTCCAGGAAATGGCCGCCATTTATTCCCAAGGTTCGCAACAGCATCAGGGCGGCGACTGGGGCTGGGTGGAGCGTTCCGTGCTGCGCAAGGAACTGGCCGATGTGGCCTTTGGCCTCAATCGCGGCCAGGTGAGCGATGTGCTGGAAACCCCGGACACCTGCTACCTGATGCTGGTGGAAGACAAAAAGCCCGCCCAGTACCGGCCGCTCACCGAGGTTCGCAAAGACATTGAAAAAATTCTGACTGCGCAGGAACAGGCCACCCTCCAGAAAAACTGGATGGCCACCCTGAAGAAGAAGAATTTCGTGATCCGCTTCACCAATACCCGCACCGAGTATTGAGCTGGCTGGGCACCTGTCTGCTATGACCGGTTGGATTGGCATTTCGTTGGGGGACGTGACCGGCGTGGGCCCGGAAGTGGCCCTGAAAGCCGTGGCCGCCGAAGCCGGTGCCGACGGGACCAAATACCTGTTTGTCGGCGACCCGCAATTCGCCCTGCGCGCCAATGCCTCCCCCGGGCTGGACCTTCGGCCGTTTGCGGGCTATGACGCGCCCGGCCGTTTTTTTGTTCTCAATCCTGCCGCCTCCCTGCTGCCAGCGCCTCTGTCCGCCGGTTCGCCGGCCGCCGCACAAGCCGCCGTGGACGCCCTGCGCGAGGGCGCGGCCCGCTGCCTGCGCGGCGAACTGGACGCCCTCGTCACCGCCCCGGTGAACAAGGAATCCATCATCCGCGCCGGCCACGAAGGTTTTGTCGGCCAGACGGAATTCCTCTCCGACCTTGCCGGCACCACTCAAACCGCGATGATGCTGTTGGGGCACGATGAAAAGAACCGCTGGCTGCGCGTGGCTCTCGCCACCATTCACATCGCCCTCAAATCCGTGCCGGAGCGGCTTACGCCGGAAAAAATCACGCTCGCCATCGAACTGGCGGCGCAATCCTGCCGCGACCTCGGATTGTCCCGCGCCCGCGTGGCGGTCTGCGGTCTGAACCCCCACGCCGGTGAAGGCGGCAAGTTTGGCGACGAGGAAATTACCACCATCGCCCCCGCCGTCCGGGCCGCCCAGAAACGCGGCTTGGATGTGGTCGGCCCGTTGAGTGGCGACACGGTTTTCCACTATGCCTTGCAGGGGGATTTTGATGCCGTCGTGGCGATGTATCACGATCAGGGGCTGGCACCGCTGAAAGCCGTGGCCTTCGACACAGGCGTGAACTGGACCCTTGGCCTGCCCTTCATCCGCACCTCGCCCGACCACGGCACCGCCTACGACATCGCGGGCAAAGACATTGCGAATCCCTCCAGCATGATCGCCGCCCTGCGGCTGGCCCGTCAGCTCGCGCGGAACCGGCAAACGCGCTAAATCAGGCGCGCCTCACACCGTCCGGCTTACCGTCTTGGCGCGGTATGTCACCGGCACCTGCCAGTCGGCATATTGCGGATCATACTTTCGCAGGGCGGAAATGACCTGCTGGCGAAAGGTGTTTTCAATCAGACCGCCCTGGCCGGGCCAGATTTTGAAATGAACGCGGAGGAATTGCCAGCCGCCGCCCTCCGCCGTTTCCACTGCGCCCAGCACCGGCTCTTCCAGAATGATGGCCCCGAACTGCGACCACATGCCCTTGACCGCGGCTTCGACGGTGGCGGTCACTTTCGCGGCGTCCGCGCCGGCCGGCACTTGAATGTCCGCAAACGCGTAAACCCCGCCATGCACAAACCGGCTGACATTGCCGATGGTGCGGTTGGGGATGAACACGGTCTGATTATAGAAATTTCGCAGCGTGGTGAAGCGCAGGCCGATTTCCTCCACCCGGCCGGTCACCGAGACGGTGCCCACAATTTCCACCATGTCGCCCGCGTCCATCGCGTCCGAAAAAATCAGGGTCAGGCTGATGACCACGTCCTGCACCAGTCCCTGCGAACCGAAGCTGATCGCCAGCGCGAGAATGGAGGCGCTGGCCAGGTAGCCGGTGAGGTTCACGCCAAATTCCTGCAAAACCAACCCCAGCGCGAAAAAGTACATTACAAACGTCACCGCACTGGCAATGAGCTGGATGAGCGTGACAAACTTGGGCGCGTGGGTAACGAAGTCCAGCGGGCTTTGGTGGGCGTGGCTGCGGCTGATGATCCATTCCGTGACATTGCGAATAACGCGCACCGTTACATGCACCAGCACCGCGAGCAAGATGATCAAAATCAGCCGTGTGCCCACGGAGGAACCGTGGCTGGAAAAATGGCTCCAGACGCGGGACATTACCGTGACGACATTGGTGTCCGCCACCGCCGCCACATCCGATAGATCGGTAGGATTCATCAATATAAGCCGGGCAACCCCGGCGTTTCTACTCCCCCGAATTCTGCGCCATCCCGCCCCATAAATCGATTTCAAATCTCAAATTTTGAAATTTGAAATCCCTTAACGTCCGTACCATGCACACAGCCGCGCCACATCCTCCCGTTGCTGCAACAGCCGCGTGCGCCATGGCAGATACGGCGAGAAGCCGTGATGATAATCCACGCGCGACACCGCCTTCGCCACGTCCGCATCCGTCAGTGTGGTCCGGCCCGCACTTACCGCAAACCACCGCGCCAGCCAGATGATAACCGGATACAGCATCGCCAGATGCCGGAATCCCTCGATCAGCGGCCGGTCGTGAAAGGCGCGCCCGCAGAAATGCAGGCTCTGCACCTTGACGCGGAAGAACCGCGTGAGCATCGCCTCCGCCGCCGGCGAAAGCGGGCCGAAATTCGTTTCAATCGCCGCGAACGGCACGCGCTTCAACTCCTTGTCCAAATCCGGCGTCCAGCCGCCCGACCGCGCAAACCGGAACGCGGCACCCAACATGCGCCAGCGGTGCGCGCCGCTGGCGCGCCGCTGCTCCACCCGCACCTGCCGCGCGTGTTCCAGCACCATCAGCCGCAAAAACAGCCGCCCGAACCGGCTCGGCTTCTCGGCCCGACCGGGAATTGCCGGCACCTTTTCGGTCACGCTGCCCACCAGCGCGTCCAGAATTTCATCCGCACTTTCACCGGTGATCTGGTCCAGACAGCCGCGCTCAATGCCGCGCAGCCAGTGCAACGACCGTAATAATTTCAACGCCACCGGCACGTCCGCCGGCGTGAGCGATACATCCAGCCAGTGGACGAAACGGAGGAAATCCGGCCATTCGCCGGGGGTGGCCAGCACCGGCGCCGGGGGAATGTCCTGGAAATTCTCCGGCACCACCAGGGCGGCCAGCTTCTTTACCAGCGGCGCCTGTTCCGGCAGCGGCTTCCCGGCATTTGCCACCACCGAGGGACAGCTAAAATACAGCCCCACCACCAGCTTATCCCCCGCCGGATGAATCGCCAGCGGATACAGCCGGCAGGCCTGCGGCTTGGCCGCCTCGCCAAACTTGGCGTGAATCCGGCAACGCCCCGCCGCATCCAGAAACACACACGCCCCATCCGAATGATGCCCCAGACACGTCTGCCCCCGGCTCTCCTGAAACATGGTGTCCGGATCCACGCCGTCCGCCGCCGTCCACCCCTGCGACCGCAGCCGCGCCTGATCCGCTTCGGTGAGCGGCACGAGGAAGCAACCACGGCAACAATCCGTACAGCCATGGCAACTCCAGTTGGCCACGGATGGAAATTCAATGCGGGCGGATTTCATATCGGGAGACTAGGCTAATCGGTGGAGGGCGCGGCCAAAAGAAAAACATCAGTTGCCTTGATCTGCCTTGATTTGCCTTGATTTGCCTTGATTTGCCTTGATTTGCCTTGATTTGCCTTGATTTGCCTTGATTTGCCTTGATTTGCCTTGATTTGCCTTGATTGTTGAGGAAATGGCAAACATCCAACACTCAACATCGAACGCCCAACATCCAATGCCGGAGGAAGAGGCGCGCGACCATGAGATGTTCGTTGTTTTTTTATCTGCCTTGATGAGGCTTGATTTGCCTTGATTGCTGGGGATTTAACACGAAGGCTAAAGGCTAAATTATTAATGTGGTTGCCGGTGGGCATAAAATATCGCGTTTGCCTTGATCTGCCTTGATTGCTGGGGTTTTTTGCCTTGATTGATCCTTGATTGACGGATTTTTTGACATGGACAAACATGGATTGCGAACCGGGGCAAAGCCGGGCTGGCCGGCTGGCCTCGCCAGCAAGGTGGCGGGCAACCGGGCGCAAGTTTGGCCGTGACGGAAAGCTTACCATGTAAACTTCCAACGGGGCTAATATAGCACAGGTTTTAAAAATGCAACCGCGGGGAATGACTTTTTTTAAAAAACTTTGGGGTCTCACGGCGGCGGCCACAACACAAGATTTGGAGGTTAAGGGGCACATCCTGGCACTGCCCCAGAACCATCCACCGGTCGATAGAGGTAGGAAGAGCGGATACGGTCATCTGCATAAGACGCATTGTTTGGCTTGGCGCATCATCCGGTTCGCGGATTTAACAGAAGGAAACCAAGGGAACGAAGGGTTATTCCTTTGTTCCCTTCTGTTCAAGAATGGCCACTGTGTTTTTGGAAATGCGCCAGCACCGCGAAACGGGTGGTTAAAACATGGCGGATAACATCTCCACCATCTGATCAGGCGGTGGAACGCCCACGAATAAAACAATGCCAATAATTACTGCAATAATGCCAAACCCGATGTTCCACCAGGCTGACAGTCCTGACCGCTTCCATAACTGAATAAGCCCACCCATTACCAACAAAAACGCTGACACAAAATATAAAAGGCTTATTTGGTGAGCGACGAACCAATAATCGGATTGAGCCGAAGCCCATGCATCATGGGCCGTCCGCCAAGTTTGATCCGTTGGCAAAACCCAATGCCAAACCAGCAACCAGACAGCCATGATTGCAGTGAACAATTTGAAGAAAAAGAAAAAAGCCGCCGTCCAAGTTTCTGGAATCTCGACGTACTTGTTGAATTTTAGTTGCATACTTTTCACCTTAATCGGCTTTCGGTCGCCAATGAACAATGGAGTGCCCACTGCTGACAATCCGCCTTGTCATGTCCGGGCTGACCAGCAAGACGCATCTCACTTTTCGCAATATTCCAGCAACTACGAAAATTGTCAATACGGCCACGACGCAAACCTTTCTTAGGCAATCATGATTTTTGAACCCCTAATCGCCGGCGGCGCAAAGCCCATAACAATGGCAAAATAGCTGAAAGAAAAACCGGATACCATAGACTCAACCGCAAGGTCGTATAGGGCGGATTGTCATCAAACCTCCAAAACCGGCGGAAATAAATACCGGGAAAATCGCAGACCCTCTCTGACATGTGTTCGTGTCCAAAAGTGATCTCATGACCAAAACCAAAAAAACCGATATGCCAATACCACCTGAATGGCGGCGGATCGTTGGTGGACGTCATTCCGATGATACTGCCACGATAAGGCATCTCATAGGTGTAGAGCCACATGCCCCCCTCCTCAAAGCCCAGATGATAATGAGCAGGCAGTGGTATTGAATCGCTCGGCGCAAGCTTACCTCTGCCCATGTTTCTTGATAAATTCATTTCATAACTCACCGGCCAGATAACCACAAAAAACAAAAAGCTATTGCCGATGCGACCGTCAAAATTTTGAGAATACGCTTCATGATGATTCATTGAGGATCGGGCGATTAATTAACGGACCATAGGCTTCAGCCCGATTTATCGTCCAACTGGCCATGTCGCAGGCGATGTCCAGTCCACCATTCTCTCGGGCGATGCAGCGGCGTGAACGCCGCGATTCGCTTGCGCTTAATGCGTGCAACCCACTTGCAAAATGATCCATTAGGCTCATCGTTTCAATCCAACCACCAATCCCAAAACGACCCAGGCGCAAGCAAGGTTGTGCCGAAGCAAACCAGAAATGTCAGCGCATAAATCCCCAAATAGTACAAGGCCGCCCGCCAGCGGCGAACCACGGCACAGGTCACGTACGCCAACGGCCAGACATAGGCGCTGAAAAGCAGCAACCCCATGAAACTGAAATCTGACAGGTGCTCGTGAAAAACGAGTGATGGCGGAAAGTCCCGGTCACCCATGCCTGCCGGCCATTTTCCAAAGTGGCAATGAATGTGAATGGCCAGCGAATAAAACAAAACCAGCATCACTAACGGTGGCAATATTGCCATCGCCAGCCCGCGGCGGGACGGTTTGGCGGGGCGCATGCGAAACGCTACAAAAACTGATACCAGCGCGAACATCAGCCCACTGATCAGAATGTATGGTACGGTCATCTGCATATGACGCCTGATTGCCTTTGATTTGGCGCATCTTCCTGTTCGCGATTCTCCGGGGATCAGCCAAATTGTCAATGTCGTAATACCACAACCACGTCATAGATAAACACTTTTGCCAGATTGAAAGGGTGGGGAGTAATGGGCGCATCGTGACAATGCCCTGGTCTGAATAGCTGAGCGCCACCTCACCCCGGCCCCCATTTATCAATGGCGGAGAGGGAGATAGGCCGTCGTGCGACCGGTTGGCTGCCATATCATGGTTATGGATTGAGGGCAGTGGCAGGCAGGATGCGCCCGAGGGCTATGGCGTACTCGATTTCCGCTCGCTTCGCCAGGCCCGTAGGTTAAAAATCCCGCGCTCATGAACTCATTTGGGCGGCGACATATCGCGTCCATCGAAATGTTCGGCGGGTTACTGCTTCCGGTTTGGTCACCAGATAGGGCTCGCCTTGCAATTCGCGGGTGTTATTTTTTCCGGCATGAATAAGGATGAATTCACGACGCGCGCCGGCGAATTGCAGGCATTGGCGGACCGGGCGGTGGAGAAAACGCTGGCTGATTTTGCGGACAAACGGCTGACGGCCAAGCAACTGGCGATCACGGTGGTGGATTTGCAGCGGGCGGATCAACCGGTGTCGGCGGGGTATCGCCAGGTCGAGCCGACCTATCCGGCCAGCATTGTGAAAATGTTTTATTTGGCCGCCGCGCATCGGTGGATGGAGGATGGCCGTCTCGCGGACACGGCCGAACTGCGCCGGGCGATGAAGGACATGATTGTGGATTCCGGGAACGAGGCGACGGCCTATGTGCTGGATGTGCTGTCCGGCACGACCAGCGGGCCGGAACTGAGTCCGGTGGAAATGGCCCAATGGATCGAACGGCGCGAGGCGGTGAACCGGTATTTTGCCGCGCAGGGATACACCGGCATCAATGTGAGCAAGAAGACGTGGTGGGAAGGGCCTTATGGTCGGGATCAGCAGGTGCTGGAGGAATATAAATCACCGCGCAATTTTCTCACGACGGAGGCCACGGCCCGGCTGCTGGCGGAGATTGCCACGGGAAAGTGTGTTACCGCCAAGCGGAGCGAGGAGATGATGGCATTGCTGAAACGGGATCAGACCCGGACCGACAATGCGGACCGGCAGGCGACGGAATTCATCGGACCGGCTTTGCCCGCCGATGCGAAGCTGTGGTCCAAGGGCGGCTGGATGAGCGCGGTGCGGCATGATGCCGCCTATGTGGAATTGCCGAACGGCGCGAAATTTGTGCTGGTGATTTTTACGGCGGGACACTCGGAGAAAAAAGACCTGATCGCGGCGGTGGCCCGGCCGATTGTGGAGGGGTTCGGCACCGGACGGTTTTAAAGAGGCACATGCCTGCCAGAGCCGTCGAGGCTAAAAAGATGAGCCCCGCCTCACCCCGCCACCCATTTACCAATGGCGGAGAAAACCCGGTCTGCGAGCGGTATTGAAGATGTCACGGCTCTGGATTTGCGGGCAGTGTCAGGCTGCGCCTGTTTTAAAATCTGTCAAAACCGACGCGAGCAGATCGAGATCGTCGCGGGTATGGGCGCTGGAAATGACGAAGCGATAGTAACCGTTGGTCGCGCCGCCGGGATATTTCAAAAAGGACGGATAAATTCCGGCTTTGAGCAGGCGTTTCCTCAGATCGGCAATTTCATCTGCCGACAAATCATGCAGCGGAACGATGGGTCCGGGGGTGTCAGAAATTTCAAAGCCCGCCTGCCGCAGGACAGATTTAAGGTAGGCCGAGTTTTTATGCAGCCGCGTGCGCAGGCCGGGCTGTTTGGTCAGAATTTTAACCGACTGCAAAGCGGCCGCCGCCAGCGGAGGGGGCAGGGGAGTGTTGCCCACAAACAACCGTGCCCGCGTAAAAATCTTTTCGCGCAATTGGTGCGTTCCCAGTACCGCACCGCCATAGGCGCCCAAGGCTTTGCTGAGAGTGATACATTGCACGACGCGCTGGCGCGGAATGCCGGCGAGTTCGGGCGTGCCCCGGTCATTGCTGCCTAAGATGCCGGCGCCGTGGGCGTCATCCACGAGTAGCAGACCGGTGCGGGGCAGGATTTTCAGATAAGCTTTCAGCGGGGCGACGGAGCCGTCGTGCGAGAACATGCCGTCGGTGAGCAGAATGATTTTTGCCGCCGGGCCGCAGGCGGAAACGGCGCGGCGAAAATCTTCCGCCTCCCGATGCTTAAAGGTTTGCAACGGGCAGCCCAGGTGCCGGGCGGCATCGAGCAGGGCGGGGTGGGCGCGCGCGTCGGCCAGGGCATGGGTAAAATCTCCCGCCAGCGCCTGGGCGACGGCGGAACTGGTCTGGTAGCCGCTGGCAAGGAGCGTGGCGGCTTCCACCTTGAAGAAGCGCGCCAGCGCTGTTTCCAAGTCGGCGTAAACCGGATTATTGCCGGTGGTCAGCCGGGAGGCGGCGACATTGAGTCCGAATTTTTTCAATCCGTCGGCCGCCGCCTTCAGGACGGCAGGATGCTGGGCGAGCCGGAAATAATCGCAGCCGGCAAAGTACAGCAACCGGCGTCCGCGCCAGCGCACGTAATTGACTTCCGACTGCTGCAATGTTTCCGGCTCGTCCATGCTGCTCAAGCGCCGAGGGGTTTGATCAAGGGCAGACCATGGGCTTCGGCCACGGCTTTATGCGTGACCTGACCGGCCATGACGTTGATGCCGCCGATGAGGGTGGGCTGACGCTGGCAGGCTTCAGCCAGACCGAGGTCGGCGAGGGTTTCCAGATAGCGGTAGGTGACATTCGTCAACGCTTGCGTGGCGGTGCGGGCGTAGGCGCCGGGCATGTTGGCAACGCAGTAATGGGTGACGCCTTCCTCCACGTACACGGGGTCGTGATGCGTGGTGGGGTGCGACGTTTCGGCGCACCCGCCCTGGTCAATGGCGATATCCACCAGCACGCTGCCGGGGCGCATGTGGCGCAGCATTTCGCGGCTGATGAGCTTGGGGGCCTTGGCCCCGGGCACCAGCACGGCGCCGATGAGCAGATCCACTTCGGGGAGCAATTCCATGAGATGCGACTCGCTGGAATAAAGGGTGTGGGCGGTGTGGAGGGTGATGTCGAGGAAACGCATGCGTTCCAGATCCACTTCGAGAATGGTCACATCCGCGCCGAGGCCCTGGGCCATGCGGGCGGCATTGATGCCGGAGGAGCCGCCGCCGAGCACGACGACCTTGCCGGGCAACACACCGGGCACGCCGCCGAGCAGGACGCCGCTGCCGCCAAAATGTTTGGCCAGGAAATAGCCGCCCACCAGCACGCTCATGCGGCCGGCGATTTCGCTCATCGGTTCGAGGAGCGGGAGCCGGCGATTTACTTCGATGGTCTCATAGGCGATGCAGGTGGCGCCGGACTTCATGAGCGCTTCCGTGAGCGGTTTGCTGGCCGCGAGATGGAGGTAGGTGAACAGAATCTGGCCGGGTCGCAGCAGCGGATATTCGGAGGGCAGCGGTTCCTTCACCTTGATGATGAGGTCGGCCTCGGCAAAGACGCCGGCGTGGGAATCCACGAGCCGCGCGCCGGCGCGTTCGTAATCGGCGTCGGCATAACCGGCACCGACACCGGCGCCGCGCTCCACGAGCACCTGATGGCCGCGCTTGGTGAGCTGGTAGGCTCCGCCGGGAAGCAAGGCGACACGATATTCCTGCTGTTTGATTTCCTTCGGTACACCAATGATCATAATTTATTCCTTAATATGCGACTTCGCGGAAAAAGATGACGGCCTCCGGGGTTGGGGGCCCGGCAGCAAGTTTTCCGGTCACAGTCGTCACGCTATCACAGCGGCGGGGACTGTCAATTACCACAGATGGGTGACTGGCGGATAAAAACTTGAATGGTAAAATGAATTGCGTTCACGACTGATTCGGTTTGCCAGCCGCCGCCCGGAGCGATTAGATTCCTCCGCATGAAGGGGAACATTAGCCGTCCGCAACATCAGCGGGCTCATTTTTTTTGCCGCCTCGCCATGATTTTATTGGCCGGGCTGGCCTGTGGTCAGACCGGGGTGGTGCACGGACAGGATGCCGCCGCCGGCAGTCCGGCCGGCCTGCGCACCGCCATCGCCGCCCGCCTGGAGCAGCCGCGTTTTGGCGGCGCGTTGTGGGGTGTCAAAATTGTTTCCTTGGATACGGGGGCGACCCTGTTTGAAGATCATCCCGACCGGCTGATGAGCCCGGCTTCCAACAGTAAACTCTACACGGGCGCGCTGGCGCTGGACCGGTGGGGCGGGGATTATCGCATCGCCACGCCGGTGTTCGTGACGGCGGCGCCGGATGCGAATGGGGTGGTGGCGGGAGATTTGATCGTGTCCGGCCGGGCCGATCCGAGCTGGAATATGCGGCGGATGGGAACCAATTTCTGGGGACTGTTTGATCCCTTTGTGGCGGTGCTGAAAAAGGCCGGAGTGCGGCAGGTGACGGGGGCGGTGATTGGGGACGCGACTTTCTTGCACAGTTCGCCGGCGGGCTCGGGCTGGACCGTGGCGGATGGAGATGATTCCGAAGGGGCGGAGATTTCGGCGCTGACACTGGAAGATAATTACACCCAAGTGCGCGTGACGCCGGGGGCGATGCCGGGGGACAAATGCAAGGTGACCATACTGGAACCCGGCACTGGTCTGGTGTTTGACAATCAGACCGTCACGCTGACGAATGGCGCGGCACGGCATCTGGAAACCCATCATTTGCCGGACAGCGAGACGGTTCATCTGCTGGGCGTGTTGCCGGCGGGCGGTGAACCGGAGGTGCTGGACGTGGCGGTGCCAAGGCCGGCGCGGTGGTTTGCGACGGCGTTGAAGGCGGCGTTGATCCGGCAGGGGATTGCGGTCGGAGGCGGCGCGCGGGACATCACCTGGCCGGCGGCGGGCCCGACCGGCGGAATCAAACTGGGGGAAGTGCTGTCGCCACCGTTGCGCGACCTGGTGCATGATTTCATGAAGCCATCCCAAAATCTGGAGACGGATTTGATTTTTGAGCACACGGGGGAATCACTCCGGTCGGCCGACACGGTTCCGTGGACCACCTCGGAAGATCTGGCCGTGGCCGCCTTGCAACATTTTCTGAGGACCAATGGTCTGCCGGCGGGCGAGGTTCATTTTGAGGAAGGTTCCGGGTTATCGCGCAACAATCTGACTTCGGCCGAACTGACGGTGGCGTTGCTGAAATTCATGGCGACGCATCGGGAGGGGAGCAATTACCTAAACGCGTTGCCGATTGCGGGAGTGGATGGCACGTTGCGCCGCCGGATGAAGGGCACGCCGGCAGAGGGAAATGTCCGGGCCAAGACCGGCACGTTGCGGTGGGTGAATTCGCTGTCCGGTTATGTGACTACGGCGGTCGGGGAAAAGCTGGTGTTCAGCCTGATGCTTAACCGGTACGCTGCGCCGCCCGGCCTGAGTGGCCGGGATGAGCTGGATGCGATCGCCGTAATGCTGGCCAAGTTTGGCGGGCGTTCCGATGGTCTGCCGATGGCACAGTATGCGGCGCTGGGACAACTGGTGATGACGCAACTGGTGAGCGCGCCCTTTCCGCATCCGGCGCGGGCGGCGGGGCATACCTATCATGGGCAACTTTATTCGGCGGCGGATCACTACCACAACAGCACGGTGGCCATTTTCATTCCCAAGACGTTTCGGCCCGGAGAAAAGGTGGATTTGGTGGTGCACTTTCACGGTTGGATGCACACGGTGGCCGGCACCCTGCCGGAGTACAAGTTGATCGAGCAATTTGCCGCGTGCGGGCGGAATGCCATTCTGGTGGTGCCGGAAGGACCATACAACGCGCCGGATTCCTTTGGTGGAAAACTGGAGGATACGAACGGGTTTAAAAACTTTATCGCGGAAGTGGGCGGAGCCTTGCGCCTGTCGCCGTTGCTGGCGACGAATCAGTTTCAGATCGGCGACATCATCATCTCCGGCCATAGCGGCGGGTATCATGTGATGGGCGAGATTTTGGATCATGGCGGGCTGGCGGACAAAATCAAGGAGGTGTGGCTGTTTGACGCCTTGTATGGCAGTACGCCCTATTTTGTAGCGTGGCAGCAGACCTATAACGGCCGGTTGCTGGACATCTACACCGATCACGGCGGCACCAAGGAGGAAACCGAAAAGCTGATGGGTTCCTTGAAGACAGCGGGCACCGGTTACTGGGCGGGCGAAGATGCGGCGATGACGCCGGAAATCCTGCGCTCGAACCGGCTGGTGTTTATCCATACCGACATGGTGCACAACGACGTGGTGGGACTGCGCAGCACGTACCAAAAGTTTTTGGAGACGAGCTGTCTGCCTTGAGCTGACGATGGCGATGAAAGTCTGCCGGGTGATTCATCCCGGCGGAAACGCAGTTCATCCCGGGTTTGTTGGAAATCATCCCAATGATGCGGCGCACCCTTCACGGGTGGTTTAATCTGGCCGACACCCCCGGTTTTGGGCCGGTGAATTTCGGATACATTTGATCGTTTGAATGTTGTTCCGGGGCAGGTTATGCTGAAATCCTTGATGACTCCCGCGGGCATTGGCGCAAGAAAACACCGGTTCACGCCGCTGTGGATCGCGCTGGTTTTGTGGCTGGGGCTGGTGAGCATGCTCGCGGTGCAAGGGGTGATTGTGGATTCGGAATCCTGGCGGGTGGCGCTGTGGCGGGCGGGTTCATTCTGGGTGCTTTGGATTGTTTTTCTGCCGGTGATAGTCTGGCTTTCCCTGCGGTTTCCCCTGGAACGATCCCGGTTCGCCGCCCAGGCCGGGATTCATGTGGCAACGTGCGCGCTGGTTGTGCTGCTCAGCCAGGTGGCGTACCGGACTTTTCTGCCGATGCCGGAGCCACCCCAGCCCCGGGCCGGTGACGCCGCCGAGGCGCGGCACGAGCCGGGTTCCCCCGGCTTCCGGGCCGTGCCGGACATCATCATTTTTCTGGCCACGCTGAGCGGCTGCCTGGCGTTTGCCCATTTCCGTCGCTCGCAGGAACGCGAGCGGCAGGCCATCGAACTGGAGGCGCATCTCGCCCGGGCCAAGCTGCAGGCGTTGCGGATGCAAATCAACCCGCATTTTCTTTTCAACACGCTCAACGCGATTTCTTCGCTGGTGCATACGAGTCCGGAAACGGCGGACGACATGATCACCGACCTGAGCGAACTGTTTCGCGCCTCGCTGGAGAGTTCGGATGAGCAGGAGGTTTCCCTGGCGCGGGAACTGGATTTGTTGCAGCGTTATCTGGCCATTGAACAGCGGCGTTTTGGCGCACGGCTGCGGGTGGAACAGAACATCGCTTCGGAATCGCTGGGCGCGGCGGTGCCAACGCTGATATTGCAACCCATCGTGGAAAATGCCATCCGGCACGGGGTGGAGTCGCGTTCTGACGCGGGGACGATTGCAATTTTGGCGCGGCAGGCGGACGGCAAACTGGTGCTGTCAGTCAGTGACAATGGCGGCAAAACGGCACCGGCGGATACGGCGGTGCGGGCTGAAAACAAGCCGGCCCGTTCGGGCATCGGTCTGGCCAACACCCAGGCGCGGCTGCAGCAGCTTTATGGCTCCGGCCAATCACTGGCGGCCGGCCCCGGTGATATGGGCGGCTGGACGGTAACCATCACCATTCCCTTTCGTCCGGCCCCGGTCCGGCGGCCCATCGCATGAAAATTCGCGCGCTCATTGTGGATGACGAACCGCTCGCCCGGGAACGCATCCGGCATTTGTTGCGGGACGAACCGGAAATTGAAATTGCCGGCGAGTGTGGCAGCGGGACGGAGGCCTTGGAACAGATCAATCGGCAGTCGCCGGACCTGCTTTTTCTGGATGTGCAGATGCCCGGCATGGATGGCTTTGAGCTGTTGCGGCAACTGCCGCCGGAGCAACTGCCGATTGTCATTTTTACGACCGCTTACGACCAGCATGCGGTGCGCGCCTTCGATGCGCACGCGCTGGACTATCTGTTAAAGCCGTTCAAGCCCGCGCGGTTCAAGGAGGCGGTGCAGCGCGCCCGCACCCTGCTGGCCGAACGGCAGGCTGGCACCGCGGCGCGCGGTTTGCTGGACCTGCTGGGCGGTTCGGCGCCGGCCACCCAGCTCACCCGGCTGGCCATCAAGACCGATGACAAGGTGGTGTTTGTGGCCATTGACGACGTGGATTCCATTGAGTCGGCCGGGAATTATGTGGTGGTGCATGTGGGCAAAGACAGTCATGTGTTGCGGGAAACGCTGACAAGTCTGGAAGGCAAATTGCCGGCGAAACAATTTATGCGCATCAGCCGCGCCGCCATCGTGAATCTTGAGCGGGTGCGGGAATTGCAGCCCATGTTCAAAGGCGAAAGCGTGGTCATTCTGAAGGATGGCCGGGCCATTCCGACGACCCGGAGCCTCCGCGAAATTCAGGAAAAGTTGGAATTTCGCTGATTTGCCGCCGGCGCCGGCCGGGGTTTCATCCTCCGTTTTTTGGGTTTCATCTCACCGGCTTCGCCGCTCATCCCAAAGTCCCGCCGGCAAATCGCGAACCGGTGCATACTCCGGTCATGCGAATCAATTGCGCATTACGCTTAAACATTTCAATGCTCACGGCGGCGCTGCTGACGGCCGGCTGCACGATGATGCCGCAGTATGAGCGTCCGGCAGCCCCGGTGGCGGGGAGTTACGTTGCCGCCACCGGCACCAACGCGCCCTCGGCGGCGAGTCTGGGCTGGTCGGAGGTGTTCACCGATGAGCGTCTGAGAAAACTGGTGGAACTGGCGCTGACGAACAATCTGGATTTGCGGGTGGCGGTGCTCAATGTGGAACAGAGCCGGGCCCAATATCGCATTACCCGGTCGGCCTCGTTGCCCACGGTGAACGGCAGCGCCAGCTACACTCGTTCCCATGCCGACGGAGTTACGGCCGAGCAATGGAATGCAAGTTTGGGCACGGTGGCTTACGAGGTGGATTTCTGGGGGCGGGTGCGCAGTCTGAACCGGCAGGCATTGGAAAAGTATTTTGCCACCGACGCGGCCCGGCGCAGCGCCCAAGTAACGCTGGTGGCGGCAGTGGCCACGGAATATTTCACTCTGCGTGAAGTGGAGGAGCAGATTCAACTGGCGCAATCGACGCTACAGACCGTGCAGGAATCTTGCAACCTCAACCAGGCGATGTTTGATGCCGGAGCCAGCAGCGAACTGGATTTGCGCGAGGCCCAGGCGCAGGTGGCGACGGCAAAAATCAATGTGCTCACCTATCAACGGCAGCAGGCGGAAGCGGTGAACGATCTCACCCTGCTGATTGGCGGACCGTTGCCGGCGGATTTGCCGGCGGCCCGGCCGTTGTCGGACAGCGGCCTGCTGGCGGATCTGCCGGCGGGGCTGCCGTCCGAGTTGCTGGAACGGCGGCCGGATATTCTGGAGGCGGAGCATACGCTCAAGGCGGCCAATGCCGACATTGGCGCGGCGCGGGCGGCGTTCTTCCCGTCGCTTTCGCTGACGGCTTCGGTGGGCACGACCAGTTCGCAACTGTCCCAATTGTTTGGCGGGGGCACCGGGGTGTGGAGTTTTTCGCCGCAGATCACCGTGCCGATTTTCACCGGCGGCCAGAATCTGGCCGATTTGGATGCCGCCAAAGTGAGCCGGCGGATTGAGGTGGCCAACTATCAAAAGGCCATTCAAACCGCCTTTCGCGAAGTGTCCGACGCCCTGGTGGATACGGCCAGCTATGCGCGGCAGACGGAGCAGGAGGCGGTTTTGGTGGCGGCCCAGCAGGGACGTTATGACCTGGCCAGCACGCGCTATCGGCAGGGCGATGACACTTATCTGAATACACTCACTGCGCAGCAGGATCTTTACGCGGCCCGGCAGGGGTTGCTGCAGGCGCAATTCAACGAGCTGGCCAGCCGGATTTCACTCTATAAGGCGCTGGGCGGCGGCTGGAAATAACCATCACATGTCATGAAAACTGAATTCAAATACGAGCAAAAATTCTGGTATCAACGGGACCGGGCCACCTGTCTGGCGCTAGTGGCGGGCCTTGGTCTGCTGGCCGGCTGCAAACCGTCCGGCAGCGTGGCCCGTTACGAAACGGTGCCGGCCTCCCGGGGAACGATTGTCGAGCGCACCACGGCCAGCGGCACGTTGAGCGCCGTGGTCAGCGTGGATGTGGGCAGTCAGGTGTCCGGTAAAATTTCCGCGCTGTACGCGGATTTCAATTCCCCGGTGAAAAAGGGCGCGTTGGTGGCCGAGATTGACCCGACGGTTTACCAGGCGGCGTTGCGGCAGGCCGAAGGCGATCTGGCCAGCGCCCGGGCGGAGGTGACGCTGAAGCATCAGAATCTGGAGCGGAAGAAAATCCTGGTGCCGCTCAAGGCGGCCTCCCAACTGGATCTGGACCAGGCCACGGCGGAACTGGCGCAGGCGGAGGCGGCGGTGACAATCAAGGAAGCCGCGTTGGAAAGCGCGCAGGCGAATCTGGGTTACTGCAAAATCACCGCGCCGGTGGATGGCATTGTCATCGCCCGGGACGTGGATCTGGGGCAGACGCTGGCGGCGGCCATGACCACGCCGATTTTGTTCACCATTGCGCAGGACATCACCAAGATGAACATCAAGGCGGATGTTTCCGAGGCGGACATCGGCCAGGTGCGCGAGGGGCAGGCGGTGGATTTTACGGTGGATGCCTTTCCGGACGACGTGTTTCACGGCGCGGTGACCCAGGTGCGCAAAGCGCCGACCACCACGCAAAATGTGGTGACGTACCAGACCATCATTTCCGTGGATAATCCGGAGCAAAAGCTGTTTCCCGGCATGACGGCCGATGTGTCCATCATGGTGGCGGAACGCACCAACGCCCTGAAGATTCCCAATACGGCCCTGCGTTATACCCCGCCCGACAAGGCGGTTTACGAGGGCGCCCCGCCGGCCCGTCTGGAGCGGAATCAGCGGCTGGTTTACACCACCGGTGCCGATGGCCAGAAGCTCAAGCCGCTGGTGGTGAAGGCGGGCATCACGGACGGGGTGAACACGGAGATTTTGGACGGGCTGGGCGAAACCACGCCGGTGGTGACGCTGAACCTTGCCGGAGAAACCAAGAGCGGCGGCTTTGGCGGTCCGCCGCCGGCCAGCCCGTGAGGATATTATGAACACTCCTGTCATCGAACTCCGCGAACTGGTGAAAACCTACCAGACCGGCGAGGTGGAAGTGAAGGCGGTCCGGGGCGTGACGCTGGACATCCAGCGCGGCGAATTCGTGGCCGTCATGGGCGCGAGCGGTTCGGGCAAGTCCACCCTCATGAATACGCTCGGTTGCCTGGATCAGCCCTCCGGCGGCAGTTACCGGTTGGATGGCGTGGCGGTGGCCGGTCTGGACCGCCGGGAGCTGGCGAAGCTGCGGAATAAAAAGCTGGGGTTTGTGTTTCAGAGTTTCAATCTGCTGTCCCGCACCTCGGCCTTGGACAACGTGGAATTGCCGCTGTTTTACACCCAGCCGCTGGTGAACCTGCGCGAACGGCGGCAACGCGCCACGGAAGCCTTGGTGAAAGTCGGGCTGGGCAGCCGGGGCGGGCATCATCCCAGCCAGTTGTCCGGCGGTCAGCAGCAGCGGGTGGCCATTGCGCGGGCGCTGGTGAACCGTCCCGAACTGGTGCTGGCCGACGAACCGACCGGCAATCTCGATACGCGCACCAGCATCGAAATCATGGGCCTGTTTCAGGAATTGAACGAGGCGGGCATCACCATCGTAATGGTCACGCACGAACTGGATGTGGCCGCGTATTGCAAACGCATCGTGGTGATGCGGGACGGCCAGGTGATCAGTGACACGCTGAACGGTAACCGGCGCACCGCCCGGCAGGAACTGGCCACGCTCAATGACGCCGAACAAACCGCCCGTTTGGGCTGATGCTTATGTTTGCCTTGATTCAAATTATCTTCGTCCGGTCGGGCCAGACGGCCCTGATTGCCTTGCGCGCCTTGCGGCGCAACAAGCTGCGTTCCAGCCTCACGGCGCTGGGCATCATCATTGGCGTGGCCTCGGTGGTGGCCATGGTGGCCGTGGGGAACGGCGCGCAGGCGCGGATTACGAGTCAGATTTCCGCGCTGGGCCAGAACCTGCTGACGGTGTTTGCCGGTAGCAAACATTCCGGCGGCGTGAACTCCGGTCTGGGCAGCGCCAGCACGATCACGCTGGCGGATGCGGCCGCGATTGCCCGCGAGGTGACGGACGTGGTGGCGATGAGTCCGGAAATTTCCACGACCGCCCAGGCCATTGCCAACGGGCGGAACTGGTCCACGAGCATTGTGGGCGAGTCGCCCGATTATTTGAAAATCAGGGACTGGAAACTGTCGGCCGGTTCCATGTTCACGGAGCGGGACACGCGCGGCGCGGTCAAGGTGGCGGTGATCGGGTCCAAGACGGCGAATGAATTGTTCGGCCCGCTGAATCCGGTGGGCCAGAGTGTGCGGATCAAGAACATCCCGTTTGTCATCATCGGTCTGCTGGAGAGCAAGGGGGCGGGCATGGGCGGCCAGAATCAGGACGACCGCATCATCATTCCCTATACCACGGCGATGAAACGGATTACCGGCGACAAGTACCTGCGCTCGGTGAACCTCCAGATCATCAGCGCCGGGCGGATGGAGGCGGCGCAACAGCAACTGACCAGCCTGCTCCGCCAGCGGCATCGGCTGACCGCCGGCCAGGACGATGACTTCAACATCTTCAATCAAAAGGAAATTGCCGACACCGTGAATTCGGTTTCCCGGATCATCACGCTGCTGCTGGGGGCGGTGGCGGGCATTTCCCTGCTGGTTGGCGGCATTGGCATCATGAACATCATGCTGGTGAGCGTGACCGAGCGGACGCGGGAGATCGGCATCCGCATTGCCGTGGGGGCGCAACCGGGCGACATCCGGCTGCAATTTTTGATCGAGGCGGTCACGCTCAGCCTGTTGGGCGGGCTGATTGGGGTGCTCAGCGGTGTCGGGGCGGCGCAACTGGTTGGCGTCGTCGCCGATTTTCACGCGGTCGTTTCGACCGGATCCATCATTCTGGCTTTCGGTGTCAGCACGGTGATCGGCGTTTTCTTCGGGCTGTATCCGGCCCACAAGGCGGCCGCGCTCAATCCGATTGAGGCCCTGCGCTATGAATGATCCGGGCGGCTGGCTTGGACCGCGGCTGTCCCAGCCGCAGCATGCCGCCAGACCGGGCCGGATTGAACTTCTCACGTCCTCCCGCTGTGCCGCCCATGCAGTATGGGTATACTTTGGCGCCACCAAGCCTGGCCACACGCTGCGGTTGGGACAGCCGCGGTCCGCCCGAGAGGGTTGGCATTGCCTGGCAGCCTGACACCACCAGCCAGGAGGGCGGTGACAGGGATGCACCAGCTGGCGATTACAGCCGCAGGAATATCTTCCGCTGATACAGGAACCGCGCGTACCAGATGAAGATCAGCACGGCGATGAAAGCGATGGTCAGATCGCCGAAGCCGTGCGCGATGTGGGTGTCCAGAAAGGCTTTCACCGGGCCGCCGGCGAGGCGGGTGGCGAGCTTGCCGTAACCCAGTCCGCCGAAGAAATTGCTGGTGAGGTAAAGCGTGATGGGGTTCATGCCGATCCAGATGAAGGGCTGGCACCAAGTTTGTTTCTTCTGCACGTCCACAATCCAGTAAAAGGCGCCGAGCAGCATCGCGCTGTAGCCGCCGGCCACGAGGACGTAGGAGGAGGTCCAGATTTTTTTGATGACGGGAAACTCGATATTCCACAGCCAGCCCAATGCGGCGCTGGCGGCCCCGGCACCGATGAGGCAAACCACTTTTTTACGGTCGGGCACGGATTGTTTTTGGAGCAGCAGCCCGGCGAAGATGCCAAGCAATCCGGTGACCAGGGCGGGCATGGTGCTTAGAATGCCTTCGGGATCGTAGGTGCCGTCGTATTTGCGGCCGGGAAGGTATTTCTGGTCGATGTAATTGGCCAGGGTGACGCCTTGCACGTAGGAGCCGTGAATGTAGTTGGTGCTGGCCATGTTCAATTGGGACACGGATTTAAAGCCGGCTTCGCGGGTGATCACGGCATCGCCGCCGGGTTCGGGCCGGACATCCGGGAAAGGGACGAGGGCCATCAGGGCCCAATAACCGAGCAGCAGCGAAACGGCCATGGCCATGAGGGTGCGCGGTTTGAAAAAACAGAACACGAGTCCGCCAAAGAGGTAACAGATGGCGATGCGGTTCAGCACGCCCATGAGCCGCATGTCGGGCCAGGGATTGGTAAACCCGCCGGAATAGATGAGGCCGATGATGAATAGCAGGACGCCGCGTTTCACCACGCGTTTCACGGCGCTGGCGCGGCCTTCCTGTTCGATGATGCGGGTGAGGGAGAAGACGGTGGATACGCCCATGATGAACACAAACATGGGAAAGATGAGGTCGTAAAAGTGGAAGCCGGCCCATTCGGCGTGGTCCAGTTCGTAGGCCAGAAACGCGGCGGGGGCGCTCAAGATGCCGGCCGAGGCATGTTTGCTCAGTTCATTCAGGGCGTAAAAAATTTCATCCGCGCCGAGAATCCAAAACATATCGAAGCCGCGCAGGGCGTCGAGGGAGACCAGCCGCTTGGGCTGGGCCGGGGCCGAAATATGGTTGTTGCTCATGGTTTGCTTGCTTTCGTTTCCTTAAATTACGGGCCGGGGCGGCTGGTTGCCGGCCTCTGGCCGGATGGTATCCGCCTCAATACTCCGATTTTCCGAGGATGAAGTTAATCGTACGTTTGTCCAATGGAAAAAGAAAAGTTGTGGCAGTTCTTATGATTTTGTAACAACAGGGGATGAAGGAATTTATGATCCGCAGTTTGCTGGCGCTGGGCGTCTTGACCGGATGGTCGGTCTTGGGTGCGCCAACGCCGCTGGAGTCGGCGGTGCTGACGGCGGTGCGGGCGCAACATTTTGAGCAGGTGATTGATTTTGGCGCGGGCAATGAGGAACACCCGGTCAGCGCGCTGCAACATCGGCCGGCCGCGCCGGTGGCGCACCTGCCCAATGTGGATGTGGCCGTGATTCAACTGGACGCGGCCGGACGGGCGATGGCGTGGGCGGATGTTTTGCTGTCGCGCGATTATCCGCAGGGGCTCGTGGTGCCGGTGGATCTCAGCGCCGGGGCGGCGTGCGTCCGGTTCCGCCGGTGGGATATTGAGCGGGCGGATGGCGGGACGTTTTCGCGCACGGGGGCGCGGCTTTCAACGAAGGGCTGGACGAATGATCCGCCGCTGACGACGGACGATGACATTGTGCCAGGGCGCGCGCAGGCCCCTTACCAGTTCATGGCGCCGTATCCCGCCTCGCTGTTCAAGCTCATGGTGGCGTTTCACGTGATGCGGATGGTGGACCTGGGAAGAATCACTTTGAATACCACGAATATTTATGCCGTTGCGGGGGCGGTGCCGGAACCCAGGAAAGTGCGGGACTGGCTGGAACCGATGATCACGGTTTCGGACAACCATGCCACCGGCGCCTTGTTGAAAATGTTGCATGACCGCCATGAAATCGAGCCGTTAAACGTGGAGTTTCGCGAATTGGGACTCGGGACATTGCAGATCAACCACACCAGCGCGGCCGACGGTTTGGGCTGGCAGCCGGGGCAGATTCACATGACGGCCTTCGATGTGGCGCGGCTATTGTGGCTCATTGACGGCGGTCCGGGGGAATTGTGGCAGCGCCCGGAAGGCCAGCAGGTTGCGGCGGGTTTCCTTTCGGATTCGTCGCGGGCCTATTTGAAACAATTACTGGGCGATCAGGGTTTTAATGAGGGGTTGAGCACGGCCAACTACCCCACGGCGCCCAATGTTCAAGCCGGGTTGCCGTCCCGCGTGGCGGCGCGGTGGATCAATGCCGCCAACGGGCATGTGGTGGTGGAAGGTGCTGATTACGGGGTGGATATCCGGGCGCTGAACGAACGCGCGGAAGTGACTTTTGCCCACAAGACGGGGCTGACATTTAATTATGGATCGGATGCGGGAATTGTTACCTCTTTGCCGGGGAAGCCTTTCCGTCATTACGTCATCGCGTTTTTGGGAAATCTGGGTTACCGGTACGCGGACGGGGTGTTTGCCGGCCGGACAAATTTTCCGGCCAACGACCGGGTAAGCCCGGTGGCGTACACCCGGCGGATCCCCGCGCTGGGGCGGGCCATTGATGCGGCGGTAACGCAATTATCCCATTGAAAAATAAGGGCGGAATCGGTTTTTTGATGCCGCCGGCGCGGCCTGAAATCGCGGCGGCTAATTTGCCTGACCCGCCGCCGGTTGTTACAAAAACACAATAAAGGATACATCTTTTTTCTTCCGGTTTCAGCCGTTCGGTGAAATGCTGAGAGCATTAAGGTAAGTGAACTGTGTACAGCGATTCAGCCATGAAAGCAGGCGCAGACCAACCAACTGGCATCAACCGCAACCATGCCGGCCGGAAACATCGCCTCAACCCGCTGGATCGTCTGGATTAACAAGGACAGCGAACATTTTTTCCGGATTGAATCAGATTATGAGTGAAACCAAAAAACGGGCGGGATTTACCCTGATTGAATTGCTGGTGGTCATCGCCATTATTGCCATTCTGGCGGCCATGTTGCTCCCGGCCTTGGCCAAGGCCAAGGAAAAGGCCAAGACCATCCAATGTCTGAACAACACCAAGCAGTTGACCCTCGCTTGGACGATCTATTTGAACGACTCCTCCGACCGGATTGTAAACAATCACAGCGACGGCAATGCCCAGTGCGGCGCGAATGCCTGGGTGACCGGCGGCAGCAAGCTGGGGGTGGGCAGTTGGAACGGCAGCGCCCGCGCCGAACTGAGCGCGCAGGCGATGACCTCGGCCTGGGCCATTCAATACGGCCTGCTTTACCCCTACAATGGCAATGTGGGCATTTATCATTGCCCGTCAGATTTGTCGGTGGACACCACCTCAAAAGTGGTGCGGGACCGCAGTTATTCCATCAGTTGCGGCATGAACTGGGTGAATGACAATGGCGACGGCATCCCGACCAACGGCAGTTTTGCCAAGTTCTCTTCCATCATCAATCCCAGCCCGGTCAATGCCTCCGTGTTCATTGATGTTTCCGCCAACAGCATTGATAACAATGAATTTCCGTGCTTCAACCTCGGGGATTCGACCACTTCATATTACAAGCTGCCCACCAGCCGGCATAATAACGGGGGGCTGATTAGTTTTGCCGATGGCCACTCGGAATATTGGAAGTGGCGCTCACCTAACATTCAGGCCGGCAACGCCATTCCGGATGCCACCTTGGGCAGCGGCCAGGGTTCGGGCTTTGACTATACCCCGACGGGATCTTCGCCGGACCAGGATTTGCCCCGGTTGCAGGCGACCTTCCCCATCATTGCAGGCTTTTAACATTTTGCGTCTCAAACCAGATAACCAGAACCAGAAATCCGACAACTCAATACCATCATGAAACCAACCAACCCCAAAAAATCACCGATTCCTCTGCCGCCGACCAAGGATCAAACACCGCCGGGTTCGGTCTGGTCTCGCTGCCGGATGGTACTGGCCTTGCTGGTGACGGTTGGGGTGATGGCCGGCACGGCCCAGGCGCAAACTTGGTCTTTGATTCCCTCGTGGTTTGAAACCAATGGCATCGGTTCGCTGGCCAACAGCGGCAATAACCGTGGCATTGCCTATAGCGCGATATCCAACCAGGTTTTTGTGGCAACGAGAACCGGTGCGACTACCGGAATAATTGATGTTTATGATGGCACTGCCGGAACTTTATTAAGCAGCACGACCGGTGTTAATGGTTCCAATCTTGGCATTGACCAGGTCGGGGTTGGAGATGATGGAGTTATTTTGGGTTCGCCGCTCAACACCGGCATTAGCTCCAGTTCACCAATCAAATTGTATTCTTGGACGAGTTGGACCGCGACGCCAGCCTTGGTTTATCAATCTTCCGCCACCGATCCGGTGATCACTTACTTGAATGGCAAGCGGATTGGGGATACCATGGCGGTGACCGGTACGGGGGCCAACAAGCTGGTTTTGTTCGGTGTCGGTGCGCAGGGTACCAACTTTATTTTGCTGCATTCGTATGATGGCATAAACTATACCTCGACCGTAGTTCAGGTTCCGGTGGGCTTGCCCAGCACGCCGGGCAATATTTTTGCCATTTCGTTTTATACCAATAATACCTTTCTGGTTCAGGCTGGCGTCAATGCAACCAATAGTTCGGCCAATAATCCGATCAGCACCAGTATCCAGCACAATGTTTTTCTGGTTTCCTATCCTGCGAACTTCGCCAGCCAGAGCGTTGTCGTTGGAACCGTGCTGGGGAATGCCCCGGCTTTGACGGCCAACTACACGGCTTTCATTAATTATGCGCCACAGGCCAACCTGCTTTCCGTGGCGCAGACCTCAAGTTCACCCACTCCGCCGAATGCGGTGGGCGTTTTCTCCACCGCCAATTTCCCGGCCAGTGGCGGTACGCTGGCGACCAATCAGATTGCCACGCCCAATGCCAATGGCAATGCCACCGGCGGCGTGGCTTTGGGCGGGCAAGGTAAGACCAATTTTCTTTATGTTTTGGAATCGAACAATGGTTTGCGCGCCTATTCCATCGTGATCAGTTCGGCCCCGCTCATTTCCAGCCTGACCGGGGCGATCACGAACGCGTATCCACCACAGACGTTGACTGTGTCGGCCGGCGGATCGACGCCTTTGGGGTACAACTGGTACAAGATTTCCGGTGGCACAACTAATGTCATTGTCGATACCAACAACTACTATACAACGACGACCGGCGGTACCAACCTCTACTTTGTGGTGGTTACCAACGCCTACGGGGCGGCCACCAGTTCCGTAGTGGGGCTGAGCCTATACCTGCCGGTGACCAATTCCGTGGTCAGCCAGAATTGGAAAATCGCGCCCGGTGCGAGCGGCTATTCCTTCCTGTCGGGTTCGGGCGATTCCACCCGCGGCATGGGCTATGATACCAACAGCCAGCGGCTGGTGGTCGCCACCACTTCGGGTACGTTCTATATTCTGGATGGCAATACCGGCACCAATATCGGCACCTTGAGCACCTCGGGTCTGCCCCTGACCGGCCAGTTCGCGGCGGATCAGGTGGGGGTTGCCGATGACGGCGCAGTTTATGCCGTTAACTTGGTCGTGGGCAACAGCCAGACCGCTCTCCTCTATCGCTGGAGTGCGCCTTCCAACTCGGTGACGCCCACGGTGGCCTACAATGACAGTGGTTCATCCATTATTTACAATGACGGTAATCGTTATGGCGACACCCTGGCCATCCGTGGTGCCGGTGCCAATACCCAGATTCTCCTCGGGTCCCGCGCCGGTACCAATGTGGTGCTCTATACCACCGCCGACGGGGTCAATTTCACCCCCAGCATCATTGCCATCACCAATGTGACGGCTGGCTTTGCCCAGAATGGCATTGCCTTTGGCGCGGGGAACACCTTCTGGGTCAAATCGGTTTTGGGCCACCTTTATGAAATCTCCTTTGACCCGGTCGGCCAGGTGGGCGGCTTGCTGCTGGACTATCCGAATCCGGCCAAGGTTCCGAGCTATCAAATTGGCGTGGCGGTGGATCCGGTCAACAACATCCTGGCCGGTGTTGACACCTCGGATGTGAATCATGATTTGAAGCTGTACCAACTGACGGGCACCTCGGATGCCCCGGTGCTCTTCTCCCAATCGTTCTTCGCCTCGGCCAACGTAAACGGCAACTATTTCGCGCCGATTGTCCTGAAATATCCCCGGGCGTTTGCCTTGGACGTAAACAATGGGTTGCAGGCCGTCACCTACGGCGTTCCGGCCACCACCGCTCCGACCATCACGGTGGCGCCGGCCAGCCAGACGGTGTTTACCAACATTGCCCTGCTGCAATTCAATGTCGGCGCCTCGGGATCCATTCCGCTCTATTATCAATGGCAGTTCAGCACGAGCACCAATCCGGCCAGTTTTGCGAACATCTCGGGGGCGACCGGCAGCAGCTACAGTCTGACCAATCCGCCGTTGAGCAAAGCCGGCTACTATCAAGTGGTGGTGCACAACGTGGGCGGCGCGGCGACGAGCACGCCCCCGGCCTTGCTGACCTTGCTGGTTCCGACCACCAGTCTGGTGGTGACGCAATTGTGGACGGTGCCGCCGGGTATCTACTCCTTCCTGGACGGCTCCAGCTACAGCTTGCGCGGTCTGGCGTACGACACCAACACCGGCACGCTGCTGCTGGCCGATCATACCACGATCCATGCGTTTTCCGGTGCCACCGGCAGTTACCTGGGCGACCTCAGCAGCGCCGGTTTGCCCACGGGTGGCAACTGGGTGCTGGATCAAATCGGGGTGGCGGATGATGGCGTCATGTACTCCTGCAATCTCTCCCTGACCGGTCCCGGCTTTGACATTATTCAATGGAATTCGCTCTCGGTGGGGTCGGCGGGTTCCGGCTACGCCTTCGGCGGCAGCACCGGCGCGGATCCGAGCGGTTCCGGTGATCGCTGGGGCGATACCATGTCCGTGCGCGGTGCCGGTGTGAATACGGAAATCATCATCGGTTCCTACAATGGCACCAATGCGGTGGTCTTTGATACCACGGACGGGGTGAATTTCACGCCGCACGTGATCAGTGTCACCGGTGCGCCTTTGGGCTTCTCCGGCTTGGGCATCGCCTTCGGCGCGGGCAATACCTTCTGGGCCAAGGGCGGTCATAATTACAACCTCCGGGAAGTGGCTTATGACAAGGTGGCCGGTACGGGGACGATTATAAACACCTTCTTGGCGGGCACGCAGGTGCCCAACGATCTGACGGGTTTGAGCGTGGATGTGACCAACAACATTCTGGGCGGTGTCGGTTTCAACGATGCCCCGAATGACTTCCAGCTCTATCTCCTGAGCGGCAACACCAATGCGCCGTCGCTGTTCAATCAGGCGTTCTTTGGTTCCAGCAATGCCAATTCCCAGGAAAATGCCGCCAGCGTGCTGGTGGGCGGACTGGGTTTCGCACTCGATGTGAATAATGGCATCACCGCCATCAGTTATGGCATGCCGTCGGCCCCGGCGGTCAAAATCACCAGCGTGGCCTATGCGCCCGGGGCAGTGACCCTGAACTGGAACAACACCTTTGACAATCACTCGTACCAGGTGCAGTACAAGAACAACCTCACCGATGCTGCTTGGACGAGCATCGGTTCGCCGGTAACCGCCACGGACGCCACGGCGTCTTATGTGGATACCACCGCCGGAGGCAGCTCCCGGTTTTATCGCGTCATCAGCCAGTAAGAGCTCGGATTGACGCATCCCGCCGTCGGATGACCTCTGTCGGCGGGAGTTTTATTTCAAACACTATGCAAAAGATTACGCGGCGAAACTTCCTCGGCAAAACCGCCCTGGCCGGGCTGGCGGCGGGCACCTTCAGCGCTCCCTTCATCCGGGTGGCGCGGGCCGGCGAACCCGGGGCCAATGACAAAATCCGTATCGGGGTCATCGGCTGCGGCGGCATGGGGCAGGGGGATCTGAAATGTTTCTTCCTGAACCCGGAGGTGGAGTGCGCGGTCATTTGCGATGTTTATGACGACCAACTCGCCAAGGGCGTGGCCATCTGCCAGGACAAACGCGGCAAGGTGCCGGACACGGTCAAGGACTTTCGCCGCGTGCTGGAGCGCAAGGATGTGGACGCCGTGCTGATTGCCACGCCGGATCATTGGCATGCGCTGCCGATGGTCATGGCCGCACAGGCGGGCAAGGACATCTATGTGGAAAAGCCGCTCGCCAAGACGATTGACGAGGGCCGCGCCATGGTGGAAGCCTCGCACCGTTACAACCGCATCGTGCAGATGGGGTCGCAATGGCGCAGTGCGCCGCACATCATTGAGGCCACGGAAATCATCCGCTCGGGCAAGCTGGGCAAGGTCAGTCTCGCGCGGGCGTGGGCCTTTCTCGACTGGCTGCCCACCATCGGCCATGTGGCCGACAGCGCGCCGCCGGCCGGGGTGGACTATGACTTCTGGCTGGGACCGGCCCCGAAACGGCCGTTCAATACCAACCGGTTCCTGTTTAACTTCCGCTGGTTTTGGGATTATGCCGGCGGTTTGATGACGGACTGGGGCGTGCATTTGCTGAACATGGCTTCCATGGGGTTGCCGGCGGAGAATCCCAAGTCGGTTACGGCCTGCGGCGGCAAGTTCATCTTTGATGACGACTCCGAAACGCCGGATTCGCTGGTGACCGTTTATGAATTTCCCAGTTGCCAGCTCATCTGGGAGCATCGCGCCGGTTTGAACAACGGCCTGAACGGGCGTTCCTGGGGCGTGGAATGGCACGGCACCGAAGGGAATATTATTCTCAACGACACGGGCTGGCAGCTCACCACCGAGCCGAAGCGCGCGAACATTGCGTCGCAGAAAGGCCATTCGGCGGGCGACCCGCGCGTGCCGCATGTGAAGAATTTCCTGGAGTGCGTCAAATCCCGCCAGCAGCCGGTGCTGCCGCTGGATCTGGGCCACCGGATTTCCACGCTCGCGCACCTTGGCAACATTGCCTACCGGACCGGTCACAAGATTGTCTGGGACAGCGAACGCGAAAAAATCGTGGACGATCATGCGGCGGACAAGCTGGTCGGGGTCAAATACCGCCAACCCTGGCATTTGCCCGGCCTGCGCCGCGCCTGAAAGATTTAACATGAAAGTATCACCACCAATGCATCGTCGCGATTTTCTGAAGCTCACCACCGCCGGGGCCGCCGGCGTGGTGCTGGGTTCCGGGCTGGCCGGCTGTGCCACCGGCTCTTCGGCGCGTAAGAAGATTCCCGTGGGCGTCCAGATGTATTCGGTGCGGGAAGCCTGCAAGACCGATTTTCCCGGGACCATTGCCGCGATTGCGAAGATGGGCTACGCCGGCGTGGAATTTGCGGGCTATTGGGGCCGGTCTGCCAAAGACATTCGCAAAATGCTCGATGACAACGGCATTGTGGCCTGCGGTTCCCACACGCCGTACGAGGACGTTCAGCCGGGCAAGATTGACGCGACCATCGAGTTCAATCAGACCATCGGCAACCATTTCATCATCGTGCCGGACATGAGCGGCAAGACCAAGGCGGTTTGGCTGGACAAGAGCGCGCAGTTCAGCGCCTTGGCGGAGCAGTTGAAACCGCTGGGTTTGTCCATCGGCTATCATTCGCACTGGCATGATTTTCATCCGGTCGAAGGCGAATTGCCGTGGGAGATTTTCGGGGCCAACACCAGCGCCGAGGTGATCCTGCAACTGGATACCAGCAACTGTGTGGACGGCGGGGCTGAACCCGTAGCCGAGCTGCACAAGTTTCCGGGTCGCACGCAGAGCATTCATATCAAGCCCAACGGCGGCGGCGCGGAAGCCGTGATTGGCGAGGACAAGATCAACTGGCCGGGCGTGTTTGAATTCTGCGAGGGCGCGGGCGGCACGCAGTGGTATGTGGTGGAGCATGAGAGCAGCAAGGCGCCATTGGCCACCATTGAGCGCACGTTTGCCGCGCTGAAAAAGTTTGGGAAGGTCTGACCGGACTGCCTGTTAATTTGTTATAACGCCCGCCCTCACCCCGGCCCTCTCCCCCCAGGAGAGGGGAAAACGGTTCCAGCGTTTTGAATTTTCGCGGCCGGTTTATTATTTAGAGGCATTAAAATTGGGGGACGATTCCAGCCATTTAGCAGCCATGACCAAAATCGCATGACCAAAAGTTTCAACGCCCCTGCCGGCGGCCGCGCGCTCGCCTTGGATGCGTTGCGCGGGTTGGCGATTTTCGCCATGCTGCTATCGGGGCAAATGCCGTTTGGCGAACATTCGCTGCCGGCGTGGATGTATCATGCGCAGGAGCCGCCGCCTGCGCATGAGTGGATTGGTACGCTGCCGGGGATTACCTGGGTGGATCTGGTATTTCCGTTTTTTTTGTTCTCCATGGGCGCGGCGTTTCCGCTGGCGTTGTCGCGCCGGCTGCAAGCCGGTGGCTTTTCGTGGCGGGTGGGCTGGTTTGTGCTGGAGCGCGGTTTGCTGCTGGCGTTCTTTGCGTTATTTGTCCAGGCGATCCGCCCCTACACGATCAGTTCCCATCCCACTACCGGCATCTGGTGGCTGGCGTTGCTGGGCTTTTTCATCTTTTTCCCCATCCTCACGCGGTTGCCGGATAAATGGCCGGTCGCTGTCAGGCTGGCAGTTCGCGGCGCTGGCTGGCTCGCGGCGATTCTGTTTTGCGTGCTGGTAAAATATCCGGACGGCACCGGCTTCAGCCTGGGGCGCAGCGATATCATCATTGTGGTGCTGACCAACATGGCGGTGTTTGGCTCGGTGGTCTGGATGTTAACACGCGACCAATGGCTGCCGCGATTGGGGTTGCTGGGCATTCTGTTTGCCATCCGCCTGTCCAACATGCCGCAACCGGTGGACGGGTGGGTGCACGATCTCTGGACGTTTTCGCCAGACCCGTGGGTGTCGTGGATCTATCACCTGTATTATCTGCAATACCTGTGCATCGTCATTCCCGGCACCATTGCGGGAGACCTGATTTTAAAATGGACGAGTAACGGCAGTCCGGCCGAGGAGGAAGCTTCGTCCCAATGGCGGATGACGGTGGTCGGCCTGCTGATGCTGGCGTTTGTGCTGGTGCTGCTTGTTGGCATGGAAGCGCGGTGGTTGTTGCCCGCAACGCTGATCACGTTTGCCTTGTGCGGCATCGTCTGGAAACTGCTGGCCGCGCCGGTGAACCGGCTGGAACGGCTTTACCGCAAGCTGTTTTCCTGGGCGATTTACTGGCTGGTGCTGGGACTCTTTTTTGAACCGTATGAGGGTGGCATCAAAAAGGACAAGGCGACGCTCAGTTATTATTTCGTCTGTGCGGGGCTGGCGATTTGTGTTTTCATCGGGCTGTCCATTGTGATTGATGTGTTTCGCAAACAACGCTGGGTGCAACTGTTCATTGATAACGGGCAGAACCCGATGATCGCCTACGCGGGTATAAATAATTTTATCACCCCCGTGCTCGCCCTCGTGGGAGCGGACGGGTTGTTGACCAAATTTGCCAGCACGCCGTGGCGGGGTTTTGGCAAGGGCTTGATCATCACGCTGCTGATGGCGCTGACCGTGAGCTTTTTGACCCGCCGGAAAATCTTCTGGCGTACTTGATTCATGAAAAATGTCGCAAACAAATTTGGCCGCCGGGATTTTCTTAAGAGCTTGGGGCTGGCGGCTCCGTTGATTCTGGCCGCGCCCGGCGCGGCCGCGGCGGCGGAGACCAATGCGGTCTCCGCTGGCACTCCCTCGTCGCGCGCCAAAGAATTGGCCGCCGACCTCGTGGTCATTGGCGGCGGCCTGGGCGGCTGTGCGGCGGCACTGGCGGCGGCCCGCAACGGGCTCACGGTGATCATGACCGAGGAGACCGACTGGATTGGCGGACAGATCACCCAGCAGGTGGTGCCGCCGGATGAGAACAAATGGATTGAAACGGTGGGGGCCAGTCGGAGTTATCAAAACTTTCGCACGGGCATCCGGGATTATTACCGCCGCAATTACCCGCTGACGGAAGCGGCCCGGGCGCAAAAATATTTTAATCCCGGCCGCTGTTGGGTATCCGCCCTAGGCGGCGAACCGCGCGTGGCGCTGGCCGTGCTTTACGAAATGCTGGCGCCGTATCTGGGCAACGGCCAGGTGCAGATTTTGTTGCAGCACAGGGCGGTTTCGGCGGCCACGAATGGCGATCATGTCGAGGCTGTCCGGGTGCGGGATTTGACATCGGGCAATGACCTGGTATTGCGCGCACCCTATTTTGCCGATGCCACGGAGCAGGGCGACCTGCTGCCGCTGACTGGAACAGAATATTCCCTGGGGGCCGAGGCCAAATCGGAGACCGGCGAACCGCATGCCAAGGATGCCGCCCAGCCGGATAATCTGCAGGGGTTCACGATGTGCTTCATCATGGACTATCTGGCGGGTGAGGATCATGTCATCGACCGGCCGGCGGAGTATCAATTCTGGCGCGACTACACGCTCAAGACCTCGGCGGACAAGGTGCCGTATCATTTTCTGACTTTTGAATCGGAGGAATCGAGCAAGATTGGGTTTGATCCCGAAGGTCGCAAGGGCTTTTTCACCTACCGGCGCATTGCGGATCGCGACCAGTTCAAGCCCGGGTTTTATCGGGGAGATGCAACCATTGTGAACTGGCCGCAGAACGATTATTCCTTCGGTCTCATTTGCGATGTCAGCGAAGCCGAGGCCAAAAAACATATCAACCGCGCGAAGCAACTGAGCCTGTCGCTGCTCTATTGGCTGCAAACCGATGCCCCCCGGCCCGATGGTGGCACCGGCTGGAAAGGGTTGCGTCTGCGCCCCGATATGGTGGGCACGGCGGATGGGCTGGCCAAGTATCCGTACATTCGCGAGGGGCGGCGCATCAAGGCGGATTTTACGGTGCTGGAACAGCATGTTTCCACGGCGGCGCGAATGCAGGAGACCGGTTTGAAAAAGGCGGCGGTACGCGCCACTCCCTATGCCGATTCGGTCGGTATCGGTTCGTACCACATGGATTTGCATATCACGACCACCGGCGATCATGGTGCCTACGGCAGCACCCTGCCGTTTCAGATTCCGCTGGGGGCGCTGATACCGCGTCGCGTGAAAAACCTGCTGCCGGCGTGCAAAAATCTCGGCGTGACCCATCTGACCAATGGCTGCTACCGGCTGCATCCCGTGGAGTGGAACATTGGCGAAGCCGCCGGTTCGCTGGCGGCGTTTTGCGTGGAGCAAAAGAAGGTGCCCCGGCAGGTCCGCAACCAGCCGGAATTGCTGGCGGATTTTCAGAAACTGCTGACGGGGGATGGTGTGCGACTGCATTGGCCGCCGGAAGCGGGGCCGATTTGAACAAGTGATTTTGTGAATGTCCGTTTTCATGGCTGGTTTCAATGGTTTCTACGCTTTGCGAAAAGCAAGAGGGAAGGCGCAAAGTTGCGGGCCGGTTGGTGTAACGCTCGCCCTCACCCCGGCTCTCTCCCCCAGGAGAGGGGGAACAGGTTGCAGCCTTTTGCCTTTATCGAGCGTGCGGATTGTTCACGTTTTATAATTCGGAGGTTTATCCACCAGACTTGTCTCCTGCTGGGGGGGCTTTGCCTCGCTGGCTTGCCTTTACGGGCGGCCAATGTCATCACCTCCGATGTCTGCGTTTACGGCGGCACCTCGGGCGGAGTGATTGCCGCAGTCGCTGCGGCGCGGTTGGGGAAGAATGTTTCGCTGGTGTTGGCGAACAATCACGTTGGTGGCATGACTTCTGGCGGCTTGGGCGTGACGGATGTGGGCAATACCGCGTCCATTGGCGGGTTTGCCGGGGAGTTTTATGCCCGCGTCGGGCAGGCGTATGGTTCGACCAATCGCGTCTATTGGTTTGAACCGCATGTGGCCGAGCAGACGTTTCTTCAAATGCTCACCCAGGCGGGCGTGAACCTTTATACGAATCAGCAGCTCGCGTCGGTGACGATGTCCAACCTGGTCATCACGCAGATCGTTATGACTGATGGCACGACCTATCGGGCGAAGGAATTCATTGATACCACCTACGAAGGCGATTTGATGGCCATGGCCGGGGTGAGTTGCACGTGGGGACGCGAGGGAACGAATATTTACAACGAATCACTCGCCGGAGTGGTGGTGAATTCCGTGCAATACCCGTGCGATCCCTACGTAATTCCCGGGAACGCCGCCAGCGGTCTGCTGCCGCTCATCCAGTCAGGTTCGCCCGGCACGAACGGGCAGGGGGACAGCCGGATTCAGACGTATAACTACCGGCTGTGCCTCACGCAAAACGTCACCAATCAGATTGCGATAACTGCCCCGTCCAATTACGCGGAAACCAACTATGAATTGTTGCATCGCTACATCCTCGCCTACGCGGCGACCAATGGATCCGTGCCGTTGAACCGGTTGATTGACGTGCAGCAACTCATTCCGAACGGCAAGACGGACATCAACGCCTATGCCGATGTTTCCACGGATTTCATTGGTTATAATTATACGTATCCCACGAACACCTATGCCGGGCGACAGCTCATTTGCCAGCAGCACAAAAACTATATTTCCGGCCTGCTGTATTACCTGGCCACCAGCACGAACGTGCCGCTGAATGTGCGGACGAATATGCAGACGTGGGGTTATGCGAAGGATGAATTCCAGGACAACGGCGGGTGGCCGTATCAGATTTATGTGCGCGAAGCGCGGCGGATGGTGAGTGATTATGTGATGCAATTGTCCGATGCGCTCGGCGGACGGGCGGCGACGGATTCGGTTTCGCTGGCGAGCTATACGCTGGATTGCCACCCGGATGCGCGGTTTGCCGTCAATGGGGTTTCCGTGACGGAAGGAGGGATTGGCACCTCGGTGCCGTTTCCGTATCCGGTCAGCTACCGGTCCATCATTCCGAAAGCGGCGCAGTGTCAGAACCTGTTTTGCACGTTTGCCCTGTCGGCCAGCCATGTGGGTTTTGCCTCGGTGCGCATGGAACCGGTGTTCATGATGACGAGCCAGAGCGCGGGCACTGCGGCGGCGTTTGCGATTGATGACAACGTGCCGGTGCAGTCGGTGAGCTATCCAAAGCTCGCCGCGCAATTGCTGGCGGATGGTCAGATCCTGGCTTGGACAAACGGGCTGGTGACTGTAACGAACGGAATTATTCTCTCAGTGACCAACACCACCGGGGTAACTACGGTGGGAAGCTGGAGTGCGGGTTCCAATACCGGCGGCTGGCCCTTGCCGAGCGGACCTTATTGGACGGATGGCAATGCCGGCAAAGGCTCAAAATACATCACCTTTACCCCCACCTTGCCCGCGAGCGGTCAGTATCAGGTTTATGCGTGGTGGGTCGCTTCCGGTGCGGCCTATCGCGATGCCCATATACCGGTGGACATCATTTCAGCCGGTGCCACCAACCGGGTTTATATCAACGAACAGGCCAATGGCTCCGTGTGGAATCTGCTGCTGACCACGAATTTCAATGCCGGCACCGCAGGCAGTGTGACCATCCGCAACGTCGGCACCACCAACTACGTGGTCGCCAATGCCGTGCAATTTGTGCCGGTGGGCAACGGTTCGGGTCCGCCCTTGCCCGGGGTGACCATTGTGGCGAGCGATGCCGTGGCCGGCGAATTTGGCAACAACCCGGCGCGCTTTGCCATTGTTTCGCCCGCCGGCACGAATGCCGCGCCCGTGACCATCAATTATTCCGTTACCGGCACCGCCCGGCCGGGCGTGGATTACACCACGTTGCCGGGCAGCGTGACACTGGCGGCGGGCATGATTGCCACGAATATTTATTTATCACCGCTGGGCGGCAACCTGACCAACAATCAGGCCACGGTCACGCTCAGCCTGCTTGCCTCCGCCAATTACGTCATTACCAATCTGGCCAGTGCCACGGCGGTGATTTTGGACCGACCCATCAACACGTGGTTGCGCGCCAATTTCACGGCGGCGGAACTGACGAATTCCGCCATCAGTGGTGACGCCGTCGATCCGGATCATGATGGCCTGCCCAATTTGATGGAGTACGCCTTGGGGCTGTCGCCGAAAATCCCGAACCCAAATCCCTTCCAGCCCGCCGTAACCAATGGCCAGTTTCAGCTGACTTGGTCGCAATCCTTGGCGGCCACCGATGTGGCTCTTACGGTGGAATGGTCGCCCGATTTAAAAAACTGGTTCTCGGGTTCCAATTATATTCAGACCGTCAGCCTCACTACGCTGGCGACCAATGCGTGGCAGACTATTCAGGCCATTCCCGCGACGACGACCAATCGGAGCGGCTTTTTCCGGGTCCGGGTTTCGCGGCTCTGATGGTTTCATAAGCCTGCCTGCCCCTTTTTTGCCATGAGCTCATTTGCAGATGGCTCGAGATAAATCAACTATTTTGGCGGTTTCTGCATCCATGGATTGACACGGGGGGGTGATTTTGCGGAAATAACGGAAATCAATTTATAACATCAGATGTCTGACAAAGCCATTTCCACGGATTCACTGTCCCACGAGAGCCGCACGTTTCCTCCGTCGCCAGCGGTGGTTCAGCGCGCCCATTTGAATGCCGCGCAGTTTAACGCCATGTATCAGCGGTCCATTCGCGAGCCGGAGGCCTTCTGGCTGGAGCAGGCGCAGACGCTGGACTGGGTGAAGCCGCCGACCGTGGCGCGGAAGTTCAACTGGGACACCGACGCACGCAAGGTGGAGCATACGTGGTTTGAGGATGGCCAGCTCAACGTGACCACCAACTGCCTGGACCGGCATCTCCAGACACCCACGCGCGACAAGGTGGCGATCATCTGGCAGGGCGAGCCGGAGGACGATGTGCGGCGCATTACCTACGCGGAACTTCATGCCGACGTTTGCAAGTTTGCCAATGTCCTGAAGGCGCAGGGAGTCAAGAAGGGTGATCGCGTGGCGATTTACATGCCGATGATTCCCGAGGCGGCGGTGGCCATGCTGGGCTGCGCGCGCATCGGGGCGATTCATTCGGTGGTGTTCGGCGGGTTCAGCTCCGATTCGCTGGCCGGCCGCATCAATGATTCCGAATGCAAGGTGCTTATCACCGCGAACGTTTCGCTGCGCGGGGGCAAAAGCCTGCCGCTAAAAGGACTGGCTGACCACGCCCTGCACCATACGCCGAGCATTGAGAAGGTGATTGTGGTGCAGCGCACCGCCGAGCCCTGCAATATCGTGGCCGGGCGCGATGTGTGGTATCACGAAGCCATGGCTGCGGCCGCGACGGAATGTCCGGCGGAGCCGATGAACGCGGAAGATTATCTCTTTATTTTATACACGTCCGGTTCCACCGGCAAACCCAAGGGCGTGGTGCACAGCACCGGCGGCTATCTGCTGTGGAGCGCGCTCACGCACAAATACGTTTTTGATATCCACGAAAACGACGTCTATTTCTGCACCGCCGACATCGGCTGGGTGACGGGCCATACCTATGTGGTTTATGGTCCGCTGTGCAATGGCGGGACGACGCTGATGTTTGAAGGCGTACCGACCTGGCCCGATGCCGGCCGGTTCTGGAAGATTGTGGAGAAGTTCAAAGTCTCCAGCTTTTACACGGCCCCGACTGCCATCCGCGCGCTGATCCGTCTGGGTGATGAATGGCCGGCGAAACATGATTTGAGCTCGCTGCGCGTGCTGGGTTCCGTGGGCGAACCCATCAATCCCGAGGCGTGGATGTGGTACCACCGCGCGATCGGCCGGGAGCAGTGTCCGATTGTGGATACGTGGTGGCAGACGGAGACGGGCGGTCATTTGATCACCCCGTTGCCGGGCGTGAACACGTTGAAGCCGGGCAGCGCGAGCCGGCCGTTTTTTGGTGTCGAACCCGTGGTGCTGCGCGATGACGGCACGGAATGCCAGCCAAACGAGGGCGGCAAGCTGTGCATCAAGACGCCGTGGCCGGGCATTATGCGGACGACGTGGGGTGACCATGTGCGGTTCGTGAACACCTATTTTGCGACGTTCAAGAACATGTATTTCACCGGCGACGGCTGCCGCGTGGATGCCGATGGCGATTACTGGCTGCTGGGCCGCGTGGATGACGTGGTGAACGTGTCCGGTCACCGCATCGGCACCGCCGAGGTGGAAAGCGCCCTGGTGAGCCATGCCAAGGTGGCCGAAGCCGCCGTGGCTCCCATGCCGCATGACATCAAGGGCCAGGCCCTGTACGCCTTCGTGACGCTGAAGGACGGCGTGGCCGAGAGCGACGAATTGAAGAAAGATCTGGCGCAACATGTCCGCCGGGAAATCGGCGCGATTGCGGTGCCGGATAAAATCCAGTTTGCGCCGGGCCTGCCCAAAACGCGTTCCGGCAAAATCATGCGCCGCATCCTGCGCAAGATCGCCGAGAACCAGTCCGACCAGATCGGCGACATCAGCACCCTGGCCGATCCCGGCGTGGTGGATGCGCTGGTCAAGGGGAAGCAGTAGTATTCTGGCGGAGCGCGGCTGTCTCAGCCGCAGCGTGTCGCTAGACCTGGCCAAGTTGAATCTTGCCTGTTCCTCCCGCTGTTCCGCCAACACGCTGTGGGTAAAATCCGCCGTCACTTGGCTTGGCCATCCGCTGCGGCTGAGACAGCCGCGCTCCGTCAAAGGGCTGGAGTTGCCAAGCAGCCTGACGCCATGTATCAGAGGGCGTTCTCAGACGTGCGCCCGTTCCCAAATTTTACATCCAAACTTGCAGAAAGCCTGCCATCCGGTTCAAGCTAGCGGGATGCAATTGCACTTTCAAGAGACCGGCAGCGGAACGCCATTGGTGGTGTTGCACGGACTGTTTGGCGCCTCGGACAACTGGCGTCCGGTGGCGGCGCGGTTGGCGGATCGCTTTCACGTGTTCGCGGTGGACCAGCGCAATCACGGGCAATCACCGCACGCGGCGGAGATGGACTACCCGTTGATGGCGGCGGATCTGAACCGGTTTATGACGGCACGCGGTCTGCCCCGGGCGCATGTAATGGGTCATTCCATGGGCGGCAAAACGGCGATGCAGTTTGCCCTGCAATTTCCCGAACGGGTGGACAAGCTCATTGTGGCCGACATGGCCCCCCGGCTTTACCCGCGCGAGTATGATCCCATCATGGCCGCGTTGCTGGCGCTGAATCTGGGCTCGTTTCCCAACCGCACCCAGATGGAGGAGGCTCTGGCCCCGGCGGTGCCGAATCTGGCCTTGCGCCGGTTTCTGCTCAAAAATCTGGGACGCGACGCGCTGGGCGGCTTTTATTGGAAGATCAATCTGGAAGGAATTGCCAATAATTATCGTCACTTGGTGACGCCCATTAACGCTCCGGCTCCGTTCGCCGGGCCGGTGCTGTTCCTGCGGGGCGGGCTATCTCATTACATCCAGCCGGAGGATGAGGCGCTGATTCATGGCCTGTTTCCAGCGGCGGAAATCCAGACCATGCCCGGAGCCGGGCACTGGCTGCATGCGGACCAGCCCGATGAGTTTGCCCGGCGGGTGGGGGAATTTCTTAAAGGCTGAAACTTTTTACAGAAGGGAACGGAGGAAACGAAGGGGGAAACGGGGGGAACACCCAACAACCAACATCGAACGCCCAACATCCAATGGATGGGGGTGACGCGGGGTGCGCCAAATGCGCCGGTTTGGCGGCGAACTGGGGAATAAAAAAAGCCCGCCGAAGCGGGCTTTGGGAAAGAACCCACCCTTGTCGTGTGAAACTTCATCCTTTGAACATGTCTCGCAACATGTGGACTCGCCGGACGGCATTCGACTTCCATTGAAGGCATGTCGGCAACCGCCTTAACAAGCCCGGATTATCGTATAATTACGGTTCAAGGATTGTTACCAATCACGAACAGGGCAGGAAATTGTTTTTAAAATTCAAAGATCAATACCGTCTGTCACTGGTATGAATGTCGTCCCGCGCGCGGTTTTTCTCAAGTACTTTTTTGGGAAATATTTTGCGGTATTGACGGCAAAAACTTGCACTCGCGCTGAGGTTGGTTTCTGCTATACTTTCCGCCATGCCGCGACTTTTGACGTCGCGGCCATTTTAATCCAAACGTGATGACCTCCGCCCAGATCCGCCAGTCGTACCTCGACTTTTTCAAGTCGAAGTTGCACACCATTGTGCCGTCCTCCAGCCTCATGCCGGATTCGCCGAACCTGCTGTTCACGAATGCGGGCATGAACCAGTTCGTGCCCATCTTCCTCGGCCAGAAAAAAGCCGACGTGAGCAAGTGGGCCGGGGCCGTGCCGGGCAGCGACACCCGCGCCGCGGACACGCAGAAGTGCATCCGCGCCGGCGGCAAGCACAACGATCTGGACGACGTGGGCCTGGACACGTATCACCACACGTTTTTTGAAATGCTCGGCAACTGGTCCTTTGGCGATTACTTCAAGAAGGAGGCCATTGACTGGGCGTGGGAACTGGTGACCGAAGTCTGGCGCTTTCCGAAGGACCGCCTGTACGCCACCGTGTACAAGCCGGATCCGAGCAAGGGCGACCCGAGCGAATTCGACCAGGAAGCCTGGGACATCTGGGCGGAAAAATTTCGCGCCGCCGGGCTCGATCCCGCCGTCCACATTGTCTATGGCAACAAAAAGGACAATTTTTGGATGATGGGCGACACGGGCCCGTGTGGTCCGTGCTCCGAATTGCACGTGGACCTCACGCCCGCCGGTGACACCAAGGGCAGCCTCGTGAACAAGGGCGATGCGCGTTGCATCGAAATCTGGAATCTCGTCTTCATTCAGTACAATGCGAATCCGGACGGGACGTTCAGTCCGCTGCCCGCGAAGCACGTGGACACGGGCATGGGCTTTGAGCGCGTCACCTCGATCATTCAAGGCACGCAGGGTTTTAAGGATTTTGCGAAGGCGAAAATTTCCAATTATGAGACGGACATTTTCCGTCCCATTTTTGACGCGATTGAAAAACTGAGCGGCAAGAAATACGGGTCCACGCTGCCCAAGACGGGCAGCACTGGCGACAACGCGCAGGAAAAGGAAGACGTGGCGTTCCGCGTGATTGCGGATCATATCCGCACGTTGAGCTTCGCCATTGCCGACGGCATCCAGCCGGGCAATACGGATCGCAACTATGTGCTGCGCCGCATTCTGCGTCGCGCGGTGCGGTACGGTCGCACGCTGGGTTTCAAAGAGCCGTTTTTCTACAAGCTGGTGGACGTGCTGGCGGACACGATGGGCGATGTGTTCCCCGAAATCCGCGCGAAGAAGAAGCTGGTGCAGGAAACCATCCAGCGCGAGGAAGTGGCGTTTAACAAGACGTTGGATCGGGGACTAAAACTTTTTGAAGGTGAAGTATTCCAGACAGCAATTACAAACAGTGCTACGCGTGATGGAATTAATTTCAGCGGCAGTCAAATTGAAGTAAGCGAAGAAGGTGTTTCGTGTTACGAAATTGAATTCTTCCGGACAGGTAAAACCGGGCAATTGGAGTATTTAGGTAAATTTCCGTTACGCGCATTGCTGGTATTCAAAGCTTGGAATACGTTTCTGAAATCCATACCAGAGATTTCTGGGAAAGACGCCTTCAAACTTTATGATACTTACGGGTTCCCGCTTGACCTCACTGAAGTAATTGCCCGTGAACATGGCCTGACCGTGGACAAAGACGGCTTTGAAAAGCTGATGGAAGAACAGCGCGCCCGCGCCCGGGCCGCCCAGAAGAAAGAAGTCATTTCCCTCTCGCAAATCGAGACGACCACGCCCACGAATTTTGTCGGCTACGACAATCTCTCGGTGGAGACAAAGGTTTTGGAAGTGGTGTCGCTCAAGGACAAAACAGCGGTGGTGCTGGACACCAGCGCGTGCTATGCCGAAATGGGCGGCCAGGTGGGCGATACCGGGGAATTGACGGGCAGCGGCCAGTTGTGGCGCGTGGTCAATACCCAGAAGTCCGGCAACACCTGGCTGCATTTCGTCGAAGGTGGCGATGCGCCGTCGGTGGGGGCTACGATCACGCTGGCGGTGGATGCCGAGCGCCGCGCTGCGATTCAGCGGCACCATACGGTCACGCATCTGCTGCACTGGGCGCTGCATGAAGTGGCCAGCCAGGAAGCCTCGCAGAAAGGTTCCTCGGTCACGCCCGAGAAGCTGACGTTTGACTTCAATAGCGCGGCGCTCACGGCGTCGCAGGTGGCGGACATTGAGAAGCTCGTGAACGAGCGCATTCTGGAAAACGCCGGGGTTTCCTGGACGGAAGTGCCGCACGCGGACGTGAAGAACCGCAAGGACGTGATGCAGTTCTTCGGCGACAAGTACGGCGATGTCGTCCGCGTGGTGCAGATTGGCGGTCAGGCCCACAAGCTGAATGGCTATTCCATGGAACTCTGCGGTGGCACCCACACGCGCGCCACGGGCGAGATCGGTCTGTTCCGCATCGTCAGTGAAGCGGCGGTGGCGGCTGGTGTTCGTCGTATCGAAGCCGTGGCCGGGTTGAGCGCGTTCGATTCCATGAAACTGGATCGCGAATTGATCCGCGCGGTCGCCGGCAAGGTGAACTCGCCCATCCACGAGCTGGAAAAGAAAATCGAAACGCTGCTCGCGCACCAGAAGGAACTCGAGAAGTCCTTGCGGACGGCCCACCAGAAAGAGGCGGCCGGAACTGCGAAAGACCTGGCGGCGCGCGTGGAAACGTTGAACGGCGTACCGGTCATTCTCGCCAACCTCGGCGGGGTGGCGGGCGACACGGTGCAATCCGTGGTGGACGCGCTGAAGTCGCAGTTCAAGGGTGTGATTGTATTGGGCGGCGCGGCGGACGGCGCGGTGACACTCATCGCAGCGGTCACGCCGGAGTTTACGGCCAAGATTCAGGCGGGCAAAATCATCCAGACCATTGCCCCCATCGTGGGCGGCAAGGGCGGCGGGAAGCCGGACAACGCGCGGGGCGGCGGCAAGGAGGCCGGCAAACTGGACGAGGCGCTGGCGAAGGCCAGAACCCTGATCTGATATGGAGACAAGCAGTAAACCGCCCGTCAAACGCAAGCGAACGAAGCCATTGCCGACGGTGGAAATCCGCGAGATGGAACTACGCGATGTCGCAGCGGTGTTTGAACTGGGTCAAAAACTGTTCACCGCCGAAGAATGGCCGACGCTCTACCGTTCCTGGGATGACCACGAGCTGGCGCTGCTGTTCAGCAATGAAGGCGAGACGTGTCTGGTGGCGGAGGCGGAGGGCCAGATCGTGGGATTTGCCCTGGGCCGGATGATGGAAAAACCGCGCAGCGCCTGGCGTTACGGCTGGCTGCTCTGGCTGGGCGTGGACCGCCGGTTCAAGCGCGGCGGCGTGGCCACGCGACTGGTGCGCCATCTGACCGGACTTTTCATCAAGCGCGATGCGCGCATTGTGCTCGTGGACACGGCGGCCAAGAATCATGCCGCGCTGGGCTTTTTCCGTCGCAACGGTTTCGGTCAGGAAATCCGCCACGTCTATCTTTCGCAAAATCTCGAAAACGATCCCCGCTACATCAGTCGCAATGCCGATGACAGCGACGATGACACGATGGATTGAGAATTTACGATTTGGGATTTACGATTGACGCGCGGATGGGCGGCGATGCTGACGATCAGACTCATTTGCCAGCAACGGCGGCTTTGCGAATTCGGGTAAGAGTGGCATTGCCGCATGGTCGGTGAGGATTGCGCACGCCTTCAAGCAACCCTGCTTCCAAGGCGGGGGGATTTGTAGTCATCACGAAGTTCAAGCGCGCGGAGCGCGTCGCGCATCCCATCGCTTTCATCTGCATAACGTCCGCTACGAACCTTTTCTTTGACCAGCATTTCCAATTCTGCCGTCAGCGTGACTTTCATGGAAATACTGTAACAGGTTTTGGAATGACTGCCAATTTTATGGCTTTGCCATAGTCCTTCCAAGGGCTATAACCTGGCGGGCTTTCAGCCCTCGGAATCAGCGGGTTGTCAGCGGACTGTGCTGAAACCCGGCTGCGTTCCGCCAAAGGGGATACGCCTTGCTGTTGAACCTTTTCCAGCTTTGGACAGGCCGGAAGAATTTGTCCAGCGCCCGTCGCCTGCCATCATCCCAACCGCTCGCGTAGCGCGTCCAACTGCCGCGTGAGGGCGGCCGGCAGGCGGTCGCCGAATTTGGCATAGCTTTCGGCGACGTTGGCGATTTCCTTTTTCCAGCCGGCGACGTCCACGTCGAGGAGTTGGCGCAGGTTTTCGGCGGGCAGGTCCAGACCGGCGAGGTCGAGGGACTCCGGCGTGGGCAGATTGCCGATGGCCGTGGTCTGCGCGGCGGCGGTGCCGTCGATGCGCTCGCAAATCCATTTCAGCACGCGGGCGTTGTCGCCGTAGCCGGGCCAGAGGAATTTGCCGTTCGCGCCGCGCCGGAACCAGTTCACAAAATAAACCTTCGGCAGCTTGGCGCGGTCGGTGCGCTGCGCAAAAGAGAGCCAGTGCGCGAAATAATCCGCCATGTTGTAGCCGCAGAAAGGCAGCATGGCAAAGGGATCTCGCCGCAGCACCCCGGCCTGGCCGAGCGCGGCGGCGGTGGTTTCGGAACCGCAGGCGGAGCCCATGAACACGCCGTGTTCCCAGCTAAACGCCTCGTTGGCCAGCGGAATGGTGGCGGGCCGGCGGCCGCCGAAAAGAATGGCACAGAGCGGCACGCCGTCGGGATTTTCCCACGCCGGATCAATTACGGGACATTGCGCGGCGGGCGCGGTGAAACGGGAATTCGGATGCGCGCCTTTTTTGCCGCTGGCGGGCGTCCAGGGATTGCCTTCCCAGTCAATGCCGCTGGCGGGGGCGGGCACGCCCATGTCTTCCCACCACACATCGCCGTCCGGGGTGAGCACGACATTTGTGAAAATGGTGTTCTTCGCGCAGGCGGCCAGCGCGTTGGGATTGGATTGGGCGGAGGTGCCCGGCGCCACGCCGAAGAATCCGGTCTCGGGATTCATGGCCCAGAGCCGGCCGTCCTGACCCAGGCGGATCCAGGCGATGTCGTCGCCCAGGGTGGTGACGCGCCAGCCGGGAATGGCGGGCTGCATCATGGCGAGATTCGTTTTGCCGCAGGCGCTGGGGAAGGCGGCGGCGACATAATGTTTTTTGCCGGCGGGCGAGGTCAGGCAGAGAATGAGCATGTGCTCGGCCAGCCAGCCTTCGCGTTTCGCCACGCTGGAGGCGATGCGCAGGGCGAGACATTTTTTGCCGAGCAACGCGTTGCCGCCGTAGCCGGAACCGTAGGACCAGATGGACGGATCGTCGGGAAAATGAACGATGTATTTCTTTTGCGGGTCGGGTTCGCAAGGCCACGGGACATCCGCCTGGCCGGGTGCCAAGGGAGCGCCCACGGAATGCACGCAGGGAATGAAGGCGGCGCCGGCATTGATGCGATCCAGCACCACCGTGCCCAGCCGCGTCATAATCCGCATGTTCACCACCACGTAGGGGGAGTCGGTGATCTGAATGCCGATCTTGCAGATGGGAGAATCCAGCGGGCCCATGGCGAAGGGCAGCACATACATGGTGCGACCGCGCATGGCGCCGCGGAAACGTTCGTGCATGGTACGCTTCATTTCCGCGGGATCGGCCCAGTTGTTGGTGGGGCCGGCCGCCTCGCGGGTGCGGGAGCAGATGAAAGTGCGTTCCTCCACGCGGGCCACATCGCTGGGATGCGAGCGGGCGAGGTAGCAGCCCGGACGCTTTTCCGGGTTGAGGCGGGTGAAGGTGCCGTGCTCCACCATCAATTCGCAGAGCGACTGGTATTCTGCCTCCGAACCGTCGCACCAATGGATGGCGGCGGGCTGGCACAGGTCGGCCATCTCCCGTACCCAGGCTTTTAGGGGGTGTACGGCGGTGCGGGGCTGTTCGGGGGCGACGGTGGTCATGGTAATATTATAAATGGTTCCGGTTCAAAACATCAGTTGCCGTAACATGCGGCAATTAAATCGAGGCCCGAATATGACGCGGAAAGACGCTTCCGGGTAATACCACATTCGGGGCGGAGACACGCGGGAAGCTTACTCCCGAAGCCATTGGCTTGATTTGCATGAATTGTCATTTGCCCTCACTTTTTTGCCGGGCATTTAGGATTCGCCCGTGCCCGATAATGTGCTAGAATCTGTTTAATGGCAACAGTTGCCGCCGAAAATGCCGCCCGCCGCCCGGAACCCGAGCGTTGCGTGGCCCGTTCCATGGTGAATACCATGAGCGTGGAACCGTCGCTGGAAGCGGTGACCATTGATGGCGCGAACCGCAAAGTCTCGGTCGCCACGCTGGGCCGGACCGATGTCGGCAAACTCACGGAACGCATCACCCACGATCTCGAAACGGCGCAGAAGGTGTTTGCGAAAAACCCGTGCAGCCTGCTGAATGGCAGCCGTGATTGCGCGGGGTGCAGTCAGCCGCTCTCCGAGGTGGAATTGCGCAAGATCAGCATCCGTACCGAAGGCCAGGCCACCACCATCGCCCGCGTCACCTGTCCCACCGCGCCGAAATTCTGGCGCTGGAGCGAGCTGCCCTTTCCCAAAATCGCCCCGCGCGACATTGAATTTCTGGAACATGCGGCGGAGCATGATCACGGCGATGAATGGAAAATGCAACTGGTGCTTGCCCTTCTTTGCGGCGTGCTGGGCCTGCTGGCCGCCTTTGCTTTTCCCGCGTGGCGCATTCCGCTGTTTTGTCTGAGCTATCTGGCCGGGGCCTGGTTTCCGGCCGAGGAAGTCTGGGAACGGCTGGAGAAGCGCACGCTGGACGTGCATTTTCTGATGCTCGCCGTGGCCGCCGGCAGCGCCTGCATTGGCGCATGGGCCGAGGGCGCCACGCTGCTGTTCCTCTTCTCGTTTTCCGGCGCGCTGGAACATTACGCGCTGGGCCGCACGGAAAAGGAAATTCACTCCCTGTTTCGTGATGCCCCCAAGACTGCCACCGCGCTGGACGCCGGCGGCAATGAATCCGAAGTGCCGGTGGAAAGTCTTCGTAAGGGCACGCGCCTGCTGATCAAGCCCGGCGCCCAATTTCCCGTGGACGTGGAAATCGCCAAAGGCAGTACCGCCGCCGATGAATCCAACCTGACCGGCGAAGCCGAGCCGGTGGCCAAAACCGTCGGCGACACCGGGCTGGCCGGCACGCTGAATCTGTGGGGCGCGGTGGAAGCCATTGTCGCCCGGCCGGCGGCGGAAAGTGCGCTGCAAAAGATCATCACGCTCATCAAGGAAGCCCAGCACCAAAAAGCGCCCGCGCAGCGGTTCGCCGACAAGTTCAGCACGTTTTACACCTACGGAGTATTGGGGCTGGCGCTGGCCATGTTTTTTGTGTGGTGGCAGGTGCCGTGGTTTGAAACCTATCACGTGGCGAAGCTCGCCTTTTACCGCACCATGACGCTGCTGGTGGTGTCCTCGCCGTGCGCGTTGGTGCTGTCCATTCCGTCGGCGGTGCTGGCGGCGATTGCGCGCGGGGCGCGGCAGGGCATTCTGTTCCGGGGCGGCGCGGCGGTCGAGAAAATGGCGGGCATCAATATCGTGGCCCTCGACAAAACCGGCACGCTCACGACCGGTGAACTGCGGGTGGAAAAGGTGGAAAGCTTTCCACCGGGGCGCGAGCTGGAGATGGCGCAAATCGCCTACTCGCTGGAAAAACTGTCCACGCATCCGCTGGCCCGGGCGATCACGCGCCACGGCAAACAGCAAAACCTGACGGCCTTGGAATTTCCGAAATTTGAATCCGTGACGGGGCAGGGACTGCGGGCCACGCACAACGGCCAACCGGTGTTTCTTGGCAAACGCGAGTGGGTCGAGGCGCAGGTGTCGCGCGGCCCCTTTGCGGCCGCCCATTCCGGCGCGGGCATTTCCGAGGTCTGGGTGGCCGTGGGCGACGGCCTGGGCCGCATTATTTTGCGCGACGATATCCGGCCGCAGGCGGCCGGCGTCATTGATGAATTGCGCGCGGAAGGGTTGCGCTCCGTGGTGCTTACTGGCGACCGCCAGGCGGCGGCCGACCATTTGCGCACGGAATTGAAACTGGATGAGGTGCGCGCCGAACTGAAGCCCGAGCAGAAGGTCGCCGCCATCCGCGAATTGAGCGGGGCGGGGAAGCACGTGGCAATGGTGGGCGATGGCGTGAACGACGCGCCGAGTCTCGCGGCCGCGCATGTGGGCGTGGCCATGGGCGCGCGCGGTTCCGATGCCGCGCTGGAGCAGGCCGATGTGGTGCTGATGCATGACCGCCTCGAAAATTTTCTGATCGCCTTCCGGCTCAGCCAGCAGGCCCGGACCGTGATCCGGCAGAACCTGGTGATCTCGCTCGGCACCGTGGTGGTGCTGGTCGGTTTCGCGCTGGCCGGGCGGATTCCATTGACTGTTGGCGTGGTCGGTCACGAGGGCAGCACGGTTATTGTGGTGATGAACAGTCTGCGCCTGCTCTTCAGCGGCGGCGCGAAGAAATGACTTTTTACCATCCGCCGGCCCCGGTAGCTTTCCCGAATGAATGATCAATTCATGGCGGAAGCCATCCGGCTTTCCCGGATCAAGATGCGTACCAATTGCGGCGGACCTTTTGGTGCGGTCATTGTCCGGCAGGGTAAAATCATCGCGCGCGGCTGGAACCAGGTGACCTCTACGAACGATCCCACGGCGCACGCCGAGGTGATGGCCATCCGGTCGGCGTGCCGCAAGTTGGGCACGTTTGAACTCGCGGGTTGTGAACTATATGCAAGCTGCGAGCCCTGTCCGATGTGTCTGGCGGCGATTTATTGGGCGCGTTTGGACAAGGTTTATTATGGCGCCACCCGGCGGGATGCGGCGCGGATTGATTTTGATGACGCCCTGATATACCGGGAAATTGCCAAGCCCCCGTCCCGCCGGCTTATCCCCTCGCAGAATTTGCTGCGCTCCGAAGCGGTGAAAGTGTTTACGGAATGGAGCCGGAAAGCGGACAAGACGCCTTATTGAGCCGGGAGCGCACGCGTCCCGCGTGCGGTGTCCGGCGTCCCGCCGGACACCTTCGTCACACCATTATGCAGTTTTATTTCACAATTACCATTATCCGTTCTAGCCAAGGGCATGGCGGTCTGGTACCTTCCTCAAACGCGCGTTAAGATTGCAAAAAACAAAGCTTGCAAACCGGTGGTTCAATCGGTAATCTCCACGCTCTTTTGAAGAAATTATGTCAGTAAAAATTCGCATGAAACGTGTTGGCACCAAGAACACCCCGGTGTTCCGTATTGTGGTGGCCGACAGCCGCAGCCCCCGTGATGGTAAGTTCATTGAAGAACTCGGGGTTTATCACCCGCTCAAGCAGGGTGAAAACTTCACCATTAAGCTGGATCGCGCCCAATATTGGCTCAGCAAGGGCGCCCAGCCGAGCGACACCGTGGCCAGCTTCATCAAGAAGGCGGTCAAAGCGGCTCCCGCAGCCTGATTTTCGCCATGCAGGAGTTCCTGGAATACGTGGTCAAAGGACTCGTGCAACACCCCGAAGCGGTGACCGTCACCCCGGTGGAACGCGCGGGTTCGACCGTGTATGAATTGCGCCTGGAACCGTCCGATGTCGGCAAGATTATCGGACGCCAGGGCGTGACGATTAACGCCATCCGGTCGCTGCTCCTCGCGGGCAGCGCCAAAAAGGGTGTGCGTTGTTCGCTGGAAATCGTCGAAGACGCGCCGGCCAAGTGAGCTGGCGTGCAAGGCACGGATGAAAATTGACGTGCTGACCCTTTTCCCGGGCATGTTTGCCGGGCCGCTGGATGAAAGCATCATCAAGCGTGCGCGCCAGAAGGGGTTGCTGGATTTGAACATCCACGACCTGCGGACCTGGACGCATGACCGGCATCGCACGGTGGATGACCGGCCGTTTGGCGGCGGACCGGGCATGTTGCTCAAGCCGGAGCCGCTGTTTGAGGCGATCGAGGCCCTCAGCCGCGAAAAAACGCGGGTGATCCTGCTCTCGCCGTCCGGCCGGAAGTTTGAGCAAAGCATTGCGCGCGAGCTGGCGAAAGAGGAAGATTTGCTGTTTGTCACCGGCCATTACGAAGGCGTGGACGAACGGGTGCGGGAAGTGCTGGTGGATGACGAGCTGTCCATTGGCGATTATGTGCTGACCAACGGCGCATTGCCTGCAATGGTGGTGGTGGACGCGGTCACGCGGCTGCTGCCCGGTGTGCTCGGCGACGATGAAAGTTCGCACGACGAATCGTTCAGCGCCGGGTTGCTCGAATATCCGCAATACACGCGGCCGGCGGAATTTCGCGGGATGAAAGTCCCGGACATGCTGCTCTCCGGCAACCATGCGGAGATTGAAAAATGGCGGCGCGAACAGGCGCGGCAGCGGACGCAGCAGCGGCGGCCGGATATGTTGCAGTGAAATGAAAATTTACGGAATGGACTGACGGAATCGTCAGCCGGACCGGCGGTGAAAATTTAAACGAGAAATTGATTTATGAACCAGGCATTGTTGAAAAAAATTGAATCGGCGCAGTTTCGCAAAGACGACGCCAATTTTAACGTGGGCGACAGCATCCGCGTCCACACCAAGGTCGTCGAAGGCGACAAGGAACGTATCCAGATTTTCGCGGGCGTCGTCATCGGCAAGCGCGGCACTGGTCTGAACGAAACGTTCACCGTCCGCCGCATCAGCTACGGCGAAGGCGTGGAACGCGTGTTCCCCATCCATTCGCCCCGCGTGGACAAGATCGAGATCGAGCGCCACGGCTCCGTCCGCCGCGCCAAGCTCACCTACCTGCGCAAGCGCATCGGCAAGGGCGCGACCTTGGTCAAGGAACGCGAAGTTGCGGCCAAGAAGTAATCCGCGCACGTCATTTTTCCAAGGCGAGGCTCCGGCCTCGCCTTTTTTGTTTTTGGGCGGTAGCTTTGCGGCCGTATGCGCCGTTTGATTTTAAGTTGCATTTGTATGATGTTCGCCGGGTGCGGTTTGGATGAGACCTTGCACCGGTCGGATCAACCGCTGTCGCTGGCGGCCGCCCGCACGAATGAGTGGGTTTCATCGGTGCCATTTCCCGCCTCCACGACCGATATTTTCTATCTATTCCACGCCGGTGGCATGCAAGAGCACCAGTTTCTGGTCAGGTTTACGGTTGCTTCGAATGAATTGGATACGGCGGTGGCGGCATTGCTTGCCGACCATGACAAGGCCACCCGGGAAACAAACCACTATTCCTCCGCTTCCCTTCCATCGGCGCTTGCTATGCCAGAATTTCCACAATTTGCGCCCATGCCCTGGTGGAATCCCGGAGCCATTACCAACGGCTACCAACGCCACTGTGCCACCGGCCAGCCCTTTGATCTCTGGGTGGACGCTGTCAGGCATACGATTTACCTGTGTGAAACTGATTAAAATTAGTTCTGGTGGCTTGGCGGGTGATTGATGCGAACGTCTGTTTCGGTGAATACAAAACTGCACGCCATGTGATAGCGCCAACGGCGCGGCCTCATACCAGCCTGGGGCAACGCCCCAGGTACCCGGTCGCGTACATCGCAAGGGCTGAAAGCCCGTTCCATCGCCGCGCCACCATTCATCATCCCACCCCGTACTTTTGCCATAAGGATGGGGCGCGCCGTTGGCGCTTGGGAGAATGTGGTGTTTACGTAACCTGGGGCGTTGCCCCAGGCTGGTATGGGTTGGGCCGTTGGCCCACAATTTTCGCCTAGCTGCAATAAATGAGATGCGCGGTTGAGATGCGCGGTTTTAAGACATATCGTCATCATAAAGGAATGACGTTTGGTGACACGCCTCTGTGAGCGCCAACGGCGCGGCTTTATACCAGCCTGGGGCAACGCCCCAGGTACCCGGTCGCGTACATCGCAAGGGCTGAAAGCCCGTTCCATCACCGCGTCACCACGATGGATCCCATGTTTGGTGCCTGAGAAAATCGGTTGGTCTCAAATGATAGGGGTTGGAATTAGCCGGGCCTTTGGTCATATTCTGCGACATGGCACAATCATTAAGCCTTGTCGTCATTCACGTTATCTTCAGCACCAAAGATCGGCGTCCACTGGTCGGCGCTAACATTCGGCCCCAATTGCATGCCTACCTTGCAACCGTGGCTCGCAACGCAGGGTGCGAATGCTACCGTGTCGGTGGCGTGGCCGACCATGTTCATCTGGCCATCCGGTTATCGCGTACCCTGACCATTGCCAAACTCGTGGAAGACCTGAAAACCTCGTCATCTAAATGGTTGAAGGCGCAATCACCCGACCTCGATGCGTTTTCATGGCAACGGGGTTATGGTTGCTTTTCGGTTGGACCGACAGATTTGAGGGCGCTCTGCACCTACATTGATCAGCAGGAAGAACATCATCGCACGCGTACGTTCCAGGAAGAGTTTCGCATGTTCCTCAAGAAATACGGGGTGGAATATGATGAGGCATATGTGTGGGATTGAAGCCTTGATCGAAACGTCCAATCCAAAATCTCCGTCGGCGCGATAGGGCGCGCCGTTGGCGCTTGGGGAGAAATATGGTGGCACGATACCTGGGGCGTTGCCCCAGGCTGGTATGAGGCCGCGCCGTTGGCGCTTACAGAGGCGATCCCACCGAACGTCGGTCCTTTTTACCAGCGCCAACGCAAATTACCGGACTACTGACTACTTGTGGCATGGCGAAAATCGTGGGCCAACGGCCCAACCTATACCAGCCTGGGGCAACGCCCCAGGTATTGTCCCGCATATCACAAAAGGGCTGAAGGCCCGTTCCATCACTTTGCCATTCCCCATCCATCCTGCCCTGCGAGGCCGCACAAACTTCGCCTTTGGTGAAGAATTTCAAATCAGGCATCCACCCTCAAAACCCCCATTTGACTTTCCCGAACCTGTGTTATATTCCATCCGGAGTAGTACACATGGTTACCAAAGCCCGGCCCACCAATACTATGACATTCGCCATCGGCGTTCCGCCTTTGGCCGGTGAAAACCGCCCGACCGCAAGAGCCGGGCCCAGTCGCCACTCTGCCGCGTTACCCCTATACCTCGGTTCTGGGATGACGCCCGTCTCGATTGCCTGCATTGCATCTGCATGGCCGCCTTCCGCGAACCGCCAATCAAGGCAAAAACCCCAGTAATCAAGCCTCATCAAGCCAAATCAAGGCAGACGCGGTTTTTTATGGTCACCGGCAACCACATTAATAATTTAGCCTTTAGCCTTCAGCATTTAGCCTTTGTGTTAACCCCCCCCAGCAATCAAGGCAAATCAAGGCTAATCGTGCCTCATCAAGGCAAACGCCAAAATTCCGGAGCGCGCCCGTCTCCGGGCGCAGCAATGACCAAACCTGCCAGCCGTAGCGCCATGCCAACATCCGTCACCCACCACGCCCCGAAATCCGAGATCCGGAACCCGAGCCCGCTATTTTCTCATATGCAATCAAGGCAAAAACCCCAGCAATCAAGCCTCATCAAGCCAAATCAAGGCAAACCCGACATTTAATGTTTACCCCCAGCCAGCATCCGGCCTCCGGGCAGCCGGTTTCCCGTTTAAATCTCATTGAAAAGTGCGCCCATTCGCGGCACATTTCAGGGATGCAATCTGTTTTTACCGGACCGGTTTTTGTGGTGCGCGACAACATTGACACGGATCAGATCATTCCCGCGCAATACCTGAATCTCGTTCCCACCATCGCCGAGGAATACGAGAAGCTCGGCAGCTACGCCCTGTGCGGCCTGCCCGAATCGCTTTACCCGACCCGCTACGTGAAGGAAGGCCAGTTGGACAGCGACTATCCGATCGTGCTGGCCGGCCGCAATTTCGGCTGCGGCAGTTCCCGCGAACACGCGCCCATTGCCATGGGTTCCGCCAACTGCCGCATTGTGCTGGCTGAAAGTTTCGCGCGCATTTTCTTCCGCAACTGCGTGGCCACCGGCGAACTGTATCCCTGCGAAATCACCGAACGCCTCGTGGATCTCATCAAGACCGGCGACGTGGTGACGGTGGATCTGGACGCCGCGACCGTCAAAGTCGAGGCGACCGGCAAGGTGTATTCCTTCAAGCCGCTCGGCGACGTCCGCCCCGTGGTGGATGCCGGCGGCCTGTTCAACTACGCCCGCCAGTCCGGCATGATTGCCAGTCAATAAATACGCGCGTGCGTATTTATTGATGACGATTTGTTAACTTCCCCCTGCTCATGAGCACTGAGAAGAATAATACTCCTGACGGTCAACCGGAACTGCCCATTGGCGGCCAGCCCGGTGAACCCGCCCCGGGAACATCCGAAACACCGGCGGTAGCCGGCGGTGCCGACCATGTCGTGGCCGAAACGGTCGCGGCCGTCGTCCACAAGCCGTTTGACCCCCGCAAACTCGAGCCCGGCCTGCATACACGGGTGGATCGCGGGTTCCTTGATTACGCCAGCTACGTCATCCGTGACCGCGCCATTCCCAATCTGGCGGACGGATTGAAGCCGGTGCAGCGGCGTGTGCTCTGGGCCTTGCACGAAAAGGATTCCGGCAAGTTCATCAAGGTGGCCAACATTGTCGGTCACACCATGCAGTACCATCCGCACGGCGACGCCTCCATTGGCGATGCGCTCGTGGTGCTGGCGAACAAGCGGTACCTCATTGAAGGGCAGGGGAACTACGGCAACATTTTCACGGGCGACCCCGCCGCCGCCACCCGTTACATCGAATGCCGGCTCACCGAGCTGGCGCGCACCGAGGTCTTCAACGACCAGATCACCGAGTTTGTGCCCAGCTATGACGGCACCAACAAGGAGCCCGTGACGCTGCCGTGCAAACTGCCGCTGACGTTGATGCTGGGCACGGAAGGCATCGCGGTCGGCCTGAGCGCGCGCATTCTGCCGCACAATTTTCCGGAGTTGCTGGAGGCGCAGATCGCGATTCTCAAGAAACAGCCGTTCAAGTGCCTGCCGGATTTTCAAACAGGCGGTCTGATGGACGCGCGGGATTATCAGGATGGCAAGGGCTCGGTGAAGGTGCGCGCGCGCATCAAGGTGAAGGACGAATCCACCGTGGTCATCACGGAGATTCCACCGACCACCACCACGGAGTCGCTTACCGCCTCCATCGAGGACGCGGTGCGCAAGGGCAAGCTGAAGGTCAAATCCATCAACGATTTCACCTCCGAGACGGCCGAGATCGAGATTCGCTGTCCGTCCGGCGTGGATGCGGAGAAGATGGTGGATGCGCTGTACGCGTTCACGGATTGCGAAGTTTCCATTTCCAGCCGCATCATCGTCATCAAGGACAACCGGCCGGTGGAACTGACCGTGAGCGAGGTGTTGCAGGAAAACACCACCCAGCTCGTGGCCATCCTCAAGCGCGAACTGGATTTGCGCGAGAAGCAACTGCTGGATGAACTGCATTACCGCACGCTGGAACGCATCTTCATCGAAGAGCGCATCTACAAAAAAATCGAGCAGTGCAAGACGAACGAGCTGGTGATCGCCGCCGTTTACGAAGGTTTCAAGCCGTTCAAAAAGGAACTCATCCGCGACCTCGTGGACGCGGACGTGGAAAAACTGCTGCAGGTGCGAATCCGCCGGATTTCGCTCTTCGACATCAACAAGCATCGCGAGGAGATGGAGAAGACCAAGGCGGAACTCGAAGAGGTGCGCAAGAATCTCAAGAACCTGACCAAGTATGTAATCGGGCACTTGGAGGAATTGCTGGCGAAGTATCGTCCCATTTATCCGCGCCTGACCACAAAGTCCTCCCGCCACGAGGAAGTGGACGTGAAGGCGGTGGCGTTCAAGGCCTTCAAAGTGAGCTACGACCGCGAGAGCGGCTACGTGGGCTACAAGGCCAACGGCGAGGAATTTAAGCTGGAGTGCACGAAGTTCGACAAGCTCTTGCTGGTCTTCAAGGACGGCACTTACAAGGTGATCGAGCTGCCGGAGAAACTGTTCATCGGGCAGGACCTCATCTTCTGCGCGCTGCCGGAGCGCGACCGCGTCTTCACCTGCGCCTACACCGACCGCGATGCCAGCTATCTGAAGCGCTTTACCTTCGGGGGCACCATCATGAACAAGGTGTATTCGTGTATCCCGGAAAAATCGCGCATCCTGTATTTCGCGCCGGAAACACCGAAGATCCTCTACGTCCGCTACAAGCCCGCCGCGCACCAGAAAATCTCCCAGCAAACCTGCGATCCGAGCCAGGTGGAAGTAAAGACGCCCAAGACCCTGGGCCGGCAAATTTCCATCAAGGACATCTCCTCCGTAACCGACGCCCCCACGCGCGGCTGGGATGAGAAAGAAGCGACGACAAAGATATTGTTTACGTAGGACGCGTTGACGTCCGTTAGTTGAGGATTAATTTGACTTCCTGATTTCAACGGTTAAAGCCGTGAAGTTTTGGGATTCGGCTGGCTGCGGGGTGGTGACGTTTTGCATCGGCAATGCGTTGCAAGTGGCGGAGCGTGGTTCGGGGATCCGCTGGCATGTCCACCGGGCTAATGAGGGCGCGAATCTGGTCGTGGCGGTGAGTTTGCCATGTAAACACCAAACGCAGTAAATATGGCACATGGTTGGGAAATGAAAGCGCCGGGGAGAGTTTTTTACAGAATGACGGAAGGGACAGAATGATAAATTTCGACATCGCTCGTGTAATTGTCCGGGCAGAGACTGGAAACTTTGTTTATGGCTTCATCGTTTCTTTTTCCCGAAGCTTGGTGAAGGTTTTGAAAAGCAGGGTGTATTCCCAGGGTTTTTGCGTCATGCCGCTCGAGGTGTTGCCGGTGGGAGAGCCGACGGATTTGCCGGCGTCGCGGTTGCTGGACCAGAAGGAAAGGCTGGCGACCCAAGGCTGGGTTTTGGCCCACGCGAGCAGTTCCCGGGCATCGCGTTGGGTGAAGATTTCACTTTTCTCATCGTTTTGGCCGATCATGGGGGTGAGCCCGATTCGGATGGCGGGATCAATCGTGAGGCATTGCTCCCGGGCCTTGAGGGCGCTGGCAATGGAAACGTCGGCCATGGTTTTGCCGCGCAGAAATTCTGGGTCGTAATCCATGGTCATCACATTGGCGGAATAAACCTTTACGCCTTTGGCGGTGGCATCGGCGAGCAGTTTTAGGCCGCTGGCTGGTATGCCGTGGGGATCGACCGGGAGGGTGTAGGAAATTCGCAGGTCCGGTTTTTTGGCCTGCAAACGGGCGAGGACGGTGTTGCGCAATTCGTTGATCCGGTCTTCTTTCAAGGCTTTGCCTTCGATGTCGAAATCGAGCCAGGTGAGGTGGTAGCGGTTGATGACGGTTTGGTAGGCCGATTGCAAGGCGGCGGCATTGGTTTCCACCCGGGCGATTTCCCGTCCGTCGGCGCCGCCGAAGGAAACGATGACATCGCCGCCCCGGCGGCGGATGCCCTTGATTTCGCTGGCATAGACAGCTTGCTCCATGTCGAACCGGCCATCCCAGGCGGGATGGTTTTGTTTGTCGGCGATGATGAAGGCGAGGGTGTAATAGGCCTGGCCGGTGAGTTCATGGCATTGGGTGATTTTGAATTCGTCGCCGGAGCCGATATACATGTACGGGGCGAACACGCGGTCAGGCCAGGGGCGGGCGGCGGCGGTGAGGGCGATGGTTAGCGCCAGCAGGAGCGGCATCCAATGCAGCGTAAAGCGTGCGCGAGGCTTGTGTGCCATGGGATCAGATGTGTCAGGATGATTGGGTGACTGTCAGTATTTACGGTCGCGACAATTTATGCCGGTGTCGGGAATGAAACAAGCCGGCAAGCTTCAACTTTTTCATGACATCCGGCCTCCGGCCACCTTCCTCCATCCGATGGTGGAAGGGATAACGATCAAGCACATTATCCCGGGGCGGCGGTCGCTCTCGCGCCCTTGCCCCGGGCTGGTATGGTATCGCCCCGTTGGAGCTTACGGTGGGTTCTCGATCGTTTGGAGGCAGGCGGTAGCCTTAAAATATCGGGAAATGATGAGGTAATGACAAAGCGTGAACGCCGTGCGCCGGCGGAAGGGTAATGTCAAGAATGCGCCCGGTTGCAATGGGTGCATGACAATAGACTGAAAGACAGTTATGCCACTTCCAGTTTTAAACGGCGTATGTCGCTCCGCTGGAGCTGGGAAATTTGAGGGCTTGGTTTCTACAAATATGGCGCTCCTCCGGAGCTGGGGCGGCACTGGTCTGTGCCGCTGGCACCATTATACCTGCACACTCTTTTCGCGGTAGCGGGTGGCGATGGCGATGAACAAGCCGGCCACGACGAACATGAGCAGGGCGTAGAAGTAAAATTCTTTGGCCCCGGTGGCTTTGACGTATTTTTCGTTCAGGCCCGTGAAGACGGCGATGAGGAAGTGGCCGCCGGCGATGGTCATAAGCCAGAGGCTCATGATGAGGCTTTTCAATTGTTTGGGCGCCTGGGCGAAGGCGAATTCCAGGGCGGTGGCGGAGAGCATGACTTCGCCGGCTTCCAAGACGAAGTAGGGCACGAGCTGCCAGCCGATGGACAGGGATTCTTGCTGATCCAGATGGGCTTGCAACAGGCCGCAGAGGACAAATGCGACGGCGCCCAGCACCATGCCGGCGGACATGCGGCGCAGGGCGGTGGGCTGGATGCCGAGCCGTTCGAGCCACGGATAGACGCCGAGGGTGAGGATCGGCACCCAAACCATGACGAGGATCGCGCCGATACCTTGCATGGTTTCGCCGTTCAGGAACAGCCAGGGTTTCAGGTTGTTGCCCTGCAATACCCACGTGGAGTTCACCTGGTTGAACAGCGCCCAAAACATGGGGATGGTGGCGAAGACGGCGATGATACGCAGCACGGTGCGGCTGTCTTCAATTTCGCGGCGTGAATAAATTCGCCGGGGTGTTTCCCAAAAGCCGCCGCCGGCCTGGCGGTGGTGAAAGTGGGTGAGGGCATACCAGGCGACGGGAATAAAGCGGACGCGCTCATTATGCTGCACGGGCGGCTGGCGCACATAATGTTTCGTGCCTAGCCAAAAGATCAGCGTGGCGACGGCCATGGCGATGCCCGGGACGCCGAAGGCCCAGGCATAGCCGGCCCGGGTATGAATCCAGGGGATAAGCAGAAAGGCGGCGGCGGCGCCGAGGTTGATGGTCCAGTAAAACCAGCCGTAAACCTTCATGAGCAAATGCTGCTGGTGCGGTGCGAATTGATCGCCGACGAAGGCGGAGACACAGGGCTTGATGCCGCCGGCGCCGAACGCGATGAGGGCGAGGCCGGTGAACAGGCCGGCTTTGCTGGTGCCAAACAGCGCGAGGGTGCCGTGACCGAGGCAGTAGAACAGCGAGATGATGAGAATGGTTCGGTAACGGCCGAGCCAGCGGTCGGCGAGCCAGCCGCCGAGCAGGGGCGTGAAATAAACGGCGCCGCCGAAGAGATGGAGCACTTCGGTGGCGCCGGCATCACCCATCTTCATGGCCTGCGCCAGATAGAGTTCCAGAATGCCCATCATGCCATAGTAACTGAAGCGTTCGCACGCTTCATTGCCGACGATGAATTTGATCTGGGAGGGGAAACGATCCGGCCGGCCGGCGCTGCTGATGCTGGTTTGGGTGGCGGCTTCCGGGAGCTCGGTTTGGGTATTCACGGGTGGCGGATGGCGGCTGATGGAATGGGGGGGCTGAGGCGGGTTTTGAATCAGTGCGGGGCCGCGGCTGGCAGGCCCAACCGGGTGCGAACGATTTCTGGCAGATATTTCACGGGTATGGAGCCGGGCGAGAGCACGGCGTCATGGTAGCGGCCGAGGTTAAACCGGCCGCCGAGCTCGCGTTCGATTTGCTGGTGCAGGTGGTAATGGGCCATGCGGCCGACGAAGTAGGTGCTCAATTGCACGGAGCTTTGCTTGGCGCGGATGAGTTTTAAACGGGCCTCGCCTTCGGATTGAAAGGCCTCTTGGGTGAGGAAGGCCATGGCTTCGTCATCGGTCTTGGACGTGCAGTGCATCTGGTAATCGAGGATGGAATTGGCGACGGCGCGCAGGTAAAACTTGAGCTGCATCAGGCGCAGCCGGAGATCGCCCTGGCCGTAGCCTTCATTCAGCATGGTGACTTCGCCATAGACGGCCCAGCCTTCGACATAGACGCCGGACTGATAGATTTTGCGGATGAGAGACTCCGCCTGGGCGGCGTGGGCCAGTTGCACATAGTGGCCGGGATAGGCTTCGTGAATGGTGAGCACCTGGAGCATGAAATGGTTGTATTCTTCCAGAAAACTTTGCACGCGTTCAGGGCTCCAGTCGGCCGGCGGGGGACTGATGGCGTAGTAGCTGCCGGCACCGGGGTCGAGGGGCGGGGCGTTGTCGAGATAGGCGAGTGAATTGCCGCGCCGGAATTCCGGCATCTCAATCACCTGGCACAAATCGGGGTCGGGCAGGGTGACGTAATTTTTCTGGCGGATGAAGGTTTGGATTTTTGCCACGGTGGCCCGGGCGTCTTTGAGCAGATCCCCGGGTTTGCCGTGCTCCTGATTGACGGCGTGAACGACGCGGGTGATGGTTTCGCGCTGGCCTTGGGCGTCGTCTGGCGGCAGCGGTTCGGTGGGGAAATACTGGCACCAGAGCTGGCGGGAAACCACGTACATGTCCCGGCGCACGCGGTCGAATTCGGATCGGGCCTCGGCCAGATTTTGCTCGGCGGTGAGGCCGGCCTGGGTTTCGCGCGCAAATTTTTCAGCGAACTTCGCTTTGCCGATGCGCCATTCGCCGGTGGCGCGGGCGGCCAATGGTCCTTCAAGAAATTTTTGGTATTCCTGCAATGACGCCACCACGTTGGACGCGGCGGCTTGCAGTTGGGGCAATTGGGGCGTGGGTCCGGCGAACTGGAAGAGGTCGTGCTGGTAAAAATCAATCGCGCCCTGGTTTTGCAGGATGGCGGTTTGCAATATCGGTTTGGCCGGATGGGTCAGGGTCTTTTCGGCTTCGGCCACGATGCGCGGCAACTGGGCCATGCGGGCGATGCAGTTGGCAATGTTCGTTTCCTGGGGCAGCGTGGAATGGGTGAGGGGAAGGTACGTGCTGTCGCTGATATACGCGCCATAGGTGCGGGGGTCTTCTTCGAAGGGATGGAAGGTTTTGGTCTCCCAGATTTCGGTGGTGAGCTGGTGCTGGAAAATTTCGAAGTCAATCTGGCCGTCGCGCGAGAGCTTGGCGTAATCCACCTGGCGGGGCAGGGCGGCGAGGGTGGCTTGGGCGAGGGTCAGCCAGCCGGCTCGCGCCGAAGGCGAAATGTCATCCAACTGGTTGTCCCAGCGGTGGTCGCCCTGGCCGGTCGCATCCAAGGGTTGTTGCTGGAAGTGCTTTTCAAGGTAGTCGTTGAAAAGCCCGTCCAGCTTTTGGTCTTCGGATGGCTGTCCGAAGGCCGACAGGGTTGTAAAAATGCCGATTGAGATTCCGCTTAGCGCGGCCCGCCAACTTGACTTATCCATGTTATTAAGAGTCTGGACGAATGGCGGGGGCTGTCAATTCACCCAAAAGGGGGATATTTACAAGTATCAATTCGCCCGGAAACGTCGGCAAAAGGGGTTTCTGGCGGAGCGGCGTTCTGTGGCTGTCGCGATTTTATTGGCGATTCCACGACCCGACGGCGGTCACAGACCGCCGCTACAGACTTTTTTTCCGGGGTCTTGCCCGGGGTTGCCAGCTTTCCGGGGGTGGCGCATACTGGGGCAGCAACGTATTTCGATGAATGCCCGACAAATATTCGCCGGCGGCCTGAGCGTGGTGCTGGTGATCCTCGCGCTGGCGGTGTACCAGTCGTGCGTCCGCATGGCGGCGGCGCCCGGGCAACTGGCGGGGGCGCTGTCATCGGATTACAAGTGGACACTGAATCGCGCCGCCGAAGTGCTGCGCAAATGGGGGGGCGACCAGGTGGCGGTGACGGTGCAGAGCGATTCGCTGGGCGTCAAACCCATCGGCGAGCTGGCGCTGGCGAAAATTCGGGTGCGTTCCATCGTGGATTATTCGGATGCGGCCTACGGTTCCACCAAGCGGATTATCGCGCATGAAGCCTTTGATGTGAAACTGGGCTGGGATATCAACAGCGACATCGCCATTGTGGTGAATCGCGAAGCCCGCACGGTTCGCATTAGCGCCGCCCGTCCGCGCGTGCTCTCGGTGACCCATGCCGACCGCGAGCCGCAGATTCTGCTGAGCGAGGACGGCGTGATAAACAAGCTTACCCCCCAGGACATGGTCAAGGTGCAGGCTCAATTGGAAGCCGGCGCCCGTACCAGCGATGAAATTCGCGAAGGCATGACGGTGGCGATGGATGATTTTAAACGTTATTTTACGGCCATTTTTCAGATGGAAGGCTACGCGGTGACGTTTGATTTCAACGGCAAGAATCAACTGAACAACACCCCGCTGCTGAGTCCCAAGTCGGAAACACCCAAGTGAATGAAGCCGCTTTCCGCCAGAAGAATGTGGGTGGTGCGCGGTCTGGCCGTGGGGGCGGACGGCATTCAGTTGGCGTTGCCATGGCTGTTTGGCGAGGGCTTTGCTTCACCGTTCGAAGATGCCTTGGATGTGGTCATGTGCGGGCTGATGACGTGGCTGGTGGGCTGGCATCTGGCGTTTCTGCCGACCATTGCCATTAAGCTCGTGCCCATCGTGGACCTGGCTCCCTGCTGGACCATTGCGGTGCTGATTGCCACCCGGCGTTCGCCCATTCTGCCCGAGAAGCGGGATGGACTTTGATGGCTTTGGATGGAGGGGTACATCCAACAGTCTTGGCGGACGGCCGCCGTAACATCCAACATCGAACAACCAACGCCCAACATCCAATGGCGGAGGAAGAGGCGCGTGGTGGGGGTGACGGGCGTTTTTTGGGGGCTGATATTACTGAACTAATTATAGAGTCTCGTTACCTCGACTCCTACGAGGGATCGGCGTTTATTTTGCGGGAATGGGCGTGAGGTTGCCGGTGTGGACTTGCCAGCGGTGGAGGGTCTGGCCGAGTTCGCGGGGCCAGTTTTCTTCGGTGCAGGTCATGAAGACTTGGCCGCTGCTGCGGCGGGCTTGCTCGAGGAGGGGGAGGAGGCCGCTGCGACGTTTGATATCGAGTTCGCCCATGACGTCGTCAATGAGGAGGATGGGCGGGGAGCCGTGGATGCCGGCGAGGAATTCGGCCTGGGCCATTTTGAGGGCGATGGCGAGGGTGCGCTTCTGGCCTTCGCTGCCGAACTGGGCGGCGGATTTTTCGTTTTGCAGGAGCTGAAGGTCGTCGCGATGGGGGCCGACGAGGGTGGCGCGGAAGCTGCGTTCCCGGGCGCGGGATTGGGCGAGTTCGACGGCGAAATCGTTTTTGACACTGGGCAGATAATCAATGCGGAGTTCCTCGGCATCATTCGAGACGCGACGGTAGGCGAGGCGGGCGAGCGGGGAGAATTTGGGGATGAGCTCGCGGCGGGCGCGGATGATTTCGTTGCCGAGTTTGCCGAGTTCCTGGGAGAAGCTGTCGAGGGCGGCTTCGTCGGGCAGGCGCTGTTTCAGGATGGCGTTGCGGGCGCGCACGCAGTGCATGTAGCGCTGGAGGAGGGGCAGGTAGCCGGGCTGGGTCTGGGCGAGGAGGAGGTCGAGAAAGCGGCGACGGGCGCGGGCGGTGCCTTTAATGAGCTGGAGGTCTTCGGTGCAAAAGACGACGGTGCGGAGGGTGCCGAAATATTCCATGAGGCGTTTTACGGGCTGGCCGTCGAGGGCGAGGTTCCGTTCGCGGCTGGACCAGTACATTTTGATTTCGCGTTCGCCCTGGCCGATGATTTTGCCGCCGACAAAGTAGCCTTTGGCGCCGTGCCGGATCATCTGGGCGCCGCCGACGCCGCGAAAGGAGCGCAGGGTGGCCATGAGGTAGATGGCTTCGAGGATGTTGGTTTTGCCCTGGGCGTTGTCGCCGAGGAGGACGTGGAAGCCGGGCGCAAAATCGACGTCCAACCGCGGGTAATTGCGGAAGTCACGGAGTCGCAGATGGGCCAGATGCATTTGGTAGAAAATGGGGTTTTGCGGGGCGGGGCGCGAGTTTTTTTCGACCGGGTGGGGAAACATCCAATATCCAACATCAAACGACCATGACCGGGGATGGAACGCGGAGTCGCTAAGAACGCAGAGATTCGCCGAGGGGAGAAAGGCGGAGGGCGCAAAGATTTTTTTTCTGCGATTCTCCCTGTGCCCGGCGTCTCGGCGTTTGCGGCTCGCCCCGGCCCTGGGCGGGTGGGGAGGCGGCGGTGGCAGATCTATTTTTTGGCGGCGGGCTTTTTTGACTTCTTCGCTGCCACGCGGATGGCCTGGCGGGCCCAGGCCACGAGTTCGGGGACGCTTTCGAGGACTTCGGGCGGGACTTCGTGGTAGGACATGGTCAGGGTTTTGCCTTTGGCTTCGTAGGTGAAGGGGGGCATGTTGCGGTCGGTGTAAGCGGTGGCAGTGGCCGGGTCGGTTTTGAAAAACAGGCGGCCTTCGTCGAGGATGGCGAAGAAATGATCGCCCGAATAAATGCCGTGGGCGCCGAACATGGCGCGGGCGCGGACGTCGGGCAGGGCGCTGAGTTGATCGAGCACGAAGTCTTTGAAGGAGTTGTCGGCCATGGGGGGAAGATAAGCACGGGCGGGTGGTGGGCTAAAGTGTAAAAGTGACGTTGAGTTGGTGGAGGACAAACATTTGGAATATCCGAAGTAGCAACGATCTCAATTTCACCTGTATTGGCAATGCGCTATGATTTCTGACTGGCATGTTGCGGCGGGTCTTCGATACAGCCGCGCTCCGCCGAGTTGGAATTGCGCTGGCGGCGGGTGCTACGGGAATCGTGGGCAGGCTGGGGAATTGATTAAGTCGCCTGCCGGCAAAATGTTGGCGTTGGGACATTCAAGTATATCAACTCCTCACCCCGGCCCTCTCCTCGTTTGGCGAGGAGAGGGAGCAGGAGCGCCGGTCCGGTCCCCCGCTGGCGGGTAGTAGAAGAAAAGTTTTCAGCGTTTTGATTTTGGCCAGACGGTTTGATTGTTTCAGTTGAAACAGGATTTTTAACCAGGCAAGTTATTCACCGGGGCGGTCGGGCGGCGGCGGGGGTGGTGAATAATTCGGGGGGCGGGAGGGGCGAATGGGCTGATTTTATTGGTTTATCTCAATTATTCACCGGTTGTTCACCGGGGATTTTCGGTGAACAAGCTGTGCACATCAAATGATGGGCGGATTTTCAAACCGTGTTATAGTGTTTATAGTTCATTGAAAGAACGGGGCGGGTGGTGGTAGTCGAAAGATGAGCCGCCCGTTTCACGGATAATCCCAGGCGACTGGGGAAAGGTCGGATCAGGCTGGTTGATCCGGCTCCTCACCACCGGAGCGAAAGTTTCGGCGAGGCAGAATTCACCAGTTCCTCTGGCGGTGTTCGCGCACCGTCACAATGCGAATGAGGGACTTGGCGGGGAGAAACGATGAGAAACCGTTTCGAACCGGGTCAAGTAATCCGGGACAGTTTCGGTTCCGGATGAATCGCAGTCACCCAGAGGGTGAACAGTTGCTACTGTGCATCAGCACGGTGCGTACGACTCTGGCGGGTTTCAATAAACCGGAAACCGCCCAACGAAAATCGCCGAAAGGTGGACAAAAGGAGCGGACGCATCGGGAAGGCCACGCGGCTCGGCAGGCGGCGTGAAAAACTTCCGAGCGCCGGCGATGTTAAAAACGACACCGCTGGACTGTGAGAAAAAAGCAACTTGAGAGAGAAGAGGCGAGACCCGTGGTTCCGGGCGAACGCACCGCCACAAGCGGTGGCTGACCGGGAACCAATTGGTCAAGACGCGAACCGTATCGCAGGCGTGTCTTGTCCTGGTTTGCAGGCCGGTGGCGCAACCACCAGCCGAAGCGAGCTGAAAAGCCTCACTCAAAATCCAGCCGCCGCAAGGTGCTGGACGGCCCTGCTACGAGGCCGGTAACTCCGCTTGCCGTGGAGAATGGCGTCGGGAAACCAGCAGCCCCCGCAAGGGCGTGCGCCAAATGCTGGTACGGGAAAGAGAGTGTGGCGAGCTCCCATCCCCCATTTGTCCCTGTCTGACCGCAAGGTCGGGCAGGGACTTATTGTTTTTCAAGGGGGTGGGTTCCGGAAAAAATCAGTGGACAAGGCGGGGCTTTGCCCTTGAAACTGCCGCAAAGTATGGCAATTTGCGGCTCGTTGAACTGGAAGCGGATATGGCGGTTGATGTTGGCGTGCGCCTGGCTGGCGCTGCCGGCCCGGGCGGCTTATGTGAACGGCCACAGCTATGTGGCGCTGGCGGACTGGGCGGCGGCGAATCATTTTTCCGTGAAGCGCAACAGTCGGGGCGATGAGTTCACGGTGTCCAGCCGGTCGGCCCGGCTGATTTTCGACAAGGACTCGAATATTGTGGAGCTGAACGGGGTGAATGTGGCGATGTCGTTTCCCCTGGCGGTGGACCGGGGGACGCCGTTGGTTTCGCAACTGGATCTGGCCAAGACGATCTCGCCGCTGATTAATCCCGCCCGGAGTTCCGCCCGCCGCATCACCACCATCTGTTTGGATCCGGGGCATGGGGGCAAGGACACGGGGAATCATGTGGGGTCGCATTATGAAAAGATTTACACGCTGGCGCTGGCGCAGGAATTGCGCGACGAGTTGAAGGCGGCGGGGTTTCAGGTGGTGCTGACGCGGAGCCAGGATGAATACGTGGATCTGGCGGAGCGGCCCAATCGGGCGAACCGGCGCGGGGCGGATTTGTTTGTAAGCCTGCATTTCAATGCGTCGCCGGCGGATGCGAGTCATGTGCACGGGCCGGAGACGTATTGCATTACGCCGGTGGGGGCGAGTTCCAGCAACGCGCAGGGCGAAGGCGCGAATCACGGGGCGACGCCGGCCAACCGGGTGGAGTCCAAAAGTTTGTTGCTGGCATATCAGGTGCAGCGGTCGCTGGTGAAGAATCTGGATACGGAAGACCGGAATGTGCGCCGGGCGCGGTTCGCGGTGTTGCGGGATGCCCAGATGCCGGCGATTCTGATTGAGAGCGGCTACATGACGCATCCGGTGGAGGGCCGGAGGATTTTTGACGCGGGGTACCGCCGGCAGATTGCGGGGGCGATTGTGAAGGGGATTTTGAATTATCAAAAGTTGACGTCGCCGGGCGCACGGACAACCATGGTGGCGGAAACACAAGCCAGCAACCCGAACAAAACCATTTCCCGAACCAGACCATGAGCATTGCCACCCGCACCGGCGACAACGGAACCACGGCCCTGATGTATGGCCGCCGCGTGCCTAAAAATCATATTCGCGTGGAGGCCTATGGGTCGGTGGATGAATTGAACGCGGCACTGGGACTGGCCCGGGCTTCGGCCGAACAGGAGTTTGTGCGGTCCAATCTGCTGGTGATTCAGCAGGATCTGGTGGTGTTGATGGGAGAACTCGCGGTGGCGCGGGAAGATTTGGAGCGGTATGTGAAGGGCGGGTATTCGCTGGTGACGCCGGCATTGACGGCGAAGCTGGATGCGCTGGTGCAGGAAATTGAGGCGCAGCAGGTGAGTTTCAAGGGTTGGGCGACGCCGGGGGCGACGCTGAATTCGGCGGCGCTGGACGTGGCGCGGACGGTTTGCCGTCGGGCGGAGCGGCGGGTGTGTGATTTGAGCGGGGCGGGGGAAATGACCAATGACGAGATCATTATTTTTCTGAACCGGTTGTCGGATTTGCTTTGGCTGCTGGCGCGGTGGGTGGAGACGCAGGCGGCGGCGAAATAAATTCCAAGTTTTGAGCGGCCCGAATCCGGTGAGCAAGGGTTGCATGTTCTGAGCGGGTGGGCGGCGGGATGTGTGGATAAAGCAAAACCCCGGGAATGGTTTCCCGGGGGGGTGGGGGGACGATTATGACCAACGTTTATTTCCGGCGGCGGAAGGCGAGCAGGCTGGCAACCCCGGCGGCGGCGAGGGTCAGCGTAGCGGGTTCCGGTGCCGTGGTGGCGGTGAATTCAAAATTAGGGCCGAACCAGCCTTGTTTATAAGTTCCAGTAGGGCTGTTGTAAACGTCTGGAAACGCAATATTAGTTGCTGATGGACTAAACAGCGTCTGTTGTGGGTTCAGCCAGTTGATATCCGGACTAAATTGCTGAGTGGTTCCCGCCACCAGCACCTGCTCGGTACTTCCTGCCGGGTAAAATGCCCCAAGATAATAGGTGCTTCCGGCAGTCAGATCCACCGGACTGGAAAGCTGTTGGTAAGTGTAACCCGAGCGATAGTTTGCACCGATGCCGGATAGAATAGTGACTTGGGCGACGAGATTTGAGTTGGAATCCCACAAAGCCACGGGATGATTTGTGCTGAGTGAGGTGTCGAAAGCATCAAAGAGGCCGAGATCATAAACTGTCAGATTGACTCCCGATGCCACCGTGAATGTCCAACCGATGGTCCCGCCATTGCCAGCACCAATAATGGTTGGTGAGAAAGAATATGATGGCAGGTTGGTGGTAAGGACCGCCGAATTGAGAGCGAACGCATGGGCGTTGGTGGAAAAAATGAGAGTGCCGGCGGCACTGGCAGCCCAAAGCGAGAAGCTGAAGTTTTTCATATAAGGATTAGTTTTAAACGGATTATCAAACCTATTGAAATCGGTCAAGATTTTTGGGCTGGTGATTATTTTTGCGATCCGGCCTGCCGGAAGCATCCAAGTTGTCGTTTTGCCGAGAAGCAGGGTTGAATTCAAGCGGGAATTATCCTACAACCATGACGTGATTCCCGTAATAACCTGTTCATGATGCGCATCGCCCGATTCATTTTGTTGCTGGCGGGGCTATGGCTGGGGTGCGACGTGACGGTGACTCCCATTCGCGCGGCCGGGATGGCGGGGGATTATCTGCTGGATGTGTGGACTTCGGAGAACGGCCTGCCGGACAGTTCGGTGACGGCGGTGGCGCAAACTCCCGATGGTTATCTTTGGATTGGCACGTACAACGGGCTGGCCCGGTTTGACGGGGTGCGGTTTGTGACGTTTGATCCGGCGAATACCCCGGCGCTGACCCATGCCCGGGTGCGCAAATTGTTTGTGGACAGCCGGGGGGTGTTGTGGATCAACGGCTATGACGGTTCCTTGGTGACGTATGCGGGCGGGATTTTTACGCCGGAAAGTCATAATGTGCGCTTTGCGGAAGGTGAGTTGACGATGGTTTCATCCGCTGCCGACACCGTGGTTTTTTTGACCGGGCGCGGCGATCTGTTTCGCAAGCATGTGGGGCAGCCGCCGGGGGAGGGGTGGGATGAACTGTCGCCGCCATTGCGCGGAGGAAATCCAACTTGCTGCCAGGATGGCAGCGGCACGGTGTGGTATCGCGACGGCGACCGCCAGCAGTTGTGGCGGCTGAAGGGAGATCAATTTGAATCATTGCCGGACGCGGCGGGATTGGCGGGGCAAAAGGTGACCTGGCTGACCACGGACGCGGCGGGGCGGTTATGGGCGGGCACGGATCAGGGCATGTTTTACCGGGATGGGGAACGGTTTCAACCGGCGTTGCCGGCGGATGGGGGCGGGCCGGTGCCGGTGAATTTTTTGAGCGTGGCGGCGGACAGTAATATTTGGGCGGTGGTCAATGGGGCGGTGGGGAAGGCGCGGGGCGGACGGTGGGTGATTCCGCCGGCGGCCACGCGGAAGGTTTTTGGCGCAAGTCCCGGCCGCATTGGGGCGCAGGATGATCATCATGGCGGGATGTGGTTTTATAATTACGGGTTGGGGGTGGTGCATGTGAGCGCCAGCGGACAGGTTCGGCAATTGGGCACGGAGGATGGTTTTCCCGGCGACCGGGTTTATTGTTTTTTTGAGGACAAGGAGGGGGACTGGTGGGCGGGGTTGGATGCGGGCGGGTTGGTGCGGGTGCGGGAACGGCGTTTTCGCACGATCATCACGGGGGAAAAAAACCTGACGAAAGCGGCCAAAACGGTCGCGGGCGACGCGGCTGGTTCGATTTGGATCGGTTCGTTGAGCGGCGGGTTGGGGCAGTGGCAGGAGGGGAGTTTTACGAATTTCTCCGCTATTCAGGCGGCGGGGGTTGGCTCGGTGTTTTGTGTCTGTCCGGATGGTCGCGGCCGGCTGTGGCTGAGCGCGGGGGATGAGGACTTGTATGTTTACGAAGCGGGGCGGGTACGGCGGGTGTTGCCGGTGATTCACGGGGTAAAGAGTATTCTGGCCGATCATTCGGGGCGGGTTTGGTTCGGCACCACGGGCGGTTTGTTTTTGACGGAGGACGGCACGCCGGAAGCCATTCAATCATTCAAAGGCGGCACGTGGCGTTATATCCGGGCGCTGGCGGAGGATCATTTCGGGGCGATCTGGGGCGGGACGGGCAGTGGCGAACTGTTCCGGATTGCGATTGATAAAGTGTCCACGTACCGGCCGGCGGACAGCCCGGAGGCCACGGCGGTGTGGTCGGTGCTGGCGGATGTGGACGGGACGGTCTGGGTGGGGACGTTTCGCGGCGGGCTGCTGCGGTTTCGGGATGGACAGTTTACGCGGTTTGGCAAGAAAGACGGACTGCCGGACAATGTGATTTGCCAGATTCTGGATGACGGGCGGGGGAATTTGTGGCTGGGGTCGCACCAGGGAATTTTTTGCGTGGCCAAGGCGGACTTGGAAAACTTTTCGTCGGGGCGGAGTGCTTATATTGCTTCGATTGATTATGGCCGTTCGGACGGGTTGCCGTCGCTGGAATGTTCGGGCGGGTATCAGCCGGCGGCATGGCATGACCGGGCGGGGCGGCTGTGGTTCACGACGGTGAAGGGGGCCACGTGGGTGCAGCCGGATCAGAGGCGGCTGAATGTGACGCGGCCGCCGGTGGTGATCGAATCCCTGGTGGTGGATGGTCAGGAACAGCGTTTGGACTTGGGCGGCAATTTGGCCGGGCAGCCGGAAATCATTATTCCGCCGGGCAAACACCAGATTGAATTTCGTTACACGGGATTGAGTCTGGCGGCGCCGGAGCGGGTGCAGTTTCGTCGGCAATTGGACAGCGTTGATCCGGGGTGGCTGCTGGCGGGCACATTGCGGTCGGCACAATACAATTTTCTGCCGCCGGGGCATTACCGGTTCCGGGTGATTGCGTGCAACAGCGACGGTTTTTGGAATGAGACGGGGGCGGTGCTGGCAGTGCGTATTTTGCCGCATTTTTACGAGACGTGGTGGTTCCGGGTGCTGGTGGTGCTGCTGGTGCTGGGCGGGGTGGCTGGCTTTGTCCGGCACGCGGCCACGCGGCGGCTGCGCCAGAAGATGGAGGAACTGGAGCGCCGGCAAATGGTGGAGCGGGAGCGGGCGCGGATTGCGAAGGACATCCACGATGACTTGGGCGCGAGCCTGACGCTGATCGCGGTGCTGGGAGATTTGGCCAAAAAGGAAAAGGCGGGCGAGCGGCTGGAAAAAATGTCGAGCACGGCGCGGAGCGCGGTGAAGTCGCTGGATGAAATTGTGTGGGCGGTGAATCCGAGCAACGACACGCTGGCGCATTTGATTGATTATACGGGGCAGTTTGCGGCCGATTATTTGCGCGATGCGGGAATGCGCTGCCTGCTGGATGTGCCGGATCATGCGCCGGTGCGGGAGGTGCCGTCGAATGTGCGGCATAATCTGTTTCTGGCGGTGAAGGAGGCGTTGCAGAACATCGTCAAGCACGCGCACTGCACGGAAGTCTGGCTGCGCATCCGCATCCATGGCGATGGCCTGACGGTGGCGGTGGAGGACAACGGGTGCGGGTTTGAACACGCGCCGAAGGATGCGTGGGCGGACGGGTTGCGCAACATGCGTCACCGGCTGGCGGAGATAGGCGGGGAGTGCCGGATTGAAAGCCGGGTGGGAAAGGGGACAACCATCACCATTGAACTGAATTTGCCGGCCGGGGCGGCTCATACCTTTATCCGATGACCGGCGCGGCGGCTTTTGCGTAATATGAACTTTGCACCTTAAATTTGGATGACTATTGCCATTTCCATTGTCGAAGACCAGCGGGACATGCGCGAGAGCCTCGTGGAATGGCTCAACAACGCGCCGGGACTGCGCTGTGTGGGGGCACATGCCAGTGCGGAAGAAGCCTTGCGGGATATCCCCGGCGAGGGGCCGGACGTGGTGTTGATGGATATCAACCTCACGGGGATGAACGGCATCCAGTGTGTGGGGCGGCTGAAGCAGATGCTGCCGCGCATTCAGGTGCTGATGCTGACGACGTACGACGAGAGCGATTTGATTTTTGATTCGCTGCGTTCGGGGGCGAACGGTTATTTGCTGAAGAACATGCCGCGGGCGGAACTGGTGGCGGCGGTGGAGCAGGTGCATGCGGGGGGCGCGCCGATGTCGTTCAAGATTGCGCGCAAGGTGATTGATCATTTTCACAAGACGCCCAAGACGGCGTCGGAACTGGACCAGTTGACGGTGCGGGAGCATGACATTCTCAAGCTGCTGGCGAAGGGGTACATGTACAAGGAGATTGCGGATCACCTGGGGATCAGCATGAGCACGGTGCGGACGCACATTAGCGCGGTTTATGAGAAGTTGCACGTGCAGTCGCGCACCGAGGCGGCGATGAAGCTGGTGGGACAGTCGTGAGATGCGGCAGCCGATCTGCACTCGGATGAACATCCGATAGACCGGGAGGGAAAAATGGGGTTTAGTGGCAACATACCAATTCCCGATACCATGTGCGCAAAACTGAACGCGGTTTATTTGCTGTCCGTCAGCGGGTCCGTCGCCGGCCGCCAACCTGTTTATTTACTTTCCATCAGTTGATTCCCAACCCGACAACCCCGAATGTTTCATTCCCTGAAATTATCCCAACCCAAAACGTCTATGCAAATGCGCAAATCCGTTAAGGCCGGCGTCACGTACGCCGCCCTGCTGACCCTGGCCCTGTTGAAATCACAGGCTCAAACCACCGCCACCTGGACCGGACCGGCCAGCGGCGGGGAGTGGAACACGGCGGCCAACTGGAGCACCCTGGCGGCGCCCGGCACGGACGCCAACCAGGTGACCAACGTTTTCATCGGTTCGGCCACCAATGTGAGTTATAGCCTGCCGATGGCGGCCGCAGGTTTTGGCACGCTGACGAGCTATGGGATATTGAATATTAATACGAATGGTTTTAATACAACCGGTGTCCTCATGTTGCGGCCGGCGGGTGGTGACAAGCTGTACGTCAATGCCGGCGGCGTGGTGAATGTGACGGGCAACGTGGGGTTGTGCTCCAACGCGGTGGCCAACGTGGCCAGCGGCGGCACGCTGGCCATTACCGGGGGATTATATGTCGGCAGCGGGGCGACCGGTGGCACGAGTGGCGGCGGGGTGAGCAGCTATGCCACGATGACCAACAGCGGCGGCATACTGACGGCGGCGGCGACCGGGATTAACATCGGGAATGGCAGCATCAGCGGCAATGCGTTGCTGGTGATCAGCGGCGGCACCAATAACCTGGGCAATGTGACGGTGAAGCGCAGCGATGCCGGCAGCGGCGGCTATGCCACGCTGGGTACGGAAGGTTTGATGATCTACGGCGGGCTGGTCAACATGACCAATCTGAACGTGGGCGGCGGGAACGGGAATTCGTTTTTGACGGCGATGATCACGGGCGGTACGGTGACCAACTATGGCAATGTGACCATCAATCAGGGCAGCGCGTCGCGCGGTTCGCGCCTCCTGCAGACCGGCGGTCTTTTTGTGGTGCCGGATCCGAATGTGGTTTATCCCAATCCGACCGTGACCAATTCGTTGAATGTTTACTCGGTAACGGGCGGAACCAACCTGGTCGGCGGCTTTTACTTCGGCAATTCCAATATCAGCCCGGGGACGATCAACTTTACCAATGGGGCGGTCATTTATGTGGGCAGCCAGGGCATGGCATACAACGGTCTGGCCACCTTGACGGTGGCGTTGAACAATGGCGGGCTGTTTGGGGCGACGGCACCGTGGACCTCATCGGTGGCGATGAAGCTGATCAGCGGCAACTTTACGTTCCAGACAACGGATCCGAACGGCACGGCCAACAATATCACCTTGAGCGGGCCCTTGAGCGGCATCGGCGGGCTGACCAAGACGGGCAACGGCGTGCTGACGCTGACGGCCACGAACAGTTACACCGGCAATACGGTGGTCACGGCGGGGACGCTGGCGCTGGGCACGGATGCGTCGGGTTCCTTTGGCGGCATCGGCAGCAGTCCGAGCATCGCGGTGGGCGCCGGGGCGACGTTTGATGTTTCCGGCAATCCGGGATATACGATCGGTTCCGGCAAGACGATCAGCGGCTTGGGTACGGTCAACGGCGGCCTGACGGCCGGTCCGGGATCATTCATCAGCCCGGCGGGCGCCTCATCGCAGGGGACCTTGAATTTCACCGGCGGCCTCACGGCCAGCAACGCCAGTTTCAATATGGAATTGACGGATGACACGACGGGACTCAGCAAGACCAATGATTATGTGAATATCACCGGCGATTTGAACCTCGGAGGCACCAATAGCATCGTGGTTACGCCGGTCAGCGGCATTTTGCACGTGGGTACGTACAAGTTGATCGGTTTTACCGGCGCGCTGAATGGGGATTTGACGAATCTGTCCTGCGTGGCGGGCACCTTGACCCATCCGTCCGGTTCGCAGGAAATTGATCTGGTGGTGACGACGGTCCGGGCGGCGGCCAACCTGGTCTGGACCGGCGACGGTTCGGCCAATCTGTGGGACACGGGCGTGAGCAGCAACTGGCTCAACGGAGTCAACTTTGACCGTTTCTACACGGGGGATACCAATAACTTTACCGACAGTTCCACCAATCAGAATGTGACAATCTCGGGGGTGGTCACGCCCGGCGCGATCTTTGTGAATTCGTCCAGCAATTATACCTTTGCCGGCAGCGGCAATATTTCCGGTCTTACGGGGCTGACCAAGACGGGAACAGGCGATCTGACGGTTCTCACGGTGAACGGCTACAGCGGGGTGACCGCCATCAATGGCGGCACTTTGAGCGTGTCCAATCTGGCCACGAGCGGCAGCAGCAGCCCGATCGGGGCCGCCACCAGTGCCGCCACCAATCTGGTGCTGAATACGGGAACCTTGGAATATCTTGGCTCGGGCAACAAGACGACGGACCATGGCGCCACCCTGCAAGCCGGCGGGGGCACTTTTAGTGTGGCGGTGCCGACCGTGACCCTGACCTTGTCCGGCACGCTGACGGGTGCGGGTTCTTTGACGAAGACCGGCAACGGCCAGTTGACCCTGAGTTCCGGCGCGAATAATTACAGCGGCGGTACGGTGATCGTGGCGGGGGGCCTGCGGGTGCCGGGTACGACCACGAGCCCGACGATTGGCACCAATGTGCTGACGCTAAATGGCGGCACCAACAGCGCGGCGAACTTCATTTTTGGCAGCGATTCCGCGACGCTGAACAACATGGTCAACGTGGTGGGCACCAACAATCAGATCACCACCGGCGGCAACGATACGGTGGGGGCGATGACAGGCAGCGGCACGGTGAATTTTGAAAGCACCGGGGCGCAGATCATGACGGTGTCGGCTCCGGACATGACGCCGTTCACCGGGACCATCTACATGGACACGTCGGTCTCCAACCGGTTGTTTCCCAGCAGCGGAACGAATCTGAATGCATCCACTGTCACCTACAACCTGGGCGTTGGTTCCGGAGCGCTTTATAACCGCAATGGCGGTTCTTACAGCATCGGGGCGTTGATGGGCGGGTCGGGCACCTTTTTGCGCGGCAGTGACAATTCCGGCTCGGCGATGACGACCTATTATATTGGCGGCAAAAACATTGATGCCGCCTTTGCCGGCATCATCCGGACCGGGGCGGGTGGAACCGGAGCGCGGGTGACGATTGTCAAGGTTGGCACGGGCAAGTGGACCCTGACCGGGGCGAATACATACAATGGCTCAACGGTGGTCAGCAATGGCGTGCTGGCACTGGGCGACGGGGTGACCGACGGCACCATCAATTACACCACCAACATCAATATCACGGCGGCGGGCATCATTGATGTTTCCGGCCGCAGCGACGGCACCCTGACCCTGGGCGGGAGCACCGCCCAGTTGCTCGAAGGCAACGGCACCATCAACGGCCAGTTGACGGTCAGTGGTTCCGGCACGGTGGCGCCGGGCGACGGTCTCGCGGGGAATATCGGCGCGTTGACGGTTACCAATACCATTACGCTGGCCGGCACGGCATGGATGAAAATCAACCGGGGCGGCACGCCCAAGAGCGACGAGCTGATTTCTTCGCTGGGCGGCATCAATTACGGCGGCACGCTGGTGGTGACGAACGTGGGCCCGGCCTTGCAGCCGGGGGACACTTTCACGCTGTTCAGCGGTGCCGGTCTGGGCACGGCCAGCTTCAGCACGATCGTTTTGCCAAACTACTATACCTTTGACACCAGCAACCTGGGCGTGAATGGCACTGTTACGGTCACGGGCACTTACCGGCCGGCCTTCGGCGCGGTGGATTACACCTATCTGGCCAGCGGTTATATTACGGTGAACGCGGCCAACGGCGCGCCCAACGGCGGCTTTGCCGTCCTGAGCAGCACCAATCTGGCGCTGCCGGTGAGCCAGTGGACTTCGGTGGCGACGGGCACGTTTGATGGCAGCGGCAATCTGTCCAACTTCAGTGTGAATGTGGATCTGGCGGCGCCGCAGGCCTACTACATCCTGCAGGGGCTGTGAGGCGGGGGCGGCGGACGGCCAGCGATTGGATTAACTCATGCACATTCATAATACAGGCGCGCCCCGCCGGGCGGGGGCGTTCACGCTGATTGAATTACTGGTGGTGATTGCCATCATCGCAATTTTGGCGGCGATGCTGTTGCCGGCGCTGGCCTCGGCGAAGGCGCGGGCGCAGTTGGCCAAATGCCGGAGCAACATGCGGCAGGTCTCGGTGGGTTCAGCCCTCTATGCCTCGGATTACGCGGATATGTTGCCGCCGGTCAATCTGCCGGCGCACAAGTTCAACGAGTTCAACGCCGAGCATTATGGCCGGTACATCTACGCGGACGGTACGTCGGCGGATGGTACGCTGGTTTCCAAGGGCAGCACGGCGAATTACCAAAACATCGGGCTGCTGTATCCGTTAAATTATGCCGGGGATGGTTCCGTTTTCTATTGCCCGGGAATGGATACGAAACCGCTGTCAGCGACCGGCGGCCAGTTGCAGTCGCAATATTATCTGCCGTTGCTGTCGGTGCATGACAACAATTCGATCCGGTCGGTGTATTGTTTCAATCCGTGGGCGGGGCAGAATAATCCCGGCGATGCGGGGAATTACTACCGGCTGTATCCCAAGTCCACGGATTTCAAGGGCGGGTCCAAGGTGCTGTTCAACGAGTTTTTCGTGAACAACCAGCCGGCGGCTTCATCGCCGCTGGATCCGGCGGTGGTGGCGCACGACCGGATCAAGCTGCTGGATGTGGCGTATTCGGATTACAGTGTGCAGGCCATCAAGATCACGCCCAAGATGTGGAGTGATGCGTGGGCGGGGCCGGGCAATAATCTGACGTATCCGCAACTGGGCACGGTGCTGACGGATTTGGAAGGGGCGCACTGATTGAACCCGGGTTGAATTTGGGCCGGCACCGTTTGCCGGAGGGTTGGGAAAGGTTGGGTTGGGAAAAGCAAAACCGCGCGATGAAGAAATTCATCGCGCGGTTTTCATGTTTGCCGGGCTAGCCGGAAAGATGGTTCAGTTTTTCGCGGCGGTTTGGGCGGCGGCGATCTCGGCCTTGGCGGCGTTGAAATCGGAGGTGAACTGGTCGTTCTTCTTGAACTGTTTCACGATGGCCTGGGCCAGGACGCGGCCGGCATAGATGTCGGTGGGATAGTGGCGGCCGATCTGAACGCGATGCCAGCCCATCTGGCGGGCGTGGAGGATGATTTCATCATGCTTGTCCGGCAGGAGGTCGGCCAGGACGAGGGCGAGCACCATGGACTCGGTGGAGTGACCGCTGGGATAGCTGAAGCTGGTTTCGAGCTTGCCGTTGGCGAGGGTGCGGTCAATTACGTAGGGGCGGGGGCGTTTGAAGAAGTCCTTGCCGGCGTCGGTCACGTTGGCGGCGTCGGACTGGATCTTTTCAAAAAAGGCGGCGGTCTTGGGGAGGCTGGCTTCGGTGAAATAGGTGCCGACGGCGGGGGTGAAGTTGAAGACGGAGAATTTCTTTTCGGACATGGCGGCGGCCACTTCAACGGGGGTGGCGAGGCGGGACACGCGGCGGACGGTGTCCAGGTCGGCGTTCTGCTCGGCGGAATCCGGGAACGGCGGCGGGGGCAGGATGCTGGCGGCTTCCGGCTTGCCGGCGGCCAGGTAGTTGAGGGCCGAGTCTTTGGCATGAACCAGGCTGGCGACGCCAATGAGCAGGCAAATTCCGGCCACGCGGGCGGCCGGCAAACGGAATGATAATTTCATGAAGCTAAAGATAACGAACAATTCAATGAAGGATCAAGGCACGGTATGGCCGTCATAGGTCCAATTGATTTCCGGATTGCCCGGGTCGGCGGCCTGTTTGCCATTTGCGTTCACGGGCAGGACCACGGTGGCATATTTGAACCAGGCGGCGTGGCCGTCGCTGAAGGTGATGTTGCCGCCGGCACCGTGACGGCCGGAGAAACGGGTGGTATAGCACTGCGGACTACCCAAAATGGTGCTGTTCGCGGCGGTGCCGTAGAACGGCGTGTCATCTGCGCGCATGCGGTTTTCCGAGAAGGCCACCAAGGCGGAAGGATGCACGACCGAGGTCATTTTCAATTGCACCGTGGCGGGGTCGGCAGGATCCACGCGTTTGGAATTGATGCCGTAGGAAAAGACCGCGCGGTCGGCGGCGAGCGTGGGATCGAGTTGCTGGGAGGTTACCGACGGGCACCAGAAAATGCTTTTGGCATTTTTGAAGGTTTGCTGGCCGCCGTTTACGGCCACCATGTACAACGGTTGGGTATTGATATAAGGAGGCAGGCCGTTGAACCAAGCGTCCCGGCCAAAGGTGGTGCCATTGGCCCGATTGGCAAATTCAACATCGGTGAGATCCAAAAAGCGGGGCGTGTCTTCGTTGTAATCGGAGGGCGTGTAGCCGCTCTTGGCGGGGATCTTGGTCATTGGGAAAACCTGATTGTAGTCGTCCACATAAAGTGTCAGCGCCAGCCCCCACTGCTTGGTGTTATTCAGGCTGGCGATGGCCATGGCTTTGGCCTTGGCTTTGCTCAAGGCCGGCAGGAGCATTGCCGCCAGAATGGCGATGATGGCAATGACCACCAGCAGTTCAATCAGGGTGAACCCGTTTTTTGTGTTTCGTTTCATGTAATTATTTGATGGCGTGCAGCAATTCATTTTATCCAAGTGTCATTTTCGCGGCATAATGTGTCGGAATGATGTATTTTATGTTACTAATATGTGACAATTGGGCATTCTTTCGGCTGGCCGTTATTTTGGTTCATATTCTGGTTCTTGGTGAATTCGCCAAACCGTCACCGCACCGTCATTCGGCTGTAACAATTCTGTAGATAATCTCCCCTGAACCGACATAGAGGTTCTCTGTCTCCAACCAATAAAAACTACTAATGATGAAAAAAGTACTCGTGACCACGGGGGCCTTGGCCCTCGTCAGCTTGAGCTTGCAAGCGCAAGTGGCCACCGTTTTCCAACCGGGCCAGCTCGCCGTTTTGCAACTCGGTGATGGCCTGACCAACCGCTGTCTCCCCCTCGGCGCGGTGACCGGCATAACCAACTACAGCGCTTCCGACCTGTTCGGCAGCCGCCAGACCCAGCTTTTCATTGACCAGTTCGATCCGAACGGCGTGATGCAGACCAATCCCGTGCAGCAGGTGGTCATTCCGACCAACGGTCCGACGGCGATGCTGATCAACGGCAACGCCGGCACGGAAGGCAACATGACCCTGTCCGATGACCGCTCGATGCTGGCTTTTGCGGGTTACCAGGGCGACATTCTCTCCATTACCACCGGCGGCCAGACCGCTCCTTCGAATTTGAGCTATGACCGCGGCATCGGTACCGTTGATGCGTTCGGTAATTACTCCAATCCTTATCGTGGTGGCGGCTGGTATGGTATTTCCACCGGCAAGACCAATCCCCGCGGTGTGGCCACGGACGGCCAGGGGAACTTCTGGGGTTGCGGCAATGGTTACGGCAGCCTTTATTTTAATGCGATCAACGCCCCCGAACCGATTCAGTTCCAGAACATCGCGCTGACCTCCTGCTCGAAGGTGATCAACCATGTGTTGTATGCCTCGGTGAAGGCCAGCGAATCCGTGAATCTGTACCCCGCCGGCCTTTACACCTTTGTTGATTTCTACAACAATCCGGTGAATCTGCCCACCACGGCGTCCTTCCTGCACCTGTATCTGGCGGCCACGGCCCCGTACACCACCGTGATCGGCTACGACATCAGCCCGGATCAAAACACGGCGTATTTGGCGGACACCACCTACGGCGTTCAGAAGTATGTGCGTTCCGGTCTGGCTTGGAAGCTGGCCTACAATCTGGCCATTCCTGGATATATTGACTCCACCTCGAAGTCGAACCTCTTGGCCAACAACTTCACGGCGGCGACCAACTTTGTCGGCGCGTTCAGCGTGTCGGTGGACTGGACCGGCACCAACCCGGTGGTGTATGCCACTACGTCGGATGCTGGCAATGACCCCAAGGACACCTACTATGGCAACCGCGTCATTCGTATTAATGACACGAACACCATTCAAAACGGGGTCAGCCTGACCAACTATAGCATCATCTCCACGGTGGTGTTTCCGAAGCGCGATGCGAACGGCCTGATCTGCACGAACATTGTTTACAAGTCGGTGACCTTCACCCCTGACCTGCGCCCGGCGATCATCGGCAACCCGGCCAACTGGTCGGCGGCGGCCGGCGACACGGTCAACTTCAACGTGTCCGCCACGGCGAATTACGCCCTTACCTATCAATGGTTGCAGAACGGCGCCAACCTGTCCGGCCAGACGGCCGCGACCCTGACGTTGAACTCGGTGACCACCGGCATGAGCGGTAACGCCTATCAATGCGTGGTTTCTGACTTCTACGGCTCGGTTACCAGTTCGGTGGCGACCCTGACGGTCAGCGGCGCGCCGGTGGCCCCCGTGATCACCCTGTTTAACGTGACGAACTATGTGGGCAACAACATCAGCTTTACTGCCAACGTGTCCGGTACGGACGCCAAGGGCGGTTTCCAATGGTATTTCAACGGCGCGGCGTTGACCGATGGCAACCAGGCCAGCGGCTCCAGCCTGACCGGCAGCACCTCGAATGTGCTCGCGATCGTGCAGGCCCAGACGGCTGACGCCGGCGTTTACTCGCTGGTGGTCACCAACATTGCCGGTTCGACCAGCAATGCGGCGGTGAACTTGGTGCTCACCTATGCGGCCCCGGTGATCGTGCAGGCGCCGGTTTCGCAATATGCGCTGGCGGGTACGAGTGTGACGAACTTCACCAAAGCGTTCGGTTCGCTCACTACCAACCTGTGGTACAGCGGTTATACGACCACTTACTCTAACTACTTCAAGGTGACGACGATCATCACCAACAGTGTGCAGCAGGGCAAGCCCACCACCAATAGCGCCTTGGCCTCGGTACTCTCGACCAGCCTGATCAATCCGATCACGGATGACGGCGTCAACTACTCCGGCGCCGCTACGCCCAACTTGACGATCATGAACGTTTCGCTGGCGAGCAATCCGGCGAATGTGCTGGCCGCGACCTTGTCGGCCTGGGTCACGAATACGACCTCGGTTCTGACCACCAACTCGGCCAAGACCATTGTTACCAACACCACGACGCTGGTGATCAGCTCGGCGTTTGTGACCAACTCGCTGAACAACTACGCGGTGGTTTACACGAACCCCGGCGGCTCCGTGACCAGCACGCCTCCGGCCGTGCTGACGGTGATCGCCCGTCCGCCGCATTCGTTTGTGTCCTACACCGGCCAGAGCTACCTGCAAACCTTCGACACCCTGCCCACGCCTTGCGGCAGCAGCATTGAAGGTGCCAACCCGGTTTCGTACACCTATGCCATCACGAATTTCACAGCCCTGGCCGGCAACCCTTCCAAGCCGTACATCTTGAACAACGGCAACCCGGATGCGACGTTCGTCGGCACGCTGGCCTATTCCGTGGATAATCCGTTTGACTTCGCCTATCCGGCGGTGCCCTCCGGCAACGCGGGCGGTTACAACCTCCCGGCCATGGCCGGCTGGTACGGTTGGACGCAGAACACCATGATTCTCTCCGCCACCCGCGGTGATCAAAGCCAGGGCGCGATCGCCAACAACGGTCTGAATTACCTCGCTGACGGCACCCCGCTCGCCACGGTGACCAACCGTGCGCTCGGTTTGGTGGCCACCACCAAGACCGGCGCGGACGCGATTGCAGTCGCCTTGGTCAACAATAGCACCAACACCTATAACTACATCAACCTGGGTTTGCTCGGCGAACTCTGGCGCAATAATCCGAACCAGCAGGTGCTGACGTTCGGCTACGCGATTGACCCGGCCGGTTCCAACTCGGTGCTCAATCCGACGGTTGACAGCGGTAGCCTCTCGGCGGTCAATGGCAACAGCCTGATCGGTGTCACCAACCTGAACGTCATCTTCCCGACGACCCCGACGACGACGATCAATGTTGGCACCGATCCCACCAACCAGGTCAGCCTGGCGGTTACGAACCTGGCCATCAGCGCCTGGGCGCCCGGGACGACGCTCTGGCTCGTCTGGCAGGCGAACACCTTGGGCAGCGCCCAGGACGTGGCGATTGACAACGTGGCCTTCAGCGCCGTGCGCGCCCTGCCCGTGTTGCCGATCAACATCACGTCCGGTTCCGGTCACTTCTCCGGCGCCGCCGGCGCGGGTTCCTATCAGTTCGCGTTCACCAACGCGGCGGGTGTGAACTTCAGCGTCTGGGGCAGCACGAACGCGGCGTTGCCGCTGAGCCAGTGGAAGAAAGTTGGCGCCCCGGTGGAAACCTCGGCGGGCAACTATCAGTTCACCGATGCCACGGCCACGAACCGCACGATGTTCTACATCATCAGCCAGCCCTAATAACGGGTAGCAGTTCATTGTAACAGGCCGGGCAGACGCAAGTCTGCCCGGCTTTTTTGTGCCCAGCGGGGGCAAAGCGACAATGGGGGTGCTGGTGCGATTTAGACTGGCTGATTGAATATCCGCATCGATGGCATCCCGGCCATTGCAATCCAAACCAGCCATTTATTGCTTTCTGCCCAATGGTGATCCAAGCGGTTATTTACCGGAATTTCGCCGGGAAAAGATTGTGAATAACTCGGTATTGTGCGCGCGAATTGACTTGATTTCGAAATTGGCCGCGCCGGCCAGGCGGGCAAATCCGGAGCCGTCGGCGATGGTGGGGGCGTGGTTGCCGCCAAATATTTTGGGGCAGATGGTGAGGTGGATTTCAGTCACTAAGCCGGCCCGAATCAGGGCGTCGTTCAATTCGCCGCCGCCTTCGCATAGAAGGCGTTGGATCGGGTATTTGGTTTGCAACCAGCGGAGGGCGGCGGGGAAATTAATTTCACGGGTGCCACAAATTTTCACCGCGTCGGCCAGATGGCGGAGTCGGCGCAACTGCCGGGCGGGGGCGCGTTCGGTGGTGAGGATGATAATGGGCGAAAAGCGGTGTTGGAAAATGGAGGCGGCCGGGTCAAGAGAGCCGCTGCCGCTGACGAGGACGCGCACGGGGTATTCGGCGAGTCCGCGCCGGAGCCGCTGGCGGCGGAAGGCGTCGCCGCCGTTGTCCAGCAGGGCGCCGGATTGTTCGATGGTGCGGGCGCCGCAGAGGATGGCATCGGCGGTGGCGCGCAATTCATAGAGGTGGCGCAGGTCGCGGGGGCTGCCGAAAGAAGTGACGGCGCGGTTGGCGGTGGCAATTTTGCCGTCCGCCGTCATGGCCATATTCACGAAAACGAACGGTAAGGGGGAAGCGGTCATGGCGGGGGGATTCACAAAATCAGCATGGCATCGCCGTAGCTGAAGAATCGGTAACGTTCACGGATGGCTTCGGCGTAGGTTTTCAGAATCAATTCGCGGCCGGCGAGTTTTTCGCCGGGGGCGGCAAAGGCGCTGACGAGCATGAGCAGGGTGGAGGCGGGCAGGTGAAAGTTGGTCAGCAGGGCATCCACGACGGCGAAGCGCGCAGGCGGATAGATGAAGATGTCGGTTTTACCATTGCAAACATTGACTATTCCGGCGTTTTGCCGCGCCGCCGATTCGAGGGTGCGCAGGGCGGTGGTGCCGACGGCGATCACGCGGCGGCCGGCATTTTTCGCGGCGCTCACAGCCGAGGCGGCGGCTTCGCCGATTTCGAAACGTTCCGTGTGCATGGTGTGATCGGCGATGTTTTCGGTTTTTACGGGCAGAAACGTGCCGGCGCCGACGTGCAGGGTGACAAAGCAAACGGTCACGCCGAGCTGACGGATTTTCTCCAGGATATCCGGGGTGAAATGCAGGCCGGCGGTGGGGGCGGCCACGGAGCCGTCGGTTTGGGCGTACACGGTTTGATAGCGTTCGCGGTCGCCGGGTTGTTCGCCGTGGCGTTCAATGTAGGGCGGGAGGGGGAGTTCACCCAAATCAGCCAGGTTCGCAAAGACGTTTTCGGTTCCTGAAAATTGCAGGCGGCGGTGTCCTTCGTTATTGACATCGGTGACGGTTCCGCGAATGTTGGTGGTTGCGCCGTCTTTGGCGAGCAATTGAATCTGCGTTCCGAGGCGGGCCCGTTTGCCGGGCCGGACCATGGCCCACCAGTCGTTGGGGGCGTTTTCTTCGAGCAGGAGCAATTCAAACTGGCCGCCGGAGCGGGCATTGATTCCGCGCAACCGGGCGGGGATTACCCGCGAGTTGTTAAGCACCAGGACATCCCCCGGGGTCAGGTGTTTGAGCAGATCCGGGAAGCAGCCATGACTGATTTGATGAGATTTTCGGTCCAGGACGAGCAGACGCGAGCCATCGCGCCGGCCGGCGGGTTGCTGGGCAACGAGCTCGGCCGGCAGGTCGAAATGGAAATCAGCGGTGCGCATGCTGCCAGCGTAATCGAGCGGGGTCGTTCCGACAATTCACAGTTCGCGGCAATTGTGAATAACTTTTGAATAAACCGGCTATTTAGGTCGTAATAGCCGTTGACAGAAGTGGGGTAAAGGGGCTAATAATGGGGCGTTGTGGGTGATTCTGTGGTTTTCTGGATCACTGTTAACAAAAATGGGCGACGCCAATACAGTTCAGCCGACGTACTACAATTCGTGCTACCAGCATGGGGTTGATGAGAAGCGGCGCGTGCAAATACCGGCCAAATGGCGGCCGGAACAGGAAGGCACGGAACTGACTTTGATTTACTGGCCCAAGCATCAGGCGGGGGCCTGTCTGCGGGTGCTGCCGCCGGAGCAGATGGCAAAGATGAAGGCGGACATTGATGCGATGTCCAACACGGACCCCAACAAGGTGGTCTTGAAGCGGTTCATTGGCAGCGGTTCGGTGCAGGTGACACTGGACAAGGCGGGGCGGATTTGTCTGCCGGACGACATGGCCCGGAAGGCGGACGTGATGAAAGAGGCCGTTCTGGTTGGCTTGCTGGACCGGTTTGAAATCTGGAATCCGGCGCGTTACGAACAAGTGAAGGCTGCGGACGAGGCACTGGCCGCCCGGGCTTTCGAGCTCATGGAGTGATTATGAATCTTGGAAAATTGCTGGGTGCGGGAAAGAGTTTTTTTGGCGGTCGCGACACGGTTTCGTACCGCGAGAACAAGCGGGTGTATCTGCCCAAATTTAACGGGGAGAAGAATCCGTTTCTGCCCAAGGCGGCCGAACCGGCCCCGGCGGCGACGCCGCCGGCGGTGAAGCGGGCGGTCCGTCCGGCGGCGGCGAAGTCGGCGGGCCTGGCCGGCTGGACGGAAAAGCTGAATCCCTTTCGCGCGCCCGCGCCGGCCCCGGCGCCGGTGCGGAGCGTGGTGCAGACGGAGCTTTCGCTGGACGCGGTGAAGGTGATTCACAACGACCTGGCGGATGCGGACATTGAAATCGTGCCGGCCCGGTCGCGGACGGTGGCGGCGGCGCCGGTGCTGTCGCCGGTCCGGTCGAACGGCCTGGAATTCATGAGCGGTCGGGAAATGACCACCGCTTGACCATGCGCAGTGCCAGAATTCATTCACAAGTCAGTGATGGCGGCGGAGGTGCTGGCCGCCCTGAACCCGAAGCCGGGCGGACGGTACGCCGACGGGACCCTCGGTGGAGCTGGTCACGCCAGGGCAATCTTGGCCGCGAGCACGCCGACTGGATGGCTGTTTGGGTGCGATCGCGATGGCATCGCGGTTGAAACGGCGCGGACGCGGCTCGGGCAGTTGTATCCCGGGCGGTTTGAGGTTCAGCGCGGAAATTTTTCGGAAATCGCCAAGTGGGTGGAGGTGGGAAGTTGTGACGGAATTTTGCTGGATCTGGGCTTGAGCTCGCCCCAGCTAGATTGGGCGGAACGCGGTTTTTCCTTCCAGCAGGAAGGTCCGCTCGATATGCGCATGGATGACCGGCAGACGCTGACGGCAGCGGAGCTGGTGAACGGCGAGGATGCGGAAGAGTTGGCGCGGATTTTTTGGGAGCTGGGGGGGGAGCGGGATTCGCGCCGGTTTGCCCGGGCGATTGTGCATGACCGGGCCTTGCGAAAATTTGAGACGACGCGACAGTTGGCGGATTTGATTGAGCGGTTATCGCCCCGCCACGGGCGGAAGGCGCATCCGGCGACCAAGGTCTTCCAAGGTTTGCGGATCGCGGTGAATGATGAAATCGGGTCGCTGCAGCGGGGGCTGGAGGCGGTGACAACGCTGTTGAAGCCGGGCGGAAGATTGGCGGTTATTACGTTTCATTCTTTGGAAGATCGTGTGGTGAAAGAGTTTGGGCGGGAACGGACGCGGGATTACACGTTCGAGGGGCCGGTGGACGTCCCGGAATTGCGGCAGCCGCGGGTGCCGGAGTTCAGGTGGGTGTCGCGGAAGGCAATTTTGCCGGGCGAAGCGGAGTTGGAAGAGAATCCCCGCAGCCGCAGCGCCCAATTGCGGGTGCTGGAAAGAATTTAAGTTAAAATGTCGAAAAATCGTAAAAGTCAGACGGCGTCCGTGCGGTTTGGCGCGGTGATCCGGGTGTGCTGTCTCTGCCTGCTGGTGGGGGCCTCGGCGATTGGTTTTGTCTGGCAGAAAAGCGAGATTGGGCGGCTGGGCAAGCAGATCAGCCAGCGGGAGGCCAAATTGCGCCAGTTGCAGGCAGACAACAGCCGGATGACCGAGGCGATCGGGAGATTGCGCGAGCCGGTGATGCTGGACCAGCGGGTGCGGGAATTGAATCTCGGTCTGGTGCCGGCGCAACCGGGGCAGAAAATCTGGCTGGCCGAGCCGGCGCCGGCAGCGGTCCGGAGCGGAGTTCGCCAGTTGGCCCAGCGGCCTGCGGCTGACGAGGCGCAGTAAGCACATTTTTAAGCGACATATTATTTTGGCCGCCGTCCGTGACGCCATTGGTTGAGGAACCGATCGCCACGGGCGGTTGGCCGTTTTTGGCAATGACGAGCAAACAACAGGTCCTGCGCGCGAAGCTGCTGCTGGTTTTTCTGGTGGCGGCCTTTGGCGCGCTCGCGTGCCGGTTGGTGGACCTGCAGGTGCTGCGGCATGGCGAACTCAGCGCGCGGGCGGAGCAGAATACCGAGCACGAATACTGGCAGGCTCCGCGACGCGGCGACATCCTGGATGCGAACGGCAACATCCTGGCCACCAGCATCACGGTGAAAACGGTTTGCGCCGATCCCTCCCTGCTGGCCAATCAAATCGGCAGCTACCAGCCGGTGGTGGCCCACGCCGTGGCGCCGTTCTTGAATCTGAACGAGGCGGACCTGGTGGATAAACTGACGCCCCGGGTCGGCCGCAACGCCAAGGGGGAAGTGGTGACGAACGGTCTGCATTACGTGCGACTGGCCAAAAACATTTCCGAGGACAACTGGACGCATCTGATGGCGGTGATGACCAATCTGACGTTTGGGGTGGATGAAACCAAATTGAACCGCACCAACCGCGCGTTTTACAAGAATCTGCGCGAGCATGCGCTGTTTGCGGAGACGGAGCCGAAGCGGGTTTATCCGAACAGCAACCTGGCGTCGCAGGTGATCGGCTTCATGGGCGTGAGCAACGGGGTGCGCAATGTGTGCATGGATCCGTCGTTGCTGGGAAATTACCGGTCCTATCTGGCCCGGGTAATCGCCCCGGTGCTGAGTTTGGATGAAGCCAACCTGAACCGGGCCTTGCTGCCGCAAATCGGGCGGAATGCGCGGGATGAAATTGTGACCAACACGCCGCATTATGTGCGGCTGATCAACGGGGTGAACGATGACACGTGGAAGCGGCTGGCGCTGGTGATGACGAACCTGAGTTTCGGGGTGGATGAAACCCGGCTGCCGGCCGGGCAGCAGGCGTTTTACCGGAATATCCGGGAACATGCGGTGTTTACCGGTACCGACCAGAAACGGATTTACCTCAACGATGCGCCGGACGTGATCGAGGGCAAGGACTCTTATATTGCGTCGCAGGTTACCGGGCGCGATGGCGTCGAGTTTGCGATGCAGAAGGAGCTGAACGGGGTGGCGGGCTGGAAGGTGACGGAAACGGACCGGCAGGCGCGCGAACTGGTGGCTTACCGCGATGAGGATGTGCATCCGCGCGACGGTTTGAACGTGGTGCTGACGATTGATTCGGCGGTGCAGCACATTGTCGAAACGGCGCTGGTGGATGCGCTGGCGAAACATTCGCCCAAGAGCATCACCGGGATTGTGATGCGGCCGCGCACGGGGGAAATCCTGGCGATGGCGTCGCTGCCGAGCTATGACCCGAACAATTTGAGCACCATCTCGACGAACAACCGGAACCGGGTGATTGCGGACGTGGTCGAGCCCGGGTCCACGTTCAAGATCGTGGTGGTGTCTGGCGCGCTGAACAGCAAGGTGGTGAAATTGAACGATATGTTTGACTGCGAGCACGGGCATTTTGCCTTTGCCGGCCGGATCTTGCACGATCATGAAGCATACGGACTGCTGTCCACGGAGCAGATCATTACCAAGTCATCGAACATTGGGGCGGCGAAGATCGGCATCAAATTGGGCGGGCAGGGGCTGTATGATTACGCCCGGAGTTATGGTTTTGGCCAGTACACGGGGCTGCCGCTGCCGGGCGAGGCGCGGGGGATTCTTTATACGACCAATCTGTGGAGCAAGGTTTCGATCGCGCAGATTCCCATGGGGCATGGCGTGGCGGTCACGCGGTTGCAGATGCTGATGGCGATGGCGGCGATTGCGAATGACGGCTGGCTGATGCGGCCGATGATCATCAGCCGCCTGCAGGATCGGGACGGCCGGGTGGTGCAGCGGTATGCGCCGGAACGGATTCGTCAGGTGATTGGCGAAGCCGCCCGCCGGGACATGGTGCATGCGCTCAAGACCGTGCCCACGAAGGACGGCACCGCGCCGGATGCGGCCATGAAAAATTATGTCGTGGCCGGCAAGACCGGCACCGCCCAGAAAGCGGAGCATGGTGTCTATGTGTCCGGAAAATTCATTTCGTCGTTCATCGGCTTCTTCCCGGCGGATAAGCCGGAAATTTGCATATCGGTGGTGATGGACGAGCCGAAGGAAGGCTATTACGGCGGCAAAGTGTGCGGTCCGGTATTCCGGGACATTGCCGAGCGCTGTGCGAGCTATTTGAATATTCCGCCCGATCCGGCGCTGATGACCAATGCGCCGACGGTGGTGGCGGAAAATCATAATCATAAATTACAGACGCCTTGAACCGGCGGCTGGCGGTCAGTGGGACACTATTGTTGTGGAAGTACGAGATTTGAAATTTATCGCCGCCGCGGCCGGGGCGGAGCTGCGGAATGGTCAGCCGGATACCTTGGCCAAGAATCTGGTCACGAATTCGAAGCTGTTGAAGGCCGGGGAAGTGTTCTTTGCCATCAGGGGTGAAAATCATGACGGGCATGTTTTTTTGCCGGAAGTCGCGGCCAAAGGGGCGGCGGCGGCCGTGGTGCAAAAAGACCAGGCGGACCGGGTGCCGGCGGGACTGGCATTTTTGGCGGTGGACGATGTGCGGGCGGCGTTTGGCCGGGTGGCGGCCGCGTACCGGCGGCAGTTTGAGCTGCCGGTGATTGCGGTGGGCGGGTCCAACGGCAAGACGACGACCAAGGAACTGGTGGCGTCGGTGCTGCGGCAGAAGCTGTCGGTGCTCTGGAGCGAGGCGAGTTTTAACAACGACATCGGGGTGCCGTCCACGCTGCTGCGATTGGAGAGTTCGCACCGGGCGGCGGTGCTGGAAGCCGGGACGAATCATCCGGGCGAACTCGGGCCGCTGGTGCGGATGATCGGGCCGAAGTACGGGATTACGACGAACATTGGCCGGGAACATCTGGAATTTTTTGGCGACGTCGCCGGAGTGGCGCAGGAAGAGGGTGCGCTGGCGGAGGAACTGCCGGCGGACGGCACATTTTATATATATGGCGATGATGAGTGGTCGCCAAAACTGGTGGCGCGGACAAAAGCCCGGGTGGTTAAGGTGGGCACGGGCGAGGGGAATGACTGGCGCGCGAAAGGCATCCGGCTGGACAAGAACGGGGTGACCTTTCAGGTGACGGCGTCCGACGCGGCGTTTAACGGCGAGTACCGGGTGAATTTATTGGGCCGGCATCAGGCGGTGAACGCGCTGTTTGCACTGGCCCTGGGGGCGGAACTGGGGCTGACCCGGGCGGAGATTCAGCGGGGGCTGGCCGCCTGCAAACCGGTGAAAATGCGGTTGCAATTTTGGGAAGCGAACGGCGTGCGGGTGCTGGATGACGCGTACAATGCGAACGCGGATTCGACGCTGGCGGCGCTGGAAACACTGTGCGGGCTGCCGCTGCAGGGCCGGCGGGTGGCGATTTTGGGCGACATGGCGGAATTGGGCGAACACGGCGCGGCGGCCCACGCGGAAGTGGGCCGGCGGGTGGCGGAGTTGAAAATCGGGCAGTTGTTTACGGTCGGGAAGAATGCGACGGTCACGGCGCAGGCGGCCCGGGCGGCGGGCCTGACGCGGGTGATTGAATTCGCCGAGGTGGAAGCGGCGGCGAAGGTGATGAAAGGCTTTTTGAAGCCGGGCGATGTGGTGCTGTTGAAAGCGTCCCGCTCGGCGCGGTTTGAACGGATTGTGGAAACTTTGAAAGCGGAGAAAAATTGAAATGCTCTATTATTTGAGCCAGTGGATCATGGATCAGGCGCACGGCACAAACTGGGAATACCAGGTGTCGTTTCTGCGCCTGTTCCATTACATCACGGTGCGCTGTGCCGGCGCGGCCGTGACCTCGCTGCTGTTGAGCTGGTGGCTGGGGCCGAAGATCATTACTTGGCTGAAAGAACTGAAGTTTGGCCAGGAATTCGCCGACAACGCCGAAAAAGCCGGACTTGCCGCCGTGCGGGAAAACAAAAAAAAGGGCACGCCGACGATGGGCGGCATCCTCATTGTGATCTCGCTGCTGCTTTCGACCATGTTATGGGCGCAGTGGAACGAGCAGGTGGAACTGACGATGCTGGCGGTGCTGGTGCTGTCCGGGTTGGGATTTTACGATGACTACGCCAAAATCATGCGGCAAAACGGCGACGGCACACCGCCCCGGGTGAAGCTTATTACGCAGTTCGCTCTGGCGGCGTTTGTGGGGATTTACCTGTGGAACCTGCCGGCCCGGAGCGAGTTGCACCTGATTGGCAGCAAACATGTGGTGGTGAGCAATCTGGTCACCGATCTGATGGTGCCGTTCTATAAATATCCGTTGCATGTGGGATTGGGCGTGGGACTGCTCGTGGTATTACTGGCAATTGTCGGCAGTTCCAACGCGGTGAACCTGACGGATGGGCTGGACGGGCTGGCGATTGGCTGCACCCTGATCGTGGGTTTTGTGTTTTTGTTCTTTACGTATCTGGCGGGCAATTTCAAGACCGCGACCTACCTGGAGATCCCGTTTGTGCCGGGGGCCGGCGAATTGACGGTGTTTTGCGCGGCCTTGCTGGGGGCGGGACTGGGCTTTTTGTGGTTCAACTGCCATCCGGCGCAGGTGTTCATGGGGGACACGGGGTCGCTGGCCCTGGGCGGTGCCTTTGGGATAGTGGCGGTGCTGATCCACCAGCCGCTGGTGTTAGTGATCGCGGGCGGCGTGTTTGTGATGGAGGCGGTATCGGTGATCCTCCAGCGGAGCTGGTTTAAATATACCAAAAAGCGGACGGGGACGGGGCGGCGGATTTTTTTGATGGCGCCGCTGCACCATCATTTTGAAAAAAAGGGCTGGCATGAGTCCCAGGTGGTGATGCGTTTTTTTATTTTGTGCGTGCTGTGCGCGGTCGTTGCGCTGGCCACTTTGAAACTGCGGTAGACGGAATATGACCGACTGCAAAAAAATCGTTAAAAACCGGCGCTTTGTTGCTTGCACGAGCGGCGCGCGGTTGTTATCAATCTCTGTGAGAGCGGGTGGGCGTAAGCCTGCCGGCGGCGCAGTTTCACCAGTCGTTTTCCAAGCCGGCGGTCCGGCCCGCGGCAATTTCACCACCGTCTCCCGCAATTTGATGAATTTAACACGCGGCGGAATTTTTCGAGGGAAAGTTCCGCAGCGGAAAACTCAAAAACATATAACACACCTCGATGAAAGGACGCACCCGCGCCAAACCAATGAACAACCCTAATCCGTTCCACCCGAAAGGTTCCCTGTTGGAGAACCAGAGCCAGCGCCGTTCCCGCCTGAAACTGGGCGTTTCCTGCGTGCTCGCCGTCAGTGTCGTGGGCCTTGTGGCCATGCTGATCGGCGGTTGCAAACGCGGCGATACCACGCCGCCGGACATCGGCGTGCCGGCGCCGGACACCAACACGGCCACGTCCGTGGATACCAATCTGACGCCGGTCACCCCGTTGCCGGCAGACACCAACACCCCGGCCGGCGGTCCGCCCGCCGGTGCCAACCAGGCGTCGCCGCAAAATGGCGTGCCGCCGCAGAACGGTCTGCCGCCGCAAAATGGCCAGGCCAACAATGTGCCGGCTCCGCTGCCGCCGACGCCGCCGGTGCCGCCGGCCACGATGGACACGGGTTCGGCCGTGGGTGGTTCCGAATATACGGTGGTGAAGGGCGATTCGCTCGCGAAGATTGCCAAGAAGACCGGCGTCAGCCGCAAGGCGCTGCAGGATGCGAATCCCAATGTGGTCCCGGCCAAGCTGAAGATCGGCCAGAAGCTGGTGATTCCGGCGGGCGGCAAGTCCGTGGCACCGGCCGCGCCCGGCACGATCGCCGACGTGGCTCCGACCGCAACCGGCACCGCTGAAACGAGCGGATCCGAAACCTATACCGTGAAATCCGGTGACACGCTCACCAAGATCGCGAAGGCGCATGGCACCACTGTGAAAGCCATCCAGAAGGCCAATCATCTGACGACCACCGCCATCAAGGTGGGCAAGAAATTGAAGATCCCGGTCAAGGGCGCGGCGACTTCGGCCGCCCCGGTGGCGCCGACGGCCCCGGCGCCTCCCGCCGTGCCGGACACCGCGCCGTCTCCGGTCGTGGTTCCGCCGCCGGTGAACAACGCGCCGGCTCCGGGCGCACCGGCGAAGTAATCGCCGTAATCGCCGCTTGGATGATCTGAGCGGATGAGCCAATGAAAATCGCCATCACCACACTGGCCGTAAGCGTCACCAGCCTCCTTGCACTGGGGCTGGTGATGCTCTACAGCTCGAGCATGATGATGATGGACCGCCATACGCATTCCGAGGTGGGGGCGCATATGCTGCAGATGCAGCTTATCTGGTGTGTCCTGGGGTTCATTGCGGCCATGGTGGTTGCCTCCCGCGACACCGATCTGGTCAAAAAGTATGCGTGGGTGATCTTTGCCGGCTGCATTGTGCTGTCCGGACTGGTGTTCATTCCGCATGTGGGCATGCAAGTCAATGGCGCCCGCCGGTGGATTCGGCTGCCGGGCGCCACGTTTCAACCTTCCGAGTTCGTCAAGATCGGGCTGATCGTGATGGTGGCTTGGTATGCCGATTGGTCGCAGCGGAAAATGGAGACTTTTTGGCGGGGCACCATCATTCCGCTGCTGCTCATCGGGGCGGCGCTGGGGCCGGTTTTTATCGAGCCGGATCGCGGCACCACCATTTTGATGGCGGGAGTGACGCTCACGATGCTGGCGATTGCCGGGGCGCGGTTGCCCTATTTGTTTATTGTGGTGGTGCTGGCCGGGGCGGCTTTGATGGTTTCGTTCAAGCACGATTCGATGCGCAGCGGGCGCATTTCGGCGTGGCTGCATCCGGAAGCCCACATGTCGGGCGCGGCGCGGCAGGCGGAGGAGGCCAAGATTGCCATTGGTTCTGGCGGTTTGACGGGCTTGGGTTTGGGTGACGGCCGGCAGAAGCAGGGCTATGTGCCGGAGATTCAAAGCGACTTTATTTTTGCCAACATCGGCGAGGAACTGGGGTTGGTGGCCACGCTGTCGGTGATTACCGCGTTTCTGCTCGTCGCCTTGTCCGGCTGGTATATCGCCTCGCAGGCGCGCGATCTGTTCAGTTGTCTGCTGGCGGTGGGGATTACTGCGCTCATCAGTTTTCAAGCCATTATCAATATAGGCGTGGTGACCAGTCTGCTGCCCAATAAGGGGCTGGCGCTGCCGTTTATCAGTGCGGGCGGGTCCAGTCTGCTGGCGATGCTGATTGGCGTTGGCATTCTTATCAGTGTAGCCCGCCAGGCGGCCCCGGCGCGCATCGCCGGTTCGGATATTGCGCCGGAAACAAATCCTTTTGCCGCCACGAAGGCAGCATGAACCCCGCCCAACCCAATGTGCCGCTGGTCGCCATTGCGTGCGGCGGCACCGGGGGACACCTGTTCCCCGGTCTGGCCGTGGCCTTGCAACTGCGGCAGGCCGGCTGTGACGTGGCCCTCCTGATTTCGCCCAAAGACGTGGACCAGCAGGCGGTCAAATCGGTGTCGGGCATGGCGGTGCATACGCTGCCGGCGGTGGGGTTGCAAAACCGCAATTATTTTTCCTTTGTCCGCAGTTTTATCAAGTCCTTGTTTGCCGCCCGGCGAGTTTTCCGGCAGCGCCGGCCGGTGGCGGTGTTGGCCATGGGCGGTTTTACCAGCGCCCCGCCGGTGTGGGTGGCCAAAGAATTGGGCATTAAGACGTTTTTGCACGAGTCCAACGCCGTTCCCGGCCGGGCGAATCGGTTGCTGGCGCGATTTGTAAACGAGGCCTTCCTGGGATTTCCCGAGGCGGCGGCCCGGCTGAACGCGCGGAAGCATACCGTCACGGGCACGCCGGTGCGGCCGGAATTTCGGGTGCAGCCGGCGGCGGATTGCCGGCGGGCGCTGGGACTGGATCCGGATTTGCCGACGGTATTGGTGGTGGGCGGCAGCCAGGGAGCGAGCGGTTTGAACAAGCTGGTGCTGGCCGCGCTGCCCGGGTTGTCGGCCCGGCGCTGGCAGTGGATTCATCTGACGGGGGCGAATGATTTTGAACGGGTGAAAGCGGCTTATGCGCAGGCGGGATTGCGGGCGGTGGTCCGGCCGTTTCTCGCGGAAATGGATCTGGCGCTGGGCGCGGCCACGGCGGCGATCAGCCGGGCCGGGGCTTCCTCGCTGGCGGAAATGGCGGCCTTGCAGTTGCCGACCATTTTGGTGCCGCTGCCCACGGCGGCGGACAATCACCAATATTTTAACGCCCGGTTGCTGGCGGACAGCGGCGCGGCGCGGTTGCTGGATCAGCAAACCGGCACGCCGGCGGAAGTCGCGGGGTCGCTGACCAGCCTGATGGAAGATGAGGCGGTGCGGGGTCAGTTGCGGACCGCGCTGGCCCGCTGGCAGGCGCCGCAGTCGGCGGCGGAAATCGCCGCCAGCATACTGCGTCAGAGCACCCAATCGTTGCCGCTCGCGGCCGGTCCGGCGGCTGCCAACATTTTGACCACATGACCACGCTGGAAACACCGTCAATTGCCGAGGCCCTGACCGCTTGCGTTTCTGCGGCCACGGTTGTCCGTCGCGATGAACCGATGGCCAAACACACGACGCTGCGGGTCGGCGGGCCGGCGGATGTTTATGTGGAGCCGGCCACTGAGGCGGATCTGGCGGTGGTGTTGAATTATTGCCAAGGCAACGGGGTGAAGTTTTTCGTGGTGGGGCGGGGCTCCAATCTGGTGGTGCGCGACGCCGGGTTTCGCGGGGTGGTGATCTGCCTGGCGCAACCGGGTTTTGGCAAAATTGAAATCGTCGGCGAAAAAATCCATTGCGGCGCCGGGGCCAAGCTGAAGGACGTGGCGGTGGTCGCCAAGCGCGCCGGACTGGCGGGCGTGGAATTTCTCGAAGGCATTCCCGGCAGTGTTGGCGGGGCGTTGCGCATGAACGCCGGGGCGATGGCGGGGGCCACGTTTGACTCCGTGACGTCGGTGCGCGTGATGGATTATGCCGGTCAGATTGCCGAAATGACCCCGGATGCCATGGCGGTGGAATACCGTTGCTGCGCCGCCCTGAAAAGCCGGATCGCGCTCGGGGCCGTGTTTCAGTGCCGGCCGGAGCCGCGCGCGGAAATTGAGGCGCGCATGAAGGCGTACAGTGAAAAGCGCTGGAGTTCGCAACCGGCCGCGCCCAGCGCGGGCTGCATGTTCAAGAACCCGGCGGCCATCCCGGCGGGACGCCTGATTGACGAACTCGGGCTGAAGGGCGCCAAGATCGGCGGCGCCCGGATTTCGCTCGAGCATGGCAATTTTCTGGTGAACGACGGCGGGGCCACGGCGGCGGACGTGCTGGCCCTGATCGAACTGCTCAAGACGAAGGCGCGGGAAGCGCGCGGCATTGATTTGCACACGGAAGTCGAGATTGTCGGCGGGTAGGCGGCGCCCGCAGGCGGGCATTGACATCCAAAATGGTTGCGATATGGTTGCGAGTATGATTACGCTGACCATCAAAGGCATTTCCAAGACCGCGCACCGCGAGCTGAAGAAGCGGGCGGCGTTGCATGGCCGGAGCCTGAACACGGAGGCGATCGCCGTGCTGGAAGCGAGCGTCCGGAGCGTCCCGGCGGAAGCGGGCGTGGTGATCGAGCAGGCCCGCCAGTTTCGCAATTCCCTAAAGTTTCAGGTGAAAGTGGCGGACGTGAAGCGGCTCAAGGACGAGGGCCGGGCGTGATTGTGGCGGATACCAGTCTGCTGGCGGCCTTCTGGCTGCCGGGCGAGTCGGCCGAACTGGCCGAGGCGGTGAAGGCGCGGGACGGCGTCTGGGCGGCTCCGGTGGTGTGGCGGGCGGAGTTTCGGAATGTGCTCGCCGCCGGTGTGCGCGCGGGCTGGCTGACCGAGGCCGAGGCGAACACGGCGTACCTGAACGTGCAAAAAGATCTGGACCGGAATGAATTTACGGTGCCGACGGAGCGGGTGATGCAACTGGTGCGGAAATCGGATTGTTCCGCCTATGATTGCGAGTATGTGGCGCTGGCGCAGGATTTGAACGTGCCGCTGGTGACGGCCGATCCCGGGCTGGTGCGCGCCTTCCCCCAAACGGCGGTGGCGCCGGAAAATTTTGTACAGAAATTGGTGCGAAAGAAAAAATGAGCCGGAAACTGAACATTACGGTAATGCTGGGCGGCCCGAGCGCGGAACGGGAAGTGTCCCTGCGGACGGGCACGGCGGTGGCGCAGGCGCTGCGGTCGCTGGGCCACACGGTCAACGAACTGGATCCGCGCACGCCGGACTGGACATTGCCGGCGGGCACGGAGGTGGTCTTTCTGGCCTTGCACGGCACCTATGGCGAGGACGGCACCGTCCAGCGCCAGTTGGATCATTTGGGCGTGCCGTACACCGGTTGTGATGCCGAGGCGAGCCGGATTGCCTTTGACAAGGTGCTGACCAAGGAGAAATGCCTTCAGGCCGGCGTGCCGACGGCCAAGTATGTGACGGTCACATCGTCCGCCGCGCCGTTGCCGGCCGGATTGACGCTGCCGCTGGTGGCGAAACCTTCGCGGCAGGGCTCCAGCGTGGGGTTGCAATTTATCGAGCGGGCGGAAGACTGGGGGGCGGCGCTGGCGGAATCCCTCAAGTTTGACTCGGAAGTTTTGATCGAGGAAAAGATTGTCGGTCGCGAGACTACGGTGGCGATTCTAGCCGGCCGGCCGTTGCCGGTGGTGGAAATCCGGCCCAAGACGGGCAGCTATGATTACCAGCGCAAGTACACGGCCGGGGCGACGGAATACTTTTGTCCCGCCGCCTTTGACGCAGCCACCACGCAGCGGATTCAAGACGCCGCCCTCGGCGCGTTTAAGGCCGTGGGGGGACGCGACTATGCCCGCGTGGATGTGATGGTGCGCGCGGATGGTTCGCCGGTGGTGCTGGAAGTCAACACCCTGCCCGGCATGACGGAAACGAGCCTGCTGCCCAAGGCGGCGGCGGCGGCGGGAATGACTTACGCGGAACTGTGCCAGCGGATGATTGATCTGGCCCTGGTGCGCAAATGATTTGAACGGCGCTTAAAAAGCGCCGGCGGATGGTTGGATTTTTGGATCGAGACGAACGATGTGGCGCAAACCTGAACAAAAGAACCGGCGCATGACCCGCACGCACGTGCTGGATGTGAAGCTGCGCTCCGATCAGGTGCGGGCGACCCGCCTGCGGCTGATCATGGTTTCGCTGCTGGTGATCAGCGGCACGTTTCTGGGCATTTATTTGTTGTGGCGCACGGGCGAATTTGGCCTAGACACGTTTGTTTATACCAACCCTGATTTCGCGATTCAGCAGGTTCAAGTGCATACGGACGGCATCATTGCCCCGGAGCAGTTGCGCCGCTGGTCGGGCGTGAAGCCCGGGCAGAATCTCATCCGGCTGGACCTTGCCGGTGTAAAACGGAATCTGGAAATGGTTTCGGCGATTGATACGGTGTCCGTGGAGCGTGTTCTCCCGAATACTTTGAAAATCCGGGTTGCCGAGCGGGTGCCGGTGGCGCAGGTGAATGTGGCCCGGGCGGACGGCGCCGAGGGTATTGCCATTTCGGTCTATCAACTGGATGCGGGCGGCATGGTCATGCAGCCGCTGGACCCGCGCATTTGCACGGTGCCGCTGGCCCAGATGACCGCCAAACTTCCCGTGATCACGGGCTTGAATCCGTATCTGCTGCAAACCAGCCACCGGGTGGAGCTGCCTTTGGTGCAGGCGGCGTTGCAACTGGTGACGGCGTTCAACGAGTCTTCGATGGCGGGCATGGCGGATTTGAAATATGTGGATGTATCCACGCCGGGCGTGCTGACGGTGACGACAGGGCAGGGGAGCGAGATCACTTTTGCCCCCGCCGATCTGGATCGCCAGATGCAGCGCTGGTGGGAGATTTTTGATTATGGCCGGCGCGTGCAGCGGTCCATTGCGTCGGCAAATCTGGCGGTGGCGAACAATGTGCCGGTCCATTGGACCATGGCCGCCGTCACCCCGGTCGTACAACCAAAAACGGTTAAACCCTTGAAAAATCGGAGGAAAAATGTTTGACGAAGCCAACATCATCGCCGGCCTGGAAATCGGCACATCCAAAATCTGCGTCGTGGTTGGCGAGCTGGGCCCCGAGGGCGCGCTGAACATCATCGGCATCGGCCAGTCCCGCGCGCGCGGGGTGCGCAAAGGCGAGATCATCAACCCCGAGCAGGTGGAGGAGGATTTGCGCGCTGCCGTGTTTGAGGCGGAGCAGATGGCGGATGTCGAGATCCGCAGCGTTTTCCTTGGCGTGACCGGTAGCCACATTCGCGGCTTTAACAATCGCGGGGTGCATCCGGTGGTTTCCGCCGACCGCGAAATCACGCCCGACGATGTGGAGGACGTGGTCAAGAACGCCAAGGCGGTGAATCTGCCCGCCGAGAACACGGTGATACACGCCGTGCGGCAGCACTTTTTTGTGGACGGCCAGGAAGGCGTCACCAACCCCGTGGGCATGCTGGGCGCCCGGCTGGAGGTGGACATGCACGTGATTCACGGCCATGCCAACCGCATTCAAAACGCGATCCGCCTGGTGCGCGGCACCACTTTGGAAGTGGATGAAGTGGTGTTCAACGGCACCGCCGCCTCGCTGGCGCTCCTCACCAACGAGCAGAAGGAACTGGGGGCGCTGGTGATTGACATGGGCGGCGGCACGACCGAGTTTGTGGTGTATTCCGGCGGCGTCATCCGCCATTCCGGCGTGCTGGCCGTGGGCGGCGACCATGTGTCCAACGACCTGGCCTACGGTTTGAAAGTGCCGTTGAGCCGCGCGGAAAAATTAAAGATCGAATTCGGCTCCGCCGTCCTCACCGAGGCGGCCAAGGGCCAGACGATCAGCCTCACCAACGAGCTGGGGCTGGAAACCAAGCGCGTGAACCTGGAGCATCTCCAGCGGATCATGTCGCTCCGCCTCGAAGAAGTTTTTCAATTGATCGCCCAGGATCTGGAGGAGGCCGGGCTGACGGATTACCTGCGCGCGGGCATCTTCCTGTGCGGCGGCGGGTCGCGGGTGCCGGGCCTGGTGCAACTGGCCGAGAATGTGTTTCAAATGAACGTGGCGCCGGGCCACGCCAGCGCGATCAGCGGTCTGACCACGGCGCTGGATCAGCCGGAGTTTGCCACGGCCATCGGCCTGGTCAAATTTGGTTCGCTCAAACTGCGCAAACGCGCCGTGCGGCCGGCGTTCAGCGCCGGCATCAAGCAGGCGATCGGCCGTTTCTTCACCCAACACAACTGAAAGACTGGTTATGACTGAAGATCAACCCCCGCTGATTCCCGGCCAGCCGGCCCAGCCCGTGTTCCGCATGTTTGGCGTTGGCAACGCCGGCATCGCCTTGGTGGATTCCCTGGATGCGCTGGAATTTGCCGGCGCGGAATTCGCCGTCATTAATACGGACGCCACCGGTTTGACGACGTCGGCCGCCCCGGTAAAAATTCAGTTGGAAAACAAATTGCTGCGCGGCCTCGGGTCCGGCGGCGATCCGGAGCGCAGCCGCGCGCTGGCGGAGGAACAGTTTGCCACGCTCAAGTCGGCCTGTGACGGCGCGGACGTGGTCTTTATTCTTGCGGGTTTGGGCGGCGGCGCCGGCAGCGGCATCGCCCCGGTGCTCGCGCGGGCGGCGCGGGAGGCGGGCGCGCTGGTGCTGGCATTTGTAACCCTGCCCTTTGAATGCGAAGGCAACCGTCGCGAGCAGCAGGCGCAGCAGAGTCTGGAACTGCTCAAGCCGGCGGCCGACGGGGTCATCTGCCTGCCCGGCACGAAGACGGCCAAGCTCATTGATGAAAATAACAGCATCGTGGATACCTTCCGCGTGACCGGCGGGTTTCTGATCGAAGGCCTGCGCGGCATCTGGCAGTTGCTCACCCGGCCGGGCCTGATTCAGGTTCATTTTTCCGATTTGTGCAACCTGCTGCGGGATCGCCATGTGGAAAACGCTTTCGCCTATGTGGAAGCTGCCGGCGCCGGCCGTTCGCGGGAGGTCATGGAGCGCCTGCTTAATCACCCCTTGCTGGACGAAGGCCGCGCGCTGGCGGAGTCAGATGCCGTGCTCGTGAGCCTGACGGCGGGCAAGGGGTTGACGATGGCGGAGATCAATCGCGTGATGGACCAGATGAAGCGGCAGTGCGGTCATGCCCAAATCACCATGGGCGCGGCGGAAGATCCGGCGCTCAAGGACAAGCTGTGCGTGACCGTGATTGTGGCCAAGCAGAATGCGGCGCCGACGGCCCTGTCCCTGCGGTTGGAATCCCGCACCACCACGAACAATGCCGGTACCACCGGTGCCGGCACCGGCACGGCGGCGGTGCGTGAACAGGCGGCATCCCGGCCGGTGCGGCAGCGCAAACCCAATTCCAAAATGGTGCAGTCGCAATTGCCGTTATCGGTGGTGTCCAAGGGGCGTTTCGACAAGAGCGAACCGACCTTGCATCGCGGGGAAGATCTGGACGTGCCGACGTTTTTACGGCGCGGGTTGCCGCTCAACTGAACGGCGGATTATTTCTTCGACCACGCCGCCAGCACGTTATTGGTGTTAAACGTCAAAATCAGGCGGCGCTCGTAGTAATTGGGGGTGGTATTGACGATGCCCATGCCGTAGGGGTTGGAATAATATCCGCCGGTCACAATCACGGACCCGCCGCCGCCATAGCGGGTCACCCATTTTGCCACCAGCCGGCCATCGCTTAATTTGGCCTGGCTGTCCGGCGGACCGAGTTCGATTACCGCCTGGTCGAACGAGTAGCTGCCCACGCGACTGTTCCAGTTGATGGGCTTGGCAAACTGACAGCCCGCCAGCAGCACGATGGCCAGCATCCCCAGCCAAACGGACAAAAAGCGTTTCATGTTGCAAAGATACCAGCAATGTCCCGGTATCGCAAATGGACGCAGCCGTTACTTTGCTTCGATGAAAGCCGAATACGCCCTCGGCCCCAGATATTCGTAGCCTTTTCCTTCCGCAGCGGTACCTGAAAGCAGGGACTGGATGAAGCCATTGCGTTCCACTTGCACGGTATGGAGGATTTTGGCCTCGGGATTTTCCTTCAGCAGAAATTCGATCTGGTTGTTCGTGGTCGTAAACTGTTCCAGCTCATTATTGGTTTGGCTGTTAAAGGGGAATTGTCCGCCAAGGTCGTTAAGCAGGACGTGACTGCGGCCCCAAGTGCCGCCGGCTTCGCTAACGAAGGGCTGGCCGTTTAAGCGGGCCAGATAATCCTGATAGGCGAGCACGCAGAGATGATTTTCAGGAGACGACGACAACCAGTGACGTAACTTGTCGGTGTGGTGGGTCGTGTCGTAGGCGTAATCGCTGTCCAGAAAGGCGATGCGTTTGATCCAGTCGGGGATGGTATCGACCGCGTTCAAATAGCCAAAAATCAGACTGCCGCCACCGCTGTGGCCGGCGAGCACCACCTCGGTGTTGGTGGCGGGGAAGATGCCGCGCACGCCGGTGACGATCTGGGCGAGCCGGCGGTCGTCATTTTTTTTGCGCCAGGCCGGCCAGCTTTTCATGCCGGCTTCCAGATAGACGACCACGAGGGTGCGGTTGGTGATGACCTGGCGGAGCCAGCGGGTTTGGGCGCCGATGTGCTGGATGTCAAAGTGCCAATCGTCGCCGGGTTGCAAGGTTTTGCCGATGGTCTGTTCGATGGTGTTGCCGTTGGGCAGGGCGTAGAAAATGAGTTCCACGGGGCGGTTTGACGTGGTCCCATTGTCGGCGGGTGCATTGATGAGCAGTCGTATTTCGTCGGGCAGGCGAATCTCGCGGACCAGTTCGCCGGGATGGGAGCCGGGCGAAAAGCCTTTTGGCCAGGGCAAATTCACCACTTCTGCCGGAGGCGGTGCGAGGAGGTTGGTGGCATAGCGGGAATTGGTGATGACGCCTTCATCACTGATGAGGCCGCACAGTTTGGGATCGGCCAGCACCTGGGGGATGGTGTTGGTCTGGCCGTTGACGATGATCGTTTGGGAAACCAACCGGATGCCGTGGCTGTAGTCCACCCAAGCGGCGGTATGGCCGAGGAACAGGGGCTGGATAGCGATGCCGTTGGTCTGATGCCAGCCGTAGATGGCAACTTTGCGCGGCGAGGTGGCGAGGCGCGCGGAGATGACGACGTCTTTTTTATCGCCGGCGACAAGGGCGCCGAGGGGATGGGCTGCCAATTGCGCCACGCGCTGGGTATGGATCAGTTCGTTGATGTGTTCGAAGATCGGCACGGTGGTCATTGCTGCCGTCGGTGAAATGGGGGATGGCGCGAGCTTCACCTCGGCTGCGGCGTAGATGGCATCGGACATTTTGCGCGTGGGGAGGGCGCAGTCCAAGGTGTCGGCGAGCTGCTGAGCGGTGGCCGGGGAGATCGGGGTGAAGAAATAATCGGCATCGGCACCGACGGCGAGGTAATCCGGCGCGGCGAAAAACGTGGCCACGTTCGTGACGCCATCGGCCGTGTTGGTGACCGAGACCGGGCAGAAGTGGCGCAAGAAGCCGGGGATGTTGCCCGCGAGCACGGCGGAGGAAACGGCGGTTTCGCGCGCGGTGAAAGCGAGCGGTTCCAGTTGCCGGGCAAAAGCAATGCCGCCCGGCGCATTCGTGGCGCGGGGCGGCAGTTGAAGGCTTTGGGCGGTGGCGCTGACCGCACAACAAATCAGGATGATTTGCGGCAGCGCGCTCATGGTTCAGACGTCTTTGCGCGGGAACAGCGGCGCGGGTTCGCCGATGGTGTGACCGGCGGTCAGGCCGCCCCAACTGCTGGCATCAAATTTTTCCGGCGCGCCGGGCAGGCCGAGCTGGGCGTAGATTTTGGCCGAGGTGCCGGGCAGGAACGGCCAGAGCAGCACCGCGAGTATGCGGCAGGCTTCGGCCAGATTGTACAGCACTTCGTCGAGCCGTTGGGCCTGGGCCGGATCTTTGGCCAGCTTGAAGGGCGCGGTTTGGTCCACGTACTGGTTGGCGCGATTGACCAGGCCCCAGATGCTTTGCAGGGCGGATTGCAACTGGTTTTGCTTGAGTAACGCGCGGGTTTCGTCGGACGCCTTGGCGGCATCGGCGGCGAGTTCATTGGACCGCGCCGGCACCACGCCGTTGCGATAACGCTTGAGCATGGAGAGCGAGCGGTTGACCAGGTTGCCGAGCCCGTTGGCCAGTTCGGCCTGATAACGGGAGCGGAACCCGGCATCGGTCCAGTTGCCGTCGGGGCCAATGTCCAATTCGCGGAGCACGTAAAAGCGGAGGGCGTCCAGGCCCCATTCGTTGATGACGGCGATGGGGTCGATGACGTTGCCGGTGCTCTTGCTGATACGCGCGCCGTCCTTCTGCCACCAACCGTGCACCAGCACCTGCTTCGGCAGCGGGAGGCCCATGGCCTTGAGCATGATGGGCCAGTAAACGGCGTGGAATTTCAGGATGTCCTTGCCGATGACATGGACGTCCGCCGGCCACAGCGCCAGCTCGCTATGGGCCTGGGCCACGCTGGCGTAATTTACCAAGGCATCGAACCAGACGTAGGTGACGAATTCGGGGTCGAAGGGCAGGGGGATGCCCCAGTTCAGGCGCGCGACGGGGCGGGAGATGCAAAGGTCTTCCAGCTTGTTATTCTTGAGGAAGCCGAGCACTTCGTTGCGCCGGTAATCGGGCTGCACAAAGGACGGGTTGGCCTCGATGTAATCAATGAGCCACTGCTGGTGTTCGCCCAGTTTGAAATAGTAATTTTCCTCCTTCAGCTCGACGACATCGCCGTAGCTGGGATCAAACGTGCCGTCCGGGCGGCGGTCTTTTTCGGTCAGAAACGTTTCTTCCTTGGTGGAATAGAAACCAATGTAACTGGCCTTGTAAAAGTGGCCGGTGGCCTGAAGCTTGGCCAGGGTGGCCTGGACGTATTCCTTGTGGCGCGGCTGGGTGGTGCGGACGAAATCGTTGTTGGTCAGCTCGAGCCGTTGGGCAAACGCGAGCCAGTCGGCGGCGATGGCGTCGCAATATTCCTGCGGATTTTTTTTGTCTGCGAGCGCCGCCTGCTGGACCTTCTGGCCATGCTCGTCCAGACCGGTCAGGAAGAAAACCTCCTGGCCGAGGCTGCGGCGGGACCGCGCGATGACATCCGCGATGATTTTTTCATAGGCGTGTCCGATGTGCGGCTGCCCGTTGACGTAGTCAATCGCCGTCGTGATATAAAACCGTTTGCTCATTATCGAATGGATATTCTGGCTTACCGGGCGGTTAAAGGCAAACTGGAATGAGGGGGGAACAAGGGGGATGGAAAAACATCCAACACCCAACATCGAACGCCCAACATCCAATGATCGGGCCCGGTTGGGAAGCAGTGGGTTTAATGATGCCGAATCATCAGGGTGAAGATGCCGCCCCATACGGGGCTGAAGGCGTTTGATTGGCTTTGCTACAAATATGTCGCGCCTACGGCGCTGGGGGGGCGCTTTCCAAGATGTTATACTGATGGACGCATTCAATGAATGCCGCCATAGGTTGAATAGATGAGCGCCACCTCACCCCGTCCCTCTCCCCCATTTATCAATGGCGGAGAGGGGGGGAGCACATCGCGCGAACGGTTGGCGACGAGACTGCGGCTTGGGGTTTGAGGCAACGGTAGGAGGCGTCTCGGAGGACCGGAAGAGGCCATTTTTTACAGACCGGCCCCAAATTGCAATTCCGCGAGGTGGCGGTAGAGGCCGTTGGGTTGCTGAAATAATTCGTCGTGGGTGCCGGACTCGACGAGCAGACCGGCTTGGATGACGAGGATGCGGTCGGCGCGGCGCACGGTGGCCAGGCGGTGGGCGATCATGAAGGTGGTGCGGTTTTCCATGAGGCGGTCGAGGGCGAGTTGCACGAGGCGTTCGCTTTCCGAGTCCAGCGAGCTGGTGGCTTCGTCGAGAATGAGAATGGCCGGGTCCTTCAAAATGGCGCGGGCGATGGCCACGCGCTGGCGCTGGCCGCCGGAGAGTTTCACGCCGCGTTCGCCGACCATGGTCTTGAATCCTTCCGGGAAGGCGGTGATGAACTCATAGGCATGGGCCTGACGCGCGGCTTCCAGAACCTCGGCTTCCGTGGCATCCGGGCGGCCGTAGGCGATGTTTTCGAAAATGGTGCCGCCGAAGAGCAGGGCTTCCTGCGGGACGATGGACATTTGGTTGCGCAGCCAGGCGAGCGGGTATCCGGCGGCGGGTTGGCCATCCACCCGGATTTCACCGGGATGCGGATCGTAGAAGCGCAGAATGAGGGAGATGATGGTGGATTTGCCCGAGCCGCTGGGCCCGACCAGGGCGATTTTCTCGCCGGGTTTGGCGGTGAAAGAAATGCCTTTGAGCACTTCCACCTCGGGGCGGGAGGCGTAGCGAAAGTGAACATCGCAAAATTCCACTTCACCGCGCAGCGCCGGTAGCTCGGTTGAGGGTGCGGCGGCGGGGCCGGCTGCGGCGAGCGTGAATTCCGGTTGTTCCTCCAATAGTTCCCGCACCCGTTGCGTGGCACCCACGGCTTTTTGCAGTTGGGCGTACAGATCCGCGAACTGGCCCATGGCGCCGGCCACGAAGGCGGTGTAGAGCACGAAGCGGGTCATCTCGCCAATGGTGATTTGCCCGCTCTGCAACAGCGTGGCGCCGGACCACAGCACCACCACGATGCAGCCGAACAGGGAGAAAATGATGAAGGCAAAAAATGCGCCGCGCAGCCGGGCCCCGCTCAACGCCGCTGACAGGTATTCATCCATGCTGCGTCCGTAGCGGGTGATCTCAAAGGACTCGTTGACGAAGGCTTTCACGTTGAATATGCCCTGCAAGGTTTCCTCCACGATCACGCCGGTGGCGGCGAGTTTGTCCTGGGTCTTGCGCGAATTCTCGCGGATTTTTCGCCCAAAGATGACCGCCAAAATAATCACCGGCGGGATGGCTCCCAGCATGATCAGCGTCAGCCGGCCCGAGGTGGTGGCAATCAGCGCAATGCCGCCCAGCAGGAGCAGGGTTTGCCGCAGAAACTGGGGCACGGAGTTGATGAGCGTGGCCTCAATTTGGGTGAGGTCGGCGGAAATGCGGCTGTTCAATTCGCCGACGCGGCGCTGGCCGAAAAAGGTCATGGGCAGGCAGATGAGCCGGCTGTAGGTGTCGCGCCGCAAATCGGCGAGCGCGCGCTGGCCGACTTTGGTCATGGAAGTGGAATGAAAAAACGAACTGGCGGCCTGAACGGCAATCACGCCGAACATGAGCAGGGCCACGGCGTTGATGGAATGCGGCAGCCAGGCAATGGTGTGGCCGGATGCCCCGGGCATGGCGGCATCCATCAGGCTGCCCGCCAGAAAGGGGAAGCACAGGCTTAACAGGCTGGACAGAATCATGGCACCGCCCGCCGCCGCCAGCCGTCCGCGATAGGGCCGGAGATACGACAGCAGTAATGCCGTATCCCGCAGGTTTTTCCGGTTCAGACTGGCTTTGGGCAAATCCAAGTTCAGCCGGCCCCGGGAGTTGTTTTGTGCCATGGCGGGAGGCATCGTGGCAAAGAAGGGCGGGGGCGGCAATAGCAACCATCCAATATGGAAGGGGTGAGGATGGAGAATGGCGCGATTTAATGAACCAACACATTCATGGCTTTGCTGGTCCGGCTGCCGCCCGGGGAATCGGTAGTCTGGATTTCTTCGCCGCGCTGAGGTGCAACGCCTGCGCGAGAAAAGTCGGGCAAGCAATAGAACTCGACACGCCTAACAAGGGGTCTATAGTGCGGAAAATAACCGCCGGGAGACGACGATGATGCGGGCTGGATTGCGGCGCGATTAAAGACGGACACTAAGAAATATCTGGCCCGATTTTGTACAGCAAGCCGTGCGTAAAATGAAAAATAGCACATCCTCATTACCCTTTACGAATATTTGCGAACGGATCGACCTTCCTCCGTTAATTGTTTCCATCAAATGGAAATGAAGGGCATAAATATGAAAATGACTCTGCGTTTTGAATTACCACATTCAATGGCGGCTTGTATGGCGCTGCTTTTCCTTGGCGTTTCAGCGACACTCGGTAACGAAACGAATAATCCAACTAATCCGCCGAATGACCCAGCCAATCCGCATATTATTGTCTTAGACAAAGAGGAATACGCCCGTTTTATGGCGGCAGCGGAAACGAACCCGCCCCCGCTTCGCCCGGATATTAAGTGGGGTGAAGCAACCAATGGGCTTAAATGCGGAATCACTTTAAAAATGTGGCCAGAAGTTTGGGTCTTTATTGAGACGCCGCTGACGAACATTCCGTATCCCAATTTAAGTTTAGCAAATACCAATGCTGCAATTCCGCCCAAAGGGTTCATCTATGCGGACGCTTCTCCATGGTTGGGTGCTCCCAATGGGTTTTTTGGACCAATGGGGCTGCGAAATGCCAAGGGCAAGCAAATCCCTTTGCTAAAACCGGAGGCAAACAACCCAGTATTTTATCCTGAATTCTTAAGGTGGAGCGTGTTACAACCTAAAATCGGTAGTGGAGGCGGCTGTCCAACCGGCCCTCATGTTGGACAATGGGGTGTTTTTATGAAGTATAAAAATGTGCAACAAGCCAGCGGTTTGCTTCCTCAATTTAAAGACATTTTTGAAGTCAATGAACCGGGTCAGTATCAATTAACCCTCTGGCCAAAGATTTATAAAAGATCAGAAAAGCCGGGTGAAGATCATGATGTTTTTCAGCGGATTGATTTACCGCCCGTGAGCATCACCATCAAGTTGGCCGGCAATTCTTCAAATCAATGAAATTACCCACACTATTTTATTATTAACCGTTGCTGGGACGCAACAAAAGTTTTAGCGGGCGAAGCTCAGCAGGGGGAATCTCGGATGGCTTTGTGGCTTTTGATTTCATGCGATGCGCGAGCACGCCTCACGACAAAAGAAGCCACCGCCGAACTGCGACGCGAACCGCGACAGCGGAACTGACAGCGCTAACGGCGGTTGGTTCCGGCGACTTAGGCGTCATGTTTTTGTCTAACTGGCCAATTCGTCACTGCAAAAACCATCACCAAATAACTCGTAATGGCTATGCTCGAACGCAAACCGACAATCTAGCGGCCAGTGTCATGGTCGGTAACTGTCTCGACTAATCCCCAGTGTGCCCCGAAACACATGAGAACTATACTGGCAGCGGCAAGTGTGGGAGACAAGAACCAAGCTGCTCGCCAAGCATGACCAATCGGTGGGACACGAAAAACCAAACCAACTAACAAGCTCAAGCCAACTACCAATGAAGCAATGACTGCACCAATAATCGGCTGGAAAAGTAGCGAGAGCGCGCCGTCATAAACGGTCACAACCATGGCCACCATGTAAACAAGCCAGCCGAGAACCCAAGCCGCGATAATGGCAATAAAACGACGCATGACGCCTACCATTGTTATTCTACCGCACATTGCGGTGCGATTTCTTCCATGAGTTTGACCTTATTTTATCCTTTCCGTTTGTCCAGAACTAATTAGCTCCGAAACCATGCAAGGGTGTGGATAATGAAAAGTTCGGAGGGTGCCTCCCTTTCAGGGCGGGACAACATGCGTGGCGAATACCCAGGCCTGCGCTCGCAGACTCGCTCCAGCCAGGGCTATAAACTTGCGGGCCTACAGCCCTTGGGTGGAGCGCTACGCGCTTGACACGCGTTTGTATTTAGATTATTATCTAAATATCGAAACAATATCATGGACAAGCTGTTTAAAGCCCTGAATGATCCGACGCGGCGCGCGATTCTGGAACAATTGCGCGGCAAGGAGATGTCGGCCGGCGACATTGCCGGGTGTTTCACGGTGAGCAAGCCGACGATTTCGCATCATCTGGATCTGCTCAAACAGGCGGGACTGATCCTCGCGGAGAAGCGGGGGCAGTTCATCATCTACTCCCTCAACACGAGTGTGCTGGAGGAGTGTTTTGCGTGGTTGTTAAAAATGACGGAAAAAAAGAAAGGAAGCGCCTTATGAAACTGTTGACTTGGTTAAAAAGGGAATGGCTGCAAATTATCATTCTGGCCGTGCCGTACGGCGCCGCCGCCCTGCTGTGGGATAGGCTGCCGGAGCAGTTGCCGAATCATTGGAATTTCCACGGCGAGGTGGACGGATACGCCGGGAAAGTTTTTGGCACGCTGTTTTTGCCCACGGTGGGCGTGGTGCTGGTGTTGTTACTGCCGCTGCTGCGCCGGCTGGATCCCAAGTGCCGCAATTATGACGAGGAGACCAAGGCCAGCATTGCCGGGGTGTTTCGCACCTCGCGGCTGGCGATCTCGCTGTTCATGACCACGATCAGCCTGTCCACCCTGGCATTGGCCTTGAATGTGCCGGTGAACATTTCCCGAATCATTACCGGCGGGCTGGGGGTTTTGTTTTTTGTGATGGGCAATTGCATGGGGCGGTTGCGGCCCAACTATTTCGCCGGTTTCCGGACGCCCTGGACGTTGGAATCCCGCACCGTCTGGCTGAAAACCCATCGCTTGGGCGGCCGGCTGATGATGATTTGCGGCGTCGGGGTGCTGGTGGAAAGTTTTGTGCTGCCGGTGCGCGTGCTCATTTTTGCCACGCTCATTCCCGTGGTCGTACTGGCGGGTATCGTGCCCGCCGTGTACTCGTACTTCAGCTACCGGGCGGAGCGGAAGGCGGCGGGGGCGCCGCGTTGAGGGGCAACCATGCAGTTGAAAACATTTCTTAACCACGAATGGACACGAATGGACACGAATGGACACGAATGGACACGAATGAGCAGGCATTTCTGAACCGAAAACAAACTGGCAAACCAATGAGTGACGCCTGCCCATCAGCCTAAACCGACTCGGCCCCGGTTCTTATCTGTGTCCATCCTGTTCATACGTGGTTGAACTGCATTGTCAGGACTTGAGGGGATTGGAGTGGGTGGGGTTTGGGTGGAAATTTGGCAATACGCCCTTGTATTCCGCATGGGTTGTGGGAAATTTCCCCTATGACGACGGTAGTCAAAGCGGATAAGAGCCGGTTGACCATTCGCGGACTGGTTGATGGTCAGCACTATATCGTGCAGGAACAACCCGGTGGCTGGTTCGTTTCACCTGAAAAGACTCGTCGCGTTAAAAAGACCGGCATGAGCGCCGAGGCTTTTGAAAAACTATATCGTTCCCGGGTTCCTTTGGATCCTGCCACGGCTGGAGAAATCGCCGCCAATCTTGCCGCCACCGACAAGCCGAAATGAAATCAGACGTGGCCACATTGGACGTGGACCATTTCAAAGCCCTCGGAATTCGTGCGCTTAATCCGCTAAAATAACTCCGCAAACTTCCGTCTGATACCCTCGAAGCGCCGGAGCTGGATTCCGAGTTCGCCGGCAAAATTCATTATTACACGTGATAATTTGGGAAAAACGATAAATTCGGGGTGGGTGGTCGGGATTTGACGGGACGGGGGACCAGCTTTCCGCTTCGGAAAATACCGGGAGGCGCAATCATCCTGCCGGGCACTAAACAATATCGCTTTCGCGCTGCCGCCACCAGCCGTGCAAAGCTGGCATTCCGGCGGTATGCGGATGGTTTCTCATTAGTATTGCTTAAATAAATGTGTTCGGTGGAATCCTCCGGGCGGGGTGCCTGAGATCGGGTAAATTGCCGGCGAACCTGCTGACACTGGACATTATTGGGGGAAAAATCGTCCTGCATTGGTGGCAGCAGGCGGTCAACCGCCTGATTTCGGCTTTGGAAACCCACGCGCGCCGGGTTTTTCCAATATTTTTGAAAAACATTTATTGCACTGCGATGAAAATTGAGTAAAAAATGGATGAACGCAGACCTGTTTCCGTCTGTGTTCACCTTGATACAATGCAGAAAGCTAATGCCATAAACCAATCGCGTATCACCGCGCCAACGAAGCAGGGTCTCTATGATCCACAATTCGAACACGACGCCTGCGGGCTCGGGTTCGTTGTGAACATCAAGGGCAAGAAATCCCATCAGTTGGTGTCCGATGCGCTGCAGATTCTGGTCAACCTGGATCACCGCGGCGCCTGCGGCTGCGAGCCGAACACGGGCGACGGCGCGGGCATTCTCATCCAGGTGCCGCACGATTTTTTTGCCGCCGAAGCGGCGAAGCTCGGTTTCACCCTGCCGGCCGCCGGCCAGTACGGTGTCGGCCAGTTGTTTCTGCCGCCGGATCTGGCGGAACGCGCCGCCGTCAAGGCGGAGTTGGTTAAATATGTGACCGCCGAAGGCTTGACCGTGCTCGGCTGGCGCAATGTGCCGGTGGACAATTCCTCGCTGGGCAAGACGGCGGTGGAAGCCGAGCCGCACATGGAACAGATTTTTGTGAGCCGCCCGGCCGCGATCACCTGCGACGAGGCGTACGAACGGAAACTGTATGTCATCCGCAAGCAGGCGGAGCAGGCCATTCGCTACGGTGACAAAATCGCCGGCGGCAAGTGGTTCTACGTTTCCAGCCTTTCGGCCCGCACGATCACCTACAAGGGCATGCTGATGTCCGAGCAGGTGGAGAAGTATTACGCGGATCTCCGCGACCCCGCCACCACCACGGCGATGGCGCTGGTACACTCGCGTTTTTCCACGAACACGTTCCCGAGCTGGGATCGCGCGCATCCGAATCGGTTCATCGCCCACAACGGCGAAATCAACACGCTGCGCGGCAATGTGAACTGGATGAAGGCGGCCCAGGCGAATTTCAAATCGGAAACCCTCGGCGCCGATATCAAGAAGGTCGTGCCCGTCATCAACACCGACGGCAGCGACTCCGCCCAGTTTGACAACTGCGTGGAACTGCTTGTTATGGCCGGGCGCGAATTGCCGCACGCCATGATGATGATGATTCCCGAACCGTGGGAAAATCATGAGAGCATGGACGCCGACCGCCGCGCGTTCTACGAATTTCATTCGTGCCTGATCGAGCCGTGGGATGGCCCGGCCTCCATGGCGTTCACGGACGGCGTCCGCATTGGCGCGTGTCTGGACCGCAATGGTTTGCGGCCCTCGCGTTATTATGTGACCAAGGACGACGTGGTGATCATGGCTTCCGAAGCCGGCGTCCTGCCCATCGCCCCCGAGCGCGTGGCCATCAAGGGCCGCCTCCAGCCCGGCCGCATGTTCCTCATTGATACCAAAGAGGGACGCATTATTGCGGACGAAGAGCTGAAGCAGAAATATTCCAAGGCCCATCCGTATCGCGAATGGCTGGATCAGCATCATTTGCTGCTCGAAAACCTGCCGGAACCGGTGAAGAATCCGCATCCGTCGCACGTCACGGTTTTGCAGCATCAGCAGGCGTTTGGCTACACGTTTGAAGACTTGCGCTTCATCGTCGGTCCCATGGCGCGCGACGGCGTGCAGCCGCTCGGTTCCATGGGCACGGACACCCCGCTGGCGGTGCTCTCCAACAAGCCGCAGTTGCTGTACAATTATTTCAAGCAGTTGTTCGCGCAGGTCACGAACCCGCCGATTGATCCGATCCGCGAGGAAATCATCACCGCCACGCATACCATGGTCGGTTCGCGCGGCGGACTGCTGAATCCCGGCCCGAAGAGCTGCTCGCTCATCCGGTTGGAACAGCCGATCCTCACCAACGAACAGCTCGAAAAACTCCGGCAGATCGACCAGCCCGGTTTCAAGACCGTGACGCTGCCCATTCTCTTCAAGGCCGCCGAAGGCGCGCAGGGGTTGGAAAAGGCGCTGGATGCGCTGTTTGCCGCCGCCGACACCGCCATTAAGGGCGGCGCGAATGTCATCATTCTGTCCGACCGCAATGTGAGCGCCGAAAATGCGCCCATTCCCGCGCTGCTGGCCATGGCGGGTCTGCATCATCATTTGATCCGCACCGGCGCCCGCGGCAAGACCGGCCTGGTGCTGGAATCCGGCGAACCCCGCGAAGTGCATCATTTCGCGCTGCTGATCGGCTACGGTTGCAGTGCCATCAATCCATACCTCGCCTATGAGACGATTGATGACCTCATCAAGGAAGGATTGCTGACCGGCACCGACCACAAGACGGCCATTAAAAAATTCATCAAGGCCGCCATCAAGGGCGTGGTGAAGACCATGGCCAAGATGGGCATCTCCACGGTGCAAAGCTATCGTGGCGCGCAGATATTTGAAGCGGTCGGCCTCAACAGCGAGGTCGTGGACAAGTATTTCACCTGGACGCCGTCGCGCATTCAGGGCGTGGGTCTGGACGTGATTGCCAAGGAAGCCCTGGCGCGTCATACCCGGGCCTTCCCGCCGGCTCCGGTCAATGAAGAGCTGGACGCGGGCGGCCAGTACCAATGGCGCGATAATGGGGAACATCACCTGTTCAATCCGCAGACGATTCACAAGCTCCAGACGGCCTGCCGGCTCGGCAGCGAAAAGATTTATCGCGAATACGCCGAGCTGATCAACAACCAGGCGAAGAATCTCTGCACCCTGCGCGGGTTGCTGGATTTCAAGTTCCTGGAAACACCGCTTTCCCTTGATGAAGTGGAATCGGTGGACAGCATCGTGAAGCGGTTTAAGACCGGCGCGATGAGCTACGGCTCGATTTCGCAGGAAGCGCACGAAACGCTGGCCATTGCCATGAATCGCATGGGCGGCAAGTCCAACACCGGCGAAGGCGGCGAAGATGCCGAACGCTACGTCTGGACGAATGCCCGGGGCGATTCCAAGAATTCGGCCATCAAACAGGTGGCGTCCGGCCGTTTCGGTGTGACCAGTCACTATCTGGTCAACGCCAAGGAACTGCAGATCAAGATGGCGCAGGGGGCCAAGCCCGGCGAAGGCGGCGAATTGCCCGGCAAGAAGGTGTATCCGTGGGTGGCCAAAACCCGCGGCACGACCGCCGGTGTGGGCCTGATTTCGCCGCCGCCGCACCATGACATCTATTCCATCGAAGATCTCGCGGAGTTGATCCACGATCTCAAGAATTCCAACCGGAATGCCCGGGTGAGCGTGAAGCTGGTCGCCGAAGTCGGCGTTGGCACGGTCGCCGCCGGCGTGGCGAAGGCGCACGCGGACGTCGTCCTGATTTCCGGTCACGATGGTGGCACCGGTGCGTCGCCACTGTCCTCCATCAAACATGCCGGCGGACCCTGGGAGCTCGGCCTGGCCGAAGCGCACCAGACGCTGGTGCTGAACAATCTCCGCAGCCGCATTTATGTGGAAACGGACGGCCAGTTGAAGACGGGCCGGGACGTCGCGGTGGCCGCGCTGCTCGGTGCGGAAGAATTCGGTTTTGCCACGGCGCCGCTGGTGGTGATGGGGTGCATCATGATGCGCGTCTGCCATCTGAACACCTGTCCCGTGGGCGTGGCCACGCAGGACCCGAAACTGCGCAAGCGGTTTACGGGCGATGCCGACCATGTCGTCAACTTCATGAAATTCGTCGCGCAGGAATTGCGCGAGATCATGGCCAAGCTCGGTTTCCGCACCTTGGAAGAAATGGTCGGTCGCACCGACAAATTGATTCCGTGGAAGGCGATTGAGCATTGGAAGGCCGCCGGTTTGGACCTGACCCCGATTCTTCACCGTCCCGACATGGGACCGGAAGTCGGTCGTTTCCGCCAGCAGGCGCAGGAGCACGGTTTGGAAAAATCGCTCGACGTGACCAAGCTGCTGGACATCTGCGAACCCGCCATTCAACGCGGTGAAAAAGTGAAGGCCGAACTGCCGATCATCAATGTGAATCGCGTGGTCGGCACGATTGTCGGCAGCGAGATCACCAAGAAGCACGGCCCTGCCGGTTTGCCGGAAGACACCGTGCATCTGAAGTTTCACGGCAGCGCCGGTCAAAGCTTGGGTGCGTTCATTCCCAAGGGTATGACTCTGGAGCTCGAAGGCGATGCCAACGATTATTTCGGCAAGGGCCTGAGCGGCGGCAAACTGATTGTTTATCCGCCCAAGGGTTCCACCTTTGTGGCCGAGGAAAACATGATCATCGGCAACGTGGCGCTGTACGGCGCGACGGCGGGCGAAATCTTTGTGCGCGGCATGGCGGGCGAACGCTTCGGCGTGCGCAACTCCGGCGTGAACGCGGTGGTCGAAGCCGTGGGCGACCACGGTTGCGAATACATGACCGGCGGACGCGTGATTGTCCTGGGCCGGGCGGGCCGTAACTTTGCCGCCGGCATGAGCGGTGGCGTGGCCTATGTGCTGGATGAGGCGGGTGACTTTGCCTCGCGTTGCAACATGGAGCTTGTCGCCCTCGAAAAACTCACGGACACCGATGAGATCGAGGAAGTGTGGAAGCTGGTGCAGCGTCATCAGGCGTACACCCAGAGCGACCGGGCGGCCAAAATTCTCGCGGACTGGAAGAACTATGTTCCCAAGTTCGTGAAGGTGCTGCCGCAGGATTACGCGCGCGTGCTGAAGTCGCTCAAGAAAGTCCAGGAACAGGGCCTGAGCGGCGAAGAAGCCATCATGGCGGCCTTCGAGGAAAACGTCAAAGGCGGTCATTGAGCAACCCGAACCATTTCAATCTTTAAACCAAATCGAAGATGGGCAAACCAACCGGATTTTTAGAGTTTCAACGTGAACTGCCGAAGGATCGTCCGCCGCTGGAGCGGATTGCGGACTGGAAGGAATTTCACCTGCACCAGCCGTCCGCCGACCTGAAGAAACAGGGCGCGCGCTGCATGGACTGCGGCATTCCGTTCTGCCATAGCGGCCAGCTCGTCAGCGGCATGGCCAGCGGCTGTCCGATTCACAACCTCATTCCCGAGTGGAATGATCTCGTCTACCGTGGCCTCTGGAAGGAAGCCTTGGACCGGTTGCACAAGACCAACAACTTCCCGGAATTCACCGGCCGCGTCTGTCCCGCTCCGTGCGAAGGCTCCTGCGTGCTGGGGATGAATAATCCGGCGGTGACCATCAAGAACATTGAGGTCAGCATCATTGACCACGGTTGGGAAAATGGCTGGGTCACCCCGCAGCCTCCCGCGAAGCGCACCGGCAAGAAAGTTGCCATCGTCGGTTCCGGTCCGGCCGGTCTCTCCGCCGCCGCCCAGTTGAACAAGGCCGGTCACACGGTCACCGTGTTTGAACGCGCCGACCGTCCCGGCGGCCTGCTCATGTATGGCATTCCCAACATGAAGCTGGACAAGCAGGAAGTCGTCCTGCGCCGCATCTCTTTGCTGGAAGCCGAAGGCGTGAAATTTGTCTGTAACACCGAGATCGGCAAGAATTATCCGGTCGAAAAATTGAAGGCGGATTTCGATGCCGTCATTCTCGCGACCGGCGCCACCAAGCCCCGCGATCTTACCGTGGAAGGTCGCCAGCTCAAGGGCGTCCACTTCGCCATGGAATTTCTTACGGCCAACACCAAGAACCTGCTCGACGGCGTCAAGCCCGGCACGCAGATCACCGCCGATGGCAAGCATGTCGTCGTCATTGGTGGCGGCGATACCGGCACCGACTGCGTGGGCACTTCCGTGCGCCATGGTTGCAAGAGTGTGGTGCAGGTGGAAATCATGGCCAAACCGCCGCTGGAGCGCGCCAAGGACAATCCTTGGCCCGAATGGCCCAAGACCCTCAAGCTGGATTACGGTCAGGAAGAAGCGGCCGAGAAGTTCGGCGAGGATCCGCGCGTGTATCTCACCACCGCCACCAAGATCGAAGGCGATGAGCAGGGCAACGTCAAAGCCGTCCACACGGTGCAAGTCGAGTGGACCCGCAACGACAAAGGCCAGTTCATTCCCAAGAATGTTCCCGGCACCGAAAAAGTTCTGCCCGCGCAACTCGTGCTGCTCGCCATGGGCTTCCTCGGACCGGAACAACCCTTGCTGGAACAACTCGGTATCGAGCGCGATCCGCGTTCCAATGCCAAGGCCGACTTCGAGAAGTACACCACCAACGTGAATGGAGTTTTTGCCTGCGGCGATTGCCGTCGCGGCCAGAGCCTCGTCGTGTGGGCGTTCAACGAAGGCCGGGGCGCGGCGCGCGAATGCGACCGTTTCCTCATGGGAGCCACGAGCCTGCCCTGAGGCTGGCCGTTGTACCTGGTTTCAACATGAAACCGCTCGCTCTTCTCGTGTACGACCGGGTCATGCCCGGCGGTCAGCTGGCCAACCGGTTGCAGGATCTCCTGTACCGGGTGCAGACGCTCAACAACGTTTCCGACCTCGTCGAAACCGCGTTGAAAGAAAAACCGTTGCTGGTTTTCATTGATCTCGCCACCGCCGGCGATGTGCCGACGGTGATCCAGACGCTGAAAAAAACGCCCGCCACCGAACACCTGCCCATCGTCAGCTTCGCGCCGGACAAGGCCGCCGACCTGCTGGCCGCCGCCGAAAAAGCCGGGGCTGATTTGGCCGTGGCGGATTCTGCGGTGGTTAATCATTTACCGCAGCTCATCGAACGCGCCTTGCACATTGAGTGAGGGGGGCAAATTTTTTTGAACAGAAGGTAACGAAGGAAACGAAGATGGGGAATGGAATTGGCTTTGTAAATACAGGTTTTTTGAATCTTCGTTTCCTTCGTTACCTTTTGTAAAAATCCTTTCCCCCCGAATCAAACCTTGACGCCCGGCGCATCCAGGCCTAAACCACCTGCATATGCACGACATCCCTGAACGCGATTGGAAATTGCTCCGGGAACTGGCTCCCGTGGCGCTGAATCGGTTTTGCGAAACGGTATTGCACCAAGCCACCGCCATTGCCGCCGACACGAAAACGACACCCCATGACCGCTATGGCCGGTTGTTTGATTTGATTAAGCAACAAGACCGGGAGGTGGCGATCATGTTTGATGATCATCGGCGATCCACGGCGTTTGTTAAAATTATTGCCATCCATACACGCAAAATGTTTACGGAGGAAGAATTCGCCCGGTTCAGCGAGGAAACCCGCCAAAAAGTGCTGGCTGCGGAATCCATTTGGGCCGGCGCTTGACATTGGGGCGGGGCGGTGGTCAAGTGGTACATCAGTTACCAGTGGTTCCCCACCGGCAATTCGAAGGGTTTCCTTATGATACCAGTCAAAGTGCAGTGTGGCTGCGGTCAGCGCTATTCTTTCGAGGTCGAGCCGGTTAACGGCAAGATGTCCTACGCGGTTGCGTGTCCCATCTGCGGCGCGGACGGCACCGCAGCCGCCAACGAAATCATCGCCCATGTTTTGGCGGTTACCCCGTCCCTTTCATCGGCACCGCCTTCGGCGGCCGCTCCGCGTCTGCACATGGTCGCCTCGGTTCCGCACACGCCGCCACCACCACCTCCAAGTATGGCCCGGGCGATGCCCGCTCTGCCGGTTGGGCCGGCCAAACTTGCTTGGTACGACCAGATTTGGATCGCCCTGCCCATTGCCTTGGTGGCCGTGGGGGGCGCGATTGGCGGCGGTTGCGGTGGACTTGCCTGGGGCATCAACAAGGCCGTCTTTCAGAAAACCCGGAATCCCGTCCTGCGTTACGTCTGGACCGGTCTGATTTCCGGCGCCTCCGTGGTCCTCTGGCTGGTGGTGGCCATGCTGGTGGTTTCCTTGATCAAGAAACATTGAGCAGCCATGGCATGGTGGCTTCAGCCCGGCGGCCTATAAATGCTTGGTTTCGTTTCGTATGGCGATGGGAAAAATCGCCGGTGGATGGGGTGAAAGCGGTAAATTCGTTTCTACCAAAAACTTTCACTTGACGGACTCACCCTTTTTTGTTATCAATTTTAACAATCTGCAAGTATGAGTATTTGAGATAACTGATTTATGGCACAGCCACGCCGGCTGTGTCATTTTTGCTTTTGGCACCCAACCTCAAATCAGGAGTATTATGGCTAGTGGCAAAGTGAAGTGGTTCGACAACAAAAAGGGATTCGGGTTCATTGCCCAGGATTCCGGGCAGGATGTCTTCGTGCATCACACCTCCATCATCGGCTCGGGTTACAAGACCCTGAACGAAGGTGAGCCGGTGACCTTCGAAGCCATTCCCAGCGACAAAGGCTTGAAAGCGCAGAACGTGCAGCGCGCCGAGGGGACCTGACCCCGGCGGATTTCATTCACATCCGCCCATGACTCCGGTAAGCTGGGGTCATGTCTCAATCCGTGTCGGCTCCGGTCACGAGCCTCTACATCCACGTTCCGTTTTGCGCCCAGAAGTGCGAGTACTGCGCATTCTTCTCGGAAGCGTCGTCGGGTGAACTCATCAACCGCTACGTCGCCGCCCTCATTCGCGAATTGGAACTGGTCGCCTCCGATCTTCGGCCCGAGACCATTTTTTTTGGCGGCGGCACGCCGTCCATACTGAACCTCCGTCAATGGGAGGATATTCTCCGCGCAATGGAACGGCTGAATTTGCTGGGCGCAACCGAATTTACCATCGAAAGCAATCCCGCCACCGTTTCGCTGGACAAGTCCAAGTTGCTTCGCGACTTCGGGGTAAACCGCATTTCCATGGGGGTCCAGTCGCTGGATGAAAAATTGCTCGACCGCCTGGGCCGCGTTCATTCCCGCGAAATGGTTTTCAAATCGTTCAACATCCTGCGCCAGGCGGGCTTCGATAATGTCAACGTGGACCTCATGTTTGCCATTCCCGGCCAGACCATGGACATCTGGCGCGCGACCTTGGACGAGGCCATGGCCTTTGGCAGCGAACATCTTTCCAGCTACGAGGTGATTTACGAGGAAGACACCCCGCTGTTCCACCAGTTGCAGGCGGGTGAATTTGATGTGAACGAAGACCTTGCCTGCGCCATGTTCGATGAGCTGGTGGACCGATCTGCCGCTGCCGGTTTGCAACAATATGAAATCGCCAATTTTGCCCGACATCAGCGCGTGGGGGCGGTTGTTCCTCTCGCGGAAACAAGCAGTTTGATTCCCGGTCTCGCCTGCAAACACAATGTCAATTACTGGCGCGGCGGGTCATTTTACGGGCTCGGCCCCAGCGCCACCGGGTATGTGCGCGGTGTGCGGACCAAAAATTGGGCCAATACCCAGCTTTATTGCGAGCAGTTGGAGCAGGGGAAGCGGGCCATTGAGTCAAGGGAAGAATTGTCGCCAATTCGCCGGGCCGGCGAAATCGCCGCGTTCGGCCTGCGTATGAATGCCGGCTGGCCTTTCGCCGATTTCCTGCGGGTGACCGGTTTTGACTTGCGGGAACACTGGCGGACTGAAATTCAGCAGGTCGAGCAGCGCGGCTGGGGTCGGGCCGAGGCCGACCGCTTTCAACTCACCCGCCCTGGCCTTCGCTTTGCCGACTCCGTGGCGGAACTGTTTCTCCGGTGACTGAAATGATTCGCCTTGCCTTGATCGCTCCGGCGGGCAAATATATTGGTCTAAATTTATGGAAACACAGGAAATATCAGGAGAATTCTTATTCAAAGCGTGGCCGTGGATTGAAGCCCACCGGCGCCAGCTCATTGGCGGGGTGATCGGTGTGGCGGTGCTCGTTGGCATTATCAGCGTGGCCTCCGCCGCCAAAGCCCAGAAAGAAGTCGCCGCCGGGATCAAGCTTTCCCAATTACTGACTACTCCGCCGGTAAGTCCGGAAGACTTGTTGCAACTGGCCAGTGCCCAGTCCGGCACCCAGGCCGCCCTCCGGGCGCAACTCCAGGCGGCCACCGCTTATTTTGAGAATGGCAAATATACCGATGCCCAGGCCCAATACCAGGGTTTCGCCGACGCTCATCCGACCAACCCCTTGGCGGGCGAAGCGTTTCTCGGCGCGGGTGCGAGCTTGGAAGCCCAAGGCAAGGCCGATCAGGCCGTGAGCTGGTACAATAAAGCCGCCGCCGGTCCCGCCGAAGCCCCGGCCACGCTGATGGCCAAATTCGCCCTCGGACGGATCTCCGAACTTTCGGGCAAATTGACCGAAGCCCAGGGTTATTTTCAGGATGTCACCCGGTTGGGCACCCAGATTTCCATCGGCTCGGAAGCGTATCAGCACCTCGCGATCATCAAGCAGAAGATGGCCGCCAAGACCGCCGCTGCGAAATAACTTCGATTCATTTAACTGCCGATTCCCGGAATAGATTCATTTCATGAAACTTTGTATCATTGGTACTGGTTACGTAGGTTTGGTTTCGGGCACCTGTTTTGCCGAAGTGGGGCATCAGGTGATTTGCGTGGATAATGACGCGGCAAAAGTTAAAAAACTTCAGGCGGGCGGCATTCCCATCTACGAACCCGGACTGGAAGAATTGGTCAAAAAGAACGTCGCTGCGGGACGGCTTTTCTTTACCAATAGCACCGCCGAGGGAGTCCAAAAATCCGACGTGGTGTTCATCGCCGTGCCGACGCCGCCGCAGCCGGACGGGTCCGTGGACCTGAGCTATATCGAGCGCGTGGCCCGTGATATCGCCGCCGCCATGACTAGTTACAAGATTGTGGTGGATAAGAGCACCGTCCCGGTCAAGACCGGCGACAAGGTGGCGGAAACCATCAAGCGCTATTGCACCGCCAAAGTGGAATTTGACGTGGTCAGCAATCCCGAATTCCTGCGCGAAGGTTTCGCCGTGGACGATTTGATGAAGCCGGACCGCGTGGTCATCGGGGTGCGTTCCCAGCGTCCGGTGGCGGCCATGACGGATATTTACACGCCCTTCAAGGCTCCGATCATTGTCACGGACATCAATTCCGCCGAACTGATCAAGCACGCGGCCAATTCCTTCCTGGCCCTTAAGATTTCATATATCAACGCCATTGCCAACGTGTGCGAAGCGGCGGGCGCTAATGTCCAGGAAGTCGCCCAAGGCATCGGTCTGGACGAACGCATCGGTCGCCGTTTCCTGAACGCCGGCATCGGGTTTGGCGGCAGTTGCTTTCCGAAGGACCTCAGCGCCTTTATCAAGATCGCCGAACAGATCGGTTACGATTTCAAATTGCTCCGCGAAGTTCAGCGCATCAACGCCGACCAGATGGACCGGTTTGTCAAAAAAATCACGGACACGCTCTGGGTCCTCAAAGACAAAAAGATCGGCGTGCTCGGTCTGGCCTTCAAGCAAAACACCGATGACGTGCGCTCCTCACCGGCGATTGACCTGTGCCAGCGCCTGTTGAAAGAGGGCGCGACCCTGCGGGTGCATGATCCCAAAGGCATGGAAAAGGCCAAGGCCATCCTGCCGGACGTGACCTATGTGGACGACATGGATGCCGTCGCCGAAGGCTGTGATGCCCTGGTGATTGCCACGGAGTGGGAGGAATTCAAGTCGGTTGATTTGGCCCGGGCCAAGAAAGGGCTCACCCATCCGATCCTGTTTGACGGTCGCAATCTGTTTGATCCGGTGGAAATGGAAAAGCTCGGCTGGATCTACAAGAGCGTGGGACGTTAAATTTGACTGCCGGCAAAATCATCGAAGTCAGCGCGGCCTTGATTTTTCATCAAGGCCGTTTGCTTATTACCCAGCGGCAGGCCGCCGCTCATTTGGGCGGACTGTGGGAATTTCCCGGCGGCAAGCGCGAGCCGGGCGAAAGTTTTGAAGCCTGCCTGGTGCGGGAAATTCACGAGGAGCTGGCCGTGGAAATTGCCGTGGATGAGTTGTTTGAGGAAGTCACCCATGCATATCCGGAGAAGACCGTTCACCTGAAATTTTTCATCTGCCGCCTGCTCAAAGGTGAGCCGCAGGCCATTGGATGTGCCGCCTTTCATTGGGCCACCAAGGAAGAATTGGCGAACTTTGAATTCCCGGCCGCCGACCTGAAATTATTGGAAAAGTTGAAAACAGGGACATGGTTCTGAGGCTGAGTTAAGTCAGAAACCATTTTTCAATTAACGGTCGGCTGGCAGTTTGCGGATTAATGAGGTAAAGCCAGTTGTCGGAAAAAGTTAGTGGGTGACGCTCTCCCTCACCCAACCCTCTCCCCCGCTTGGGCGGGGCGAGGGAGCAAGGACAGGGGCCAGATGCACCCGACGGGGTTTGCCGATTATTAAAATGCTTGCCCGGCCGTCGCTTTTCGTCAAAATCCTCCAACCGAAACGAGTTCTGCCAACACCAATCAAATTTTATGGGCCGCATTTATAACAACATTGTCGAAACCATCGGGCACACGCCGCTGGTGAAATTGAACAAGGTCACCGCCGGCGTGGATGCCACGATCCTGCTCAAGTGCGAGTTTTTCAATCCGCTGGGCAGCGTGAAGGACCGCATTGGCATGGCGATGATTGATGACGCCGAAAAGCGCGGCGTATTGAACAAGGACACGGTGATCATTGAGCCGACGAGCGGCAACACGGGCATTGCGCTGGCGTTTGTGGCGGCGGCCCGGGGTTACAAACTGATTCTCACGATGCCGGAAACGATGTCGCTCGAGCGCCGCACGCTGCTGGCGATGCTCGGAGCGAAGCTGGTACTGACGCCCGGCGCCGAAGGCATGAAGGGGGCGATTGCCCGCGCGGAAGCGCTGGCGCGCGAAACCCCGAATGCGTGGATCCCCCAGCAGTTTGACAATCCGGCCAATCCGGAAATCCACAAGAAAACCACGGCGGTGGAAATTTGGGACGACACCGATGGCAAGGTGGACATCCTCGTGGCGGCGGTGGGCACCGGCGGCACCATCACCGGGATCACCGAAGTCATCAAGCCCAAGCGTCCCTCGTTTCAGGCCGTGGCGGTGGAACCCAAGGATTCGCCGGTCATTTCGCAGACGCTGGCCGGTCAGCCGGTGAAGCCGGGTCCGCACAAGATCCAAGGCACGGGCGCGGGATTTGTGCCGAAGAATTTGCATTTGAAGGACAGCGCGGGCCATGCGCAGATTGTGGAAGCGTTTCAGGTGGCCAATGACGATGCGTTTGCGATGGCGCGGCGGCTGGCGAAGGAAGAGGGTCTGCTGGTGGGGATCTCAACCGGGGCGAATGTGTTTGCCGCGATTGAAATTGCGAAGCGCCCGGAAAACAAGGGCAAGATGATTGTGACCATTGCCTGTTCCACGGGCGAACGTTACCTGAGCACGGCCCTGGCGGCCGAAGCCCGCGCGGAAGTGGGGGGCTGAACGTTGTTTTCCCGGGAAGGCGGGCGACAGGCTCCCGCCTTCCCGTAATTTCGTAATTATTCCCTGCCACAAAACTTCTTTTTCGGCCCGCTTTTCAACGCAAAATTACCGCCGAGGCGCACCCGGTTCGGAAAATAAACCAAAAAAACTTGTTGCCTTTTGCGGGAATTGGCATTAAATAACCAATCGTCGAAGGTAATTAAGTCCGGTGCAAGCGGTGAGTAGGGCGGTTAACCGGGCATTTTCCAATATTCACTTTTCCAACAATTTTCGGAAGGGTTTCAGCCTTCGGCCACAATTTTTTATATGAGCGATACGCAAGCTAACGGCGACAAGCCCAACTATGGATGCGGCTATCTCGAGATTTCCGAGAAGGGTTTTGGGTTTCTGCGCACGGCGCAAAATCATTTTCATCCCAAACCGACGGACATTTTCGTGACGCCGGACACCATCCGCCGCAGTTTTCTGCGCGAAGGCAGTTTCATTGAAGGCCCCACCCAGCCGCCGCATCGCGGCACCAGCCCGCAGCTTCGCTCCGTGGATCGCGTGAACGAAATGCTGTTTCAGGATTACACCAAGGCCGTGCGCTTTGAGAACCTGACCACGATTGACCCGATCGAAAAATTCAAGCTGGAGACCACGCCGGACGTGCTGGAAACGCGGGTGATTGACTTGGTGACGCCGATTGGCCGCGGCACGCGCGGTTTGATTGTCGCGCCGCCGCGCACGGGCAAAACGACCATTCTCAAGCAGATTTGCAACGCCGTGACGGTGAACCATCCGGACGTGCATGTGATGGTGCTGCTCATCGACGAGCGCCCGGAAGAAGTCACGGATTTCCAACGTTCCGTCAAGGCGGAGGTGGTTGCCTCCTCCAACGACATGGAATTGGAAACGCACGTGCGTCTTTCCCGCTTCATGATTGAACGCTGCCGCCGCATTGTGGAATCCGGCAAGGACGTGTTCGTGCTCATGGATTCGCTCACCCGCATCGCCCGCGCCTACAACAGCGTGCATGGCGGCAGCGGCCGGACGATGACCGGCGGCGTGGACGCCCGCGCGCTGGAAATTCCGCGCAAGATGTTCGCCTCCGCGCGCAAGATTGAAAACGGCGGTTCGCTGACCATTCTGGCCACGGCGCTGATTGACACCGGTTCGCGCATGGATGAACTGATTTTTCAGGAATTCAAGGGCACCGGCAACATGGAGCTGATTCTGGACCGCAAGCTTTCCGACCGCCGCCTGTTCCCGGCCATTGACATTCCCAAGTCCGGCACGCGCAAGGAAGAAAAGCTGTTCCCGGCCAAACATCTCGAGGCGATCCGCAAACTGCGTCGCACGATGGTGGACTTGAATCCCATCGAAGCGATGGAAACGCTGACCGCCGCGCTCAAGAAGCACAAGACGAACGACGAGCTGCTGGCCAAGCTGTCGGTGTAAGCGGCCAACGCCGCGAACCGTCACATCGGATTACCTTGCACCATGCAACGGTCGAACGATTCGGCGAAGAGCGACTATCCGCATGCCCGTCCGCCGCTGGAGCGGATGCTGCGAATTCATCAAGCCCTACAGGCGGGGAAATATCCGAATGCTTCTTCCTTGGCGCGCATCATTGAGGTGGCGGCCAAGACCATTCACCGGGACATTGAGTTCATGCGCGACCGGCTGAACCTGCCGATCGAGTTTGACGGTTCCCGCAAGGGCTATTACTACACGGGCGAGGTCAACGCGTTTCCCACCATGCAGATCACCGAAGGGGAACTGTTTGCCCTGGTGGTCGCTGAAAAAGCCTTGCAGCAATATCGCGGCACCAGTTTTGAGAAGCCGCTGCTCTCCGCCCTCCGCAAGATGGAGGAGTCCCTGCCGGACACCATATCGCTGAACCTCGCGGAGATTGAGCAGACCATTTCTTTCCGCACCCGCGCGGAGCCTATTCTCGACCTCAAAATTTTCGATGTGCTGGCCCGGGCGGTCTCCGGCCGGCAGCAGTTGGAAATTCATTATCGCAAGCCGGGGCAGACCGCCACGGAGGCTAGGCAGGTGGATCCGTATCATCTGGCGAACATCAATGGCGAATGGTTTCTGTTCGCATTTGACCATGCGCGCAAGGATATCCGCACCTTTGCGCCGGGGCGGATCAAGTCGGCCAAACCCACGGGCAAGACCTTTGAGCGCACGGAAAAGTTTTCGCTGGAGAAACGGCTGCGCGACAGCTTTGGCGTGCATTCCGGCGAAGGCAAATACGAGGTGGTGCTGCAATTCAGCGCCCGGGCCGCCGATTATGTCCGGGAGAAAAAATGGCATGGCTCCCAGAAACTGAGCGAACTGAAAGAGGGCGGGGTGGAGTTGAAACTCAGTTTGTCCAGTCTGTCGGAAATTGAGCGCTGGGTGTTGAGCTGGGGCGGGGAGGCGAAGGTGATCACGCCGCCGGAGCTGGCGGAATCGGTGTGCGCGGCGGCCCGGAAGATGTTGGAGTAAGGCGGCGGGGTGAGCCAGCCAGAGCGGATTGCCAAAGGCCGGAGCGCGGCTGTCTCAGCCGCAGCGTGCCGCCAGACCAGGCCGCGTTAAAAAAACTCACGCCGCCTGCTATTCCGCAAACCCGATGCGGGTAACTCCGCCACCACTTGGCCTGCACGCGCGCTGCGGCTGAGACAGCCGCGCTCGTGCGCCTGAGAAGGCGAGGGGATAGAACGGTGGGAGTCCGTTTCTGTGCGGTGAAGAGCCGTGCGGTATCGAACCGTAACTGCGTCGCAGCAATGCGGGGTGGAGAGCAACGGGGAGAGAACGACCAGTCCGT
>CAIQKM010000067.1 GCA_903872345.1 uncultured Verrucomicrobia subdivision 3 bacterium | reverse complement strand
GATGCGCCAGCGGCGGCTGGTGCGTGATTATGAAACCACCGAGGCCAGTGCCGAGGCTTGGATCTATATCGCAATGATCCGAATCCAACTCCGCCGTCTGGCTTGATCCCTCAGCATTCATGATTTTTCAGACGCACTCTAACGGATCAGGAAAAGCAAAAGCTACATTATTTTGATCTTCGCCCCCACCGCGTCTCGCTCAAGGCGTACCGGGAAAAGTTTGGGGAATTACTTCGCCTGACGCTGACCGCCAACCCGGCTCTTGAGGCGGTCAAGCCGCGCCTACAAACTGAGCTCACCGGGTTTCTGGAACGTTACGAGAATTTGCTGCTGGGAATTACCGTGGGCCGCGCCAGTTCAAAGCAGGTTCGCTGGGCGCTCTGTGAGCGCTTTTTTATACCATGGGCTGCCTTGCGGACCGCCTTTCATTTACGACATCCTCAAGTCGAACAGGCCGGCGAAAACAAGCATTGGTTTCTTCCTCCGGTAACCGGCGGGAAACTGGGTTCATGTTTGATGCGCATTTTAGACCGTCAGGTACGCCATGCAGATGAAACCGAGGAAGCGTTTGCTCATAGATTATGTGGCCATTCAAATGCCGACGTAAAAAGCGAAATTGCCATCAATTTGGGACGCGACCTGCGCCGCTATCGTGCAGGAGATGGCCCGCCATCAATCGCCAAAGTGCGACAGATCATCGGAGGTTGTCCGAATGAGCCAGACCTGCAAGCCAAGCTGGTCCTGTCGGCGGCAATCGATCGCAACGTGCACAAAGCGGTCTCGGCGTTCGGACCAGAGCACGCCTTGTCCCTCGTAAAATACTTCTCGCTGGCATTCAAACATTTCAGCGAGCTGTTGAAGAGTTTGACTGATGAGTTGCCAACGGACGACGATAAAGCATGGATCGCACTCCAGTCGCAGACATTTACGGGTAATACTCCATTTGAAGCAGAACAGTTTTATCCGCTCACTGATCCGTTCCTCCACGCTCTGGGCCGGATAATATCCGCCAAGTTGGCAGGTGCAGACCGGCGTGGTCGACTGACAGCTATTCCTGCCGGGCCAAGTGCTTTTGGGCGGGGAAGTTTCCCCAAGTCAACTTATCATCGTTTGCCAGTCTCGGTAGAACTAGCCTTCCAGAAACGCGATTTTCAGGCAGCGGTGGTAGCTTCACAGGCAATTTATCCATCAGCATCGGCGCATTCGGCTGAGGCCGCCCGTCTGGCTGATTTCTTCGCCAAGCTCGGCTTGGATGCGCTCAAGCCTGAATTGGCGGGACGTGGTCCTATACCCACCGAGCCAGCGTCCGAGGTGTTTTTAAACGAAGCTCGACGGCTTTTCCAAGCGTCCCATGCCCGATCAGAGGGCAGGGAAAAGACGGAGATTGGGATCAGATTGCTGCGATTTCTATTACAACCACAACGGCCAAAAGCGAAGAGCGACCGACCGATGGCCCGCAGACTATACCGGGCGGCGAACAAGTTCTACCGCGAAACCAACCGTCATGGGTCAGCCTCTTGCCTATATGGTTGTCTGCTGTGGCTGGAGGGTGACAAGCAGCGAGCGCTCGCCGCCTTGCTCAACGCAGCCGAATACGGCCGCGCGTCGTGTGGTGGTGAAGACTGGATATGGCTATTGCGGTTTGCACCCATGCTGGCAGAAGAACTATCGCGTAAGCGCGATCTCAATTCCCTCGTCAAACTAGCTGACCACGAAGGAGTAAAATACCGTGAACCGTCCCCTCGGACTAAAAAAGTGATGATGGAAATGCAGCAACGCGAAGAGGTGGCTATGCTTAAGTTAAATTTCAGACCGTTCCCCTCTTGAACCGGGGCAAATATGATTAGACTGGCATCGTGTAGCGGCACCGTGGATATGCCGAGCAGCCCCAGAATTGATTCCCCGCGTTCAACCCCTTGGTAGCTGTCCG
>CAIQKM010000066.1 GCA_903872345.1 uncultured Verrucomicrobia subdivision 3 bacterium | reverse complement strand
GAACCACGCCGCCGGGGCGTTTTTGGAACCAAGGCCCCCGATCTCCTCCGCCGCAAAGAGCATGACGGCGAGATTGTCGAGTCGTTCGAGCAGTTCCAGACAGACATAAACGCCGGCCTTATCGTCGCCGCCGATGCCGACTAACTGGCCCTGTCCATCCACGCCAAACAGACGTCCACGCTGCTGGCGGAGCTTCCCGGTGCCTACCGTAGGCACGGTGTCAATATGAGCGCAGACAGCGGGCACCGGACCGGTCTTACCCTTGCGCAGATAGACATTGTTCCACAGATCAGTCTCAAAGCGGTAGCCATGTTCTCGGGCATACTCAGCGAGGAACGCAACCATCCCCTGCTCCATACGGGACGGGGAGTGAATATTCAACAGCTGTTTCAACAAATTGATACGCATAGGTTTTTAGAGTTTAGCCAGCAAGCTGGCGATTTGGCCGGCAATGGCCGCATTGGTCTCGATGGCCAATTCCAGACCTTCGCAGTAGGGTTTGGCGGTGAGTCGGAATAAACCGGAATGTTCCACACAGACCGGGCGCGGTTCGCCGGTGCGCGCGTCGGCTTGGACCGCCTGCCCGAATGGCTTGGCAACTTGTGCCAAAGCCTGCGTACGCTGGGCGTGGTAGGCGTCACGTTTGACCTTCTGTTCGGTGCAGGCTACCACCTCACGCGCGTGCTCCGGCAGCAGCCGACGCTTGATGTCGGCGACAATCAAGGTAACGGCCTTGGTCTCGGACACGTTAATGCCAGTCTTGGGCGCTTCCCCGGCGCGGTAATAAGGACGGTGATCGCGCAGTCCGTCTGGCAGGCTGGTGGAGATGTGCAACTGCCCGCGCTGGCGACCGGAGGAGATGAAAAGTTTGCCGCCACCGGGCAGCAGAAAGACCGCTGCCCAATGGTCACCATAGCCGGGAGCAGGCTGCAACTGGAGCTGGGTTGCGATGGCTTGGGCGGTGGATTTCTGTTCGGGCGTCATTGCTAGGCCAGCATACTTTCCGTATGGCCTCTGGTCAAGCACTGTGTGCTTGTCCTAGGGCACTGTTCACGTTATACTCCGGTTATGGCCATGATCCAATCGTCCGATCCAATGCCGTACACCCATACGATCCGCAGTCTCTTCCGCGCCCACCGTGAGCTTAAGTTAGGGCTGCCGTGGGTGGTTAAAAATACCCGGCTAACCATGGAGGAGGCGGATCTGCTCCTCTGTCTTTACGGCGTAAATGAACCCGGGCAGGATACGCTGGCGAGAGACGGTCACGGGTTTGTGACCTGCCATGAGCTGGCCGACACCCTGATCCAAAATCCGAGCCTGCTTTCCCGCCGGATCATTAGGCTGGCCAAGCATAGTCCGCCGCTCGTGGAAGTGGCCAAAGGAGATGCGGCTGTCGGGCATCATTGGAATTCCAAGCGGGTGCGCATCACGAGCGATGGAGGCAAGGAAATCGCCCGGGTCTGGGAACGCTATCAGGTTTTGGCGGCATCCTTGCTACAGGGGATTCCGGAACCGGATCGCGTCACTCACCAGCAGATCAACCGGGATATCAGGCGACGCATCCGGGCAGGTCGGGCTTGTCTGGAAACGTTCTTGGCCGATAAGTTTGCGCAAATTGCTACGCTGCCATCACCGCATCAAGATGTCGGCCCTGACCAACGGAAGCTTCCAGTTTAGGTTCAGCACGCGGTCATAGACTGAGGCATTGCCGGAGAGCTGTTCATGAGTTAGCATAGCGCCATGGCTAAAGCAAAACTTCCTTACACGGAAACCATCAACAGCATCTTCACCGCCCGGCGGGATCTCATGTTTGCCTCCAAATGGGCAATCGAGGGGTCGAAGTTCACCATGGAGCAG
>CAIQKM010000065.1 GCA_903872345.1 uncultured Verrucomicrobia subdivision 3 bacterium | reverse complement strand
CGGAAAAAACCGATCTGCTGGCTCCAATGCGACCCGAACAGATGCCTTTAGACCTTTTTTGAATCTTGAGGCCGTTTTGAAAAATCTTCAAAAAACGCCCGTTTTTCGCACTTTGACGTTTTGAATTTCGTAACACCCTCCGCTTACGTTACAGTCCGTTTACCACCCGGTAGATGCCGTCTTTTACGTAGCTCTCGCCGAAATTGATGACCAGACCCAGTTTTAGGCCGGTCAGCCGAAGGTATGTCAGCATTTGGGCTTCAAAAACCGGGTGCCATTCAGCTACCGATTTGTTGTCCACCAGCACCAGACCACCCACCTTCATGTCTAAACGAAGCGGCTTGCGCAAAATGCGGCCCTTATAGGTCAGGCGTACCGGCAACTGGCGCTCCACCACAATTCCCCGCAGACGAAATTCTTCCTCCATCGCCTCTTCGTAAATATCCTCCAACAGCCCAGGGCCACCCAACTCGCGATGCACCTCAATCGCCGCACCAATGATAATCTGGCTGATCTCGTTCTCTGTCATAAATCTCTTTGCGCCTCAGCGTCTTTGCGTCTTTGCGTTAAATCCAAAAATAAGTGCTCCCCGTGGTCAGTGCACGCCTAAATTGTGTGCGCAATTTTCTTAACGCAAAGGCGCAAAGACGCGAAGACGCAAAGGGGAACTATTTATTTGGTACGCCGCGCTTACGTTACAGTCCGTTACCACCCGGTAGATGCCGTTTTTTACGTAGCACTCGCCGAAATGGATGAGCAAGCCCAGTTTCAAACATCTCTTTGTGCCTTCGCATCTTTGCGCTAAAATCCAAAATGGCGCGTCCCGGGGAGCCCGTCACTTGGCCGGCTTGGCGTTCCAAATGGTCATCATGTCGGCCGAGCCTTGGGTGCGAATGCCGTTGTCGGTCAGGATATCGTCGGTGGCGGCGAGCATTTCCGTGCGGCGGAAAACCATGGACTCGGAAAAGTCGCCCCAGAATTCGATGGTGATAAATTCATCCCGGCAATCCCGGAGCGTTTGCACCAAATGGGCGAGATTTTTGATGGGCACGCCGTTGATCGTCTTCACGATCTGGGTGAAGGGATTGGAATAGCCTTCCGCGATTTTGTGCGGAAACATCGGGGCGGGCACGACGACCAGTTGCTCTCCCTCAAACGCCGGCTGGCTGGCAAAGCGCGTGATCAGCGGATTTTCCCGGAACACGAGGGCTTTCAAATATTCGTCGCCGTATTCGCCGCTGGAGATGCCCAGGAAAAAATCCCGGGTGGCGGCGGAAAAGACCATCGGCCCGTACACAAAATAAGACGGATAGTTATTGCCCAGATGCGGCAGCACAATGGAAGGATTCACCGGCACCGGCAGTTGGAGGGCGAGTTCCTTGCCCGCCCGCACCACGGTCAGCGGCACTTTGCCATCCTTGACGAGCATCTGGATCTCATATTGGAAATGGACGCGAAGGTTGTCATCCAGCTTGATCATGCCCTGATCATCAATCGGCGTGTCGCCGATGCGGGTGATGACGTCCCATTGCTTCAGCGGATAGTTTTTGCCATTGCCGGCGGGTGCGGACACCACCATGCCTTGAACAGTTGCGCCAATTTTCAGGAAGGCCCTGAGCGCGGGATTTTCCAGGGTCTGCAAGGAGTCAAACATGCCGGGCTTGCCATCGTAACGGCCGTCGGCGATGTCCTGCAAAAACAACTGAATCTCCTCGCAGGGGATGATGTAGCCGATGTTTTCGGCCTTGCTCAGGTGGCTGAAGGCCAAGCCGATCATTTTGTCGCCCACCACGGCCGGACCGCCGCTGTTGCCGGGATTGATGGCGGCGTCAATCTGGATGCGCAGACCATGCACGGGATAGTTGTAGGCGGTAAATTCGGTGCGGGACACGATGCCCTTGGTGATGGACAGGGTGTTGCCACCTTCCGGAAAACCATACACCATGACCGCATCCTTCGTGGCCGGCCGTTGCTGACTCATCGGGAGGGCGGGATGAGCGTTAAAAAAAGTGTCGTCATCGAGCTTGAGGATGGCGAGGTCAATGCCCGGGGCCACAAATTCCACACTGGCGGAAACTTTGTCGCCCGCCTGATTGGCCTGCACCTGAATCTGACTGGCGAACAACGCCACATGGGCGCAGGTGAGGATGCGTTTGCCGTCAATCACCACCCCGGTGCCGGTGATGTCATTCGGCTGGCCCTTGGCCCAAGGCTTGTAGAGATCGGGATAGCGCACGGTGGCAAATACCTTAACGAGGGATTTGGCCACGCCATCGGCATTGGTCTCCGTGACCGGATCGGCGCCGGCCGCCGGCAGGAATCCGAGCAGCAGGCAGGCGATGATGAGATGGCAAAATAACGGGCGAAATAATTTCGTGTTCACAGACAGCAGACAATACTACCCGCCGGGAAAGCCAAGAAAAAATTTCAAACCATCCAACACCCAACATCGAACGCACAGAGACGGGGCCAAGGCAATAACGATAAAGCAGCATCGCCAGCGTGACGCTGGATTTCATTAATTTACCGCCAATGAACGCAGATGGGGAAGGGGATTAACGCCGAGACGCAGAGGCGGTGGAGGAACGCAAGAGGGATGGGCAGACTGGGTTAGGCATCATCATTTGCGTCTCCTATCTTGCCAATACTGGATATCCTGCATCTCATTCTCCAATTCGTCCATGCCATCAGCACCAACTGTCTTTGAAAATGGTTCGGACAAAATCTTGCGCGCTTTTGCCGTCTTTCGGCAAATGCGATGCCGCTGAATGAAATCGAAGACCGCCGAATCGCGCTCCTGCTTCGTCATCTCGGCAGACCCAAGCTGATCAAGGGAGACCACTAACTCATTAAGCGTCCGCAGGACTTCGAAAACCTGTTTCCGTGGATAGGCGATGTGGTTCTTGGGGGCGCTCATGATGGTTAAAGCGTGGTTTATCACCCTTTACGGATTTGGTTGTAATCCATTTTTTCTAACGTGTCCAGAGGTGTTTAGCCAAAAGAGTTGTCATTAAGAATCCGGCCCCGCGCGGTCGGCGGGTGGCGAATTCCCAGGCCAAGTTCCGGCGGCGAGGAGCGGACAGGGAAACAACCGGCCCTTCGCGAATAACCAAGCGCTCGTGCTGGCGGCGTCATTTCCGCCGGGCTGGAAGCACCGGCTCTACGGCAGGCAAGGATGCCCGCCGCTACGGGGCCAGTCGCCCGCACCAAAATAGCCGAAATTTGGGCTTGTCTCTTTTGAAACGCCTGTTATAGTAGCCAACCTATTTTAGAATAAGTTTATGGCACGCATTTGTGAACTCACTGGTAAGGGCCCGCGTAAGGGCAGTATCATCTGGCGCTCTGGTAAATCCAAGAAGAGCGGCGGTATCGGTACGCACGTCACCGCCATCACCAAGCGCCGGTTCTTCGCGAACCTGCAGCGGGTGAAGGCCATCATGCCCAGTGGCGAAGTCCGCTATGTCCGCGTGGCGGCCTCGGCCTTGAAAAAGGGCCTGGTCACCAAGGCGCCCAAGCGCACTTGGAAGAAGGAAGACGCGGCGGCCAAGAAGGCCTGAATTTCCGCGACGCCCTCCGGGGTGTCCATCGGTACCACTTTGAGCGGGGTCCATTGACCCCGCTTTTTGTTTTGCCCGCGTCCGGCGGATGCCAATGTGACGGCGCTTGAGTTTTTGGCGGGCGGGTTTATTGTTTCTCCATGCCAATTTACGAATTTCATTGCGGCAGTTGCGAGCGCGACAGCGAGGTCTTGGTTCGTTCTTCCAACTGGGAAGGCTCCAAATGCCCGCATTGCGGGTCCACGAAGCTCGCCAAAAAGTTTTCCGTGTTCGCCGCCTCCGGCAGTGGTGGGGGTGAATCTTCCGCTTGTGACTCGGGCGGATCGCGCGGCGGCGGATGCTGCGGCGGCCATTGTCACGGCGGGCACTGAGCGCGAACGAGGATGGAAGATTGCGGATGGGTGATGGCTGGCGCGGGTGCTTAAAATGAAGTAGCAGCCGACGTGAGGAGGCTCTCATAAAAAACCTGCCAAATTATATTTGAGCCTCCTTATGTCGGCTGCTACATATCAATCAGCGGCGGTTATCGGCTGTCACCGGCTATTTTCAGGCGCAACCATTCCCGCGCTTCCTCGGCGCTCTTTAATTCATCGGCGAGCTGGTGCTCGCGTATTTCCGCCAACAATCGGCCCAGGGCCGGTCCGGGGGGCACTCCGAGTTCAATCAAATCATTACCCGTAAGCAACGGCGGCTGGATGGCGGGTTGCTTTTTCAGTTCCTCCATCTGTTCCACCAAAAAGTGGTAATGTTCCAAGCCGCCGAAGGAGCCGAGGCAGTCGAGGCGGTGCAATTCCAATTCCAAGGGAAAGGTTTCGCGCATCAACAAGCGTCGCAGCGTGGCTTTGCGCATCTGTTTCACATCTTTGAACTGCATGTGATGCAGCACGCTGGTGGCGATTTCCTCCTTCTGCTGGTTGGAAAACCGCAGCCGGGTCAGAATCTCCCCGGCCATGACGGCTCCGACCTTTTCATGGCAGTAAAAATGAATTTTGCCGGTCGCCGACTCACGTTCCATCGTGACGGGCTTGGCAATGTCATGGAGCAGCACGGCCCAGGGCAGCGCGAAGGTGGCGTCTGCGGGCATTTTTTCCAACATCAGCCGGATATGATTAAACACGCTGCCTTCCGGATGAAAATCCGGCGATTGCTCGCAGCCGATGGTGGCGGCCAGTTCGGGAAGGACGTGCGCCAGCAGACCGCTGTCGCGCAACAGCACCAGTCCGCGCGCGGCGTGGGGCGGCCGGAATAATTTCAACAATTCATCCCGCACCCGCTCGGCGCTGATAATATTGATCTTGGGCGCGAGCGCCTGTATCGCGGCCATGGTCGCGAGCTCGATGTCAAAATTCAACTGGGCGGCAAACCGCACCGCCCGGAGCAGCCGCAGGTGGTCTTCGCCAAAGCGTTCTTCGGGTCGGCCAATGGTACGAATAATGCCGGCTCGGAGATCGGCCATGCCGTTCACCCAATCGTGGGTTTGGTCCGTGAGCGGATCGTAAAACAGGCCGTTGACGGTGAAATCGCGGCGCAGGGCATCGGCCTCGGCGCTGGCGAATACGACTTTGCCAGGGCGGCGGCCATCCTGGTAATCCGTCTCGGCGCGGAAGGTGGCGATCTGAAATTGCTGGCCGTGTATCAGCACAATCACGACGCCAAACTGGCGGCCGACGGGGATGGTGCGGTCAAAGAGGGCTTCCACCTGGTCGGGCGTGGCGTCGGTGGCGATGTCGTAATCCTGCGGCGCGCGGCCGAGCAGATGGTCGCGCACACAGCCGCCGACCCAGAAGGCCGCGTAACCGGCCTGTTGCAGGCGGACGACGATGTCCCGAGCGATGGATGGGGGCGAAACCGGACTGCTCATACACGTTTACAATTTACCATATCCGGGCGGGAGGCGAGACAACTTGTGCCGCCAGCGGGCGTTCCGGCACATTCTGCCACTGCCCTTGAGACAGCACCTTCGGTTCGCTTCAGAGACCGAACGACTTTAATCGATTCGAATGGCGAGCGTTCATTCGCAAGCTGAAGCGGCGTGAACGCCGCGCTCCGGCCAGTTGGCATTCGAACTCCGCATCCTCAAAATGCGCTGCTTGATTTCCCGGGCCTATTGGCCCCAGATGGATTTCAGGTGAACGATGCCTGCTTTGACGGCGTCAACGGGCAGGGACGGGCTGAGCTCAAACACCTTGATGTGTTCGGGTTTCACAAAGGGCTTAAGCGCCGCGTAATCAATAATGCCCGTACCGGGCGCGCAGTGATCTTTGGCGGGCATTTGCACATCGTGAATATGAAAGCCACCGAGGCGGCCGGCCAGCGACCCCAAATGCGCGGCATGATGGATGAAACCGAGGTTTTCCTTGATCTGCGCGTGGCCGGTATCGTGCCAGTACGTCACGGCGCTGCTCGGGAAATCTTTGAACAGAGTGGCGAAATCGGCTTCCAGCGGGATTTCCTGGACGGCTTCCCGGCATTCGCAACCGAGCTTGAGCCCGCGTTTTTCCGCTTCCGGCACGAGGATACGCAGCATCTCGTACAGGCGGTCCATGTAGGGTTTCTTTTTGGCCTCCCGTTTGGCCATGGCTTCGGCCAGCAGCTTCTCGTACTTGGGGGTGTTTCGCTGGCCATCCTCCAAGAGCCCCTCCAGTTTGCCACCGTAGTCTTTCAGGTCCATGCTGCCGAGGTGGAGCACCACCATGGGGGCATGGACGCGTTCGGCAAAATCGAACGTCTTGAGCGTGTACTTGAGGGCCAGCTCGCGATCGCGCGGCTTGTCGGAGGTAAATTCGTAGAGATTGGGTGCGGACCGCTCAATGCCCATGGGCAGCGGACAGAAATTGTGCAGGGTGGAAATCTTGATCTCGCCGGCCTTGACCGATTCGAGAATACCGGGCACCAAAGCCAGCCGGGTGCCGTGGCTCAATTCGGCATATTCAAAACCCAGTTCACGGATTTCGAGCAACATCAGCCGTCCATCAGGTTGGCGATGCGAATTCCAGCAGGACGAAAATGAATACATGTTAGGCTATCAGGCTGCGACGGCGTTCCTTAAATAAACAAAATGCCGGGCGCGTCTGGATTTTAATCAGACACGCCCGGCTTTGAAAGGTTCAAATCGTTTGCGTTTTTCGCTTATTCGTCGGCGTAGCGCGCGGCGAGCATGGCGGAAAAACGGGCTACTTTTTCCTTGCGGCGACGGCGTTCGCTCGGCTTTTCGAATTGCCGACGGCCGCGCACGACTTTGAGCGTGCCTTCACGGTCGACTTTTTTCTTAAGTCGGCGTAAAGCACGTTCCACTGGTTCGCCTTTTTTCAGTTTAATTTCAGTCAATGCACTCACTTCCTTTCCTGGTGCGGGTCAAAAAACCGTGCTGCCACGGTTCCCGCTTAAAATGGGAAACGTCAGGGTGGACTTTTTACGCCGGAAGTCAATCACTTAAAACCGGCGGGAAGATTGTCGGGCCGCTGGCTCAAGCAGCCGGCATAACCGCAGACCTCGTGTTCCCCGTCATGGCGTCACCATTTCAATCACCCCAAAAACTTTGAAATCGGCCGGATTGGAGGTCAGGAGACGACGAACACCATGGGTGTGAAGGATAGCCGCCAAATGGGTATCGAGAATGCGTTTGCGCCCCAGATTATATTGCCGCATCCAAAGTATGGTTTGAGCCATGCTGGCCGGGTTCGGTTCGAGCAGGAAGATTGATGGATTAGCGAGCAAATCCCGCATCCAGTCCAGGGCCTCGGTCATTGTCAATGCCGGTGCAAAACGACGTTCGTCGGTGATGACGTGAAGAAATTCGGTGGCAACCAACGAGGGGAAAACCAGCTTGATGCCCGCCTGCATTTCAGATTGGACAGCAGTGATGGTTCGCGAGTGTGCCGGATGATCGGCGATGGCGAGTTGTACCAGGATGTTGCAATCCAGACCGATCATGGCTAACCGAACATTTCATCGGCCAATTCCGATTGCGAAATGACGAGAGTCAGAACCCGATGGCCTTTTAGTGATCGAATCGGCGAAACCGGCCGTTGCGGCGAAGACATTTCGACGGCCGAAACCAGCTTGGCCACCGGCTTATTTCCCTGCGTCAGCAAAATCTCGTCACCGGCCTGCACCTGTTTGATCAGGTCGGCAAGTTCGCCAGCTCCGATTTCGGCTATGACTGTCACCGACAGAACCATACACCTTTGGCGGCAGTTCGTCGAGGGGCGTTTGTCCCGTTGCGCAGGCGGACAGAATGCTACCCGCCTGGCAATGACTCACGCCATCGCGCGGGCAATCGCATTCCACCAGGCGTCATGCAGTTCGCCCAGCGGTGCGGAAAATTCGCCGCGGCCGGTCTTGATAACCAAGCGGTCGCCGCCCACGGTGCCAATCTGCACGGCCGGCACGCCAAGCAACTTGGCGCGTTCCACCAGCTTCACGGCGTCCAACGCCTTGGTGGTGACCACCACGCGCGACTGGGTTTCGCCGAAGAGCAAGGCATCCAGACGAATATCGTTAAAGGCGGTCAAATCCACCTTCGCGCCCAGCAAACGCGGGGTATCGCGGGCGATCAGTTCGCTGATGGCGCTTTCCGCCAGCGCGACCGCCAATCCGCCATCGCTGCAATCGTGCGCGCTCTTGACGATGCCGGACTGGATCAGTCCCAAAAGCGTGGTATGCAGCGTCTTGGCGGTGTCCAGATCGCAACGCGGCGGGGAACCGGTCTTCTGGCCATGAATGACCTGCAAATACGCGGAGCCACCCAGACCGAGTAACGGGTCGGATTTATCCGCCACGTCACCAAGCAGGATAATCGCGTCGCCGGCATCCTTGAACCATTGGGTGGTGATGTGTTCGGGTTTTTCGACGATGCCGACGACCGCCACGGTGGGCGTGGGATCAATCGGACCGCTGGGGTTTTGATTGTAGAGGGAGCAATTGCCGCCGGTGACCGGGGCGTTGAAGGCGCGGCAACCATCGGCCAGTCCGCGCACGCTTTCGCGGATCTGCCAGAACAGCTCGGGCTTGGTCGGGTTGGCCATGTTGAGATTGTCGGTCGCGCCGAGCGGTACGGCACCGCTGCAGGCGAGATTGCGGCAGGCTTCGGCGACGGCGGCTTTGCCGCCTTCGTAGGGATCCAGATAAACGTAGACGCCATTGCAATCCACGGTCATGGCGATGAGTTTTTCCGGGACGGTCGCATCACCCACCTTGGCCTTCAATTCTTCGCTCATGACGGGCAACGAATCGGCCTTGATGCGAATCACGGCGGCATCGCTGCCGGGCAGGATCACGGATCCGTCGCGCACCTGATGATCGTACTGGCGGTAAACCCAATTCTTCGAAGCGATGCTCGGCCAGGCCAGGAGCTTCGTCAAATCGGCGATGGGTGTGGTGGTATCAGTGATGCCATCCAGACGGAAGGCGCGGACGGCCTGCAAATAAACGGGCTCCTGCGCTTCGCGCTGATAGACGGGCGATTCATCGGCAATTTTTTTCGCGGGAATATCGGCCACGATTTTACCGCCGTGGCGAACCACCATGTGGCCGGTGTCAGTAATGATGCCGATTTCCGCCCAGGGCAAATCCCACTTGTCAAAAATGCGTTTCACTTCCTCTTCACGGCCCTTGTGGACGACGATGAGCATGCGCTCCTGCGATTCGGACAACATGATCTCGTAGCTCGTCATGTTCGGCGCGCGCTGCGGGACCTTGTCGAGTTCGATCTCAATGCCGGTGCCGGCACGGGCGGCCATTTCGCACGTGGAACAGGTGAGGCCCGCCGCGCCCATGTCCTGCATACCGGAAACCGCGCCGGTGGCCAGCAGTTCCAGACAGGCTTCGCACACGAGCTTTTCCATGAAAGGATCGCCCACCTGCACCGCGCCGCGCTGCTGCTGGGAGGATTCATCCGTGAGATCCTGCGAGGCGAAGGCCGCGCCCGCCAGACCGTCGCGCCCCGTTGCCGGGCCCACATAAAAGACCGGATTCCCCACGCCCTTGGCTGCGCCGCGCGTGATCTGTTCGTGCCGCAGCACGCCCAAGCAGAAGGCATTTACCAGCGGATTGCCCTCGTACGATTTGTCGAAATACACTTCGCCGGCAATGGTCGGAATGCCGAAGCAATTGCCGTAATGCGCAATGCCGCTGACCACGCCGCTGAACAGCCGGCGCACTTCGGGATTGGCCAGCTCACCAAAGCGCAGCGAATTCAACGCCGCCACCGGCCGCGCGCCCATCGTGAAAATGTCACGGATGATGCCGCCCACGCCCGTCGTCGCGCCCTGAAACGGCTCGACCGCGCTGGGATGGTTGTGCGACTCGATCTTGAAGGCGATGGCCACGCCGTCGCCCACATCAATGATGCCGGCGTTTTCCTCGCCCGCGCCCACGAGAATCTTGGGCGACTTGGTGGGGAAGGTTTTGAGCAGCGGACGCGTGTTCTTGTAGCTGCAATGTTCGCTCCACATCACGGAGAAAATGCCGAGCTCGGTGTAGCTCGGCAGGCGGCCGCCGAGGATGACCTGGGCATTGGCAAATTCTTCCGGCGTGAGGTTGTGTTTGGCAACCAGTTCAGGGGTGATGGCGGGTTCGCTCATGTCAAAATCTCAATCTATGTGTTTGCGAAGAATCCGGTCGGCCAGCGCCGGCCAGGAAGCTTCGCTGTTAACGTCAAAAACAAACGGGTTCAACACCGTGCCCGGCATGTCATCAATGATGATGTCCGGCTTCGCTGAAAACCCTTCAAATTTATCGGCCAGTCCGAGCCGCGTGGCCGTCTTGTGCGCGTATTCCGCGCCGTTCGTGGACCACAAATACAAATGGCAGCCGCGCGCGCTCAACTGATTCAACGCGTCACCGGCACCCGGCAGCATCTGGCCGCGCGCATCAATCAGCGTCAAATCCACATCCACAAAAATGTTGGCGTTCTTCATTTCAAAACTCGGACTGGAAATTTTACGCTCGGTTATTGCTTGCCGAATTCCAGGCCAATGTCCCCATCATGAAGCCAAGTACCGGCTTTCCGCTCGTACACCTACAACACTTTTCTCACGCATTACGCCATTACTTCCACTTCGCGGATCTCACTTGGCTGGGGAATCGTCTCGCCCCGTTCCCGCAGGTCTTCGATATGCATTTCCAGGGCTTCCTTCATAAGCGCAATGGTCTCCTGCTCCGTATCCGCCGCCGCGACGCAGCCGGGGAAATCCGGCGCATAGGCACTGTAATTGTCCAACCCGTGCTCGATGATGATGGTGTAGCGCATGGTCATTTGAGTCCTGCCTGTTTCAGGATACTGTTTAACGTCTTGGGATGCAAATCCTGTCCGGGCTGGCCGGCTATGGTTACCGTACCCGGTTTCGTTGCATGGTGATATTGCCGGTGACTTCCACGCGTTCGCACCAAAAACCAGCCGTCGGCTTCAATTTGCCGCAGAATTTCGCGAATTTTCATGCGCGAAAAAATTCACGCCGCAACCAATTCCTTCTCCAGCGCCGCGATCACACTCTCAAACACCAGCCGCCCGTCCGTGCTGCCCAGCAGCGATTCGCAGGCGCGCTCGGGATGCGGCATCAGGCCGGCCACATTCCGCCGTTCATTGCAGATGCCGGCGATATTTAGTAGCGCGCCGTTCGGATTTGCGCCGTCGGTCAGGTTGCCGCTGGCGTCGCTGTACTGCCACAGAATCTGGTTGTTCGCCTGGAGTGTAGCCAGCGTCGCCTCATCGGCAAAATAGCAGCCTTCGCCGTGGGCGATGGGCACGCGCAGCAGTTTGCCCGCCGGAATTTTGTTCGTGAAGGGCGAATCCGTCGTCGCCGTTTTCAGAAACACGTTCTCGCAGTGAAATTGCAAATCGCGATTACGCACCAGGGCGCCCGACAGCAGGCCGGCCTCGGTGAGCACCTGAAAACCGTTGCAGATGCCCAGCACCAGGCCGCCGTTGTCGGCAAATTGTTTCACCGCCTGCATCACGGGGCTGAACCGCGCCACCGCGCCGCAGCGCAGATAGTCGCCATAGCTGAAACCGCCGGGCACGATCACCGCGTCGGCTTCGCCCAGTGCGGTGTCCTTGTGCCACACCAACCGGGCGGAATGGCCGAGCAGGCGGGCGGCGTGGACGGCGTCTTGATCACAGTTGCTGGCGGGGAATTGGAGAACGGCAAAGTTCATGGGAAATCAGACGTCGCGATGGACGGTTTTCGGTGAAAAAGCGGGCAGACAGACGGCCACGTACTCCGCGCCGTCCTTTTCCGGGGAACTGTATTGAATCCACTCGCCGGCGCGCGTGATGATGGCCTGGCCGGCGCACACATCATACACCCCGGTCTTGAAGGTCACGCGCAAGGTGCCGCGCAGCACGACCGTATATTCGTCAAACTCCGGCGTCTGGCCGGGTTCTTCCCAGCCGGCGGGACTTTGCATGCGCGCGATGCTGACCTCGCTGGTGCGCGAATTCACGCGGCCGATAAATTCTTCGATAATCTTCGGCTTGGTGCCGGCGGCGGCGATGACCGTGGGATGGGCAATGAGGGTGGGCATGATCAGTCAACGATCTCCAATTTGTAGTCTTCGATGACCGGGTTGCTGAGGAAACGGTGGGCGGCTTCGTTCAAAGCCTTTTCCGCCGTCGCTTTGTCGGTGCCGGGGGCCAAGTCAATCTCCAGGTACTTGCCCACGTGCACACCGGTGACTCCGGTATAGCCCATGTGGGCCAGGGCGTTTTGGACGGTTTTGCCCTGGGGATCAAGGACGGCCTTTTTCGGGGTGATGATGATTTTTGCTTTCATGCTCGCGCGGAGAAGTTTTGCACAAAACCGCGCCCCATGGCGAGGAAAAAGCCGGTCCGGCCAAACCGTGGGCAACCATGAGTTGCGGAGCGCGGCTGGGACAGCCGCGCTCCGGCCTAAAGGGCTCAACGCCCAATGAACCGCACCAGATCGTGGTGCATCTTCTTCAAGTCCGGCAGGTTGATGTACATCATGTGACCGGCGTCATACTCCTCATAAGTGAGATTCTGCCGGTATTCCGGGGCCAAAGCCATGTGTTCCAGACTGTAGCGGATGCTGTCAATGGGACACACCAGATCACACCGTCCGCCCAGCACCAGCACCCGCATGTAGGGATTCTGATTCATGGCCTGCGCCAACTTCTCGCTGGCGTTGGGATAATTGTTGGGCGTGCCGTAATTCCACGGCTGCACTCCGCCAAAGATTTCGTACGGCAGATCATCGCTGAACTTCAATTCCGAGCGCACATAGGAATTCATGGCGGCGGAAAACGGTCCCATGGTCGCGTCGCTCGAGGGATCCGTGGCCGGATAAGGCAGACCCGGCCGGCCGTCGCGCCCCGTCAGCCGCGCATCATAAACGCCCAACACCAGCCCCTCGTCGTGCAACAATTGTTTGCGAAAGATCCCGCCGTCAATGCGCAGATTGTTGTCCGCGATCAACGCGGGTTTCAGCCCCGTCAGCCGCGCCAGCTCCGTCACCACCTTTTCGCGCTCGTCGGCCGGCAGGGCCGCCCCGGCATGCAGCGCCGTCGTGTATTCGCCATTGGCAAAGGTACGCGACTCGGCCAGCGCCCGGTTCACATCCGCCTGCAAATCCGCCGGCAGTTTATGGTGAAAATGCGCCGCCGCCGTGTACGCCGGCAGAATGGTGATGTAGGGCAGATCATTCCCGGAATCGCCGTCAATCGCCGCAAAATTCAGCACCCCGGAAACCAGCATCAACCCGTTCAGATACAAACCGCAATGCCCGCGCAGATATTCCGCCAGACCGGCCGCGCGGAATACCCCGTAGCTTTCGCCCAATACATATTTCGGCGAGAGCCAGCGCTCGTGCCGCGTCGTCCAGAGCCGGATGAATTCACCCGTCGCCTCCAGATCCCCTTGATCGCCAAAGAATTGATCGGTTTTCTCATCCTTCGCCGGACGGCTGAAACCCGTTGCCACCGGATCAATGAAAACCAGGTCGCTCGCGCCGGCGAGGGAATATTCGTTATCCACCACGGAGAACGGCGGCGGCGGCAGCGAACCATCCTCATTCATCTTCACCCGCCGCGGACCCAACGCCCCCAGGTGCAGCCAGAGCGAGGCCGATCCCGGCCCGCCGTTGAAGCAGAACGTCACCGGCCGGGCCGCCTTGTTGGTGATACCCGTGCGCGTGTAAGCCACGTAAAAGACCGAGGCGCGGGGCGTGCCATCCGGCTTTAGCAACGGCAACATGCCGGTTTCGGCGGTGTAGGTAACGCGTTCATTGGCAATCATCACCGTATTGGTGACCGTCACGGGCAGATGCGTGGCATCCGGCACGATGGCGACGCCAAAGGCATTCGTGGCGGGGGCGGCGCCGACCGTTTTGACCGGCTCAACGGCCCCGTGAACCAGCGCGGGCAAGACGAGCACGAACAGAATAAATATGTTTCTCATGTGATAATCAGACCTTTCGTTGCGCGGACAATAATCGGTTTCAAGGGCTGGCGGCAAAGAAAATATTACCCGGCGGTCCGACTCTCATCGGGAATGTTAATAACCCATCAATAACTTTCCCTCATTTTTCGCGGAAAACGCTTGCCAGAATTCCGCTTTTATGGGACAACCTGACATTGACTCGGAATTGTTAATACAAGGGAATTCCGTTCGCCAAACCAGCTAGTCAAAGCAATCAAGCATGCGAGAGGTGTTTCTATTTTGTGGTTTCGCAAATCTGCTCCGGGAAACCGGTCGGCAGGGCGGAGCCACCCTCACGTTTCTTGGCGCGCGATTTGCCAAAATATCACCAGCCAAATTTTAATTTTGCCATCAGATTGTCACACAAACTTAACGTTACAATTTAAGACTGCCTGATAATATTTAAGATTCGATTATTAAAAAACGCATCAAAATTAACTGTATTTAACCGAAAATACAAAAGCAAACACACCTCATGAAAAAACTAATACCACTGATAATGCTGTTGGTCCTGTCCGCCGTCGCCGTGCGCGCGGATCTGATCTGGCAGGAACAATTCAACTACGCCGATGGTGTCATCACCAATAACTCCGGCGGAGTCTGGATTAAATATAGCGGTACCGCAAACCCCAGTGATGCAATAGTAAAGGGCCACCGGCTGGAAAATGGAGCCACTGGTGGATCCTTGGTGAATCGCCAGGATGACATTCGCCGTCCCTTCACCTCCGCCTACACCAACGCTCCCACGGTGCTCTATGCCAGCTTTGTGGTGAATTGCACCAATTTGCCCAGTGCGGCCGGTGGTTATTTTGCGCACTTCTACGGCACCAACGGAAACTTTGAAGGTAAACTTTATGCCTTGGTCGGAACCAACCTGACCCAGCCCAACACCTGGCGCTTGGGCGTTGCCGGTTCGGCTAACACGGCAAATAAAATCTATCCCGTGGATTTGGCGACCAACCAAGACTATCAGGTGGTTCTCAAATGGGATCCGATTACTGATTATTCCGTGACCCTTTGGGTGAACCCGGTCAACTCTTCTGATACATTTGTTGAGAGCAGCGATATTACTACGCCGGTGAATGCAGCCGCGTTTTCATCCCGCCAAGCATCCGGCATGGGCAATTGGTTCGGCACCATCAGCAATTTGGTGATTGCAACCACCTATGATCAGGCGGCCACCAACGTGTGGGCCTATAATTCTGTCAACCCCGGCATTGCCACGCAACCCTTGGGCGGCACAGTGTTTGTCGGCAATCCCCTGACCTTGGTGGTTAATGCCACCGGTCAAGGCTTGGGCAGTCTCGCGTATATCTGGGAAAAGAATGGCAGCCCGATTGCCAACCCGAACGGTAATAGCAATATTTTCACCATCAACCCGGCGGCCCTTACGGATGCCGGTACTTACGCGGTCATTGTCAGCAACACGGTGAATAATGCCACCATCACCAGCGCCAATGCCGTCATTGCGGTCCAGAACGGACCTCCGGGAATCACCGCCCAGCCCGTCAGTGTTTCCAACTATCTGTCCAAGAGCTTCGCCATCACGGTCGGCTATAACGGTACCCCGCCGTTTACTTTCTCCTGGTCGTATAACGGTGGACCGATCACCTCTTCCGACGTGGACTTGACCACCACCAATGCCGCGTCACTCGTGATTCTGAACCAGCAATCCGATACGGTCGGAAAATATGCCTGCTTCATTTCCAACGCTTATGGCAGCACCAATACAGTCACCATCACCAACACGCTGCTCATTCCCCAGATCGTGACTATTGATGCCTTGCATGCGATGGTGGATTCCACCTTCTTCCTCCCGACCAACACCACCAGCTATTTTACCGTCACTAATGCCGTGGTCCTCACGTTGCCGGCCACCAACTCAGATGGCTCGGTTAAGGGCAGCTTGTTCACCGGCACCCCGAATGCCGAGTTTTATGTTTCCGACGGTTCCGGCTCCATTTGTGTCTTTGATGCCGGTTACGCCGCCAGCCAGCCGCAGCAGGGCGACATTGTGACCATCACCGGTCCCCTCAGCCAGTTCAACAGCCTGATGGAGTTTAACCTGAATTCGGCCGATGCTTCCACCAGCGTGACGGTCACCGGCCATACCAACAACCTGCCGGCACCTTATGTGCTGCCCTTAACCTTCACCAACGGAACCAGCTATGGCAGTGTTTCCAATCTCGTCCACAAGTATGTGGGCAGCTTGGTTACCTTTACCAATGTTTACTTCCCCGGCTTCTCCTTGGGCAGCAATTTTGTCAGTGGCACCTATACCCTGACCAACTTGAATGGCGACAAGTTCGCTTACTTCTTGAACGCGGCTGACATCAACATCATTGGCCAGCCGATTCCGCCCTTTGCGGCGACGCTGACGGGCATCATGGGCTATTACGCCACCGCCACGGCGACCAACCGTGGTGCCGGATTTGAGCTGGATCCGTTTAACTACTACAGCATGCTCCCGCCGGCCCCGAAAGCGACCGTCACGTACTCCGGCGGCGCGCCCACGCTCAGTTGGAACTCTGTCCCCGTCTACGGCTACAGCGTGCTGTGGTCCACCAACGTGATGGGACCCTATACTCCGATCACCGCCGGCCTGACGTTCCCGGGTGCCGCCGGCTCCTATACGGACAGCGTCAACACCGGTTTGCCGGCGAGCTTCTACAAAATCACAAGCCCGTAAGCCGATTCGTTTCCAGGGCACCCCGGCGTGGGTCACGCCGGGGTGCTTTGGTTAATAACATTCACTTTACACTGCCATTTGACCCGCCAAACTTGTTCCTGAATAAGCGAGAATTTATGTCCGAAACAAACTGCCAGCCACAACCGCGACACATCACCGTGAGCTCGGTTCGGCAAAACCTTCCGGCATCTGCCTTCACCCTGATCGAATTGCTGGTGGTTATCGCCATCATCGCCATTCTGGCCGCCATGCTCTTGCCGGCGCTGGGCAAGGCCAAACAAAAAGCCCTGCAAGCAAGCTGTCTCTCCAGCCAGCGGCAATGGGCGCTGGGCATTCAGATGTATGTCGGGGATTTCGCCGATGGCATTCCTACTGATGGCATGGATCATCAAGGACAGTATCCCGGTTCTGATGGTGCTTATGCGGACATGCATGCTTGGTTTAATACTATTCCTTCATATCTCTCCGAGAAAAACCTCAAAGATTACTTCGCCACGGTAACGGGCAACCCGCTGATAAACATGACCATCATTCCCTTTCCGGGGGACAAAGGTAAAGTTTGGGAATGTCCGGCCGCCTACATGACCCCCGCGACCGTTCAAAATGTTCTTTCCGGCAGCGGAGCCAATGGTTTTTTCAGCTACGATATGAACATTGATTTGAAAAGAAGACCGGGTGACGCAGCCGGTACGGGTACTACGGTGTATCCCAACATGCCTAAAGTGACATCTTTTAGTCATCCAACTGCCACGGTCTTCATGTTTGATTGTGTTTTTGATCCCATTTCAGAAGTGGTGAATGCATCACCATCGTACAATTCGTATAACCCGGCCAACCGGCAGAAAAGTTTTGCCTCCCGTCATAGTAAAGGCGGCCAGATCAATTTCTTTGACGGGCACGCCGGTTTTTTCAAAACCAGCTATATTCAGAATAATCCTTCCAGCGGCGGAGAAGGTGAGCCACTACTGCCGGATGTGATCTGGGATCCGCCTTACCGTCAATAATCGACAGGCTATTTCATCTTTACAATTCAACGGCGCGGGATGGCAACATCCCGCGCTTTTTTCGTTTTTTAGATGGCAGTCGAATACATCACATCCCCGCCTTGATCCACCGGCAAACGGGCGTGTCTTCCACCAGGCAATAACTTCAGCATCGCTGGCAGTGATTGATGCGGTGAATTGATCCCATCGCGGAAACCGGCGCCGGCAATTTCAGGACAGCTTTCCGGCGGTTAATAACTGTTTGCACAATTTTCATGCGGTTGCCATCTGTTCGTTGCAATGCTGGTGCTAAGTGTCCGGGTTAACTTTAAAAAGGTTGTATTTAAAAGATCCCGAACCATGAAAAAACTATTCCTTGCCCTCTGCGCCGTTGCCATGACGGCTTTACCCTCGCAAGCGACGGTGCTCTTGCGCGATTCCTCCAACTACCCCTACACCAACGGCCCGATCGCGGGCCAGGGTCAGTGGTATGTCTATTCCCCGGCCACGCCGGCCAACGACGTGCTCGTCAGCAACAACGTCATTTATATGACGGCGACGAACAAGGACACCATCGCCGCCCCGACCAACGGTTATTACAATCCGGCCAACGGGACGATTGTGTATGCGAGCTTCATCATCAACGTCAGCCAGTTGCCCGGCTTCAACAATTATAACGGCGGCTATTTTGCCCAGTTTGTCGGCACCAACAAAAACACCTGCTGCAATCTGTTCATCAGCACAAACGGGGCCGTCATTCCCGGCACCTTCCGTTTGAGCATCGCCAACTTTTCCGTATCATTCTCGAACCTGCAGCAGCCGGTGACGTTCCCCGAGGATCTTTGCACGAATGTGACCTACAATGTGGTGATCGCCTATGACACGGCGGTCGGTTCGGTCACCGAGGGGGCAAACCTGCTGATCAACCCTTCCGATGCCGATTACAGCAACCTGATGGAGGGGTACCCGGAAGGTTACGGTTTTGTGTATGGCACCGACGTCGCCATCAATCCGGCCCGGGCGAACATTGAAAACAACGCGCTCACGTTCAGCCCTTATATCAGCGCGGGGATCAGCAATGTGATCGTGGGCACCACCTTCGCGGATGTGTACACCCAGCCGAATCCGCCGGTGTTTGGCCTGCAGCCGTTGTCCGGCACCAATTATGCCGGCAACAGCGCGACCTTCTATGCGGTGGCGGGCGGTTCGGACCTGAGCTACCAATGGTTCTCCACGACTTATGGCAAGCTGACGGATGGCGGGAATTACACCGGTTCCACGAGCAACATTCTGGTGGTCAACAGCCTGACCGCTTCGGATGGCTATTATGTGGTGGCGACCGATGCCAATTCCAGCAGCGCCACGAGCGACACGGCCTGGGAGACGGTCAATACCACCGCCACGCCGGTGTTCTTCGACGCGAGTGTGACGGCCACGAACGTGGTCGCCAACCTGTTCAACACGGTCAGCTTTGCGAACAACGCTTCCGGCACCGGCCCGATTACCTATCAATGGTATTTTCAGCCGATTGCCGTCACCAACGTGCCGGTCTATTCGTTTGGCACCAAGACGACTTACACCACCAACAAAACCTCCGGCGTGATCACCACCAACGTCACGGCCACCAGCAACCTGATCGGCAACACCATTGTTTACTACACGAACGGGGCGACTCCCTATGTGGCGCTGTCCGGCCAGAACAGTTCGTCCATCAATGTGACCCTGTCGGATTATAGTGTTAACGGGTTTTACTATGTGGTCGCCGCGAATTCGGTGAACGGTGGTTCCATCGCGTACGGTCCCACGAATGCGATCCATGAAATCGCGCCTTTGGCGGCCACGATTGATCAACTCCATGCTTACTTGAACGACAGCGCCAGCCAGGTGGCCGCCAACCCGGGCGGAACGGTTTACCTCAACACGAACAACGTGACGGTGAGCGGCTATGCCAGTGCCTACCGGGGTTACGGCAGCTCCTACACCACGTTCTTCCTGCAGAACAGCAACGGCTATGGCGTGGAAGTGTTTCTGGCCGGCAAAGGCAACACCAACGCGCCGGGCATTGGCAGCTATGTGACCGCCAGCGGCCCGTTGGAAGTGTATCACGGCGAACTGGAAATGGCGCCCACGGCGCAGAGCGCGATTGTGACCAATGAAGCGCTGCCGTTCACCTTGAGTCCCTTCCTGGGGAATTCCCTGTTCGCCGATTTCAGCACCAACGGGGTGGGCAGCAACGCCCTGCACTTTGCCGAATCGCTGGTCACCTTCACGAATGTTTACCTGTACGGCAGTTCCTCCGGCGGCGCTTTCGGCACCGGCGGGGCCAATTCGGGTGTCGGCGGTATTTTCACCAGCAACAGTTACTGCGTCCTGTACATGACCGTCGGCGCGCCATATGACGCGGTGACCAACAGTCACACCATGGAGGTGTTCCAACCCACCTATGATTACAAGAACGCGGACGGCACGCCCCAGTCGTTGAATCCTTTTGACTACATGCCCATTCCCACCTATTGCGCCCAGTTGACCGGCGTGCTGCAGCCTTACGGCGGCACGCCTTCCTATGTGGAGGTGATTCCGTCGCGCTACGCGGATTATGTGACCAACACCCCGCCGGCGTTCGCGGTCTCGGTGGCGGCGGCGAATAAGAATGCGACCGTGAGCTGGACGCCCGTGGTCGGCCAAACCTACAGCGTTTACAGCGCCACCAACCTGCTGAATGGCCCCTGGAAGAATGAGGCGTATGGCCTGACCTACTACCCCACCAACGGGGCCTTCAGCCAAGCCACGAGCTCGAACGCTCCCGCCAAGTACTTCCGGGTGACCACTCCGTAAGCCCCGGCAATTCATTGGAAAAATGAGTAAAAGCCCAATTGCAAACGTGAACGCATCCGGCCGCAAGCCGGGTGCGTTCACCCTTATCGAACTGCTGGTCGTCATTGCGATCATCGCGATTTTGGCGGCCCTGCTGCTGCCGGCGCTGGCGAAGGCCAAGGAAAAGGCCCGGCGGGCGCAATGCACCTCCAACAACCGGCAATGGGGGCTGGCGGGTCAAATTTACGCCTCGGACAGTGAGGAGACGTTCCCGCGGGACGGCTTTTCCAAAACCGCCGCCGAAGGCGTCCAAGGCGGGCCCACGTGGTGCGGCCCGGCGAATCAACCGGATGGCACGGTGAGCGGCCGCCCGGACGACCCGTACGCCTGGTTTACGGTCCTGCCGCCGCTGGTTGCGGAAAAGCCCCTGGCCTATTACGTGAATAAACTGAGCGGCGGGCGCGGCACCACGGCGGCCAAGAGCACCGAATATTTGCCGTTTCCCGGCAATGGAATCGGGCCGATGTGGGAGTGCCCCAGCGCGCACATGGATCTCAGCACCGTTAACGGCCAGGGACCCAATGGAGCCTTCCTCGCTCCGGCGGATAATTCGCCCACCGGGATTCCCGGCGGGGCCGGCTTCTTCAGCTATGTCATGAACTGCGACTTGAAACGCTCCATGGGCACGGTGGGTGAGGATGAAGATAATACCTATCATTATCCGCGCATGCCGAAAATCAGTTCGTTCGCCAAAACCAGCGCCACCGTGTTCATGTTTGACCAGGTTTTTGATCCGGTTTCCGAAGTCGTGAACCTGCACCCGGAATATAACTCCGTCAATCCGGCGGATCGCCAAAACAGCGTGGCCTCCCGCCATGACAAAGGCACGATCCTCAGTTTCATGGATGGCCATGCCGGCTACTTCAAGACGTCCTACCTGCAGGACAATCCATCGACCGGCGGGGAAAAGGAGCCGCTGCTCCCCGATGTGATTTGGGACGCCCCCTATCGCCGGGACAATTGAGTGGATGCGGTGATTCCCGCCGGCAAATCAAGTTGCCGACGGGAATCAGCCGGGCGCGTCTTGAGGAACTGCCCCGAGTTAAATAGATGAGCACCACCTCACCCCGACCCTCTCCCCCATTTACCAATGGCGGAGAGGGAGAGAACCCGGCCAGCGAACGGTCTTGACGAGATCACGGCTCTGGATTTGAGGGGCAGTGGCAAGAGGCACCCGAATCAGCCGGCCACTTTCCGGTTTACCACTTCCCGTTTACCAGCTCACCCACGCGCGCTCAAATACCCGCCGCAATGGCATCGCCCATTTCGCGGGTGCCCACGCGTTTCGCTCCGGCTTCGACGGGGCTGAAGATGTCGCCGGTGCGGTTGCCGGCGTCGATGGCCTTGGCCACCGCTGCTTCAATTGCCGCGGCCGCGTCGTTCAGGCCAAAACTGTGCCGCAGCATCAGCGCCGAGGACAGGATCTGCGCAATCGGATTCGCCAGGTTCTTGCCGGCGATGTCCGGGGCGGTGCCGCCGGCGGGCTCATAGAAACCAAACGTCGTGCCGCCGGTCGTTGCGCCCAGGCTGGCGCTCGGGAGCATGCCCAGCGAACCGCCCAGTGCGGCGGCTTCGTCGCTCAGAATGTCGCCAAACATGTTTTCGCACAGCATCACGTCGAATTGCGTGGGCTTGAGCATGAGCTGCATGGCGCCGTTGTCCACGAACATGTGATCCAGCGCCACGTCCGGAAATTCCCTGGCAATGCGGGTGACGGTTTCGCGCCAGAGAATGCCGTTCTCCAGCACGTTCGCCTTGTCGATGCTGGTCAATTTTTTGCGGCGTAACTGGGCGGACTTGAACGCCACGCGCGCGATGCGTTCGATCTCGGACGTGGTGTAAACCATCGTATCAATCGTGCGCTGCTGGCCGTCGGCCAGCGTTTCTGTCTTCTTGGGCTGGCCGAAATACATGCCGCCGGTGAGCTCGCGCACCACGAGAATATCAATGCCGTTGCCCTGGCGTTCCTTGGCGAGCGGGCAAGCATGGGCGAGCGCCTTCGGCAGGGTCACCGGACGGAGGTTGGCGAACAGGCCGAATTCCTTGCGGATGCGGAGCAGGGCGGCGCGTTCGGGACGTTCCTCCTTCGGAATGGTCGGATCGCGGTCGGGCAGGCCGACGGAGCCGAACAAAATCGCATCCGACTGTTTGCAGAGGGCGAGGGTGGCATCCGGGAGGGCCTTGCCGGCGGCATCAATGCCGGCCCAGCCGACGGGTGCCTCGGTGATGGCCAGTTTGAAGCCAAATTTCTTTTCGGTGGCGCGCAAAACCTTGATGGCCTCGGCCATCACTTCCGGACCAATGCCGTCACCCGCCAAAGCTGCAATATTGAATGTTTTCATGTATTCGAGGGGGATAGTTTATTTTTTTGCCGCGCACTGACAATGGAAAACTCGCGCCCACCAGGGCCGCGCATAAAAACCCCTTTCCTCCACGGCTCAACCTGCATTCATCGTAACAATGTAAAGCGCGCGCATTTTCATCAAGGCTTGGCGGCGGCTGGGAAGGAAAAAACCCCCGCCACAGGAAGTAGCGGGGGTTTAAATGAGGGTTGGGTTTAATTACTTGCGACGGCGCGCGGCGACCAAGCCGGCGATGCCCAGACCGGCCAGAGCGAGGGTGCCGGGTTCGGGAGTGGAGGCGGGAGCGCCCGGAGCGCCGTTCAGGTTAAACACCAGATCGTCCGCCGCAATGAACGGATCGTTGGCACCGTTCAAAAAGGAGACTTTATCAACCCCGACGAAATTGAGATTCACCAGCGTAGGCGACTCGGTGTTGAGGATAATGGTATCCGAATAAATTTGGGCATTGTTCAGATACCCGACGAAAGTGACCGAGGTGTTATCATTCCATGCAGCCGTAAAATAGCCGGAGTAAAGGTCGAAAGTATAACCCCCTTGGGCTTTCATCGAGGAGGTGCCGCCGAGGTCCATCACGTTGGGACCGGAAACCAAACCGTTGGCATAGCCGTAACCCGCCTGCCCGGCAAATGCGGACAAAGGCGTGTAGGAGGAGCCGCTGTAATAGTAATTTGGATCAATGATGCCGACATCGCCATTGCCCCCGGAATTCCACACCATCCCGTCATAAACAACATCCGCACCACTGGATATGCCGTAATAGCCGGGGGAGTTGACGTCGTCAAAGTTAAGGGTGGAAAGGACGGGGGTTGCCTGAACTGAAAGAGCGGTGGCAAAGCCGGCCGCAACGATTAATGCCAGATGTTTTTTTATCATATAAATTGGTTATTCCTTGGATTATGGTATCTACAGAACATTGATAGTCAACCACAAAGAAAGCCTGATTGTCAAGGGGAAGGTGACAAACATCCGAATTGCAAGGGTTGGCAAAAGGATTTTCCTTATTTTTTTCGCCGCCTACTCGGCCAGCAGCTTCTCAATCTTGCCAGTGAGGTTGTCCCCGGCATTGACCTCGCGCAGAATGCCCTTTTTATCCACCAGCCACATCGTGGGAATGCCGCAGATGCCGTATTTGATGGAATAGGGATTCGACCAGGCGAGGCCGTCAAAGTATTGGGGCCAGGGCAGTTCCTTCTTTTGAATGAACCGGCGCAAAGGCTCTTCTTTGTAATCGAAACTGATGGCAACCACCTCAAAGCCATTCGTGTGATACCGGTCATAGGCGGCCTTCACATGCGGAATTTCTCCGACACAGGGGCCGCACCAAGTCGCCCAGAAATCCACCAGCACCACCCTGCCTTTGAGCTGGCTCAGATCCACGGACTGCTTATCGAGGGCGGTGAACTTGAGATCCAAGGGTTTGCCCGGGGCGTCCAGCCGGCGCACCACGCCTTCGGCCTTGAGGGCGGTTTCATGGTTGGTGGGCGAGAGGGAGAGAATTTCTTTGACGATGGCACGGGCCTCGGCGGGCGTGGCGTTGTTGCCGGCAAACGTCACCAGCATCTGGAGCGGCCGGTCATTGCCGGGATAATCCTTCACCAAGGCCTGCAACTCCTGCTCGATGCTGTCGGGTGTGGCGTTCTTATCGATTTCTGACAGGTACCGTTTGCGCGTAACCACATCCGCCCGCACGCCGAACCGGGCGGGTTCGACCAAGCCCGGATCTTTGAGGAGGGCCGTTTGGGTCGCCTCCCAAGGGGCGAACTGGTTGGTGTCGCCATAGGCGCAGGCGAGGCGGAGCATTTTGCATTGGAACAGCTTGCCGGCGATGGCGTTGGTAGTACCCGAAAACTGGGTGGCAAACTCGGCGGCTTGGGCGGCGGCGGCCACGGCGACCTGGCTTAATTGATGATAATAGGCATCTGCCTGCGCCGGGGTTGGCGAGTTGGTCCCCCAGGCGGCGGGCGGCGGCGGCATCTGGGCGGCCGCCTGAAGTTTGCTCCAGGCTTGGGCGACGGGATCGTTGGTGCCTGGATTCTCGGCACTCGCCAGGCCGGCCAGAATCAGACTGCTAAAACCCATCAGCAGCCAGAGAACATGCTTGCGGTTCATCATAATGGCCGAAACTATAGACCATACCGGCCCCGGAGGCACTCCCCCATTGATGGTATCTCGGCAACGGGCAGAGAATTTAACCACAAGGAACGCATAGAACCCAGAGAGGGCGAGGCGGGGCAGTTTCCAAACTCGACTTTCAGCAGGGGAAATTCAACATTGCGGCATGGCTTTGCCTTACAAGATTGCGACGCTGCTCTATTGTTTTAATGAGCGCGATGATGTGCTGCTGCTCGAACGGGCGCAGGAGCCGAATCGCGGCTTTTGGAGTCCGTGCGGGGGCAAGCTGAAGATGGAGATCGGCGAATCGCCTTATGTGTGCGCCTGTCGGGAGGCGCATGAAGAGGCGGGGCTGGTGCTGAAACCGTCGGATTTGCACCTGGCCGGGCTGATCAGTGAGCATGGATTTCAGGGGCAGACGCATTGGCTGATGTTCCTGTTTGAGGTGAAGGTGAAGCTGAAATCGCTGCCGCCGCCGCATGCGGAAGGTCCGTTTGAATTCTTTCCGCGCGACGTGATCGCCGGGCTGAAGATTCCGCAGACGGATCGGGAGCAGATCTGGCCGTGGTTCTGGCAGCATCGCGGCGGTTTTTTCGCGGCGCATTGCCATTGCCATCCGGATGGCCGCAATGATTGGACGTTGGAACAGGTGCTGGCGCCGGGGCAGCCGATTTGATTTAGAATTTTATGAGCGAGCCGATCATTGACCTGCATAGCGACGAGTATTTTATGGGCGAAGCCCTGCGCCAGGCCGCCAAGGCTTATGAACGCGAGGAGGTGCCGGTGGGCGCGGTGATTGTACGCGCCGGGCGGATCATTGCCCGGGCCTATAATCAGGTGGAAACGCTCAAAGACGCAACCGCCCACGCGGAAATGCTGGTTTTAACGCAGGCGGAAAGCGCGGTCGGCGACTGGCGGCTGACGGATTGCACGCTCTACGTGACCAAGGAGCCGTGCCCGATGTGCGCGGGAGCGGTGGTGCATACGCGGCTGGCGCGGGTGGTGTTCGGCGCGAGCGATGCCAAGGGCGGCGCGGCGGGCGGGGCCATGAATTTGCTCCAGTTTCCCACGTTGAATCATCGCTGCGAAATCACGGCCGGGGTGCGGGTGGAGGAATGCCGGGCGCTGTTGAAGAACTTTTTCGCGGAACAGCGGGCGGCAAAATCACCGTGAGTTTCCGCCATTTGCGGTTATACTGTGATCATGTCCGATATTGTGACCAACCATAAGGCCCGCCGCGATTATATCATCCTCGACACGTTCGAGGCGGGCATCGTGCTGCACGGCACGGAGGTCAAAGCCCTGCGCGCCGGACTCGGGCAAATCGCCGACGCTTTTGCGCGCGTCGAAAAAGAGGAGGTCTGGCTCTACAACGCGCACATTGACGAATATAAGCACGGCAACCTGAATAATCATCAGACCAAGGCGCCGCGCAAGCTGCTGCTAAACAAGCCAGAAATCCGCAAACTGTTCGAAATGGGCGGCATCAAGGGCCATGCCATCTTTCCGCTATCGTTCTATTGGAAAAACGGCAAGGTGAAGGTGGCGCTGGCCGTGGGCAAGGGCAAGCAGTCCTTCGACAAGCGCGAAGATCTGAAGAAACGCGATTCGGACATGGAAATGAAGCGCGCCACGATGCGCCACGTGCGGGGGTAAAATCACCCACAAACTGCGGGATTAACCGCATAGAACAGAGAGCACATAGAAAAAACGGGGCAGAGGTTTTCACCTGTCCGGTCGTCTTTTCCCAATCTCTGCGCTCTATGCGGTTAGCCCTTCCCGGTATTCGATTTATTCTTCCACGCGCTGGATGCGGGCGCCGAGTTGCTTGAGCTTCACATCCATCTGCTCGTAGCCGCGGTCCAGATGGTAGATACGGTTCACCTGGGTGGTGCCGGTGGCGGCGAGACCGGCAATGATGAGGGCGGCGGAGGCGCGCAAATCGCTGGCCATCACGGGGGCGCCGCTCAAGGGTTTGCCGCCTTTGACAATGGCGCTGGGTCCTTCAATCTCGATGTCCGCACCCAGGCGGGTCAGTTCGCTGACGTGCATGAAGCGGGATTCAAAAATGCGTTCGGTGATGATGCTGATACCGGGAGCGAGGGTGAGCAGGGACATGAGCTGGGCCTGGGCATCGGTTGGAAAACCGGAATAGGGCATGGTGGTGACATCCACGGACTTGAGCTTGCCTTTGCGCTTCACCACCAGGTTGGCTCCGCTGCGTTCCACGAGCACGTTGGCTTCGTTCAGCTTGTCGATCACGGCCCGGAAATGGTCGGGGCGCGCGCCTTTGATGGTGATTTCGCCGTTGGTGGCGGCGGCGGCGGCGGCAAAGGTGATGGCTTCGATGCGGTCGGGAATGACTTCATGTTCCGCGCCGTGGAGTTTGGCCACGCCGGTAATGGTGATGGTGGGACTGCCGGCGCCGGAGATTTGGGCGCCCATGGCGATGAGGAAATTCGCGAGATCCACGACTTCGGGTTCGCAGGCGGCGCTTTCGATGACGGTCACCCCGTCGGCAAGGGTGGCGGCCATCATGACGTTGGCGGTGCCGAGGACGGTGGAACCGGCGCGGCCACCGAGGAAGGTGACGGCTCCGATCAGTTTTTTGGCGACGGCATCCACGTAGCCGCCATCGATTTTGATCTTGGCACCGAGGGCTTGAAAGCCTTTCAGATGCAGGTTGATGGGGCGGGCGCCGATGATGCAGCCGCCGGGCAGCGAAATGCGCGCCTTGCGCAAACGGCCGAGCAGGGGACCGGCGATGCAGATGGAGCCGCGCATTTTGCGGACCAAATCGTAATCGGCAAAGCCGGTGATTTTCTTCGCATGAACGGTGACGGTGCCGTTCTCGAAGGTGGCGCTGGCGCCGAGGGATTTGAGAATCTGCACCATGAACCGGGTGTCGCTGAGATCCGGGACGCGGCGGAGCACGCAGGGTTCATCCGTCAACAGGGTGGCGGCGAGGATGGGGAGGGCGGCATTTTTGCTGCCGCTGATGGTGACTTCGCCGTGGAGCGGCACGCCGCCTTTGATCGAAAAACTGTCCATAGGAAACGAGGGTTAAACCAAAAATGTGTCCGGCCACCGATAAACACAGATATTTATTAACGCGCCCGCCAATGGAAAAACGGTGAAACTATGAATATCCGTGGCCAAATTATTTCAGCGCCGCGCGACCAGAATTCTGGCCCGGTGAGAATAATCCTCCCGCACGGCTTCCACAATCCACTTTTCGCTTTCGAAAATGTTTTTTAGCGCATCCGCCTGACCGTCACCAAATTCGACCATTATTTTCCCGGCGGGCTTCAGAAATTCCGCCGCGCCGGCGGCGAGGCGCCGGTAGAAGACGAGGCCATCGTCGCCCCCATCCAAGGCGAGCCAGGGATCGAAATCGCGGACTTCGGGATCGAGGTCGGCAATCTCGGCGGAGGGGATATAGGGGGGATTGCTGGCGATGAGATCGAATGCCCGGGTGGCGGCGGTCGCCAAGGCGGCAAAGCCGTCGCCGGCCAGAAATTCAATTCGTTCGGCCACCCCGTTGCCGTTGGCGTTCTGACGGGCCAGGGTCAGGGCTTCGGCGGAAATATCGGTGGCCACCACTTTGGCCGGCGGGCATTTTGCCGCGAGGGCGATGGCAATACAGCCGCTGCCGGTGCAGAGATCGAGGGCCGTGACTGATTCGGGCGGACGGGTGGCGAGGAACTGCCAGCCGGCTTCGGCGAGCAATTCCGTTTCGGGACGCGGCACAAGCACGTGGCGGTTGACGGTCATTTCATAACCGCAAAAGGAGGTGGAGCCGGTGATATGCTGGAGGGGTTCCCGGAGGCCGCGGCGTTTGATTAAATCGCGCAAGGCATCGGTCTCGGGTACGGTCAGGACGCGGTCAAAATTCAAATACAGCTTCATGCGCGGCATTTTCAGGAGATGCGCGAGCAGGAGTTCGGTTTGCAGGCGGGGGGACTCCACGCCCCGTTTGCCGAGAAATTCCGCACTTTTTTGAATGGCTTCCAGAACGGTCACGGGACCAATCTAAACGGGAAAGCCAAAGTTGGAAGCGGGAAGTGAGGCGAACAAAGGCGGTAATGGAGCGCAAACCTCAAGGAGGGTAACCAAGGGCGGACCAAGCTTGAGTTAAAATCAGCCAGGCAACGACCGGTGAGATCGCTGCATATAACAACCTGAATACCTGTTGTTTGGAATAGTATAAAAGCGGGGAGTTGAAATAATCGGCCCCAACGCCGGGGGTAGAAAGAAAAAACCGGGTTAATCAGCCAGAGGATGGCCGAGAAACCCGGGGAATTCAGAATGAGCACAACGTAGGATTACGGAGAACTCGAGCTCCAGCTGCACTCAAGCCGGAGCCGAAATTATAAAATTCAAAGATCAAGGTTACAGTCGGACAGTTTCTTTTATCTGTCTGCCAGCCATCTTGGCCCCTGCAACTGTGTATAATTAATCATAGTCCCTTATCTTTGTCAACACTGCCTGTCAGGTATAAGTAAGACTTCTGACAGTTCGACCCACGCATAAGATGGCAATTCTCGCTTATGTCTGACCAATATATGGGTGGTGATGTTCATTGAACTTCTAAAAAAGTGGCCGGGGGATTTTCGTCGCGCATCGCGGTCCCGGCCCGGCCCGGGCGACCGGCGCCCCGGCGGAATTTTCAAAAGGATGAAACAGGGCCGATTTTATTGGCTTTTTTGGTTGTGAATAACTGGTGAACAAGAGTTAATATATTGTCCTCGTATCTTTGGGAGCAATGGCCTAAAAACACTGACACGATTCATCGTCGCGGGATGTTTTTGAACAGGTGACTTTGAAATTTTCCGGGCAAGCGGACGGATAATTCGAGCAAGACACTGGAAATAAGAGTCTTAGGATTTCTTTTTAAGCTAAAGCCTGATTTAAGTGATTGCGAAAGCAACGGTTTTCGCTTGAATTAAGGCCCGCGACAAGATTGACTGGCCGTCGGCTCATCCTAAAAGGCCGCGCGGCGGTCACAGTGAATAAAGTGCCAAACTGGGCCACCGGACAACCCGGGCAACATGCGGTTTAAACATGCAGATTACTGCTGAAAATATTTGGAACACGGCGCTGGAACATCTCCGCGCCAAGTTGAGCCGGGACACATTCAACATGTGGTTTGCCCCGTTGCGGGCCCACGCCTTGGATGGCCAGCAGATTAATCTGGAAGTGCCCAACGAGTTTTGCGAAGTGTGGCTCAAAGATAATTACCTGGGGCTGTTGCAGGATGCGGTGGCGGTGGCCGCCGGCTGCAAACTGCAGGTGACCTTCAAGATTGCCAACGGCACGCCGGTGGCGGAAACGGTCGTAACGCCCGCGCCCACTCCGGCTCACGCAGTGACTCCCGCGCGGACGCGGTCGGCGGAAGCGGCGGCGGAACGGGCCTCCCTTAACGGGGACATTCTGTTCAATCCCAAGAACACGTTCGAATCCTACGTCGTCGGCACGAATAACAATTTTGCCTTTGCGGCGGCCAAGGCCGTGGCGGAAGCGCCGGGCAAGTCGTACAACCCGCTGTTCCTGTATGGCGGGGTTGGCTTGGGCAAGACCCATCTGCTGCACGCCATCGGCCAGCATGTGACCGGCAACCGCAAGGCGGCGCGCGTGGCCTATGTTTCCTCGGAAAAGTTCACGAACGAGTACATTGACGCCATTCAGAACAACAAGCTCGTCAGTTTCCGCAAAAAATACCGGCAGACGGACGTGTTGCTGATTGACGACATCCAGTTTCTCGCCGGCAAGGAACGCATTCAGGAAGAATTTTTCCATACGTTCAACGCGCTGCATGAATCGCACAAGCAGATCGTGCTCACCTGCGACCGGCCGGCCAGCGAAATCCAGGGCTTGGAAAATCGTTTGGTTTCCCGCTTTGAATGGGGTCTGGTGACGGATCTCCAGCCGCCGGACATTGAAATGCGCCTCGCGATCCTGAAGAAAAAGGCGCAGGCGATGAACGTGGGCGACAAGCTTTCGGATGAAGTGATCAATTTTCTGGCCACGCGCATCCGCACGAACATCCGCCGGCTGGAAGGCGCGCTCATCCGCGTGGCCTCCTACGCCTCGCTGACGGGCAAAAAACTCACCATCGAGGTGGTGGAAGGTCTGCTGCGCGAAATTTTGCATGAGGAAGGCCGCCAGACCATCAGCATCGAGGTCATCCAGAAAAAGGTGGCCGAACACTTTGACATCCGCTTGGCGGACATGACGAGCAAACGCCGCCCGGAAAACATCGCGTTTCCGCGCCAGATTGCGATGTACCTGTCGCGCCAAATGACGGAAAGCTCGCTCAACACCATTGGCGAAGCCTTTGGCGGCCGCGATCACGGCACCGTCCTGCATGCCTGTCGGCTGGTGAAGGATCGCATGGAAGTGGATGCCAACGTGCGCCAGGTGGTGCAGTATTTGGAAAAGCAGCTCGTGCGCTAAAACCGCAGGGTGAGGTGACGCCATGCCCGCCATCGAAGTCAGCGGCCTGACCAAAGCTTTTCGCACTTATAAAAAGCAGCCCGGCTTTGCGGGCGCGCTCAAGGGACTGGTACACCGGCAGTATGAGCAGACGGTGGCGGTCAATGATGTCAGCTTCAAAATCAAACCCGGCGAACTCGTCGGGTTTCTCGGTCCGAATGGCGCGGGCAAAACCACCACGTTGAAAATGCTCGCGGGTTTGCTGTATCCCACGGGCGGCACGGCCCGCGTGCTGGGTCATGTGCCGTGGGAACGGCACGATGATTACCGTCGCCAGTTTGCCTTGGTGCTGGGCCAGAAAAACCAGCTCTGGTGGGATCTGCCCGCCCGCGAATCGCTGGAACTCAACGCGAAGATTTACGGCATTCCCGCCGACCGTTTCAACCGCACCGTGGGTGAACTCACGGAATTGCTGGGGGTCAAAGACAAGCTGAACGTGAGCGTGCGCGAGCTTTCCCTCGGCGAGCGCATGAAGATGGAGTTGATCGCGTCGCTGCTGCATCAGCCGAAGGTGTTGTTTCTCGACGAGCCCACGATCGGGCTGGATGTGGTCTCCCAAAAAACTGTCCGCGAATTCATCCGCCGCCATAATCAGGAGCAGAAAACCACCATCGTGCTCACCAGCCATTACATGGCGGACATCCAGGAATTGTGCGAGCGGGTCATCATCATTGACCACGGCAAACTGTTTTTCGACGGGAAGCTGGCGGAGATTGTGGACCGGTTTGCGAATTTCAAACTCGTCACGATCCAGTGTGAAAACACCGGCCGGCATTCGGCGGAACAGCTTTCGCGCTACGGGGAGGTGACGGTGAAAACGGAAACGTCCATCACACTGAAAGTCACGCGCGACCGCGTGATTCCGGCCTGCAAGGCGCTGCTCGACGAGCTGCCGGTGACGGATATAGATATTCAGGAAGTGCCGGTGGAGGATGTGATCCGCCAGATATTCGCACGGTAACTCTGTGAACTACGCGGCCGGCGGGCCGGAACCGGCGCACCCCGGCGGGGGAAAATTATTTTCCGCTTTCCGAAATTTTTCGCTTGTACAAAACCATTCGGGGGGTCTATTGTCATTTTCATAAGGACGATTGGTATTTTAGATTATGCCAACTTTTGACAAGACGGCGCATCGGGCTGCGGCATGCCCGGATTCCGCGCAGCCGGGAAAAATTCCCGCTGCCCGGGTCATTCACGAACTGGAAAAGCACATCCTCGCGGATGGGTTCAAGATCGTGATTGATCTGGAGCGAAGCCGCGGCTCGCGCCTGGTGGATGCGGCGACGGGGCGCGAATTCATTGACCTGTATAGCTTTTATGCGTCCACACCCATCGGTTATAACCATCCGGATCTCAACCGGCCGGAGGCGGAGGCCGACCTCCTGGCGGCCGCCAAAATCAAAGTGGCCAATTCCGACATGTATTCCGTGCCGTATGCCACGTTTGTGGACACCTTCGCGCGGGTGATGCCGCTGCCGCCATTGGATCGTTTCTTCTTCATCGAAGGCGGCGCGGCGGCGGTGGAAAATGCGCTGAAGGCGGCGATGGACTGGAAGGTGCGGAAAAATCTGGCGGCCGGGCGCGGGGAGCGGGGCACGGAAATCCTGCACTTTGAAAAGGCGTTCCACGGCCGGAGCGGTTATACGCTGAGCCTGACCAACACGGACGCCAAAAAGACCGCTTACTTCGCCAAGTTTTCCTGGCCGCGTGTGAGCACGCCGTTCATAGACTTTTCGCTGCCGGAACCGGAGCGCAGCCGCGCCGTGGCCGAAAAGGAACGGATCGCCGAGACCCAAATCCGTAATTTTATCACGCAAAAGGGCGCGGACATTGCGGCCATTATCATCGAACCCATCCAGGGCGAGGGCGGAGATAATCACTTTCGCCAGGAGTGGTTTCAGACGCTGCGCACGATCTGCGATGAGCATGAAATGCTCCTGATTTTTGACGAAGTGCAGACGGGCATGGGGCTGACGGGCAAAGGCTGGTGCTGCGAATATTTTGGCGTCATGCCGGACCTGCTGTGTTTCGGCAAAAAGGCGCAGGTCTGCGGCGTGCTGGCCGGTCCAAGGTTGGACGAGGTGAAAGAGAATGTGTTCCGGCTGCCGGGACGCATCAATTCCACCTGGGGCGGCAACTTTACGGACATGATCCGTTCGACCCATTTTTTGAAAATCATCGCGGAGAAAAAGCTGGTCGAAAACGCCCGGGCCAAAGGGGAGATTTTCCGGCGCGAATTGCAGCTTATTGCCGACCGGTACCCGGTAATCAGCGCGGTGCGCGGGCGCGGCCTGATGATCGGTTTTGATCTGCCGGCGGCGGCGCAGCGCGATACTTTCTGGCGGCGGGCCTATGAACTTGGACTGCTGGTGGTGCGCTGTGGCGAACGCTCCATCCGGCTGCGCCCGGTATTGGATGTGCCGGATGATATTGTCGAAGCGGCCTTGAAAATCGTGGCGGACGAATGCCGGCAGTTGGCGGTTTAATCCCCATCTAACATGTCAAAAAAAACCTCCAATTCGGACGCGGCCCTGTTCCAGCGGCTTGGCCTGGGTGATATCAATCCCGGCGTCTTCTGCGGGCGGTGGTTTGGTGGCGGCCGGGTGCTCCGCAGTATTTCCCCGGGCAACGGGCGGCTGCTGGCGAAAGTCCGGCAGGCCACGGCGGCGGATTATGAACTGACGGTATGCGCGGCGGAAAAGGCGTTTGCCAAGTGGCGACTATTGCCGGCGCCGAAACGGGGCGAAGTTGTCCGGCAACTCGGCAATGCGTTGCGGGCGGCAAAAAAAGATCTGGGCCGATTAGTCTCGCTGGAAAATGGCAAAATCCTGGCGGAAGGCGAGGGGGAGGTGCAGGAGATGATTGATATCTGCGATTTCGCCACGGGTCTGTCGCGCCAGCTTTTCGGACTGACCATTCCCTCCGAACGGCCACAACACCGCATGCTGGAGCAGTGGCATCCCTTGGGGATCATCGGCGTGATTACCGCGTTCAATTTTCCCGTGGCGGTCTGGAGCTGGAACACGGCCCTGGCCGCCGTGTGCGGCAATGCCACCATCTGGAAACCTTCCGAACTGACGCCGTTGACGGCGATTGCCACCACCCGAATTGCAGAAAAAGTCTGCCATGCGAACCAGGTGGATCCCGCGATTTTCAGCCTGGTATGCGGGGACAAAACGATCGGGGAAAGCCTGGCGGCCGACCGGCGGCTGCCGCTGATTTCCGCCACGGGATCGACGCCGATGGGCCGGCAGGTGGCCGAAACGGTGGCGCGGCGGCTGGGCCGGAGCCTGCTGGAATTGGGCGGCAACAATGCGCTGATCATCACCCCGAGCGCGGATCTGGATCTGGCGTTGCGGGCGATTGTGTTTGGCGCGGTCGGCACGGCCGGCCAGCGGTGCACCTCCACTCGCCGGATTTTTGCCCATGAGTCCATCCTGCCCAAACTCACCGAAAATCTGGTGACCGCCTACCGGCAAATCCGCATCGGTAATCCGCTGGCACCGGGCGTACTGATGGGGCCGCTGATTCATCCGCACGCCGTGGTGGCGATGCAAGCGGCCCTGGAACAGTTGCAGGCGGAAGGCGGTGAAATCATTTATGGCGGCGAAAAATTGCGCGGGGCCGGCTATCCCGGCGGCCATTACGTCCGCCCCTGCCTCGCGCGTGCGCGCGGTGACTTCAAGATCGTACACACCGAAACCTTTGCGCCGATACTCTACCTGATCCCCTACCGGGAGCTGGCCGAAGCCATTGCGCAAAACAACGCGGTGCCGCAAGGGTTGAGCTCGGCCATATTCACGAATGAGTTGCGGGAGGCGGAACAGTTTCTGGCCGCCACCGGCAGCGACTGCGGCATTGCCAACGTGAATATCGGCACGAGCGGCGCGGAGATCGGGGGTGCCTTTGGCGGCGAGAAAGACACGGGCGGCGGACGCGAAAGCGGCAGCGATTGCTGGAAGACCTACATGCGCCGCCAGACGGTGACGATCAATTACTCCACCGACCTGCCGCTGGCGCAGGGCATCCACTTTGTCTGAGCACGGAATCAAAACCATGACCCCAGTTATGATCAGCCCCAACCCTGAAATCGCCGGCCGGGCGGCTGCCACCGGGCCGGCACACCGCCAATTTGACTGGCCGCTGGCCTATCCGGCGGAAGAACTGCTGCGCGCATACATCAAAACGTTTCTGGGCCAAAATGCGTTTGCGCGCAACCTGGCCCTGCGGATGCAGGCCGAAACCGGCACGGATTTTTTTGAATGGGTGGACCATCTGGTGCTGCCAGCATCGGCCGAAGCCACTTTGCGCGAAACCGGCTTCAGCCGGGATGACGTGGAAGGGCCGCCTGGCGGACGGGTGTTGCACCATCCCCGGGCGACGCTTCCCCGAGTCATTTTGGGGGAAGCCGAGATCCCGGTGGTCATCGCCTTGCGGCCGGAATTCGTCGCGGATTTTCTGGCGCAAAACAATCTGGAGGCGGAAATCGACGGCGCGCCGTTTTCCCGATTCCGGCGGGCCACGGTGAACGTGGAAAACGACACGGTGGTGGAAATCGTGGAGCGCCGGGCCTATCGCGGATTTCAAGTCGCGCCACTGCCCCCGGGCCGGTTGGCGGCGATTCTGGAGGCAAAGGAGCTGTGGCATACGCGCCGGCGTTTCTGGGAGGATGATGCGCAAGGTTTTGCCCGGGCGAAAAATCTGCTGGCCCGGAGTCTGGAACTGGTGGGCCAGGGCGAGACCTGCCAGATTTTCTTTGAAGCGGAGCGCGCCTACTGGGAAAGCCGCAACCGGGCCGCGCGCATCCAAAAATTCCGGCAGGACCGGCTGGGCCTGGGCTGGGGCAATCATGATCATCATACTTTCCGGAGTTCCCGCGAACATTTTGTGGATCTGACGGAATTTCTGCTGGCACTGGGTTTTGAGAAGCGTGAACGGTTTTATGCCGGGGCGGAGGCGGGCTGGGGCGCGCAGGTGTCCGAGCAGCCACTGGCGGGCATCACGGTTTTTGCCGACGTGGATTTGCTGCCGGACGAAACGCTGACCGATTTTTCCAGCATCCGGCTGCCGGCCGCGCCCAAGCTGAACACGGTGGGCCTGTGGACCGGGTTGCACGGCGAGAGTTTTCTGGGCGCCGGAATGCATCATCTGGAAGCGCGCTTCGACTATCAGTTATTGCGGGACCAGTTGGAGGGGGAAGGCATCAACACCATGAAACCGTTTTCGGATTTTGCCTTTTTGAAGCAAGCCTTTACCGAGGGCGAGCGCTGGCCGGTCGCCCGGTCGCGCGCGCAAAAACTGCTGGCGGCCGGTCTGATCACAACCGAACAATTTGAAAAATTCGTGCGGGAAGGCGCCTTGGGGAGTCACCTGGAGAATTTACAGCGTCACGGCGGGTTCAAGGGGTTCAACCAGAAATCCGTCAGCGCGGTGATTGCCGCCACCGATCCGCGCCGGGAACATTTTGCCCATCCGGCCGGAGATTGAAGCGGCCGAAAAGTTTGTTGTGTTGCTCTCCCTTACCCTCTCCTCACGGAGAGGGCCGGGGAGAAGGCGAGCGTTGACCCTAACTACGAAGTGCCGCCCCAGTAATGGTGTTGAACCACCGGCTTGATTTTGCCTTCGACCACCGGTCTGGTGATTTTTACATGCACGGGGTTGGTGCTCTCGGGCGCCTCGTACATGACATCCAGCATGATCCGCTCCACGAGGCCGCGCAGGGCGCGCGCACCCGTTTCCTTGAGCAGGGCCTGGGAGGCCAGTTCGCGGAGGGCATCCGGGGTGAACTCAAGCTCCACGCCTTCCATGGCCAGCAGCTTCACATATTGTTTTACCAAGGCGTTCTTGGGCTCGGTAAGCGCGGCCACGAGCTGGTTTTCATCCAGCGGCAACAGCGTGGCAATGACGGGCAGCCGGCCCACGAATTCGGGAATCAGGCCAAATTGCAGCAAATCTTCCGGTTCCACGCGCAGGAGAATTTCATCGCGCGCGGCGATGGCATTCTTTTGGGTATGGGCCAGTGTGGAGCGGCCCAGCCGGCGTTGGATGATTTTTTCCAAACCGACAAAGGCGCCACCGCAGATGAACAGAATTTCGGACGTGTCCAACCGGATGACCTGAGGCTTGGGAAAGCGTTCCTCATCCTGCACCGTGATGCGGCAGACGGTGCCTTCGATGATTTTCAACAGCGTTTGCTGGAGTCGTTTGCCGTAGCGATTGCCCGTGATATCGGAACCGGCCATCTGATGGGCAATCTTGTCGATTTCATCGATATAAACAATGCCGTGCCGGGCGGCCTCGGGCTGGTAATCGGCGTTTTGCAGCAGCCGCAGCAAAATCATTTCCGCATCCACCTGGCCACCCATTTCCTCGGCCAGCATGGTGACATCCACCATGGCAAAGGGCACATCCAGCACCTTGGCCAGCGTGCGGGCGAGCAGGGTTTTGCCGGAACCGGTCGGACCGGTCATCAGAATGTTGCTCTTCTCAATTTGAACGTCATCTCCTTCCGGGTGCTGAAGGATCTGCTGCACGCGTTTGTAATGGTTGTGAACCGCCACCGCGAGGGTCTTTTTGGCCTGTTCCTGGCCGACGCAATACAGGTCGAGATGCTGTTTGATCTCCGCCGGTCGGGGGACGACAAATTGTTCCCGGGGCCGGGGGGCGGGGACACGCGGCAACTGGGCGAGGGTCGCCTGATACCGGGTGACACAATCATTACAAATAGCCGCGCCGTTGCCGGTCAACAAACCCGTTACTTCCGTGGCCGGTTTGCCGCAGAAGTTACAATTAGCAATGGGGCTGGGCTCATTCATGATTCAATCATCAGGCCGCGACCGGGATATCCTTGCGCGATTCCACCACCTGATCCACCAGTCCGTAATTCTTGGCTTCCAGGGCGCTCATGAAATTGTCACGGTCGCAGTCTTTTTCCACCTGTTCCACGGATTTGCCGGTGTGTTTGGAAAGAATGGCATTCAGGCGCTGCTTGAGTTTGAGCATGTATTTCACCCGGATTTCTACATCGCTCGCCTGGCCTTCGGCACCACCCAAGACTTGATGAATCATGATGTTGGCATTGGGCAGGGCAAACCGTTTGCCCTTGGTGCCGGCCGCGAGCAACACGGCCCCCATGCTGGCCGCCTGGCCGATGCAGTAGGTGTTCACATCGCAGGTCAGATATTGCATGGTGTCGTAAATGGCCAGTCCGGCCGTAACACTGCCACCGGGAGAATTGATATAGAGATGAATGTCCTTCTTGGGATCACTCATTTGCAAAAACAAAAGCTGGGCGATGATGACATTGGCGACGCCGTCATCCACGGGCGTGCCCAAAAACAGAATCCGGTCAATCAGCAGCCGTGAATAAATGTCGTATTGACGCTCCCCGCGACCCGTTTGCTCAATCACCCATGGCACCGAATAATTAGTCATGCTTTAATCAATACCCTATTTTCAGCGTGGTCGCAAGTAAAGGCACGGCAAAAAAGGCCCGAACCGGCGATCACCATCTTGGATAAGCAGGCGGCCGCCGCCGGGGCCAGCGCACAAAAAAGGGCGGAGGTTGCCCCCCGCCCGGTGAATGATTCACCGCTGACTAGCGAATCACGGATAAACCAGACGGTAGAATTCCGTCGGCTTGGTTGTGTCAATCGGGAGGGTCACCTGATTGGTGGCCGCCGAGCCGGAGACCGTGGTCCAGTCGTTGGTGTTGGCGCTGATACCGGCCGCGAGGTGGTTGGTCTGAACCAACAGGCGCCAGCCGAGGTGATCCGCCGGCCAGGCCAGGTTGAGCTGGCTGCCATTGACCACGGCGACGATGTTGGTCGGCACCGTGCTGACGGGGGAAACCACCGACAGCGTGCCGGCGGCCGGATTCCAGTTCCACTTCAACGGACTGATGACCGGCAGGTTGGTGGCCGCGAAGTTGCCCGTGCCGCCGCTGCTGAACAACTGGAAGCTGTCACCCGCCTGGAAGGCGCCGCCGAGGCTCGTCACGGTAAGCGTGCCGCCAAAGGTGGCGGCGGTGAGACCGGCCACATTGCCGTACGTTCCGGTGCCCGCCGTGCGGTTGATCGCCAGCGTCGTGGTGCTGCCCGCCGCCAGCGTCAGGGTATTGCTGATCGTCAGCGCGCCCACGCCGGCGTCGCCCGCGGCCAGCGTGCCGCCGGATTGCACCGTGGTGGCGCCACCGATGACACCCGCGCCGCTCAGGGTCGCGCCGGACTGCACGGTCACGCTGCCCGTGGCGATGGAACCGTCCACCGTCAACTTGCCGGCCGCCACCGTGGTCGGACCGCTGTAGTTGTTCACGCCGGAGAGCGTCAACGTGTTGGTGCCGGCCTTGGTCAGACCCAGCGGACCGGTCGTGCCGGAGCCGCTGCCGTCATATTCCGACTGCACGTCTTGAATCGAACCGGAGAAGGTGCCGGCCGTGTTCTGATAGTCCGTCAGGGTCGCCGCCGCCAGGGTCAACGTGGCACCGGTCAGCTTGTTGCCGTTGGCAATGACGTTGTTACCGTTGGCCGTGGAGGACAGGTTGGCCACCGCGACGCTGTTGCCGTAGAGGAAGAACCGGGCGTTGAAACCGCCGCCCGCATTCAGGAACAGCACGTTCGTTTGCGTCAGCGCATTGGTGTTGGCGAGGTAAACCGACCCGCGTTGGATTTCCAGCGGGCCCGCAAAACTATTGCTGGCCAGAAGGGTGAAGCCGACTTCCATGGGATTGCTGCCGGTCCAATTGTTCTGCGCGATGATGGTCAGACCGCCGGCGCCGATGATGCTGCCGCCAAACATGCAGTCCGTTTTGTTCACGCCGTACTCGCCGACACCGTTATGGCCGGTGTTGCCGTAGATGAAGCGTTGCTGGTTGCCCAAGTCCAGCGGCGCGCCTTCCTGCACCCCCCAGTAGCTGTTGCCGGAATGATCCGGGCCGAAGAACAAGTCCGGAGCGGAAGCGCTGTTGGTGGTGGCGGTCAGGCGCAGGACGCCCGGCCCGGACACGTTCACGCTGGGCGAACCGCCGTTCTGATTCACATTCAGGTTCAGCGTGGCGGAGGAGACGGCCACGGCGCCCGCGTTAATGGCCACCGAAGATCCCGCGTAGGTGCTGACCGGGGTCGCAAAGTTCACGGTGCCGGCTCCGACGGTGGTCGTACCGGTGTAGGTATTGTTACCGGCCAGGGTCAGGGTGCCGTTGCCGGTCTTGGTGAACCCGCTGGAACCCGCCAACGGGGTGGCGATGGTCGCCGTCTGGTTGCTCACCGTGATGACCGCAGAGCCGGTGCCGCCATCCAAAGTGATGGGACCCGCCCCGGTATCCGCCACCATCCAGTTGTGGGCGTTGCCGCGGTCGGCGAACACCAGCGTCCCCACCGTGGGAGCCAAGTCGTTCGTCACCGTGGTGTCGGCCGTCAGCGCGAGGGCGCTGAAATCCGCCGTCAAACCGGCGGCGTTGGGCACGATGGCATAGAGCCAGCTACCCGTATCCGACCAGTTGCCACCAACCGTGTTGGTCCAGATCGAGGCGGAGAGGGTGTAGGCCGCCGAGGACGGCGCGCTATCCGCGTCACCGGCATGGGTGGCGTAAGCCGTCAGCGTTTCGGTCGGGGAACTGCCCAGCACGGTCACCGTCAACGGCGTCACCCCATGGGGCGAACTGGTCGTCGGCGTGCTGCCATCCGTCGTGTAATAGATCGTCGCTCCGGGCGTCAGCGAGGAGATCGTCACCGCCTGCACGCTCGCATAGCTGCCCGCCGGCGGGTTGAAGGCCGGGGCCGAAACCGTGGCGGTGACCGTCACATAACCCGAGACGGCCAGTTGGGAGATATCCCAGCTCAGTCCGGCCGTAAGCGCCGGCAGAACCAGGCTGTTAAACCCGCCCGCGAAGCTGGTGGCGCCGAAGAGCTGAACCGTGTCGCCGGCCGCCAATGCGGTGCCGTCGGTGGTCACGTTGGTCACCACCAGGGTGCCGGCATAGGTTACCGTGGTCAGGCCCTGAATGGAATCCGCCGTCAGCGTCCCGCCGGTCTTGCTGATCTTCAACACATTGGTGCTGCCGGAGGACAAGGCGAGCGTGTTATTGATAAAGGCCGTTCCCAAATTGGTTTGCCCGATGAGCAGGCTGGCGCCGCTTTGGATGAGCACAGGACAGGACAGGTTGGCGTTAAGCCCCAGCGCCAGCGTGCCGGCATTCACTGTTAGAGAATTGGTGAAGGTATTGCCCGCAGTGAGGGTAAGAATGCCGTTGCCATTCTTCACCAGATAGCCGCCACTGCTGCTGGAGATGACCCCGTTGATGGTCAGGTCGCTCGGCGCCGCGCCGCGGTACACGTTCAAATAGTTGGTGCCACTATAGTTGTTGACGGCTTCATTGATGACCGAGCCAATGACCGAGTTGGTCACGGTGATGTAGCTGGTGCCGCTGTAACCAAGGCGCAACTGGCCGCCGTTACCGCCGGGGCCGGCATTGATCTGGCCATCCACCATCGTCACATTGGTCTTATAGTCTTCGTAGTTCAACAACCAAGTGCCTTGATTGATGAACACGGACGTCTTGTAGCCCAACGCATGGGTCTGGTCATTGAACAAGGTGCCGTTGGGGTTGATGGTCACCAGGGAGGGCGTGAACTGACCGCCAAAGTTGCTGGTCGTCACCCGCAGCGTGCCGCTGTTAACCGTGATGCCCCCGGTCAACGGGGCGTTCGCCGCCAGCGTCAGGGTGTCCGTGCCATTCTGGGTGAGCGTACCGGAACCGCTAAGAACGCCCGCGTTGGTCTGATCCACGGAGCTGTTGTAAACCAGGCTGCCGTTGTCGGTGATGGCGCCGGGATAATTACCGCCACCGAGGGAGGCGTTGCTGCCGATATTCAAGGTGCCCGCAGCAATGACGAGGTTGCCGGTAAAGGTGTCCGCACCGGTCAAGGTCAGCGCGTTGTTGCCTTTCTTGGTCAGGCCGCCGTTCCCGGCGATCGGACTGCCGCCCAGGGAATAAGCCTTGGCCGTATTGCTGACGGTGATGGAGGCGGGCGAAACCGTCGCCGTGTTGTTGACGGTCGTCGCGGCGGCGGAGTCGTCGAACAGAACCGGCACGCCATCGGTATAGGTCTTGCCGGTGGCGCCCGCATAGGTCCAGTTGGCCGTGGCCGAGATGTCCCAATTGCCGTTGACGAGACCGTTCCAGGCCAGAATGTTGCCCGTCGCCACCTGCAAGGCGATGGCGTTGCCATTGGTGACCACCGTGGCCACCAGACCGACCGGCACCGCGCCCAGCACGAAATTGCCCGCGCCGCTGATGTTCGTGAAGCCGATGAGCGGATAAATCTGACCCGTGGCGAAGGTGCCGCCGAGGATGTTAATGGTAGTGGTGCCATTCAACACCAGATAGCCGACACTGACCGGGGCCGTGGTGGTGCTGGCCAAGCCGGTGAATTCATTGGTTACCGGACCGCTCACACTGCCTTCCACAAGAGTGGCCGGCGTGAACTGGTTGGTGCCGGAAACAAGCACGCCCAGCGCGGCCCCGTCGGCCACGGAAATCGTGTTGGTCGTGATCTGCGCGGAACTGATCACCAGCTCGCCCGCGGCAACCGTGGTGGCGCCACTGTATTTATTGGCACCGGTCAGGGTCAGGGTCGCCGAACCGCTCTTGACCAAACTCAACACCGTGGCGGCGGTGCCGGCGGTGACGCCGTATTCCGCTTTCACGTCGGCAATCAGACCGGCGTAGGTGGCCGCGTTGTTCTGAATGACCGTCAAGGTCACCGGGCCGTAGGCGCTCGGATTGGCGTTGCCGTTGGCGATCACCGCCGTGCCGCCGTTGGTGGAGGAAAGGTCGGAAACCGTCACGTTGTTGCCGTAGAGGAAGAAGTTGCCGGTGTATCCCGGTGACACATTGAACCGCAGCACGTCGCCGGCGGGGAAGGCGCCCGCCGCGCCCAAATAGATCGAGCCGCGTTGGAGTTCCACCGGGCCGGTGAAGGTGTTCGAGGCGTTCAGACAGAAGCCCACTTGCATGGGGCTGCCGCCGGTAAATTCATCTTGCGCAATGAAGGTCAAACCGCCGGGGCCGGAAATCTGACCGGCGAACTGGCAGTCCGCCTCGGTCACACCATACTGGCCGACCCCGTTATGATCGGTATTGCCCCAGATGTAACGCTGGAGGGCGCCAAGGTTCACGGGCGTACCGACGCGGGATCCCCAATTGGCGGTGCTGTTCACGTTTTGAGCGTCATTGTCGTTGAAATAAATGTCGGGTGACGAAGTGCTGTTGTTGACCGAAGTAAGCTGCACCGTGCCGGTGCCGCTCAAGCCGATGGTCGGATTGGATCCGCCGGCATTCAATGAGAGCGTTCCGGAGGACTGCAACACCGTGTTGGTATTGACGATGATCGACCCGTCCGAACCCCCCAGCGTCACCGAGCCAACGCCCAAGGTGCCGCCCGCCACGGTGGTGTTGCCGGTATAGGTGTTCGCTCCCGTCAGCAGCAGCGTGCCGTTGCCGGTTTTGGTCAGACCGCCGGCAACCGTCAGGGAAGCCCCGACCATCACGGTCTGATTGCTCACGTTGATGACCGCCGCGGGGCCGCCATTGTCGAGGGTCAGCGGACCCGCTCCGCCATCGGCCAGCGTCCAGTTATGGGCGTTGCCCTTGTCGGCAAAATAGAGGGCGCCGATCGTTTCCGCCGTGTCCAGGGTAACCGTGGTGTCACCCGGCAGGGTCAAGGAGTTGAAATAGGCGTTCGTGGCGCTGCCATTGGCCACGGAACCATAGAGCCAGTTGGCCGCAGCCGACCAATTGCCGCCCACCGTATTGGTCCAGATGAAACCGGCCACATTGAACGTCGCCGTGGAGAAACCGCTGGTGATGCTGCCGGCTTTCGCGGCAAACGCGGTCAGGGTTTCCGTTGTGGTGGTATTCAATACAGTCAAGGTCACCGGCGTCAGCCCGTTCGGCGAGCTGGTGGTGGGCGTGGTTCCATCCGTCGTATAATAGATGGTCGCACCGGGCGTGAGGGAAGAAATCGTCACGGTCTGGGGGGCGAGCACATTGCCGCCATTGGGGCTGAATGCGGGAGCCACCACCGAGCCTTGGAGGATAACTTTGATCGTGCCGGCCGTCGCGAGCTGGGAGGTGTCCCAGGTCAGACCCGCCGCCACCGACGGCAATACCACGGTGGCAAAGGCGCCGGCATAGTTTCCGGCCGCGTAGAGCTGGATGGTATCGTTGGCCGCCAGCGGCGTTCCGTCCGTGGTCACATTGGAAACAATCAGGGTGCCGCCGAAGGTGGCGGCGGTCAGTCCGTTGATCAGGTCATTCGTCAGCACGCCGCCCGTCTTGCTAATGTTAAAAAAATTTGTGCTGCCCGCCGCGAGAGTCAGGGAGTTATTGATCGTCAAGGTGCCGGTCGCGGGCGTGCCAATCGTCACGATGCCGCCGGCCAGGTTCGTTACCGCCCCGCCGATGATCCCGGTGCCGGACAGAGTGGCGTTGCTGTTGACCACGACCGCCCCGGTACACAACGCATTGTTGCCGGTGATATTGATGGTGCCGTTGCTGATGGTGGTCAAACCATAATAGGCGTTGGTGCCGCTCAAGGTCAGGGTGCCGGTGCCGAGCTTGGTGATGCCCAAGGTGTAGCTGGGTTCGTTGGTGATCACGCCGCCGAAGGTCGTGTTCACAGTTTGGTTGATCGTGAGGGTCTGGCTGTAATGCGCCAGAACTTCGGCGTTGCCGGCCCCGGTGCTGGAGAGAGCGCCGATGGTGACCGCCAGACCGGACTTGAAGGGCTGCAAAATGGCCGTTTCGCCGGCGGCCGGATTGAGGGTCACGCTGTTAGACGCCGTCAACGCCTTGTTGTTATACAAGGTCAGATAACCGCGTTCCAGAATCACGCCCCCGGTCCAGGCCGAATTATTCGCGAACAGGACGAAGTCCATGTTCCAACTCGGGGAAGGATAGCCGTAAAAATAAAGGTTGCCGGCTCCCGTGATGCTGCCGCCCGTGGTGGTGGTGCCGTTCCGGCCGATTTGGAGGTCGCCGTAATAGGAGTAAAAGCGGTCGCTGTTGCCATAGCCGACAATATAATGGGTGGTGCCGGCCGCGCCGGTATCAATGGTGCTGGAAATTTGCGCGCCATAATCATCCAAGTAGGAGGTGGGAGCGAGAATGTCCGGGTTGCTCACGCTGGAATTGGAATTCCGTAGCCGCCAGGTGCCCGCGCCGGAAACAAAGCAGGAGTCCGCCGAACCGGGGGAAGGCATGCTGACGGTGCCCACCGAAGTAAAGGTCGCACCCGCGTTGGGGATGACGACGCCGGGGGTGGCGGTCAGGCTGAGGGCGCCGACCTGCAAATCGCCGGCGGCGCCGGAGTTTGTGATTTTGGCAAATCCGCTCAAGGCGTTGTCGGTCAGAAATACCAGGTTGCCGGTGCCGAGCTTGGTCAGCGAACTGGTGCCGCCGAGCGGGCCGGTGACGGTGGCCGTCTGGTTGTTTACGGTAATGGTGCGCACGGCATTGGTGTCCGCGAGAATCAACGCGCCATTGTTGCCGGGATTAAGAAACCAATTATGACTGGCCGAGGTGTCGCCGAAAATCAGGCTGCCCACCGTCTGGGTGCCGTCCAGGGTCACCGTGGCATCCGCCGTCAGAGCCAGGGTGCTGAAATCCGCAACCGCATTGGTGCCGTTCGCAATGATCCCGCCGCTCCAATTGGGCTGGGCGGCCCAACTGCCGCCGCTGGCATTGTTCCAGACGCCGCTTTGGGCCTGGACGGAAAAGGCACCCGCACAGAGGCTGGCCACAAATGTGGTCGCCAACATTAGCTGCTGATAAGGACTCCGGCGCAACCGGTCAAGGTGTCTCTTCTTCATATATAAACGAGTTGAAGGTCGTCCGGACGGGACGGCCAAGTTGTTTTTTTGTAAAAGCGTTATCCTCTTTCTTGAAATCTAACGCACCGCCATCTTAGCACCCCTTCCCCCAAAAAAAGTGACGTTACAGAAACGATTCCGCGCGGAATTAAACAGCGAGGTTACGCACCGGTCGAATTGGCTGACAACTGATAGTGAGGCGCACTTCGGCAACTTTTCCGGCAACCAATCGTTGCTTTTACGCCAACCTGGCCGCATTCCAACCGACTTTTGCACAATTGTCACCCAAGCGACATTGACCGTATGTAAAGAGCTGGCAGTCTTCAAACATGGATTTAAAGCGATCCGACAGCTTGGCGATCAAGGGGAAAACGGCGGCGAACGGAACCGGTGGCGGTTTCACGCTTATCGAATTGCTCGTGGTCATTGCCATCATCGCCATTCTGGCCGCGATGCTCCTCCCGGCCCTGGCGCAGGCCAAGGCCAAGGCCTTCCAGAGCCAATGCCTGAACAACCAGAAACAGCTCGTCTTGGGCACCATTCTCTACTATTCCGATTCCAACGACTGGCTGCCGCCCATGCAGGCGGAATTGACCGACTGCCGGACCACCTGGCGCTCCTACCTGTTCGGCTACGTGGGCCACAGTGCCAAAGTTTATGATTGTCCGGCCGAACTGAAAGACATCTACGCCCTCGGTTCGCGCGTGGCGCCGCTGAAACCCAACCCTGCGGTGATCGGCAAACAGGTGGCGGGCGAAAACGAATTGTGCAGCGGCATCGGCGCGGTAAACGTCCACTGGGAATCCGGCGGCGCCCAGCCGCCGCTCGGCCGGCCCGCGCCGGACGAAAATAATCAATGCCGCACGATGCAACTGCAAAAGCCGGTGCAGGTGATCTTGTTTGGCGACGGCAACAGCGACTTTGACGGGCTCTGGCCGGACGACCACTGGTGGATCTGGAAAGAGGAGGGCGCCGCCAACGACATGGGTTTTAACCGGGCGGCGGAAGATGATCCCGGGACGTTTCGCCATAAATTAAAATCCAACTACTCGTTTGCCGACGGCCACGCCACGCTGCTCAATCCCGCGACCATTCCCTGCAACAAGAACGCCTGCTGGTGGTCGGCGGTGGCCAGTCCGCATTGAGCCGCCGGTTGAACCAGCTTTTCCGATGAAAAAACCCGCAATTATAAAACTTGTTGCCGCCCTGGTCCTGCTGGCCGCCGCCGCCGTCCTGTTTTTCAAGCTAAGTCCCCCCGGTGACACCCGGCACGAGGACGGTTATTTTTATGATGTGTCCGAGAAGCGGCTGTTTGTCGCGCCGCGCGGCACCATTCCGCCCGTTGCGGGCATCAAAGGCGCCGATATGGCGGGCGTCCGGGCGCTGGTGATTTGCACCAATGGAAATCCGGGCGATAAAGCGCACTTGGTGATCGCCTACCTCGAAAAATATTCACCGGAAATCAAACAGCTCTTCGAAGAGGTGCAAAAAGCCCGCGCCGCCGGACGGGATGAATCGGGACGGATTGATCGTCGCCAGATTCCCCCCAACACCTTGGTGCGGCGCCTGGAAGACACCGACTGGCACTCGCTGGACACGCCCGAAGGCAAGGAAATCGTGAACGGCTGGAACAAGCCGGGCCCGGACGGCCAGGTGCCCACCGTTTGCCAGCCTTAAAAACGGCCCCCCTCGTCGGGCGGATCCCACGACAATGCCATGCCCGCCCGTTGACAGGGTATTTTCCCGCTGTTAACGTTACTGTTTCTATAGCGATGGAATACAAAGACACCTTGAACCTGCCGCGCACGGATTTCGCCATGAAGGCGGATTTGATCACGCGCGAGCCGGCGCGTTTGCAGAAGTGGGAAGCCGCGAAGCTTTACCAGCAGATCCAAACCGCCCGCGCCAGTGCGCCCAAATTTGTCCTGCATGACGGCCCGCCCTTCGCCAATGGCGATGTTCACGTGGGCACCGCGCTCAACAAGACGCTCAAGGACATTGTCATCAAATACAAGACCATCCGCGGCTTCAGCGCGCCCTACATTCCGGGCTGGGACTGTCACGGCCTGCCGATCGAGTTCAAAGTCTCGCAGGAAATGCGCAAGGCCGGCGACACCAACGCGGACGCCGCCACCATCCGGCGGGCCTGCGATGCTTATGCGCGCAAATACATTGATTTGCAGCGCACCCAGTTCAAACGGCTGGGCGTGCTCGGCGACTGGGAAAATCCCTACCTCACCCTGAACAAGGAATACGAGGCGGATGAACTGCGGATGTTTGCGGACATCGTGGCCAAGGGTTTTGTTTATCGCGGCAAAAAACCCGTGTACTGGAGCATTCCCTGCCGCACCGCCCTCGCCGAGGCGGAAGTGGAATACGCCGACCACGTCAGCCAGAGCTGTTTCGTGAAATTTCCCGTGGTGGGCCAGCCCAAGACGTTCATCGTCATCTGGACCACAACCCCGTGGACGCTGCCGGCGAATCTGGCGGTGGCTTACAACAAGGATTTTCAATACGTCACCGCCACGGTGGGTGATGAAAATTACATCGTCTTTCGCGGCCTGCTGCCGGCGGTGGCGCAAAAGTGCGGCTGGGCTGCCTATACGGAAACGCCGTTTCCGACCGAACAACTGGCCTCCATCGAATACCAGCATCCGTTCTGCCACCGAACCGGCAAGGCGTTTGCCGCCGAATTTGTCACGAGCGACACGGGCACGGGTTTTGTTCACATCGCCCCCGGCCACGGTACGGACGACTACAATCTCGGGCGCGCGAATGGGCTGCCGATTTACTCGCCGGTCAACGATGACGGCGCGCTGGCGCACACGAACGATCTGCCGGTGGAGCAGCAAATGCCGGCGGAATTGCTGGGCAAATCCATTCTCGCCAAGCATGGCAAGAGCGAGGCCAACGAGGCGGTGCTGCACGAACTCCGTGTGCGTCACGCCCTGTTGCACCAGGAAAATTATCACCACAGCTACCCGCACTGCTGGCGCAGCAAAACGCCGGTGATCTTCCGCGCGATGGACCAGTGGTTCATCAAGATTGACCACGATCAATTTCGCGAGCAGGCGGTCGCCGAAATCGACCGCGTGAACTGGATTCCGGATTGGGGCGTGAACCGCATCAAAGGCGCGGTGCAGTCGCGTCCGGACTGGTGCATCTCGCGCCAGCGCACCTGGGGCGTGCCGATTCCGGCGTTTTACGACGCCCAGGGTGAGGCCATTCTCGATGCGCAGATTGTCCGCAACGTGGCGGATATTATCGAGCAGCACGGCTCCAACGTTTGGTTTGAAAAATCGGCGGCCGAACTCTGGGCGCTGGTGAAGCCGGCCAACTGGACCGGCGCCGAAGCCACGGCCAAGTCCAGCGACACACTGGACGTGTGGATTGATTCCGGCAGTTCCTCGCGGGCGGTCATCGCCCGCCGACCGGAGATTCGCGGCAAGGACAAAGCCTTTCAAGCCGACGTTTATCTTGAAGGCAGCGATCAACATCGCGGCTGGTTCCAGTCCTCGCTATTGCTCTCGCTCGCCGGCAACGGTGCCGCGCCGTACAAGACCGTGCTCACGCACGGTTTCATGGTGGACGCGGATCGCGAAAAAATCTCCAAGAGCAAACAAGGCGGCTACGAGAAGCCGCAGACGGCCGAAGCCTACGTCAACAAATGGGGCGCGGACGTGGTCCGCCTCTGGGTGGCGTCGCAAGATTACCGCAACGACATCGTAGTGAGCGAAGAGCGCATCAACAAGGTGGGCGAAACCTATCGCGCCATCCGCAACGCCCTGCGCTATCAGCTCTCGAATTTGTACGATTTTGATCCCGCGAAACACACCGTGGCCGACGACAAATTGACCGGCCTCGACCGTTGGATTCTCGGCGAATTCGCGAAACTTGAGGCCGAAGTCATCGCCGCCTACGACGCGTATGAATTTCACGTGGTCTATCAAAAGTTGAGCCAGTTCATCGCCGTGGAGCTGTCCTCGGTTTACCACGACGTCATCAAAGACCGCCTGTACACCGACGCGGCGAATTCCGCGCGCCGCCGTTCCACCCAAACCGCGCTGCACCGGCTCGTCACGGGTTTGTGTCAGATGCTGTCGCCCATTTTGGCGTTCACCGCCGACGAGGCCTGGGAATTTATACCCGGCAAACCGACGGGTTCGGTGCATGAAAGTGAATTGAAACAAAGCACCTTTACATTGGATCCGGATGAAATTGGCAAATGGCAATGGCTCAAACTGTGGCGCGAACGATTGTTGCCTGAACTGGAAAAAGCCCGTCAGACCAAAACCATTGGTAAGGCTTTGGATGCCAAAATCGAAATTGTCATTCCGCAGGCTCAAAACCAAGATTCCGACAAGGATATGCTGCGGGAGTTATTGAATGTTTCGGCCTTGAAAATGAGCGTGGGCGAAACGGTTTCCCATTCTATTGCCAAAGCCGACGGCCAAAAATGCGAACGCTGCTGGCACTGGGAAACCGACATCGGCCAGAACGCCGAACATCCGACTCTGTGCGGCCGGTGCATCGAAGCCGTGCTGCAATTCAAAGCGTAACCGGGTTGCGGCAAACGAGAATCCCAACGTGATTCCGGCTCAAAGCCCAGGGTTGCCGAGTCCGCGAGGCTACCCTGAGTAGTCGTCCGCCAACATCACCAACCGCAACGCGGTTGCGGCTGCCACGCCCGTCACCCCATCTCGCAAAATTGTTGCGGTGGTTTAGGCCGCAACCACGTTGTGGTTGAAGCCATTCGATAATGTTTACCCAGGGTAGCTCGCACCCGAGCAACCCTGGGCTTCGAGACGCAATCCCGTTGGGATTGATAAACCTCGAAGCTTACGCGCTGTGCTTTGGCAGGTTAAGGATTGAGGAAACGGACATCGGCCAAAACGTCGACCATCCGAACCTATGTGGCCTGTGCGTCGAAGCCGTGTTGCAATTCAAGGCGTAACCAGGTTACGGCATATGAGAATCCCAACGGGATTCCGGCCCAAAGCCCAGGGTTGCCGAGTCCGCGAGGCTACCCTGGGTAACCGGCCGCCAACATCGCCAACCCCAACGGGGTTGCGGCCAAAACCGTTCTGCAATCTATCAATCCCAAACATATTTTTCGTCCCATTCGATTTCGTGCCGCCGCAACAACGCGCGCAACTCATCCTGGAAACTGACTTTGCGATGATGTTCCTCCTGCCCGACAATATATTGTTTCACCTGCTCAAGGTTTGACTGGCTGACGGAAAAATCCGCATATCCGCCCTGCCACTCAAAATCGGCGAAGTCGCGTCCGTAATCTTTCAACCAGCCGTTGGTGACACGTTTCCTTTCCTTCACCCAATCTGCCTGCGTAACGGTGCGACCAAAACGCGCGAGCAAATGCACGTGGTCTTCCACGCCGCCGACTTGGAGCGGCGGGCAATCGAGTTTTTTGGACACCCCGCCGAGATAGGAATGCAATGCCGCGCGCAAGGCCGGGTCGCGGAGAAACGGGCGGCGGTCTTTGGTGGAGAAAACCAGATGGATGTAAACGGCGGAAAGTGATTGTGGCATGGCGGAATCGTTATGCCCAGAGTGGTGTCTTTTGACAATCTCAAAAAGGAGTTTGGGTTAATTGAGGCGGTGGTGGAAAATGTTGGCCGCAACCACGTTGTGGTTGAAGGTTAGATTGGTGTTTACCCAGGGTAGCTCGCAAGCTCGCAACCCTGGGCTTTGAGCCGGAATCCCGTTGGGTTCTTTTTTGCCGGGCCCCTTGCATTTTGCGTCCACCTTAGCCTTATTGGTCACCCAATTTCCTCCGCTTTGCTGTTGCGCCTTGCTCCGCTACCTCTAGGATTTCGGCGGAAAGGTAATGCCAAACCCGGAACATCTCGTACCGCCAGCCGTCGCGATCAGCGGAGGCGAGCCTGCCGCCGCGCCCCTGCCGATGCAATGGCCGGTTACCGCGGTCCGGGGCGTGGGCAGCGAGCGGGCGAAATTGCTCGCGAAGCTGGACATTCACACTGTCGAAGATTTGCTTCTCCACAAACCCCGCCGCTACGAGGATCGCCGCAAATTTCTGCCGATTCGCGACCTGAAATTAAAAGAAGCCGCCACCGTGCGCGGCAAAATTGTTGCAGCCGGCGTCAAACGCTGGAAGCGCGGGGAACGCGCGATGTTTGAATGCGTATTCGATGACGGCACGGCCCGCCTGCATTGCCGCTGGTGGCAAGCCCAACCGTGGATGGAAGACTGGTACGCCGTGAACCGGGAATTTCTCGTGTATGGCAAACCCGACTCCCTGAAGCCGCGCAATATTGATCATCCGGAAACGGAACTCGTCGAGCCGGGCGAGGATGAATTCATCCACGTCAATCGCATCGTGCCGGTGCATGCGCTGACGGACGGCCTGACCGCCCGCGTCGTACGCACGCTGGTCTGGCAGGCGCTGGAGCAATTTGAAGCGCAGGTCCCGGAGCCGGCCTGGGGACATTTGCCGGCGGTTGGTTCCGCGTTATCCCCAACCCCGGGGAAAACCCCCGCCCGCGATCTGCCCTTCCTCACCGGCCTGCCCACCCGCGCCAACGCGGTTCACATGGTGCATTTCCCCGAAGAACTGACGGATGTGGAAATCGGACGCCAGCGGCTGGCGCTGGATGAATTCACGGCACTGCAAATTCAGATCCAGTCCCGCCGCAAGAAATTTGAGGTCAATGCCCGGGCTCTGCCCTGCGGCGGCGACAACCGGCTGATGAAACCTTTTCTGGCGGCGCTCGGTTTCAAATTGACCGGCGCGCAAACCAGCGTGCTGCGCGAGATCCGGGCGGACCTCGGCGGCGAACATCCGATGCGCCGGCTGTTGCAGGGGGATGTGGGGTCCGGCAAAACGGCGGTGGCGGCGTGCAGCGCGTTGATGGCATTGGAGGGTGGTTTCAATGTCGCCCTGATGGCACCCACGGAAATTCTGGCGGAGCAGCATTTCCGGAACTTTCAAAAATGGTTTACGCCGCTCGGAATCAATCTGGCCCTGCAAACCGGCAGCCAGAAAACGGAAAATGCCGCACCCACAGGCGCCGACAAGGCCGGCACCCTGTACATTGGCACGCACGCCTTGCTGACGGGCGGTTTTGAGCTGCCGCAGCTCGGGCTGGTGATCATTGATGAACAGCACAAGTTCGGCGTGACCCAGCGCGAGGCGCTGGTTCGCAAAGGCAATTACCCGCATCTGCTGGTGATGACGGCCACGCCGATTCCGCGCACACTGGGGCTGACCCTTTACGGCGACCTCGACGTTTCCGTAATTGATGAATTGCCGGCCGGACGCGGCAGCATCAAGACGTTTGTGCGGACCACCGAAAAATTGCCGAAAGTGTTTGAGTTCATCCGCGAGAAAATCACGGCGGGACGGCAGGCGTACATTGTCTATCCGCGCGTGGACGTGGCGGACACAGACAAGGATATCAAAGCCGTAACGAAGGAATTTGAAACGGTTAAAAAAGCGCTGGCCCCATTTCAGGCCGGCCTCCTGCACGGCCGCATCAAACCGGCGGAAAAGGAATTGGTAATGGCGGCGTTCCGTGCGAATAAAATTCAAGCGCTGGTGGCCACCTCGCTGATCGAGGTGGGGGTGGATGTGCCCAACGCCACGGTGATGCTGATTGAAAATGCGGAACATTTCGGTCTCGCCCAGTTGCATCAGTTGCGGGGACGCATCGGCCGCGGCGCGCACGAAAGTTTTTGCATCCTCATTTCCGACGCGCTGACGGACGAGGCGCAGGCGCGGTTAAAAATTCTCGCGGATACCACCGACGGATTCAAAATCGCGGAAGCGGATTTGAAATTGCGCGGACCGGGTGAACTGCTCGGGCAGCGGCAAAGCGGGTCCATGCGGCTCCGGTTCGGCAATCTGGCGGAGGATTTAAACCTCATCCGCCAGGCCCGGGTGTTGGCGGCCAAAATCCTCGCATGAAACCAGTCAGCCCGGCAGCGCCCGGCGCAAATTTCCGTTTTGCTTTTTTCCGGCAGGGGCGTAGTTTGCTGGCATGAAGACGTTGCCATCCCTTTTGATCCTCGCCGCCGCTGCCGGGCTGCTGGCGGGCTGCGGTAAAAAAACGGAAACTCCGCCGTCCGCCACGAATGCAACCGGGCGCTATGACTCGGGCAATCCCATGACAGCACCGGGGGATTATGTCGGCGCCGTGGTGCAGGCGAAGAAATATTCCGAAAAGCAGATTGATCTCGCCTACGTGAACCAAGCCATCCAGCAATTTCAGGCGGGCGAAGGCCGGCTGCCCAAGAGTTTGGACGAACTGGTGGAGGAACATTACCTGGGAAAAGTCCCGGATGCTCCGTTTGGCTACCAGATCAATTATGATCCAGCGACCGGGATCGTCAAAGTGGTGAAAAAGTAACGGGGTTACCGCCGTTACCAGCGAAGAATTTTTCCGATCAAGGCTCTGATGGCAGCAATGCCATCAGAGCCTTTTCGTATATTATTTCACCACCAGCGGCTCGTGCCAGGAATGGCCGAGTTGGGCGAGCAGGTCATCGGCGGCAATGGGCCCCCACGTTCCGGCGGAATAAAATTCACGGTTGGTCAGTGGCTTGCCATCCCAGCCGGCGCGGATGGAGTCCACGATCTGCCAGGCGGTTTCCACTTCATCGCGGCGGATAAAGAGGGTGGCATCGCCGGCAATGGCTTCCAGCAGCAGGCGTTCGTAGGCTTCGGGCGTGTAGGCGCCAAACTCGGAATCGTAGCTGAAATGCATGCGTACGGGACGGACGCCCAGACTCATGCCGGGAACCTTGCCGTTGAAACGCAGAGAGATGCCTTCGTTCGGTTGCAGGCGCAGGGTGAGCGCATTGGGCTGGAGACCGTCCCCGCACTTGGCCGCAAACAGGACATTCGGCGTGGGCCGGAATTGGATGCGCACTTCGCTGGCGCTCATGGGCAGGTTTTTTCCAGTCCGTAAATAAAACGGAATGCCACTCCAGCGCCAGTTATCAATAAACAACTTCAGGGCGGCGAACGTTTCCACGTTGGAGCTGGGGTTAACCTTGGTTTCCTGCCGATAGCCGGGACGCGGCTGACCATCCACGGCGCCGGCAAAATATTGTCCGCGCACGATCTGTTTGGCCACATCGGCGGGCGTCAATGCCCGGATGGATTTGAGCAGCTTCACCTTTTCATCGCGAACGGCTTCCGCTTCAAGGGAAACGGGCGGTTCCATGGCAATGAGGGAGAGTACTTGGAGCATATGATTCTGCACCATGTCGCGCAGCGCCCCGGATTCCTCGTAATAGCCCCCGCGTTCGCCCACGCCGAGTTTTTCACTAACGGTGATCTGGACATGATCCACGGATTCCCGGTTCCACAACCGTTCAAAAATGGAATTGGAGAAGCGGAACATCAGGATGTTCTGCACCGTTTCCTTGCCCAGATAATGGTCAATGCGGAAGACCTGCTGCTCGTGGGCATAGCGGGTCAATTCGCGATTGAGTTGATGCGCAGAGGCAAGGTCGCGGCCAAAGGGCTTCTCCACCACCACGCGCTGCCAACCCGGACCTTCGCGATTCAAGAGCTTGGCATTATGCACTTGTTCCACCACGTCGCCAAACTGGCTGGGCGAAATGGCGAGATAAAACAGGAGATTTTCCCGCAGTGACTTGTTGCCAAAGGAGGCCAGCAACGCCTCCAGCTTTTGATACGCGGCGGCATCCGTGAGGTCGCCCTGGCAATAAAACAGGTTCGCGGCAAAGCCGGTCCAGACCGCGTCATCCACCGGCTTGGTGCGGGAGAACTGGTCCAAGGCGGTGCGGAGTTCGGTCCGCCAGGATTCGTCATTCTTTTCGCGCCGGGCAAAGCCCACCACGCGAAACGAAGAAGGCATGAGCTTCTCCTTGAAGAGGTGATACAATGCCGGAATCAGCTTGCGGGCGGTGAGGTCACCGCTGGCGCCAAAGATAACAATGGTGCATGGATCGAGAATCTTACGTTCCCCGCTGATACCGCCTTCGGCTGAATTGGAATTATTCACGCACCACACCATGCCGCAAGTGCCGGCAAAATTCAACTCTGCCGGTGGATATTTTAAAATTGGCGGAAACACACCGGATTTTGCCGTAACCGCCGAGGCCATTTTCCGGGCAACAACTTACCGACCAACCGGTTTGGGGGAAAACCGCCGCTTCAGAGGGCGGCGGTCTTTTGGGGCGACCATTTTACGAACGTGGATTCGCGCAAATAAACGGGCAGCAGTTGTTCGCCGGAGACGAAATCGGTGCGGCCATGCGCCAACCGGGCCACCATTGGGGCAGCCGGGTGAATGATTTTCCCTCCAAACGGCGCGGCATCAGGACCGATAAACTGCTCACCTGCAAGGCTATAAATGGCCGCTGACGAAACAATTTTTAGCGGGGTTAGCTCACGCCGGGCCGCGGGTGAAATTTCCCAAGTGGCGAGGTAATATTCACCACGCTGGGCGTCTATGACGATATGAACGCGGCCAAAGATTTGTTGTTCCTGGGCTTGGGCGGCGAGCGTGGTGACGGCATCCACGCCCAATAACTTCACGTTGGTCGCGAGCTGCCAGCCTTGGGCGACGGAGACGGCGACGCGAATGCCGGTGTAACTGCCAGGGCCCAGCCCGACGGCAAGAGTTTCAATTTCCGCACGGCCAACCCCGGCGCTGGCCAGTACCCGCTGAATCAGGGCAAAGGCATTGGTGGCGCGGGCGCCGGTTTCGGCGGCGGTGGCCAGCACCACCCCGTCGCGCGCGAGCGCCACGCTCCGCTCGGCGGCGGAAAACTCAAGGGCGAGCGTGGTCATAAATGATTTTACGATCGGTTTCACTGATGATTTCGATCCGCACGTGCACCAAGGGAAGCCGGCCCAAACGCAGCCCGGCCAACCGTTCGGCCCACTCAATGACAGCGATGCCATCCGGCTGGAGAAATTCCTCGATACCGGCAGAAAGGACCTGTTCCGGGGTTTCGAGCCGGTACAGATCGAGATGAAAGAGCTTCAACCGGCCGCCAGCGTATTCATTCACCAGCGTGAAGGTGGGAGAATGCACGCGCCCGGCAAAACCAAGGCCTCGGGCCAATCCGCGCACCCATTGGGTCTTGCCGGCACCCAGATCGCCGGACAGGGCAATAACCTGGCCGGGCAGGGCGGCGTGGCCCCAGGTCTCACCGAGTGCCTCGGTATCTTCGGGACTGTGTGAAATGATCGCAGACATGCCTGCCATTTCCGGCGCGGTCACCGGCCTCAGAGCAGGTGACCGAGCTTTTCACGCTTGGTTTTCAGGTAGCGTTCGTTGTGGGGGTTGGGTTTGATCTTGATCGGCACCTGCTGGGTGATTTTCAGGCCGTAGCCTTCGAGCCCCACAATTTTGCGCGGATTATTCGTCAGCAGCCGGATCGTTTTCAGCCCCAGATCACAAAGAATTTGCGCGCCCAAACCGTATTCGCGCAGATCCATCTTGTAGCCTAGCTTTTCATTGGCCTCGACGGTGTCGTAACCCTGTTCCTGCAATTTGTAAGCCTTGATTTTGGGGGCGAGCCCGATGCCGCGCCCCTCCTGACGCATGTAAAGAATAACTCCGTGACCGGCCTCGGCAACCTGCTGCATGGCGGAGTGGAGTTGCGGCCCGCAATCGCAACGGCGCGAGCCGAAGACATCACCGGTAAGACATTCGCTGTGGACGCGCACCAGCACGTCTTTCCGGCCCGCCACGGTGCCGCGCACGAGGGCGATGTGATGTTCATCATCCACCTTGGAACGATAAAGGTGCAGGTCAAAATCGCCGTAGTCGGTGGGCATTTTGACTATCTCCACGCGCTCAACAAGTTTCTCGCGGGTGCGGCGATGCTCGATAAGGGCGGCGGTGGTGCAGATTTTCAGTTTGTGCTTTTGGGCGAACTTCCGAAGCTGCGGCAGGCGGGCCATGGTGCCGTCGTCGTTCATGATTTCGCACAGGACGCCGATGGGCCGCAACCCGGCGAGCTGGACGAGGTCCACGGTGGCCTCGGTATGCCCGGCGCGGCGGAGCACCCCGCCGGATTTGGTGCGCAACGGGAAAATATGGCCGGGCTGGACGAGATCGTCCGGAACGGCGGTGGGCGAAGCCATAATCTGGATGGTCTTTGCCCGGTCGGCGGCGCTGATGCCGGTGGTAATGCCACGGGCGGCATCCACGCTGACTTGAAAATCGGTGCGATGGCTCTCGCGGTTCTGTTTGACCATGCGGTCAATGCCCAGCTGCTGGAGACGTTCGGCGGTGGTGGAAACACAGATCAAGCCGCGCCCGAAGCGGGCCATGAAATTGATGGCGGCGGGCGTGGCATGCTGGCCGGCGAGAATGAGGTCGCCCTCGTTTTCGCGGTCGGCATCGTCCACCACAATGACCATCCGGCCCTTGCGGATGTCACTCAGAACGGATTCGATGGAGTCAAACTTGGTTTTCATCGGCAGGGACAGAATAACCGGAAAGTGGCGTTTTACAAATACGTAACATTCGACAACGGAAGTGCGGCCGTCCCTGCTATGACAGGGCGGCCTCGCGGCGGCGGCTTATTCGCTCAGCAGATGGTCCGGACGAACGGTGTCATCGCCCACATGGGTGCTGGGCTGGGCCTTGACGGAAAAGCTGAAGGAAACGCCATAATCCGTCTGGCCGACACTGTTGTCGGTAACGCGAAAGCTGAGGGCCGCAGTCCAACTGCGCATGTCCCGATACACGGTGTAGGCTTGTTCCTGGAGGCGGCCTTCCTGGGCGTTGAAATCATGCGTGGCCCGCAGACCCCAGTTGTCATCCACCCGGTAGAAAATGGTGCTGGTGATGTAATTGTTGCCGGGTTCGCCTTGGCCGAGAAAGTTGCTCCGCAAATACCAGTGGCCGAGGCCCCAGCTCCAGCGTTCATTGGGCATGAACTGGATTTGGTGGAAGGCCATATTAAGCTGGCCGCTGTTGGGAGCGTACCGCACTTGCGATTGCAGGGCCAGCCACGTGCGCGGCCGGAAATTAAGGGACGAGTACAGGTCGTTGAAAGTGGACTCGGGCTGGGGTGTATTGGGCTGGCTGGGATCAAACCGGTTGTTCTTCGGAGCAAGCCGCCAGTCGAGCAGGAGATTCCAGTCGAGCAGATTTTCGATCTGGCCGTCGCGCTTGGTTTGCAGCGTGTTCCGCAGGCCGAAGCGAATGACGTTCTGGGAATCAACCGAATCAATGCTGCTGTAATCCGGAAAATCCACGGGCGAAAGCATGAGGCTGGGCTGTTCGGAATCAAATTGGGGGAGCTGCGCCGGCGGGGTGCTCGGGTTCGGCACATAAACATAATTGGCCGAAGGCTCCATGATGTGACGCAGTCCGTCCACCTGCAACAGGGAATTGTTGGCTTCCGGCCAGAGCCGCGAAACCTTGAAGGAGGTGCCAATGCCGGTGTTGAACACGGTGCGGGTGGTGTCGTTATACAGGTGGTTGGGATTATCGGTGACGCCGTAATAAGTCCACCGGCCACCCACGCGCGGTGCGACATTCAGCCAGTCAAAAAATGTCCAGGGGAGGGTGATTTGATTATAGGTGTCGATGCGGGAGGCGGAATAGTTGGTGTTGTCGTAAAGGCTGCCCGGGGCATTGGTATCGGCGAAAAATTTCCGGTAATAACCGACCGAGCTCTGGCTGTCGTAATAGAACGGGGTCTCCAAAACTTGCTGCCGGAAACCGGTGAGGCGGACGTCGGGCAGACGTTCGACCTGATCGAAGTAATTGTTCACCTCGGGGGTGGTGAGGGCATCAAGACTCCAGTTGTCCCAATACTTGTTGGCCTCAACAAATGTCTGGGGCTGGGGGTCGGCGGCGTAATCGCCTTCAAAGAAATCGTGCAAGACCAGCGGGTCGGAGTCGTAGTTAACCTGCGCCTTGACGTTGAAATTGGTGGCGGGGGTGGCCTGCCATTCCATCAGGAAGCGCTGGCGGTTGTTGGGAATGTTACGGTAGATGGGCAGGTTGTTCGTGCTGCTATTGGGCCGGCTGTCATTCAAATAATAATACCGAAATTTGAAGTCGCCCCACTGGCCAAGGTGCAAATTTACATCCGGACCTGTGCCAAAGCCGCGTTTGCTGCGGTAATCCCCGTGGATTTTGCCATCCGCCATATCCCCCACATACCATTCGTAGGTGTTGAGCAGATAAGCTCCGTACGCGCTGCGGAACCCCGGTTTAAAAGTAAAATGGTTGGCATGCGGACCAAGGGTGCGATGATAATAGGGAAAATAAAACATGGGCACGCCATGGACGAGCACCACGGCATTCCACATTTCAATGGAATCCCCGGGCATGACCTTCATCCGACTGGCCCGGACACACACGGCCGGGTCACTGATGTCATCGGTGGTAACGAAGGCATTGGTGGCGGTATAAACGTTGGCGTCGCGATCGCCGGTCAACTGCGAGCCGCCGGCGAAGACCGGCGCCTTGCCGGTGCGGAACTGCTCGCTCTCCATCTGGTGGGTTTTGAAATTGTAGCGAACATGGTCGCCCACCCAGAGCATGTCGCCGGATTCGATTCGGACATGACCGTCGGCCAGGACTTCACCGGTCTTGGTGTCCACCGTGGCACTGTCGGCGGAGAGGGAGGCCCCTTTGTATTTGGCGATAATGCCGTTGGTGCCGACAATGGTGCCGCCGGGTTCAAATTCGAGACTGCCTTCCACGGAACCTTGAATGAAATGGCTCAACGCCATGACTTCGATTTTTTCGGCGGCATCCTGCGCGGTGACCACGAGGGGGAAAAGCGCGACAGTCAACAGCAGGGCAATGGCGGAAAATGGTTTCATCAAGCGGGGCCAATAAAACAGAATGAGCCGCCACTGCCAAGCGACTTTTCTGAGTTTCGACCGGCGGACGGACGGTCAGCGGGCGGTTTTGGCGGCTAATTTGATGGACCGGCCTTCGCGGGCGGCCTCCACTTTCAGCTTGGATCCGGCTTGGGTCACCAGTTCACGGGCATGTTTTAACAAGGCATCCAGCTTGCGATCATCGTGGTCGGGATCGTGGTGAAAGAGCACCAACCGTTTTACCCCGGCTTGAATGGCAAGGCGCACGGAATCAACCACACAGCCATGTCCCCAGCCGGTATGGCGCCGGTATTCGGCCGAATCGTATTGTGAATCCAGAATCAGAACATCCGCGCCGCGGACAAACTCAATCATTTCACGGTCATCGCCACCCTGGCGCGGTTCCGTATCGGGGAAAAAGGCGATTTTGCCTTCCGGAGTGGTGAGCCGGTAGCCGACGCAAACTCCGGGATGATTCGCGCGCAAGGCGGATATCTGGAATTCGCCGAGGCGGAAGTCAAATTTATCCAGTTCCTGAATATTGATATTGCCCGGGAGCCGGGAGAAAGGCACCGGAAAATAGGTGCTTTCCATCTGGCCGGTCAGGGCGGCAACCAGACTTTTGCGGGCTCCTTCATAACCAAAGATGCGCAGCCGCCAGCGGGCTTCGTAAAGCGGGGCAAAGAAAGGCAGCCCCTGAATATGATCCCAATGGGTATGGGTGATCAGGAGGTTGAGATTCAGCCGGCGGCTGTCCGCCTTCTTGGCCATCAACGCCTGGCCCAGGCGGCGCAGGCCGGTGCCGGCATCCAATATTATGAGGTCATTGCCGCGCCGGACTTCAACACAGGTCGTATTGCCGCCATAACGCACCGTGTCCGGTCCGGGTGAAGGGACTGAACCACGAACGCCCCAGAATCTGATTTGCGTCAGTGCTTTGATGTGCAAAATCTACCCTCGTTTCTTAAAAACTCAAACGGAGAATGGCCAGTATTAGCAGAAATGAATGCTTGCATTAAACGTGGATCGCGCCGAAATGTCTTCCGCGCTCGCTTGGCCGCATTCATTTCCATATCCATTTTCATCGAGATCCGCCCGATTTTGATTATTCCACGCCATCGTCCGTCAGCGGCGCCAATACGCACGGCAGGCATGCCGGCGCGGTTGGTTTTCACCGCTGCATTATCGAACCGGTGCATTAAATTCGTAACACCCCGGTCATGACAATCTAAAAATGACAAAGTCCGGGCAAAAAACGTATTACCGGGTGAAATCTGGGGATGCCCGCCTGCGCCTGAATATCACCGCCTTACCCAAGCGAAGCACGAAATGGCCGGCCACCGGGTGGCCCCGGCCGGCAAAAATGGTGGGTTGGCGGGGACTCGAACCCCGGACCAATGCCTTAAAAGGGCACTGCTCTACCAACTGAGCTACCAACCCATAACAGAAGGGCATGGGAAACTATATGGTTTGGCCAAAAATGCAAGCGCTTTCCGGCAACCGTTTCGGATGGCAGAACCGCCGGGCGCCCGTTAAGCTGGGGGGAATGCGGTTGCATGACCGATATCTGTTCCTTGAATTGCTCACGCCGCTGGCTTACTGCCTCGGCTTCTTCATGGTTTTCGGGGTAGCCTTTGACGTGTTTAGCAAGCTGCCGGAACTCCAGGAACGCAAGTTGCACGGGTTTGAAATCGTGACGTATGTGGCGATGGACACGCCCGGCTTTCTGGCACAGGTGCTGCCCATGGCGCTCCTGCTGGCGCTGCTGTATGCCCTGACCCACCATGCGAAGCATAACGAAATCACCGCGTTACGGGCGGCGGGAGTGAGCCTCTGGCGACTGTGCGCACCCTATTTCATCGTGGGCCTGGCGGCCACGGCCGGCATGTACGGACTGAATGAAGTCATCGTGCCGTATGGCAACGAGCAGGCGGCGATGACACTGCGGCTGCATGTGCAAAAAGACGATGACATGGTGGTGCAGAAAAAACTGCACGACGTCAGTTTTTACAGCGGGGGCGACCGGCATTTTTGGCTCATTGGCGATTACAGCCCCATCCCGCCGGAACACAAACTTAAGGTAAGCTGGATGCTGGCCGACGGTTCCTGGCAGTTGCTGCAGGCGGCGTCCGCAGTTTACACCAACGGAAACTGGCTTTTTTCCGAGGTGAACGTTTACCGGCAGGCGGGCCAGACGGCGCCGCTATTGCGCCTTTTCCATACCAATGAAATGGTGCTGCCGGAACTGACCGAGACACCGCGGGAGATCTTCAGTGAAGTGAAAATCGCGCCGCTGATGTCCGTGGGCGGCTCGCGCATGCCGGACATTCCGCTGGCCGACTTGTTTGACTACATGCATCTGCATCCGGATCTGAAATACGCCCACACCCGGCAGGCATCCTTGGTGCTGACGAAATTTCACGGCCGGCTGGCGGCGCCGTTCACCTGCCTGGTGGTGGTGCTGATTGCCATTCCCTTTGGCGCGCCTTCGGGGCGGCGCAATCTGTTTTTCGGCGTGGCGGGAAGCATTTTTATCTGTTTCGGTTTTTTTGTGATCCAATCCATCAGCCTCTCGCTCGGCATGGGCGGGCATCTGCCGGGCTGGCTGGCGGCGTGGTTGCCGAATATTCTGTTTGGCGGGCTGGGCATCTGGCTGACGACCCGGGTGCGCTAAATTTTATTTCTCATCCGCCGCATTTGCGCATAGATTGCGTGCGGAGCGTTTAAGGAGAATAAAATTCCAACAGCCATTTGCCGGTGAACGACGAGATTCAAAAATTAAAGGCGAGCCGCGAGCGATTGCACCTGTTGTATCAGGTGAGCAACGTAATTCACGCCACGCTCGATTCGCAGGAGGCGCTGCAACTCATTGTGAGCGAGGCGGTGCGGATCATGCGCGCATCCAGCGGGTCGCTGGCGCTGATCAATCCTTCGACCAATTTTCTGGAAATTCATGCTGCGCAAAATCTTTCCTCGGCCGCGCGCAGACTCAAACTGCGCGTGGGCGAAGGCGTGACGGGCTGGGTGGCCCAGACCGGCAAGGTGGCCCGGGTGGGCGATGTGACGCAGGACAAACGGTACGTGAGCATCCGCCGCGACGTCCGCTCGGAACTGGCGGTGCCGCTGGAAGTGCGGGGCGAACTGCGCGGCGTGATCAATGTGGATTCGGACCGGGTGGACGCTTTTTCCGAGGATGACCAGGAGTTGTTGCAGGAACTGGCCATCCAGGCTTCCACCGTCATCCACAATACGTGGCTGTACGAACAATTGCGGCTGAAAGTGATGTTGTTTCAATCGCTTTCGACGGTGAGCCGCACGATCAATTCGCCCTTGAATGTGGATGAGGCGTTGCGGGCCATTACCCGCGAGGCTTGCGAACTGATGCGCGCACGGATGTGCTCGCTGATGCTGCTGAATGACACCCGTGAATGGCTGGACCTGCGGGCGAGTTACGGCGCCGGCGAGGCGTATGTCAACAAACCCCGCCTGAGCGTTCAGGAAAGTCTGATCGGCGTGGTGGTGCGACGGAAAAAAGCGATGCAAGTCGCCGACGTGCAGACCGATACGCGCTATCAAAATGTGGAACTGGCCCGGCGCGAAGGTCTGGTTTCGCTGTTGAGCGTTCCGCTGATTTTTTCAGGCCAATGCATCGGCGCCTTGAGTGTTTACACGGCCCGGCCCTACACCTTTTCCAACGAGGAAATCCAGATTCTGTCGGCGCTCGCGGAATTGTCGGCCATTGCGATTGAAAAGGCGCGGCTCTACGAACGGGTGGTGGATGTGGAGGAACAGTTGCGCCAGAACGAAAAGCTCTCGGCACTGGGACTGCTGGCGGCGGAAGTGGCGCATGAAATCCGCAATCCACTGACGGTGATGAAGTTGCTGTACCACTCGTTGAACCTGAAATTTGAGGAGGGTGATCCGCGCTCCAAGGACGCCCGCATCATTGAATCAAAGATTGAGCACTTGAACAAAATCGTGGATCAGATCCTGGATTTTGCCCGGACCACGGAGCCCCAGTTCGCCCCCGTGAACCTGAATGATCTGGTGGACGAAATGGGCCTGCTGGTGCGACACAAGCTGGCCAACCAGCGCGTGCGGCTCATCCGCAATTTGCAAACGGATCTGCCACTGGTGTCCGGCGATGCCCCGCAACTGGAGCAGGCGTTTTTGAATCTGATACTCAACGCGGCGGAAGCCATGACCGAAGGCGGGACCCTGACCGTGATTACGCGTTCGCTGCCCACAAATCAGGTGGAAGTGGTTTTCAAGGATACCGGCGGCGGCATGACGAAGGAACAACAGCAACACGCCTTCCGGGCCATGCTGACATCCACAAAGGCCAAAGGCCATGGTTTTGGCCTGGCAATCGTCGGGCGCATCATTGAAACCCATCACGGGCAGATCCGGATTGTATCACGGATGGGCCGGGGCACGGCCATGCATATCACGCTGCCGGTAAGTTGATAGTCTGATTGTAAAATAACCCAAGCTTGACAGCACCAGCCGTTCCATAAGAATCGGTATAATATCCAGCCAGCCAAGTCATTCCCGCAACCAGACACGACAACCCAATGATTAAGCCCATTTCTTTCGCGGTGATTGCTTTGGCACTGTTCACTTCGTGCAGCACATTGACATCATCATCCGTTGATGCCGCCCACAGATTGAAGAACACCCCTGTCCCCAGCGCCGGTTGCGGCAAGGAGTTGGGCGATTTCAAAAGCGGAACCTACACGATGACGAGCGCGGGGCTGACCCGCAAATACACCATTGATATTCCGGCCGATTATGACAAAAACAAACCCTGCCGGTTGATTTTTGCCATGCACATGATGGGCGGGAGCATGAAGACGATGGTGGAAAATAATTTTTACGGACTCAAGACCTGCGCGGAAAGGGATCATGTGCCCGTCATTTTCGTGGCGCCCCAGGGATACACGGATGGCATGCCGTGGCGGGGGCGTGATAACAAAGACCATGTTTTCTTTGGCGACATGCTCGCGCTGTTCAAGGACAGGCTGAACGTGGACACTTCCCGCATATTTTGCTGCGGCTTCAGCTTCGGCGCGATGTTCACCTACTCGCTCTCGTTAGAATACCAGAAAGATCTGCGCGCCGTTGCCTGTTATGCCCCGGCCAATTGGAATATTTATCTTCCCGCCGACAAGCACGAACGCCTGGCGTTTTACAGCACCACCGGCACCCAGGACGGCACCTGCGTATATGTCCACTCAGATGAGCGGAAACAAGGCGGGAAATATTGCGTCCTGACGCACCTCGAAGACAACGGGGTTACGCAACTGCCCGAAATACCCGTCGCCACCACCCCCACGCATGTCACGACGGAGTTCAAGGGCTGTCCCAAGGAATATCCCGTGGTGTTTGGCTCCTTCGTTGGCGGGCATACGGATTACATGACGGATCCCGGATCCCATGACAACTGGATTTCAAAAGAGACCTGGGATTTCTTCATGCGGTTTTGAAAATCGGGTGGCAGGCAAAGTGACATTCTGGTTTGGCCGCATGGAACGCAGGGCACAGAGAGGGGAGAGCCTTTGCCAAAGCCATCAGCTATTTGTCAATAGCAAGCCGACCCCTTCATAAAACTGCGAACTGATTAAAATATCACCAAGACACTTTTTTGTGCAATTACTAAAGCAATTTCCTTTTGCTTGGCTTTTTGAAGTTCTGGATCGTTATCCAACCAAGGCCAGCCTTCAATGTTAGCGTGTGCATCTGGCGGTTCCTTAGCAATGACATCCACCCCGGCGTTCCTGACTTCAACAGTTTTACAGACGGCAGCCGCTTTTAGTGTCTGCTGAAAATTTGTGGATCTTTCCCAATGCTCGCGGATGCGCTCTGGATTGGCTCCGCAACGAAAGACCGATTTATTCCGGTGTTTTGGGTCTGGCAGAAACGCAGCCGGTTTGGGCATCGTGGAATTGTAATGGCTGCTCTGCGTCAGAAACCGAGTAACTTCCTCCTCGTTACCGACTATATCAGGCAGTCCTGACAGAAGAATTCCCATGACTTAAAATTGCGTTAACGCCCTCTACAATTCTTTGTGGAATTTTGTCACCATCAAAACGCGCAACTGCGTGGCCTTTGTCCGTGCCGTCCAACCACGCATATGCCAGACGGTTGTTGGTACCAACGCTGATGGAAAACATTCGATGCCGGGATGGAAGCCAATCCAATGAGATTGAGCCATCCGGTTCCGGGGCAAATTCCGGCAGGGGAATAAAATTGGGCAGGGCACGGATAAAATTTTCGGCGGTAGAAATCGCCAGCGGATTGATCGCGCGCGCTTCGCCGCCATCCCAACCAGGTTCGACACATTCAATTGCCATCTCCCGCAATTGTGAAAGTGCCGCCGCCTTGTCCCCAAAAAGGGCCTGGGAACGCTCAAATTGCTGGGCTACTGCGGTGACTTTCACGCCAACCGCCTTGGCGTCATCGGAGTAGGCACTGCTGCCGCGTATTCCGCCCTGTGAGACGGCATAAGTCAACCAACAAACTCCTAGCGTTGTTGATACTGGTTCAGGCATTTTTCGGTCAATGTGTTGCGAAACACTCGGTTTTTCAAGACTCTTAATGCCTGAATCCGCGCCAGAAGACAAGGCCAGTTTTCAACCTCGGACTGCGCGGTGTTCTCGGCAGTAATGTCTAGGATTAAGGGTAGCTTCTTATTTTCGGCGGGTTGGTTGGTCAGGATGATGTGAACCTGATTTCCCGTTCCATTCTCAACGGCGGTGTGCTGATTAAGAAAACCGGTGAACGTCAATTTTTCTTCGTCCGGCAGGCGCGGACAGACTTTTAGGTATTCTTCCAGTTGGAGCGGCGTTTTTTCCGGCATGGGGAGCATGAGGCGATTGATGTAGCGCAACCGCAGGCTGCGAATTTGCACCGGTGCCGCCACCGCAACGAATATCTGCCACGTCCGTTCAATCTCCGGCAAATAATCGTCCAAGCTGGTATAATGGGCCAGTCGGTTAAATGAATATCCCTGTGCCCGAAACTGCACCAGTTGCTTTTCGTCCTCGGACAAAAATTGCAACCCGTGAACGGCTTGGTGGAGCTTGAACTTCGGTGCTTCGCCCAGCGGTGTTTCAATCTGATGTGTCTGGACGAATACCCGACGGACTTTTGTATATTGGGGCCGCAGTTTTTCATGCGCCGCTGGTTCTAGCGTTGAAATTTCCCTGCCGGGCGGCATGTCGCAATCAATGTCCAGCACCGCCTCAATGATCGGGGCTTCCAAAAGTCTAAAATTATTCTCGCCCATGTGTTTTTTTAGGGCAAAAGATTGGCTGAACTGGTCTGCAACTCACGCTGAATTTCCGCAACATTTTTGCCGGTTTCAGGCTCCACCAGCAAATCTGAATCCCGGCGTATTACGTCCGCCAAGTAAGAAATTTCAGGATCGCCGGTTTGGGGTCGGTTGAAAAGAAATGCGGCCCTGACGATTTTTTTCTGTTCAATCTGCTCAAGCCGGGCGCGGCTGTTGCCAAATATGTAAAAACCGGTGCCAACGGTCGCGGCGCGCGAACTCAACTGTGCTTTGCTGGCGACGCTCAAATTGAGTCCGTCCATAATTACGATTTTATTCGTGCCATTCTTCACCCGTGAAAAATGAATATTTCCAACCGAGCCAAGCAATTTCAAGCTGGTATCGGAAAGAAATTTATCTGGTTTGATGCGTCTCAACATCCCTGTTGCATCGAAAGCGGGATTCTTGATCGCGTCGTCAATCAGTGTATCAACGTAATGAATGTGATTGTCGGCGTGCTTACTCCGCCGGGGATCCCGGTGCAAATATATATCAACCAAGCGCGATTCAAACGCCGGAGATAACTGCTGTGTCAACCAGTGCGTATCGCCCACTTGAATTTGTGGCGAACGCGAGGCAATGTGGGCAAATGCGTCCTGGGGTTTTATGTTCGCCAAGTCCTCGGCTATATCTTCAAGCCAGAAACGCAACATGGCCTTGTCGTAATTTGGCGCGATGCAGCCTAATTTTTGAAATTCAAAATCGCTGACCAGCCGTGCATGGTCGGCAACGAACAACAACGCCACATTGACCGGCTCTTGAATTTCAGGAACCGGCGAGAATCGAACGACTCGAAAATGTGGCTTTAGTTCCATTCGGCTTTGACAATCAATTCTATTTTATCCCGACGTTTTTTCAACACCGATGCAATTGTGTCGCCCCATGCGGCATTTTCCAAGCGAACAGCCGCAAAACAGGCGGATACTGCACTGTCAATTTGTCCGTCCGTGATTTTTCTAAAATCAGGAATGCCAGCATCGGCAATTTTCGCCTGATTTTTGCAAAGCGTGCCGAGCGTACCGCGTGGCCAGAACGACTTTGGCGGCATGGTGGTTATTTCAATTGTTGGTGCGGCCTTACGAACGGTGGCTGCTTTCTCAAAATCAATTGCAATCAACTCTATACTTCCATTATCCGTCGCCGCTACAGGTCGTCCAAGCAAATTGCCGATGTTCCGGTCATTATTCGCAATCCAGACATCCAAGGCAATCAACCTTGCCAATGTGTCACATTTGCTCACCTTGCCGCGTTTGAGCCAGGGCTCAACATCCCGCGCTGCATTCTCGACGAAAGCAGATGCAAACACTGGCGAACCAATGTCGCTAAAGTGACCGACGGCAAAGTCCGGCACTGGTATATGCAAAAAACCTGCCAGAATATGGCCCAAAAGCTCCGCCAGCACAATGCCAGCATCATCCGATCCCTTGATGCAATATTTGGCACCAGAAGCGTCAAATGCCAATTCCGGGTTGGTGCTGTAAATGATGTTTAACGGACGCGACATCGGACCGCCATTTGTAACGAGCACAACATCCGGAATGATCAAATCCTGGACAGCGGTGACTGGTCGTATGGCGTGACCGGCAGACATTTTACGATTTTTGTTCGTTCAGCGTCGGGTGCGTGTTCGTGATTTTCATAAGGGGGCAATTGTAATTGCTATTATTCGTTTGTGAGTACGATCCAAGACAGTATTATTGGCAAAATCGGTCTGGAGTGTCATCTTTAATCGCCAGCGATCCTGCCGACGTCATCGTCGCTTTGCGCCGCCGCAGGCACCGCGCCATGGTTAATCCATTACAGAACAAAATATTCGCAAATGTAAATGTGGTTATACTCTTCCCCAAAAAACTTGCAACTAATTTTCCAACACCAATTTTTCAAAATTTTTTAATCCTCATCACCGGGACTCGGTCCTGACACCTTCTGATTGAACCTTAAAACGGAAATTCAACCGCAGATAGACGCAGATGTACAAGGATTCCCGCCGCAGGAGCTTGTCACTGTAAAGGTGAGCATCCGAACTTTTCCAACCGTTGATTTGGGATTCGCTATCTGCGTTCATCTGCGGTTTTTAGCTGAAAAGGCATGGCTGGTGTAGCGCGGGCGTCCGCGCCTGCGAGTTCTGGCGGCGTCTCGCCGCCAGCGGCTGTCAAGCAGGGGACACGCACCGAGACGGTGCTTGAACTCGCAGCCGGGGACGGCTGCGCTACGCTTCCGATTCGGGGGCATCGGGTCAAACTGTGTGTTCTCTGCGTTCTTTGCGGCAACATTGCCAAATTTTCCGCCGGGGGCGGGGCGAATTTGCTTGCCAGGGATGGACGTAAAATCATTCAATCGCTCCCGGAGATTTTATGAATTATACAAAATTGCAATGGTGGGAACGCTTTCAGAAATATTACACCGAATTCCCGGCGGTCGGGCTCGCGGTGGATCTGAGCCGGATGAATGTGGATGACGCGTTCTTCGCCGCCTTGGAGCCGAAAATCCAGAAGGCGTTCGCGGACATGCTCGCGTTGGAAGCCGGGGCCATTGCCAATCCCGATGAGAAGCGCATGGTGGGCCACTACTGGCTCCGCAATCCCGCGCTGGCACCAACACCGGAAATTCGCACGGAAATCGAGCAAACCCTGGTGAAAATCAAGGAGTTTGCCGCCAAGGTTCATTCCGGCGCCATTGCCGGATCGGCCGGTAATTTTGAGAACTTTCTGCTCGTGGGCATCGGCGGTTCGGCCCTGGGACCTCAATTCGTCGCCCAAGCCTTGGGCAATCCCGGGCAGGATAAGCTAAAACCCTATTTCTTTGATAATACCGATCCCGACGGCATGGAACGTGTGCTGGCGGCGATTGGCACCAATCTGGGCCGAACGTTGACCATTGTCATTTCCAAATCCGGCGGCACCAAGGAAACCCGCAACGGAATGCTCGTAGCCCAAGCGGCTTATGAAAAGGCTGGCCTGAATTTTGGCCAACATGCGGTGGCCGTGACCATGTTTGGCAGCGAACTGGACAAATACACGCTGGCCAACCACTGGATCGAACGGTTCCCGATGTGGGACTGGGTCGGTGGTCGCACGAGCGAGCTCTCCGGCGTCGGGCTGCTCCCGGCGGCATTGCAAGGCATTGATATTGACGACATTTTGGCGGGCGCGAAGGCCATTGATATTGCCACTCGTTCCAAATCCACCAAGGAAAACCCAGCCGCCCTGCTGGCTTTGGCTTGGTTCGCTTCCGGTAACGGTAAAGGAACCCAAAACATGGTAGTTTTGCCTTACAAAGACCGTTTGGAGCTGTTCTCCAAGTATCTTCAGCAGTTGGTCATGGAATCTTTGGGCAAAGAATTGGATTTGGATGGCAAAGTGGTCAACCAAGGCATTTGTGTGTTCGGCAATAAGGGTGCAACCGATCAACATTCTTATATACAACAGCTTAGGGATGGCGTTAATAATTTCTTCGCGACGTTCATTGAAGTGTTGAAAGATCAAAACGGCCAACCGGTCATCACCGAGCCGGACGTGACCTCGGGTGATTTTCTCGAAGGATTCTTCCTCGGAACTCGTTCGGCCCTGGCCGAAAACAATCGCGAATCCATTACGCTCACGGTCAAGGAAGTCAGCCCCTTTGTGGTTGGTTTGTTAATCGCGTTGTTTGAACGCGCGGTTGGTCTTTACGCCAGCTTGGTCAATATCAATGCCTATCACCAGCCCGGGGTCGAAGCCGGCAAGAAGGCGGCTGGCACGGTGATAGAAGTGCAGCGGCTGATTATCGCCTTCCTGAAATCGAAGGCAGGACAGTCATTCACCGTCCCCGACTTGGCCAAGGCCATCAGCCGTGATGCGGAGATCGAAACCGTTTTCAAAGTGGTCAATCATTTGGCGGCCAATCCGGTTCATCACATTTCCAAGATCGAGGGACAGAACCCGTTTGAAGCGCAGTTCAAACTGGTATAGTCTGCGGAATGTTCGTTTATCCGAAACGCTACGACGTCATCGTCGTTGGTGCCGGTCATGCAGGTGTGGAAGCGGCGTTGGCGGCAGCCCGTATGGGTTGTCAGACGCTGCTTCTTACTATCAATGCCGATTCCATCGGCCAGATGTCCTGCAATCCCGCCATCGGCGGTCTGGCCAAGGGCCACCTCGCACGGGAAATTGACGCTCTTGGCGGAGAAATGGGCAAAGCCACGGACATGACGGGGCTCCAGTTCCGGATGCTGAACACGAAGAAAGGCCCGGCGGTTTGGGCCCCCCGCGCCCAGTGCGACAAGAAGGCCTACCAATTCCGACTGAAATGGGTTTGTGAATCCGAACCCAACTTGGACGTCAAACAAGGCCAGTCCGCCAAAATACTGCATAAGGATGGCATCGCCTTCGGCGTGGAGACCACGTTGGAGGTTCAATATTTGGGAACTTCCATTGTCATCACCACCGGGACATTCCTGCGCGGGCTGATGCACATTGGGGCGAACCAGCAATCCGGTGGTCGCGCCGGCGATGCGGCGGCGATGAATCTTTCCGCCTCCTTGAAAGAGTTGGGACTGGAACTGGGCCGACTTAAAACCGGCACCCCGCCACGCCTGCTGCGGAAGTCACTGAATTTTTCCAAGACCGAAATTCAACCCGGTGACGAACCGGTGTCTTATTTCACCTTTTGGAAGGATGATTTGTTCCACGTGGAACAAAAACACATCCCGTCACCCATCCCCAGTCAGTCCGACGGCAAGTACCCGCCAGGCTCCATTTTGGACCGCATTAACGGTCAGTTGCCCTGCTACATCACTTTCACAACCGACCTGACGGCCAAAATCATCCGGGAGAACCTGCACAAGTCGCCCATGTACTCGGGCCAGATCGAGGGCATCGGGCCGCGGTATTGTCCGTCCATCGAGGACAAGTTCGTCAAATTCGCGGACAAGGAGCGGCATCAGATTTTTTTGGAGCCGGAAGGGATTGGAACCGATGAGTTCTATGTGAATGGTTGCTCCACCAGCTTGCCGTTTGAAGTGCAGGTGGATTTGATCCGCAGTATCATCGGTTGTGAGCAGGCGGAGATTCTCCGGCCGGCGTATGCGGTCGAATACGACTTCGCTTTTCCAACTCAACTGTACCCAACCCTGGAGACGAAGGTTTGCGCCAATCTGTTTCTTGCCGGCCAAATCAATGGCACCTCGGGGTACGAAGAGGCCGGAGCGCAAGGCATCATTGCCGGGATCAATGCCGCGCGGAAGGCGAAGCAACAGGAACAACTGATCCTGCGTCGCGACCAGGCTTATATCGGGGTGTTGATTGATGACTTGGTCACGAAAGGAACTTCCGAGCCTTACCGGATGTTCACTTCCCGGGCGGAGTATCGGTTGCTACTGCGCCAAGACAATGCCGATCTCCGCCTTAGCCAAATGGGTTGGGACGTAGGCTTGCTGCCGAAACGGAATTTCGACCAGTTCGCAGCCAAACGGCAGGCGATTAACGACGAGCTCGCCCGTTTGCATAAAACGTTTCATGTACGCGATTCGCTGGCCAAAATTCTGTCGCGTCCGGAGATGAATTATCAAACCATGCCGAATCGGATCGAAAATCTGTCGGTGGAAGTTGTCCAGCAGGTGGAAATCGCCATCAAGTATGCCGGGTATGTAGAGCGACAAGAAACTGAGGTGGCCAAATTGAAGACGCTGGAGGATAAAAATATTCCGCCAGCATTTGATTATGCCACCGTACCCAGCCTGCGTTTGGAAGCGCGCCAGAAGCTGGCCAAAATTCGCCCGGCGACCATCGGCCAGGCCACGCGCATCTCCGGCGTATCCCCGGCGGACATCAGTATTTTGCTGGTATGGTTAAAACGTTCCGCCAGCAAGGTTGAGTTGCTGGAAACGGGTGGATGTGAGACCTGTGTGGTTGAGAAAGAAGAGGAAGAGACAGGGGGGTGAGGGAGAAGGTTGAAACCAACTTTGTCCCTTTCATACCCAATCTTGGTAATGGACGTTGGAATGGGTTTATGCTCGGTAGGGCGCGTCACTCTGTGCGCGCGACCGACTGCCAACGAACGCATACGGATTCGCTACGCCGGCGCAAGGAGTGACGCGCCTACTATCTTGTACTTACTGATTATCACCGGGGAATAGTAAAAATCGCAAATATCTGTTTTTGTTATATTTATGATTTTTTCAGTAAGATGCACATAGATTAACCAGCGGGTTTTCCAGATAAATTACCCCCAGTTAGGCCTCACCTTCCACTCACTCAAATCGAGAATTTCAACACCGCTCGACAAAACCCCGTTCTCGCATCATGATGCTGGCAAATGCCATTTGAATCCGAATCACCGATCAATAACCTCCTGAAGGAGTATGGCACCGTGTTTCAAGCGTGGGATGACCAGACGCTGGCGCGGTGGCTCGCCCAGACGCTGGGTCAGTTGGAGGGCAAAGTCTGGCGGTTGTCCCATCCGCTGGTCTTTTCCTATCGACTGGCGGCACAAGTGGCCAATGACCGGCAGATTTGGAATCAGCGGCTGGCGACACCGCCGGCGGCTTTCACCACTGCATCCTGTTGCGGCTCCCCCTTTCTGCCATTGCTCACGCGCGATGTACGGGTGGAAGGGCTGATCTGCCAGCATTGCAATGCCATATTGGTGCCGTTTGAGGAAATATCCGCCGAGGTCCGGCCGGTCTTGGAAGCTTGGGCGCAACAGTACGAGCCCGTTCACGCCGTGGCCCATTGGGATGACCGTCAACGCCGACGCGTGGGCAATTATGACAACGCCTACGAAAACGCCGCGCAACAGGCCGAACGACTGCTGGCGTGCGCGGGACGTGAGTTGGCGCCAAAATTATTGGATTTCTACCCGGCGGTGGTTTGGGAGGATCAGGACGAATGCCTGGAAGTCCGCCCCGAGGAAGTGCCGCTTTGATTTGCCATTGAGGCGGCGGCTGATCCATCGTATAAGTCAAACGAAGACATGATTAAATTTGTTTTCAAGTGGATGTTCCGGCTGTTTTTGCTGGGAGTCATCGCATTGGTGGTCCTGGTGGTGGCCTTCGTCTTGTTGCTGGATCCCGCTCTGCGCCTGATCGCACAGCACAACATCCGCGCCCAGACCGGCATGGATGTCGAGATTGGCAGCTTCCATCTGGGTCTCACCGAACCGGTGGTGACGATCAAAGACCTGAAGATTTACAACTCCCCCGAGTTTGGCGGCGCACCGTTCCTGAACATTCCGGAAATTCATGTGGAATACGACCGTGAAGCCCTCGCGCGGCGACAGCTTCATCTGACCCTGCTCCGTTTCAATCTGGGCGAACTCGACATAGTGAAAAACGAGGCTGGCCAGACGAATATCTTTTCCCTGGGCCTCGGCTTGCCGGCCGTAGCCAAACCGGCCGACGCCAATGCTTCCCTGGCGGAATTCAAAAAACGGACCGGGCTTGCGTTCGAGCAAATTGACGTGCTCAATGTCTCCGTGGGCAAGGCCAAGTACATTGACCTGAAAAACCCACGGAACAACCGCGAGCAAAAAATCGGCATTGATAACTTTCCCGTGCGCCATGTCAAATCCATGGCGGACCTTTCCGGCCTGGCGGTTTTGCTGGCCCTGCGCAGCGGCGATTTCTTCGGCTCCTTGGTGGCGCCCGCGCCAACTAAGTAAACGCAAGCGGGTGACGGTTCCCGTTTAAACTCGTAGGAGACGACGTTAGGAGACTCATATATTCTGCCCCTCGTTTTTTGGTTAGAGTCTCGTTACCTCGTCTCCTACAAAATGGAGGGTGCCCGCGCGGCGCGCGAGTCTTCCCAACTCGCAGCGGGTGGCATGATCCCCGTTATTTCCAGATCAGGATGCCGGCGTAGTAAGGCAATCCCCGGCAGAGTGCTGGTGGTGGTGGATATATATGCTTTAATCTGCATGGCTGTGGCTGCCAGCCAAGCTCCTCTCTTCGAAATCCCTAGAAAACGAGGGGGGGGTTAAAAGACGCCGTGCAAATCTGGAGTCAGACTCCAGATTTGCACGGATGTCGCCAAAACGCTTTGGCCTATGTGAACTTGGCCGGGCATTGGCGGCGAAATAACCCAAAGGAGACGGACATGTGTCTCTTACACCCCGGCTGACAGGGTGCTTCTTGCCACTGCCTCTCGATAGGGGTAGGGATGGCGCAGTGCGCCACCCCTCCCTCCAAACCGGACGGGCGGATCTCCCGCATCCGGCTTTCCAGTCAGTGGGTCTCTTGCGAGGGGGAGCGGCTTTTCGCACTCATCCCCAAGGATGACCTTCG
>CAIQKM010000064.1 GCA_903872345.1 uncultured Verrucomicrobia subdivision 3 bacterium | reverse complement strand
TGCCGCTTCAAACGTCCGGGACAGTTCTGGACGCCCAAAGGCATGCGCCATTTGGGTGCCCTCACCGAAGCCAGACAAAACAACCATTGGGACGAACTCTGGCAAACCAACTAATCGGGGGCAGTGTCGGGATGCGCCCTCGGGCTGCTCGGTTGGCAAATTGTGCTCCCCCCGTCTTTGGAATCAAGGCAAAGCTGTACTTTGCAGACAGGAGGTGGGATGAGGATTGTGCTCCCACCGTCTTTGGAATCAAGGCAAAGCAAACAGGTTAGTTCCATGCATCGTCGGATATCCGGTGTCCAAACAAGCCCTCTTGACGGCGGTGGCTCGGTGTGAGGAATTCCCAATATGGTTTAACCTAAAAGGCGCGAGCAATTCGGTTTTCCAAATGCTGAATTCCACCTACACTGGACGGCATGCACTGGTTGCAATCGCTCGATGCCGCGCTGTTTCATTTTGGGAACGGTACGCTGAGCAATCCATTTTTTGACTGGCTGATGCCGATTCTGAGCGGTCACGGGGTGCCGTGGCTGCCGGTGTTGGTGGCGGTGATGGCGGGCATGCTCTTTTTTGGCGGGGCGCGCAGCCGGATTTGCGCGCTGCTGGTGGTGCTGGTGATTGCGCTGGGCGATCCGCTGGTGATCAACACGATCAAGCACGCGGTGGGCCGGGTGCGGCCGGGGCTGGCGCTGCCGGACGCGATTCTGCGCGTGGGCATTACGACCTCGGGCAGCATGCCGTCGGCCCACGCGGCGAACTGGTTTGCGGCCACGATGGTGGTGTTTCTGTTTTACCGGCGGAGCGTGTGGTTCATGCTGCCGCTGGCGGCGGGCGTGGCGTTTTCGCGGGTGTATTGCGGGGTGCATTATCCGGGCGATGTGCTGGCGGGGGCGATTCTGGGGTCCGGCTATGCCGTCGCCCTGGTGCTGGTGGCGCAGATGATCTGGGGTTCGCTCGGCAAACGGGTGTTCCCGGCGTGGTACGCGCATACGCCGGTGTTGATCAATCCCGGCTCGGGGGCGGTCGTCCCGGCGGCGGCGACGGCGACGGCTTCGGCGTCCGGCGGACCGACGAAAGAAATCGAATGGCTGCGGCTGGGGTATGTGCTGATTGTTTTAACGCTGATCGGGCACTGGATTTATCTGGCGAGCGGGCTGATTGGGTTGAGCGAGGATGAGGCGTATCAATGGGTGTGGTCGAAACATCTGGCGCTGTCGTATTACAGCAAGCCGCCGGGGATTGGCTACATTCAATGGGCGGGGACGTCGCTGTGGGGCGACACGGCGTTTGGGGTGCGTTTTTTCTCGCCGGTGTTTGCCGCGATCATGGGGCTGATGATGCTGCGGTTCGTGGCGCGGGAGGCGGGCGGGCGCGCGGCGTTTTTCCTGATTCTGATCACGCTGGCCACGCCGCTGCTGCTGGTGGGGTCCATTTTGATGACGATTGATCCGCCGCTGGTGCTGTGCTGGATGTGGGTGGTGGTGGCGGGCTGGCGGGCGATCCAGCCGGATGGAAAATTAAGCGACTGGTTCGCGGTGGGTCTGGGCCTGGGCCTGGGTTTCCTGTGCAAATACACGGCGCTGTTTCAAATTGTCTGCTGGGCGATTTTCCTGGCGCTGCAACCCTCCGCCCGGGCGCACCTGAAAAAGGCGGGGCCCTGGCTGGCGCTGCTGGTCTTCGGGCTTTGCATGCTGCCGGTGGTGATCTGGAATTCGCAGCACGGGTGGATCACCATCACCCACGTGGCGGGCACGGCGGGCATGCATGGCAAGTGGGAGCCCACGATGAAATATTTCTGGGAATTCGTCGGGTCGGAGATGGGCCTGCTGAACCCGGTGTTTCTGCCGGCGGCGATCTGGGCCACGGTGGCGGCGTGGCAATGGCGTCGGGACCGGCCGCTGTGGCTGTTTCTCTGGTGCATGAGTGCGCCGCTGTTTTTCGGCTACTGGCTGTTTGCGTTTCATTCGCGGGTGCTGCCGAACTGGATTGCGGCCGCCGTGCCGCCGCTGTTCTGCCTGATGGTGCTGTACTGGCGGGAGCGGCCGGTCCGCCTCAAAGGCTGGCTCACCACGGGCCTGTTGATCGGCATTCTGGCGGGCATTTTCATGCACAGCAGCGATCTGCTGGGCCGCTTGGTGGGCAACCCCTTGCCGGGCGACAAGGATCCCACGCACCGAGTGCGCGGCTGGCGCGAAACGGCGCTGAAGGTGGAGGCGGAACGCGTGCAGTTCGATCCGAATGCGTTCATCATCGCGGATCATTACGGCATTACGGGCCTGTTCACGATCTATTCGCCGAAGGCGCACGCGGCGGCCACGACGCCGATGCCGCTGGTGTATTGCATTGATTCGGATGAGCCGGCGAACCAGTTTTATTTCTGGGACGAATACAATTATCCGAAGCATCGGCAGGGTCAGAACGCGATTTTTGTTTCGCGGCTGGATCCGTACAAGCTGCCGCCGGGCTGGCTGGGGCGGTGGCTGCACCGTCAGCCGGTGGGCGAGCCGATCACGTCGCCGCCGTATCCGCTGGCCGAGCGCATCGCGGGGGAATTCGAGAGTGTGACCAATCTGGGCGTGCGGGAAATTTACCTGGGCGACCGGGTGTTCCAGCGCATCCAGCTTTGGGGCTGTTATCATTTGAAGTAGGAGGCGCGGGCATGTGCGAGGTGAAAACCGGGCAGATTTTCCGAAACGGCTGGCGTCGCGGTTCCGGCGGAGCGCGCCCGTCCCCGGGCGCAGCAACGTGCAAACGTTCAAGCTGCGTGGCATATTTCATACCGTTTTATTTGCCTCATTGCTGCGCCCGGGGACGGGCGCGCCCCGCCAGTTGGCCACGCGATTGAACATGGGCACCGCTATTTTTATTCCGGTACGCGACTATGATCTGGGGGCCACGCTGGATTCGGGTCAGGCGTTTCGCTGGCGGCGGACGGGTGAAGCGTGGCAGGGAGTGCTGGGGAAACACGTCGTGCGACTGACGTCCGCACCGGGCGGAATTCGGGCGGAAACGGCGGTGTCGCCGGAAGACTGGCAATTCCTCCATCACTTTCTCCAAACGGAAACGGACCTCGCCGCGATTCTAAGAACTTTTCCGGACGATGCGCCGATGCGGGCGGCGGTGGCGGCGTGTCCGGGTTTACGATTGTTGCGGCAGGATCCGTGGGAGTGTCTGGCGTCGTTCATTCTTTCATCCACCAAACAGATTGTGCAAATCCGGCAGATCGTGGCGCTGCTGGGCGAACGATTTGGCGAACCGCTGATGACTTTGCCGGGGATGGGGGCGGAAAAATGTTATTCGTTTCCGAGTCCGGAATCACTGGCGCGGGCGGGCGAGGCGGCTTTGCGCGAGTGCAAGATGGGGTTTCGCGCGCCGAATCTGCTGAATGCGGCGCGGGAGATCGCCGGGGGCCGGATGGATTTGGCAAAGATTCGCACGCTGGATTACGCGGCCGCGCGGGAACGGCTCATGACGTTGCGCGGTGTGGGCGGCAAAATTGCGGACTGCGTGCTGCTGTTCGCGTACGGGTTTGACTCGGCTTTTCCGGTGGATGTGTGGATTGAGCGGGCGTTGCAGGAATTATATTTTCCGCGCCGCCGCGCCAGTGAGCAACGGTTGCGCCGGTTTGCGGCAACGCATTTTGGGCCGCATGCGGGGTATGCGCAGCAATACCTGTTTCATTACATGCGCACGCAGCGGGGGTAGCTAAACGATTATTCCACTGAAACGATGCGGGCGGTTTGTTTGCTGCCGCCGAAATGGAGTTGCGCCTGGTCGCCGGCTTTTTTGCCCGCCAACTGTTCGCCGAGGGGCGATTGCGGGGTGATGACGAGAACCTCCTGGCGGTCATGGATGATCTCCGTGCCGCCGGCGCGGGAGCCGAGGAAATAAAACATCTGCTCGCCGTCCAACTCGATTTCCACCAGCGCGCCGACGCCGATGGGCGTGCCGGGCGGCAGCGTCTTGCCGCCGAGTTTTTGAAATTCAACGATGGCGGCTTCCAGTTCGGCCGCCTGCTTGGATTGGCCCCGGGCGAGATAGGAGGCTTCCAGCCCGCGCGTGTCATATTTGTTTTCGGCCTTGTTCTGCTCGTGGGTGGCCTCATCGCGGGCATATTGCGCGGCGCGGAAATAGACTTCCAGTTCGCCGGTCAGCTTGGCGATGATTTTCTTGATGATGGCGCGCTTGTTCATGATCGAAACATTGTGGGGGGATTATCGGAAGCAACCGCCCCGGCGGCAAGTCTGGCGGTGGGAAAACTGCCCGGAAGGATTTAACCACGGATGGATGAACACAAATGGGGACGGGGCAAAAACCTGGTAGCCCAGGTTAGCCGGTTTGGCGTTTGGGCGGATCGGGAAATTCTTGGGCGAGAATTGCCAGGACGGATACTTTCAGTTTGCCGGCCTCGACCTCAAGTACGCCCCAAATCACGTCATAATCTACGCTGTCGTAACCATGCGCGATGTAGTCCCGCGTGCCGGCGATTTTATCCCAAGGCAATTGCGGATGCCGTTGGCGCAAATCGGCAGGCAAACGTTTCACCGCTTCACCCAAAACTTCCACTAATCGCTCGCCCAGCATCCGCTTGCGCCAGTCACTGCGAAAATCCTCCCAAGTGATGGAGCTGCGCAACTCAACCGCCTTGTTGCAGACCTCGATGATCTGCTTCAGCGTCACCTCGGCGTCATGGGTGCTCATAGACGGGAAACAGTTCATGCTGGACCCGGCTGAGAATCAGCGGGTGCAGGCGGGAGCAAAAATCCACCTTGCGCCCAAAGATGGCCGCCAGTTCCTGGCCATAACCGAAATATTGAAAGCCGACGGTTTTCAATACGCCCGGCTCAAATTCCGCCAGCACGTCCACATCGCTTTTCTGGGGATCGAAATCGGAGTGCAAAACCGAACCGAACAAGCTCAATTTGCGGATGCCACGTTCCCGGCAAAATTGCGCGATTCGCTCGCGGTCAATTGGGATGGGTAATTCGGCAACGCTCATGGGAAAATCATCGCTCAACCGGGCGCTTTGGGCAACTGCGGAAATTTAAGCCTCGAATCAACAGTTGTACACGGATAAGGGCGGCGGATTGCAGATTATGGATTACTTTTTCGGCAATCGAAAGATGGACCGCACGTCCACCGGGGGCACGGGGGAGATCAGGTGCATGGCGATGATCTCGCCGTTGGCGAGCACGGCCACGGCGGCGAGGCTGATGACGGCCCAACTGCCGGCATCGAACGCGAGCAGGGCGGTGAGGCTGAACAGCAGGCAGAGGCCGTAAAATTTGGCCAGCCACGAATGGGTGGCGGGATATTTGCCGAATTTGAAAAAGCAGGTGAGAATGGCGCCGGCCTCGGTGAGCAGGATGAGGGCGATGGCGGGCCAGTTGCGCAGCACGACGTCGTGGCACAGCCGCCACATGACGCCGAGGATGAACAGATAATAAATGATGTCCGCCACGCTGTCGTACCGGCGCAGGGCGGGAGTGGCCACGCCGTAACGTCGGGCCAGGACGCCGTCATAAATATCCGAAAGTGTCCCCACGAGCAGCACCGGCAGGAAGATCAATCGGGGCAGGTTCAGATACGCACCGGCCAAGGCCAGCGGGCCGAGCAGCAGGCGCAGAGTGGTCAGCGCAAATGGGAGATGACGTTTCAAAGCAACTCAGCCTTTGGCCGGCGCGGGCAGGTAAATAATGCGTTCTGGCTGGGTGGGCGCGTAGGCGTTGCGATGGGGAATTTCCGCGCGGTTGAAGGGACGGTAATCCCTGATCGCGCCCACATGGCCGATGTTGACATAGTGACGCAGCACGCCATGGCCGTTTTTGGTGGAGTCGCTAAAATGCGCCTGGCCAAAGCCGATGCTATTGCTGGAGAGGTTGGAGGAAAAGTAACGGAACCCGACAATCTTGTTGTTTTCATCGCGCAGCCAGCCCATAAAAATCACGGAGTGACCGCCGGAGGGCGTGCTGCTGTGGCTGAGAAAGTCGCCGGGACGGGCGTCTTCAAAATTTGTGACGGCGCGGCCGAGTCCGTAGCCGACAATGGCCCGTTTTTCGGAATCGCCGGTGCCTTCGATATACCATAATTGCAAAGCGTTGAAGAGGTCGTTAAAAGTCATGCCGTTGAAGTCGTCGGCTTCGAGTCCGGCTTGGATATTGCGGAGTTTCATGGCGCGGACGAACACTTCGAAGGTGAAGCCGCAGCAATAACTGCAACGGGAACCATCGGGATAGGCTTTGGCCACGACCATGCCGCGATACCAGAGATCTTGGGTGACACCGTTATAGATGTCATATTCGCGGGGAGTCCAACTGCAATGGTACTGGTAGGAGCCGTCTTGCGGGTAGGCGCTGATGACTTTGAGCACGTAGGGATTGAGGGAGCCTTCGTCGTCATTGGTGACGAGCTCTTCGCAGGCGTAGGCCTTGGCGAGCGCGGCATCCACGGGCGAAAAGCCGCGTTCATCCACGGGATAGACGCGGGGCGTGTAGGTGGACCGGCGGAGCGAGGGATTCTTTTCGCGGGGCGGAATGGTTTTGGCGGTGCCGGTTACGGCGGCGGTGGAGGCGGGCGGTTGCGGTGGCGCGGGTGCGAAGGTGCAACCGGTAAATACAAAATTGGCGGCTGTGAGCAGGGCGCAAAGCACCCAGGCGCATACCGACGGAATCAGACTAAACCTTGTTTTCACCGGGGAATCCTAGCAGCCGCCGGGCGGGTTGCAACGATTTCGTGGACCCCAAGAACCGGAACGAAACGCGGAGTCGCGGAGGGGGAGGAGTTTCGCAGAGATGGTCAGACGAGCATGACCGGTTGATTGATCCTTCTCGGCGTTACTCTGCGGACTCGGCGTCTTTGCGTTTAACCCTGCCCCAGTTTTTTGGACTTATCAGTGGCGGCGCGGACGGCGTTGATGACGGTGGCGCGCAGCTTGCCTTTTTCGAGCTCGTGGATGCCTTCAATGGTGGTGCCGCCGGGGCTGGTCACCTGATCTTTTAACACGCCGGGGTGCAGGCCGGTTTCCAATACCATCTTCGCTCCGCCCAAGACGGTCTGGGCTGCGAGCCGGGTGGCGATGTCGCGCGGCAAACCGGCGGCGACGCCGCCGTCGCTCAAGGCTTCGATGAATTGGTACACATAGGCGGGTCCGCTGCCGCTCAGGCCGGTGACCGCGTCGAGCAGGCTTTCCTTCACCTGGACGGCGAGGCCCACGGCAGAGAGAAGTTTTTTGGCCAGTTCAGCATCGGCGGGGGTGGTGTTCTGGCCGGCGGCAAAACCGGCGGCACCGGCGCCGACGAGCGCAGGGGTGTTGGGCATCACGCGAATAACCCGCGCGCCGGCGGGCAGGCCGGCTTCAAGCTTGGAGAGCGTCACCCCGGCGGCGATGGAAATAAGCAAATGGTTGGGCGTGAAGGCGCTGGAGATCTCCGCGAGCGCGGGTGCGACCTGGTCCGGCTTGGTGGCCAGGATGAGGACATTGGCGGTGCGGGCGATCTCCAGGTTGGCGGCGGCGGTTTTGGCGCCGGTTTCGGCGGTGAAATGATCGCGGGCGGCCGCATAGGGGTCGCTGGCCGAAAGCTGGGCGGGTTTTACGAGTTTTGCGTTGATAAAGCCGCGCGCCAGGGCGGTGGCCATCTTGCCGGCGCCCAAAAAACCGATCTTTAACGGTGTTGCCATGCGCAGTTTGTATCACGGGGCGGCGTCCGGCGGAAGCGGAATTCGCAGCTTGATGTCGGCGTTGAATCCGATAATCATATCCCCGCTGTAAAAGCACCGATGTCAACTGCTCGCAAAACCTGGGATTCGTTTGAAGCGATGCGCGCCGCGGCGGAAGCCGGCGATGCACAGGCGCAATGCTATCTGGGCGTCTGTTTTCAAAACGGCCAGGGCGTGGGGCAGGATTACGTGGAAGCCGTCAAATGGCTCCGCCGGTCGGCGGAACAGAACGATCCCGTGGCGCAATGTTATCTGGGCGTCTGCTATCTGAGCGGCGCCGGGGTGCCGCAGGAATACGGCGAAGCCGCCAAATGGCTGCGCGAAGCGGCGGAGCAGGGCGATCCGGCGGCGGAATTCAATCTCGGCATGCTGTACGAAACCGGCCAGGGTGTGCCCCAGAATTTTGCCGAGGCGGTGAAATGGTACCGGGAAGCGGCGGAACGCGGCTATCCGGCGGCCCAGTTCAATCTCGGGGTTTTTTACGAAATCGGCCAGGTGGTTCCGCAGGATTACGAGGAAGCGGCGCGCTGGTATCTTGCCGCCGCCGAACAGGAACTGGCGCCGGCCCAATGCAATCTCGGCCTGTGCTACCAGACCGGTCGCGGTGTGCCGCAAAGCACCTCGGAAGCCGTGCGCTGGTTCATCCGCGCCGCGCGTCAGGGCGACAAGACCGCGCAACACAATCTCGGCGTGCATTACGCTTCAACCGAAGCGGCACTGGAAGAAGCGGCCGAATTGGCGGCGGAAGAAGAGGAAGCGGCGGAATAAGTATTAAGTATTAGTATTACCCCGCCAGTTCCGCCAGCTTGGCGGTGGCCTGCCCGGAGTCAATGGTGGCTTCCGCCAGTTCCCAGCCTTCGACCAGTGATTTGGTTTTTCCCGCGACAAACAGCGCCGTACCGGCATTGAGCAAGACGGCGTCGCGTTTCGGACCCCGTTCCTTTCCGCCCAGAATGCGGCGGGTGATTTCCGCGTTGTGCATTTTGTCCCCGCCGAGCAGATCGGCCAGGGAGGCCGGTTGCAGCGGAAGATTGGCCGGCGAAAGTTGGGAGACGGTAAAACCGCGTTCGTGATAAAATTCCGCGACGGTGTTATCTCCGAGCGTGGACAGTTCGTCGATCATCAGATTGCGTTCCGGGGTCGGGACCACGCCGTTCACGACCATGCCGCGTCTCACCCCGAGCGATTGCAATACATGCGCCAGCGTCTCGCACAGTTCCGCGCGGGAGACACCCACCAACATGGCGGAAGGCCGGGCCGGATTCAGCAACGGTCCGAGATAATTGAAAATGGTCCGCTGCCCCTGTTCGGCGCACAGTTTGCGGGCGGGAGCGATGTGTTTGAAGGCCGGATGGAAATTGGGCGCAAAAAAGAAGGCGAAGTTTTTCTCGTGCAGCGAGCGGGCGGCTTCTGCGGGTGACAAATCAATCCGGATACCCAAGGCTTCCAACACATCGGCGCTGCCGGCGAGAGAAGTTACGGCGCGGTTGCCGTGTTTGGCCACGGCCACGCCGGCGGCGGCGCAGAGGATGGCCGAGGTGGTGGAAATGTTGAAGGTGCCCAGGCGGTCGCCGCCGGTGCCGACGATATCAAGAATCTCCCGGGATTCGCGCCAGGCCTGGTCAATGGGCGGCAGCGCGGACTTTTCACGCAGGGCTTGCGCAAAGGCGGCGATTTCCGCCGGCGACTCGCCCTTTTTGGCGAGGGCGGTGAGAAAGGCGGCCTTGACCGCCGCCGGAATGGTTTCCGTGACGAGCAGTTCCACGGCCAGGCTCACCTGGGCGGCGTCCATAGGTTGCGCGGCGGCGAGTTGTTGCGTGTAGAGTGCGAGCACGTCGCGATTTTACGGGGTCGCGCGTCCGGCACAAACTGAAATTGCGGCGGATGTGAAATTTAAGTAACTTGGAGACTTGTCGCGCTGTCTCTAAAGGGACAACTGACGACGGATTGGTGAATTATTTATTTTATGGCAGAACAGACTGGCGGCGGGTGGTGGAAATGGATTCTGGCGGGTGCAGTGATTGCAGCGGCCGGTGGCGGATACTTTTATTTTCGGCACAATCATCAGACCCCGCTGGCTTTCAATGCGGTGGCCGTGACTCATGGTGAACTAATGCAGGTGGTTACGGCCACCGGCACCCTGAATCCGGTGTCCAGCGTGCTGGTCGGCTGTCAGGTGTCCGGCACGATCACGACCAACTACGTGGATTTCAATTCCCAGGTGAAGGCCGGCGAGCTGATTTCGCAGATTGACCCGCGCACCTATGTGGCGCAGGTGGCGCAGGCGGATGCGGATCTGGCCAATTCCATGGCCAATCTGGAATTGCAACAGGTGCAGGCCAAACGTGCGGCGCAATTGTACACCAACAACCTGGTTTCGGGCTCGGATTACGATACCGCCATTGCGGCCCTGCATCAGGCGGAAGCGGTGGTGAAAATCAAACAGGCGTCGCTGGACAATGCCAAGGCCAATCTCGGTTATACCAAAATCTTTTCACCGGTGGATGGCGTGGTGATTTCGCGCGCGGTGGACGTGGGCCAGACGGTGGCGGCCAGTTTCAACACGCCCACCCTGTTTCAGATCGCGAACGACCTTACCAAGATGCAGATTGATTCCAATGTGGCGGAGGCGGATGTCGGCGGCGTGCTGGAAGGCCAGCAGGTGGATTTCACCGTGGACGCCTATCCGTACCGCACCTTCCATGGCAGCGTGCGCCAGGTGCGCAACTCGCCCATTACGGTCAACAACGTGGTGACCTATGACACGGTGATCAGCGTGACCAACTCCGATTACAAGCTGAAGCCCGGCATGACGGCGAATGTTTCCATTATTGTGGCCCAGCGGGCGGATGCCTTGAAAATTCCCAATTCGGCGCTGCGCTTCCGGGCGCCGGACAACGCGGTGGTCATTACCAATGCCGTCGCCCAAACCGACACCAACCAGCCCGCCGGCGGCCCGCCCGGCAAACGCCCCAAGGGGAACCGGAACATCCGGACCGTCTATTTGCAGACCGGCGATGAGAACGCGCCGCAATTGCAACAGGTGCAGGTCAAAATCGGCATTACCGATGGCATTTTCACCGAGGTTACCGACGGGTTGAAGGATACTGACAAAGTGGTCACCGGGGTGGTCTCGAGCGACAGCCAAAACCCGGCCGGCGGTTCCACACCGTTTGGCGGCGGCTTCGGGCGCATGCGTTGATTTGATTTAATTTGCCGTGCAAACCCGTCCCGTCATCGAACTCGCTGAAATCCACAAGGTGTATCGCACCGGCGAAGTGGATGTCCATGCCGTGCGCGGCGTGTCGCTGGACATTCTGCCCGGCGAATTTGTGGCCATCATGGGCTCCAGCGGTTCCGGCAAGAGCACGCTGATGAACATGATCGGCTGCCTTGACCGGCCCACCGGCGGCAAGTATCTGCTCGACGGCATTGATGTTTCCACGCTGGACCGCGATCAGCGCGCCGTGATCCGCAACGACAAGATCGGGTTCATTTTTCAGGGTTTCAACCTGCTTTCCCGGACGACGGCGCAGGAGAATGTGGAGATGCCGATGCTTTACAACCGCCACCGCGTGTCCGCGCAGGAACAGAAGGAACGGGCGCGGAGCAGCCTGGAACTGGTGGGCCTGGGCAAGCGCGCCGACCACAAGCCCAACCAGCTTTCCGGCGGTCAGCAGCAGCGCGTGGCCATCGCCCGCGCGCTGGTGAACAAACCGTCCCTGCTGCTGGCGGATGAACCGACCGGCAACCTGGACAGCCAGACGAGCATTGAAATCATGGGCGTGTTCCAGAAGCTCAATGAGGCCGGCATCACCATTGTCATGGTCACCCATGAACTGGACGTGGCCCGCTTCACCAAACGCATGGTGGTGCTGCGCGACGGCAAGATTGTGACGGATGAGCTGGTGCGCGACCGGATGGATGCGGCGGTGGAACTCGGCAAATTGAAAGCGGCACAGGAGGCGGTGAAACTGGCATGAAACTGTTTGCACCTTTCAAGATTGCGGGCCGCGCCCTGCGGCGGAACAAGATGCGCTCGCTGCTGACGATGCTGGGCATCATCATCGGGGTCGGCTCGGTGATTGCCTCGGTGAGTATTACCACCGGCGCCACCAAGCAGGTGGAGGACAAGGTGGCCAGCCTGGGGCAGAACGTGGTTACCGTGTTTTCGGGCAATTTTACCAGCGGCGGCATGCGCGGCGGCTGGGGCAGCGCGCCCACGCTCACCATTGAAGACGCCCGGGCCATCAAGAACGAGGTGGGCAATGTGGTGGCCGTGAGTCCCGAAGTGCGCGATCGCGAGCAAATTCTCGCCAACGGCCTGAACTGGAACACGCAGATCCAGGGGGAATCACCCGATTATCCGCAAATTCGCGACTGGGACATTGCCAGCGGCTCCATGTTTACCGATGGGGATGTGCGCAGTCTCGGCAAGGTGGCGGTCATTGGCAAAACCGTGGTGGATCAGCTCTACGGCAGTGATGATCCGGTCGGTCAGACCCTGGTCATTCGCAATATTCCCTTCAAGGTGGTCGGGGTGCTGGCCGCCAAGGGATTCAACCTGTTTGGCCAGGATCAGGATGACGTGGTGCTGATTCCCTATACCAGCCACATGCGGCGCATCACCAAGCGCACGTTTGTGAATTCCATCATGGTGCAGGCGGCGAGCAAGGACACCATCAACCTGGTGCAGAACGACATCAACACCCTGCTGCGCGACCGGCACAAGAGCGCCGAGCCGGACTTCACCGTGCGCAGCCAATTGGAGCTGATGCAAATGGCCACGGCCACCACGCGCATCATGTCCGTGCTGCTGGGGGCCATTGCGAGCGTGTCGCTGATCGTTGGCGGCATCGGCATCATGAACATCATGCTCGTGAGCGTTACCGAACGGACGCGGGAAATCGGCATTCGCATGGCGGTGGGCGCGCGGGGCCGGGATATTTTGATTCAATTTCTGATTGAGGCGGTCACGCTGAGTCTCGCGGGCGGCATGGTCGGCATTGCCTTGGGCATGATCTCGGCCCAGATTGTTGCCGCCACCACCGGCTGGCCCACCATCACGCCGTTTGCGTGGATCGGCATCGCCTGTGTTTCCAGCGCCGGCATCGGGATCGTTTCCGGTTTTTATCCGGCCTGGAAAGCTTCCCGGCTCGACCCCATCGAAGCTTTGCGCTACGAATAGGGTGTGGCCGCTGAAATTCTTTCCACCCATACGCCGGCGCTTTTCCAAAAAGCCGTCCGCGAGGCCGTAACCCGGCTGCGCGCGGGCGAAGTGGTTGCGCTGCCCACCGAAACCGTTTATGGCCTGGCCGCCAATGCCCTCGATGCGGCGGCGGTGGCCAAAATCTACGAAATCAAGGGCCGGCCGGCGCACAATCCCATCATTGTTCATGTGGCCGGCAATGACCTGGCCCGCCAATGCGTGGCGGCTTGGCCGGCGGCGGCGGAGCAGTTATCGCGGGCCTTCTGGCCGGGGCCGTTGACGCTGGTGTTACCGCGCGCGGCTGGCATTCCGGATGCCGTGACGGCGGGCGGAAATACCGTGGGAGTGCGTTGGCCGAGTCATCCGTTCATGCAGGCGGTGATTCGCGAATGCGGTTTTCCCCTTGCGGCGCCGAGTGCCAACCTTTCCAACCAGATTTCCCCCACGAACGCGGAGCATGTGCGCGCGCAACTCGGCGAACAGCTTGCCCTGATTGTCGATGGCGGGCAATCGCAGGTGGGCATTGAATCCACCGTGCTGGATCTGACGGTTTCGCCGGCGCGGATTTTGCGGCCGGGCATGATTCATGCGGAATCGCTGGCGGCGGTGCTGGGCGGTTTGCAAACGGCGGCGGCCGGCGCCAAAGGCGGCACTTTAAAGAGTCCAGGCCTGCTGGCGAAACATTATTCGCCCCGGACGAAGCTGGTGGTTTTAAACTGGCGGAACGAAGCGGAGTTGCGCGTTCAACTGGGCGGACTGGCGGTGGCGCCGGACCAGTGCCAGGTGATCGCGCATACGTGCATTCCCGCCGGCTTGGGCACGGACAACGTCAGTGTGATCCCCCACGACGCGGAAGCGTTTGCCCGCGCGCTGTATGGTGAATTGCATCGCTGCGACGCGGCGGGCGCCCGGTTGATTGTCGTGGAAGCGCTGCCGGAAACGCCGGAATGGTCGGGCATTGCCGACCGGCTGCGGCGGGCGGCGGCCAGTTAGATTGCCATGTGGGAGCCGACGTCAGGAGGCTCAAATAAAAAATGCAAACGCTAATATCAATGTTGTCCGCATAATCCAAAGCCATCCTTGGGCGGCGCAAATTTCCCGCATGGGGATCACACTGCAGAAAACAAATAATGACAAATAGCACAATACTATTGCCCCCTTTATGAAACAAATTAGTGTTTACAAATTTGTTCTTAATTTTTGGTTTCAAATAACCTTCTTAATAGGATTTTTACTGCTATCGGGGTGCGTAGCACATCGATCTTGCTCATCAAAAGTTACTTGTGCCGCCCATTCGCCTGAGGATTACGTTACGGTTGCGTGCTTACGCAGTATTGAAAATGATGATTTCATAAATGTAAGAGACGCTCTTGCAGCTAGGAGCATAGAATCTTCTTTTGAAGGCTCGTTTTCATATCGAGTTTCCGTAAAAAGAGCCGATGCAAATATGGCAATTATTATTCTGCAAACAAATGGGCTTGTGGCAACAAAACGATTAGTTATTTATAATCCTCCTTTGGAATTCTTACCTGCTTTAGTACCTGAGGGTAGGACAAAAGCGAAATAGATAATCGCCGATAAACTCATTAAGGGGCCATTCTTGTCCGCCCCCTTTACGCGCCAGCCGGAATCAAGGCCCGACCGCCGGAGCGGCCGCCGTCCAGCGTTCGTGATCGGTGAGGAACAGGCCGGAAGGCACAATCCCGTTCGGAGCCACGTGGAGGAGCGGAAAATTCTGGGGGATCAGATTGTTGGCCAGCAAGTCCAGGGAGAAGCGCGTCCAGGTTCCGGGAATGGTGCCATGCATGCCGGTGAACATTTTGCCATCCATGGTTTCGGCGGTGAGGAAAATCGCCTGCACGGGGCGGAGGTAGTCGTTCAGCGCGTAAAACTGTTCCTGGGCATCGCCGGTCAGCCAGATGCATTGGTGGTGGCCGTACCAGGCCACCGCCCACGGGACATCGCTCATGATCAGTTCATCATCCCGCATCCAGCTGGAAACCTTCTGGATGTCCGGCGGGTAATACGGGGGATACGCATACGGGCTCGCTTTGGGGCCAATCAGCGTGTAGAGCAGGGGCAGGCAGGCAATGATCGTAAAAAAACCGGCCACGACATAACGCAACTGACCGACGGGAACGGTCTGTTTTTCCAAAAAATTGACCATGAAGCCGCCCCGCGAATGGGTGCCGCCGGCGAACTGGAGGAAAAAGACCACCGCATAAATCAGAATCATCGGGACCAGCAGAATGACCAGATTTTCCGAATTGATGTCCGGCGTGAGGTCCGAGAGCATGGTTCGGCCCACGGCTTCGACCACCATGAAGGTGCCCAGGCAGAGCATGAGAAAATAGCGCATGCGTCGGGCGGCAAAGCCCCGGAACGACATCAGCAAGCCGGTCAGGAACAGCATGCCCGCCCAACTGCCGCCGAGTTTGGACAGGTCATTCACCACGATGGGCCGCAGGTTGGCCAGCAGTTTGTGGATATAGTTGTCCAGGATGAAAATGTTGGCAACGGTGGGATGAAGCTGCTGTTCCAGCAAAAAATCGGGAAACGGCGGGGTTTGCTCCGCCACGAGATAACTCGCCACGCCGAACGGTTCGCCGCAGACCACGATATTTCGCAGCGCCCAGGGCGTGACCATCAGGCCAAAGCCGGCAACGGCGGCCAGGGCGTGTCCCATGCCGCGCTTGCCGGTGAAGAGGATTAAAAAGACCGTCACCGGTATGATGATCCAGCCGAAGGAATAGCGGGTAAGCGTCCCAAAGCCGGCGAGCAGGCCGAGGGTCAGGGCGGTCACAAACATCGTGCCCGAGGGCTGCCGGTATAACCGCGACTTTTCCTCGATAAACACCACGCACAAAATGATCGCCAAAAAGATCAGCAGCAGAAAATTGGTGGACAGGCCGGAAATGCTGAACTCCCAGAGCGGTTCGCAGCCCAGCACCAGCAGGCTCGCCAGCCAGCCGACCAGCACATCAAACATCCGGCGGCCGAGGTAAAAGGTCAGCAGCACCGTTGCGATCAGGAACAACTGGTTCAGCAGGGCGATGGCAAATTCCGGGGGGTACCGGCCCTGGGCGACATCGTAGTATTTCAGTGGCAGCGCCTTCAGCAACCCGGCGAGCAGCACCGGGTAAACGGGCGCGTTGACGATGTCCGGATGGGGGCCGCGAATGCGGGCAAAGTCCGTGGCCGGACTGGCCGGATTTTTCTGGTGAATCTCTTCGTTGTGCCGCTGGATCAGAAACACGCTGAACGGCCGGACAAACGAGGTGGTATAGCCCTTGCCGTCGGCGATATTGCGGGCCAGTTGCGCGGTGTCCATGGCTTCCGGCGCGGCAAAATTGTGGTAGCAATGGACGTCAAAATACCCCAGCAAGCCGATAAATCCCGCCAGCACCGCCGCCAGCCGGACAAAACGGTAACCAGCACCGGCTTCCAGTACATGGATGGCGGTTTGGATGTAGCTGGCTACTTTCATCGTTTATAGGGACTCCAACTGATAGCTGCGCAACTTGCGGTGAAACGTCCGCCGGCTCATGCCGATTTTCTTCGCCGCCAGTGTGCGGTTACCATCACATTCTTTCAAGGCGCGAATCATCAGATGTTTTTCCGCATCCTTGACCGTCAGATCCTTATCCGGCTGCCAGCGCTCGCCCGTCGGCAGGCCGCCGCGCACGGAGGGGGGCAGATCCCGCAACGAAATGCGCTCGCTCCGGCTCAGGACGACCGCGTGCTCGATGGCGGTCCGCAGTTCCCGCACATTGCCCGGCCAAGGATGATTCATCAAGGCTTCGAGGGCGTCCACGGTGAAGTCCGTGACGGGCTTGCCGTTTTCCTTCGCAAATTCCCGCAGAAAGTTCTGGGCCAGCAGCGGAATGTCGCCGGTGCGTTCCCGCAACGGCGGCAGCAGGATTTCCACCACCCGCAGCCGGAAAAACAGGTCTTCCCGGAATTTGCCGGCTTTCACCATCTCCTCCAAATTTTTGTTGGTGGCGGTGACCAACCGCACATCGGCGGTGAGGGTTTTGTTGGAACCGACGCGTTCAAACGTCCGTTCGCCCAGGAAACGCAGCAGTTTCACCTGGAGGGTGGCGTCAATTTCGCCGATCTCATCCAGAAACAGCGTGCCGCCCTCCGCCTGCTCAAACCGGCCGATGCGGCGTTCATGGGCGCCGGTAAAGGCGCCTTTTTCGTGGCCGAACAGTTCGCTCTCCAGCAACGTCGGCGCCAGGGCGGCGCAATGGACGGTAACGAAGGGATGCTTGGCCCGGGGACTTAGTTGGTGGACCGCTTTGGCAATGAGTTCCTTGCCGGTACCGCTTTCGCCGGTTACCAGCACCGTCGCGCGTGTGGGGGCCACCTGCTGGACGATCTCAAAAATCTCCTCCATCACCGGGGATTTGCCGATGATGTTTTCCAGGCCAAATTTTGAATCAAGCTGTTTGCGGAGCGTGACGTTTTCCGTCTCCAGATTTTGCTGCCGCAGGGCGCGGGCGATGCGCATTTCCAGTTCGTCAATTTGCAGGCGGCCCTTGGCAATGTAATCATCCGCGCCGCGTTTCATGGCTTCCACGGCGATTTCCTCGGAGCCGTACGCGGTCATCAGGATGCAGATGGGCGGCTTGGGCAGCGATTTGGCGCGGGTAATGAGCTTGAGCCCGTCCTCGTTGGGCAGCCGGAAATCGGTGAGCAACACGGCAAAATCCTCGCTCTCGAGCAGGTTCACGGCCGTCTTGGCGTCTTCGGCAATATACACGTCGTAACGTTCCTCCAGCGCGGCGCGCAGGCCTTCGCGGGTGGTTTTCTCATCATCCACGATGAGCAGGGTCGGTTTTTCCACCAGCTTATCAACCATTGGATTTTGCCTCCAGTAAACGCGGTTTCCGTTCGTGCAACGGCAGCCAGACGCGGAAAGTGGTGCCGCGACCCACATGACTTTCCAGCTCAATCCGGCCGTTGTGCGCGCGGATGATGCGCTGCACAATCATCAGGCCCAGGCCGGTGCCCTTCTTCTTGGTGGTGTAAAACGGCTCGAAGATGCGGTTGATCTGCTCCTGCGGAATGCCGCCGCCGGTGTCGGTGACGCTCACCCATACGTTGTCGCTGGTTTCGCCGGTCTGCAAGGTCAGCGAACCGCCGGTGGTCATGGCCTGCACGGCGTTTTTGACCAGATTCACCAGCACCTGCTGCATCTGGGTGGTGTCAATTTGGGTGGACGGCAGGTTGCGCGCCAGCTTGGTCTTGATGGTCACGCCCCGGTTGTCGATTTCGGGACGCAACAGCTCCAGCGTTTTCTCCACTACCTCGTTGAGCGAAACGATTTTCAACTGCAACGGGGTGGGGCGGATGGCGCCCAAAAACTGGGTGACGATGTAATCCAGCCGGTGAATTTCGCCTTTGGCCACCTGCAAATATTGCTCCAGCTTTTGGGCCACTTCGGCGGGGTCGGGTTCCGCCTCGGGCGATTTGACCCGGGTGCGCGGCATTAATTTGGGGCCGGGCGCGCCGGTGCGCAATTTCTTCAGTTCCCGTTCCATCAGTTGCAGATGGATGTGGAGGGCGTTGAGCGGATTGCCAATTTCGTGCGCCACGCTGGCGGCGAGCAGGGTCAGGGCCTGAACACGTTCGCTCTCGATCGCTTCGTAGGTTTTCTGGCGGGCCTCGGTGGCGTCATGGAGGATCAGGGCCACGCCGGTGCTGCCGTTGGCATCGCCATCCAGCGGGGCGGCATAGAGCCGGAGAAAACGGGATTTGGGATAGTGAATCTCAAATTCATGCCGCGTGACATGGGTGCCGCCATTGCGGTCGAGTTGGGAAATGCGCGCCCAATCCACTTCCGGCAACACCTCGGAAACATGCTTGTCCTCGGCTTCCGGCGGCAAGCCGAGAATCCGCGTTACGGCCTGATTGAAATAGATTACGCGTCCGGTTTCATCCGCCACGAGCACGCCGTCTTCGATGGTATTGAACAGGGTTTCGAGAAAGCTCCGCTCCCGCGCCAGCCGTTGCACGACAGTCTGGAGCCCTTCGGTGTCCAGTCGCCCAATGCGACCGAGCACTTTATCAAGAAAACTGGATTTGGGAGCGGCCATCAGTGGTTTCAACTATACAGATAATCGAGAGACAATATGGCACAATTTTAAGAGCCGTCAAATGGGGTTTGAAGGAAAATTTGGCGCAGGTGGGGATGGCTGCGCCCGGGAATGGGCGTTCTCCGGGAATGGTTTGATTTGGTTTAATTTAACGCAAAGACGCAAAGGGGGGCTGGGGTTGTATTTGCGGCTCATTGGTAATGAGCCGGGGGGATTTGGCGGCTGGCCGGGCGCTACTTTTAGATGGGGCGGAGGGCCGATGGCGGGATGGCGGTTTCAAGTGGTTTGATTTGGTTTGATTTGGTTTGATTTACCCTGATTTTCAGGGTTTTTCGTAGAAGCCGGCGAGGGCGGGGAAGTTCTTGGGCTGGCGGTTGGTGGCCAGCGGTGGGAGGATGGCGGGCTGAAGTTCTGCCTGGTTGAGCCAGCGGTTCATTTGGGCGTTTTGTTTGCGGGTAAGCGGGGCGGGTTCGGCGGTCTGGGCAGGCGCGGGGGCCGGAGCTTTAGCCGGGGTGGATTGGCTTTCGGTCTGATTTTTGGTCAGGCGTTCTTTTTGGGCCAGGAGGGCGCGGCGCTGGACTTGGAGCGTCATGCGATGGAGGCGGAGCAGGAGGTTTATCTGGTCGAGGACGTCAGGCGGGGT
>CAIQKM010000063.1 GCA_903872345.1 uncultured Verrucomicrobia subdivision 3 bacterium | reverse complement strand
GGCGGCAACTGCGCCGCAGTTGGAAACCCAAGGCAACTTTTTCCGCCTGCTCACCCGCCAAACCACCGATGATCCCCTTGAATGGCTCGCACATACCCCGCCAGAACCCGTCACCTGAACCCCAACTGCGGATTTTAGGATTATGGAACCGCCTTCCCCTTGGTAATCGCCGGGTTTCTGGCGGTCATTGGTCTCGCCGTTTCCATTTATCTGGCGTTCTTTTTGTGACCCGGGCATTTCCTGAAAGCTAGGAAGGTGCCTGAATTCACCGGTCAGGGCTGCATCGCTATTAGTGTCATGCTCCGGTGAAACTTTAAAAGGGACAAATATGGAAGGGAATGAACGCGGAGTCGCGGAGGTGGGGGAGATGCACGGAGAGCGAAGGGGGAAGCTCTCCGGCACCACGCACACTGTCTTCGGTATCCAGGTCGGTGTGAGCGGCAATCTTTCTGTTCCCAAACCCAAAGCAAAACCGTAAGTTAAATCCATGAGTGTCGAACAACTTGAACACGCCGTGTTGCAGCTCTCGGAGGCGGAGCGCCGGCGGTTCGCCCAGTGGTTTTATGAGCACGAACGCCAGATCGTGAATCTGCAGGCCGACACCGAGGAGATTCAACCCGAAGTCAAAACCGAGTTGTTGCGCCGGCTTCAGGAAATTGACGAACATCCGGAACGGCTTGAGCCGTGGGAAGGCACCACGGATCGGATTCGGGCACAGCTCCATGAAATGCGCCGTCAGAAAGACCTCGTCCGCTGAACTCGACGCGGCCGAAGCCGCCTTTTGGCATGAGGAACAGCAGCCCGGCTTGGGCCTGCGGTTTGCGGATGAACTTGACCGGGCACTGGCATACATTCGTTCAAAACCCTGAAATCCCGGCCATTCAATTTCGCAATGCCCGATTGGCCTTTGAAAATTGCAAATGACTTTGGCGGTCGGTCGTCTAATTTAATTGTGCTTTGAACGTACCTGACGCTTTGTTGAATCTTCCGGCGGCGGATCCGCAGCAGTGGCTGCTGGATCCGGCCATCACTTTTCTCAATCACGGGTCGTTTGGGGCGTGTCCCCGGCCGGTGCTGGCGGTGCAGACGGAGTGGCGGGCGCAGTTGGAGCAGCGGCCGGTGGATTTTCTGGTGCGGGAGATTGAGCCGCGATTGGATGCGGTGCGCGCCGAGCTGGCGGCGTTTATTGGGGCCGACGCTTCTGATTTGGTTTTCGTGAACAATGCCACGACGGGGGTGAATACGGTGTTGCGGTCGCTGAACTTCGCGCCGGGGGATGAACTGATTGTGACGGATCAGGAATATAATGCGTGTCGCAATGCGCTCAATTATGTGGCGGAGCGTGCGGGCGCGCGGGTGGTGGTGGTGGCGATGCCGTTTCCTTTTCAAACGGAGGCGGAGTTGTTCGCGCCGATTCTGGCGGCGGTGACGTCGCGCACGCGGCTGGTGCTGATTGATCACGTGACGAGTCAGACGGGTTGTGTGCTGCCGTTGGCTGGGCTGGTGGCCGAATTGAACCGGCGCGGAGTGGATACGCTGATTGATGGCGCTCATGCGCCGGGTCAGGTGCCGTTGAATCTGAATGCGCTCGGGGCGACGTATTACACGGGCAATTGTCACAAGTGGCTGTGTACGCCCAAGGGCGTGGCGCTGCTGCATGTGCGGAAAGACCGGCAGGCGCTGATTCGTCCGCTCACGATCAGTCACGGGGCGAATTCGCGGCGGCAGGATCGCTCGCGGTTCTGGCTGGAATTTGATTGGGCGGGAACGTGGGATCCGGCGGCGGTGTTGAGTCTGTCGGCGGCGTTTCGGTTTATGGAATCGCAATTGCCGGGGGGCTGGCCGGCGGTGATGGCGCGGAACCGGGCGCTGGCGCTGGCGGCGCGCAAACTTCTGTGCGCCTCGTTGTCCGTGGCGGTGCCGTGTCCGGACGAATTCATCGGGTCCATGGCCACGGTGCCGTTGCCGGCGGCTCCGGCCGGGGTGCTGCCGGAGTTGCCGTTTAATGAATGGGCGTTGCAGACGGTGCTGCGGAAGGCGCATCGGATTGAGGTGCCGCTGGTGACCTGGCCGGATGCGTCGCGTCGCTGGGTGCGGGTCTCGGCGCAGCTTTATAATTCATTGCCGCAGTATGAGCGGCTGGCGGCGGCGTTACGGGCGGGGCTGGCGGCGGGGGGGTAGGGCGGGGGATCTCAAATTTGAAATTTGAAATTTGAAATCGGTCCTTGCGGATGGTTACCGGGACCGGGGCAAGGGGAACATCCAACAACCAACATCGAACGCTCAACATCCAATGGCCATGAAAAGAAATTAGGGCGAGGTGAGGCGGTAGAAGGCGCTGCCTTTGCCGGGGATGAGGGTGACTTGGTTGGTGGTGGTGACGATCGGCGTCCAGTTGGTGCCCAGGCCGGTGGGGACGGAATACGTTTGCGCCTGCAAATGGCAGACGATGTTGCTGGGCCACTGTAATTGATAATTGGCGCCGCTCTTTTTGAGGGTGATTTGCAACGGGTCGGTGGGGACGTAGAGGCGCACGTAGTCCACGACCATTTCGCCGGGGAAGGTGGTGCCGGCGTTGATGGTGGTGGTGCTCGGATTGCCCAAATAGTTGCCGCCCACGGCCACGTTCATGAGGAGGAAGAAGGGCTGGTTGAACGGAAAGGGATAACTGCCGGCGGAACTGCTCCAGCCGGTCTGGGTTTGGTAGAGATGGCCGTCCACGTAATAGAGGATGGCGTTGGTGGTCCAGTCCAGGGTGTAGGTGTGAAAATTGGTGACGGAGTTGCCATCAATGAAATTGTAATAGCCGGTTTCATCGCTGCCGGAGTGGAGGCTGCCCTGTTCGACGAGGGGATTGCTCCCGTTGTTTTCCACGACGTCAATTTCGCCGCAGTTGGGCCAGCCGATGGTGGCGATGTTGGTGCCGAGGAGCCAGAGGGCGGGCCAGAAGCCGACGCCTTGCGGGAGCTGGGCGCGCCATTCGAGGCGGCCGTATTTGAAGGAGAAGAGGCCCTGCGATTTCATGCGGGCGGAGGTATAACTGGATCCGCCGTAGCTTTCCTTTTTCGCGGCGATGTGCAGGCAACCGCCGCTGGTGTAGGCGTTGTTGGTGCGGCTGGTGTAATATTCCAGCTCGCTGTTGCCCCAGCCGCCGGCGCCGGTCTCAAAGGTCCAAAGGCTGCTGTTGATGGTGTTGTTGCTGAATTCGTCGCTCCACACGATGTTCATGTTGCCGTAGGGCGCGCCGGATGCCTGGGTGAGGTTCAGGTCGTCCACAAATACCGAGCCGCCGGAATAATTGGCGTCGCCATAAAAAACAATCTGATAGCGGAGAAAGATGGTGCCAGGCGGCGCAACGAGCTGGGCTACGGTATTCGTGACCTGATAGGTGGCGGGATCGTACTGGTTGGTGACGCGCAAATCCGTCCAGACACTTTTGGGAAACGAGTGCGTCGCCAGGGTGTTCGTATTGATCAGGGCGGAACGGTACAGCGCGAGGATATTGGCATTGGCATCGCGGAAGGTGATTTCAATCCAGGCGGCATTCTGGCCGGCCACGGCGTCGTTGGTGGCGGTAAAAAACCAGCCATCGGCATTGTACGCCGCTCCGGGACCGGCGATAAAGTCCTGGTAGATGCCGTCGTAGTTAACGACGCCGGTGAAGGCCTGATAGACCTTCAAATAGTTTGTGCCGCCGTGAGCCTGCGCGGCATTGGCAAGGTTGTAAGTGTTGGCCCCGTAGGTTTGCCAGCCGCCGAAGGAGGTGCCCAGTTCCAAGCCGGGATTGAGCAGCAGGCTGGCGGCGTGTCCGGCCAGCGCGACCAGCCCGATCAGCGCGGCCAGCACCAGCCGGATTCCGTTTCGCCGACCCGCAGCCATCGGGAATGTGCTCATACCGGGCGGGTTTCGCGGGCTTCAGTACGTCAGCCCGTAACCGGCGGGAAAGAGCGGCTGGCCGGTAAGATGCTGCATCGAGTACTGGCCGGCGTCTTTGGGCCAGACGCGGGTCAACTTGCCGGCCGGCTTGACGTCGCCGAACAGCACATCGGCGAGACCCTGACCTTCGGTGCCGGGCAGCCAGGCGGCGATGAAGGCGTCGCTGTTTTTCAGCGCGCCATCGAGAATCATGGGCCGGCCGGAATAGAGCAGCGTCACCACGGGCGCGCCGGCGGCGTGGGCCTTTTTCAGCAGCGCCTGATCTTCGGGCGACAAGCGCACGTCGGTGCGGTCGCCTTTGAATTCGGCGTAAGGCTGTTCGCCGACCACGACGATGACGGCGTCCGGAGTGCCCAGATTGTCGGCATTGGTGGAGAAGGTGATTTGCGTGTCCGCACCCACGGTCTTGCGGAGGGCGGCGAGCAGGGTGGTGCCGCCGGGCGTGGCGTCGCCGACTTTGCCCTGCCAGTCAATGGTCCAGCCGCCGCATTGGATGCCGATGTCATCGGCCGCCTGACCGATTACGGCCAGGTGTTTGATGCTTTTGGCGAGGGGCAGAGTGTGGTTTTCATTCTTGAGCAACACCAGTGATTGTTGCACGCATTCGCGGGCCACCTGGCGATGTTCCGGCGAGCCGATGGCGGCGGTCAGGGCGGGATCGGTATAGGGATTTTCAAACAGGCCCATTTGGACTTTGATGCGCAGAATGCGGCGGACCGCGTCGTCAATGCGCGACTGGGGCACGGTGCCGGCGGCGACGAGTTCCTTGAGGTCTTTGATGAAGTCGAGGTAGTTGTTATTTTCGCCCGGGCCGTAGGGAATCATGATCATGTCCAGACCGGCGTTGATGGAGGCGGCGACGTCATGCTTGTAATTGGGGGAAAGCTGGTCGATGGCGGCCCAGTCGGAAACCAGAAAGCCCTGGAAGCCGAGCTCGGTCTTGAGCACATCGGTGAGCAGGGTTTTATTGCCGTGCATTTTCACGCCGTTCCAACTGCTGTAGGAAACCATGATGGAACCGGCCCCGGCCTTGATGGCGGCCTGGTAGGGGGGAAGATAAAGTTTGCGGAAGGTGGCTTCGTCGCAGACGGTGTTGCCCTGGTCCTTGCCGTTGAGCGTGCCGCCATCACCGGCGAAATGCTTGGCGCAGGCGAGGACGGAACTGGCATTCAAGGTGTCACCCTGCAAACCGCGCACGGCGGCGGCGCCCAGGGTGGAAACCAGTTCGGGATCGGGACCAAAACTTTCATAGGAACGGCCCCAGCGGATGTCTTGGGAAACGGCGATACAGGGAGCGAAGGCCCAGCGAATGCCGGTGCCGGCGACTTCGAGGGCGGTGATGTGTTCGGCGGCGGCGACCAGTTGGGGATTGCCGGCGGCGCCGAGGCCGACGTGATGCGGAAAAATGACCGCGCCGAGCACGTTATTGTGACCGTGGACGGCATCAATGCCGTAAATGAGGGGAATCTTCAGCCGGGTTTGGAGGGCTTGAGCTTCGAAATCGGTGGCGAGCTTCAGCCAGGTTTCGGGGCGGTTGTCGGCGGGATCGGAGTTGCCGCCGCTCAGGACGGAGCCGAGGAAGTATTTCTGAACATCGGTCTTGTCTTTGAGGGCGGAAGAATCCACCTGCACCATTTGACCAATTTTTTCATCCAAGGTCATTTGCCCCAGCAAAGCGTCCACGCGGGGATCGTTTTGAGAGAAATTCTGGGCGTGAACCAGGCTGGCGCCGGCCAGAACGGTTAACAGAGAAAAGAGTGACGCTGTGGAAAACTTGTAAAAAAAATGTTGACACTTCATAACATTTGTAATAAATAAATGGTGTACCCAGAAACAATTTGCTCAATTTGCGCATTAATGTCAACAATTTTATTACACTATGTAGCGCATATGTATTACAAAAAGTTTTGTTGAGTTCGTTTCAGTTTGTCTGAATTGAGAAATACCCAAAATCCAAAAGCCAATAAACAAATAAATAGTTATGAAGAAAAGCATATTAACCATCCTGTCGGCGACCACGCTTGTGCTGGGGGTGTCCCAAGGTCAGGCGCAAACGACGGTCACGACCGATCCCTCCCAAAGTTGGATTGGCTATATGAATGTGTTTGCCCTCAATGCCGATCAGACGCCCAACTATGGTGCTTATCAATTCGGCTCCGGCTGGGGGACGGCGGATTTGCGCGCTTCTTTTATTGGGACCAACTGCGCGGTGCTGGCCCCCTGCATCAATGTGTTCAATCCGACGGACGCGTATTGGGTGAATGCCGACGGTACGCCGAACAAATGGATGGATGCGAGTTTCTACGTGCAGAATGACGCGCTGGCGGGGCAGACCATTACGTTTACCGGCAAATGTCTGACCAATTCATTGACGGGTGCGGCTTCGAGCGTGGCCTTCATCAAGGACTTTGCTCCGGACTATTCTTATAATACCCCGATTACTGCAAGCCTGGTGGCGGGGCAGACCTTCACCGTCACCCTGACCACTACGGCGGGACACCACATTCAATATGGTTTCGAAACGCAGGCGCCGGATGCGAGCCCGACGAACACGACGGCCGGCTCGGTGGCCATCGCGGTGAACACGGCGGATCCGACCATCACGGGGCCGAACAATCTCAGCCTGGTCGAAGGCCAGAACGCGGTCTTCACGGTGACGCCGAAGGGCACCTATCCGTTTACCTATCAATGGCAGCAGATCACGGCCACGGCCACCAATATTCTCTCCAATGGCGGCCGGATTTCCGGCGCCACCACGGGCACGCTCACGGTCTCGAATGTGACCCTGGCGGATGCCGGCACGTACTATGTGACGGTGTCGAACAGCCATGGCACCGCGGCCTCGCCCGGTTTGCTGGCGGTGACGCCGCTGGCGCAGGTGCAGACTAATCTCCTGGTGGATCCGGGTTTTGAAAACGGCGGATTTGTCACCACGCCCGCCACCGGCTGGGTGAACTTCAATGGCGCGGTGGAACAGAACGTCAATGATTACTACTACGGTTCGATCACGCCGATCTCGGTATATCAAGGCACCAACACCGTTCAGATTTACGCTTACGGTCCCGGTTCCTACAGCGGCATCTATCAGGACTCGGCGGTCGTGCCCGGGCATGTTTACACGGCGAACGGCGAATTCCTGACCTCGGCCTGGGACCCGATTTCGGGCCAGAATTCCTGCTACCTCGAAGTGCAGTTCCGCGATGCCTCGGACAATGTGCTGGTGGATTACCGTTCGGCCTCCGTCACGGCCAGCTTCCCGCAGGACACGTGGGTCAATTTGACGGCCACCAACGAATATGCGAACGACTTTGTGACCGTGCTGGGCCATCCGCAGTATCTGGTTGCCCCCGCCAACGCGGCCAAGGTGCGCACGCAGGTGACCTATGCCACGGACAGCAACAACTCCAGCGGCTCGGTCTATGTGGACATGCTGGACCTGAAGTTGCAGGAACCGGTGGTCAAGGCCGCCATCAGCGGCGCGAATGTGCAACTCTCGTTCCCCACCATCTATGGCGTGGTTTACAATGTGCTCTACAAAGCCAAGCTGAGCGATGCGACCTGGTCGGTGCTCACCACCGTGACCGGCGACGGCACGGTCAAGACGGTGTCCGATGCGAAGAGCGCCGGCGCCCGTTGGTACATTGTTAACACGCAGTAATGGCAGCTTCACCGCCTGGCCGGACGGGACCGCAAATCCCGGCCGGCCGGGAACTCCTCCTCATGAAATCAATCATCTTCAAAGCCGCCCGGCCGGCCCGTTCCGGCCGGGCCGGCTTCACCCTCATTGAATTGCTGGTGGTCATCGCCATCATCGCCATCCTGGCGGCGATGCTGCTGCCGGCGTTGAGCAAAGCGAAGGCGAAGGCCCAGGGCATCCAGTGTCTGGGCAACATGCGCCAGCTCGGGCTGGCCTGGGTGATGTACGCGGGTGACAACAATGACGGGTTGGTGCCGAACGGCGAATTGGGGAGCGCGACGCCGTCGAGTCCGCTGGATCCCCGGCTGCAACCGGGCGGGGTGTATGCGCAATGGTGTCCGGGCAACATGAAGACGGTGGATGCGGTGGATAATCGCGTGACGCCGAACACGCCGTACGGGAGCCTGTATCTTCAGGCGGGATTGCTTTATCCGTTCATCAATAACACGGCGGTGTACAAGTGCCCGGCCGATCAGAGCGCCTTGTATTCGCAGCCGCGCGTGCGCAGCATGGCCATGAACTGCTGGATGAATCCCACCAAAAGCTGGAATGACATCAAAGGCTATGCCGGTAGCCAGACGATGAAGGTGTTTAAGAAACTGGGCGATGTGAGCCCGAGTCCGGGCGCGACGGGCACGTGGGTGTTCATTGATGAAAATCCGTACTCGATTGACGACGGCTATTTCGTATGCGATTTGAACGGCACCGCCTGGGTGAATGTTCCGGCCTCGTATCACAATGGCGCGGGCGGGCTCGCTTTTGCCGACGGGCATTCGGAAATCAAGAAGTGGAGTGACGGCAAGGTGCTGTCGTTTGTGCTCGGCTCTTACAGCGCCTCGTATGGTTCGCCCGCGATCAGTCTGGGCGGCAGTGATCCGCAGTCCGATTTGAACTGGCTCAAGCAACGCAGCACGGTGCAATAGTTTCCGCCGTTTATTGCGGCGACTTTCCGGGCCGGGCGGAGGTGATCCGCCCGGCCATTTTTTTGACCCGCCGGTTTTCGGGTTGTATTGCGCTTGAATCGTGCTATTCCATGACCAGCATGTCCGTTACGTTCAACCGTCGCCACCCCGGGCCGTCACTCCGCCCCTGGCTGGGGTTGCTACTGCTCTGCCTGGGCCTGCCGCCCGGGTTGCGCGCGGAAGATCCCAACGGCTCCGAACCTTACCGGAAGGCGACGGAAATCCGCAGCCTGACTGTGGAGCAGGCCCGGCAGCATCATCCGGTCAAATTGCGGGGGGTGATCACGTTTGTGGATGAGAACCTGTTTCTGCGGTTCATCCAGGACGACACGGCGGGGATTTATTTTTACCCCATGACCACCACCGCCAACAACCCGGCATTGACGGCCGGGCAGGAGGTGGAAATCGAGGGCGATGCGGACCCGGGTGAATTTGCGCCGGTGGTGCAGCCCCGCGCGATCACGGTTCTGGGCCCGGGCCGTTTTCCCCCGGCCCAACCCGCCACGTACGAACAGCTCACCAGCGGCGAGGAAGACAGCCAGTTCGTGGAAATTCACGGGGTGGTGTGTTCGGTGAAGTTTGATCCGGAGTTAAAATACAATTCCATTGAAATCACCACGGGCGGCGGGCGCCTGACGGCGCTGGTGGCGGAGTTGCCCGTGACGAACTCGGAGGCGCTGGTGGACAGCACGGTGATGATTCGCGGTGTCTGCTCCAGCCGGTTTAATTCGCAGCGGCAGTTGTTTGACATCCGCCTGCTGCTGCCGCATGCGACGGATCTGGTGGTGGAGTCCCCGGCGCAGAGCGATCCGTTTGCCATCGCTCCGCACCCCATTTCGCAGTTGCTCCAGTTTGCCCCGCACCGTCCGCAAGGCCACCGGGTGAAAGTGGCGGGCACGGTCATCTACCGGCGGGATGAAACCATGTACATCCAGGACGAGACGGAAGGATTGTATGTGCAGACCCGGCAGGATGGCGCGGCTTTGCCGGGCGACCGGGTGGAAGTCCTGGGTTTTCCGGCCCGGGGCGAATATACGCCGATGCTGAAGGATGCGATTTTTCGCAAAACCGGGGCGGGGTCGCTGCCGGCGCCCGTGCCGGTGACGGTGGATGAGGCGTTGAAGGGCAAGTTTGACTGCCGTTTGGTGCGGATTGAAGCCGCAGTGGTGGATCGCGCCCGCTATTCGCCGGATGAATTTCTGGTGCTGCAATCCGGCGGCTTCATCTTTCACGCCTACCTGGAGCGCAAAGTCAGCGGCGTGGATTTTGCCTATCTGCAAAACGGCAGCCAGGTGGCGGTCGCCGGCGTCTGCCGCATCGAACTCGGCGGGGACTGGCGGGCCGGGGCCGACTGGCATGCCAAGTCCTTCAACCTGCTGCTGCGTTCGCCGGGGGACATCACGGTGCTGGCGCGGCCGCCATGGTGGAATTTTCAGCGGATGCTGTGGGCGGCCGGCCTGCTCGCGGCGGTCATGCTTACGGCCCTGGCCTGGGCGGCGGTGCTGCGCCGCCGGGTGCATAAGCAGACGGCGATCATCCGCCGCCAGTTGCAGACCGAGGCCACGCTGAAGCAGCGTTATGAGAACCTGTTTGAAAACGCCAATGACATGGTGTTCACGGTGGATCTCGGCGGCCGGATCACGTCCATCAACCAGACCGGCGAACAGTTGTTGCAGCGGCCGCGCGATCAAATCATCGGCCGTCCGCTGGCCGATTTCATGGCGGCGGAATCCCGCGCCGTCGCCGGCCAATGGCTGGAGCAGGTGATGGAGGATGCCGACGGGCCGGCTACGGAATGGGATTTTCTGAACGCCGCCGGGCAGCGCCTCAAGCTCGAAATCAGTTCGCGGCTCATTGGGCGGGACAAGGCGGCGGTGGAAATCGAAGGCATTGCGCGCGACATCACCGAACGCCGCCGGCTGGAGCGCGAGCTGCTGGAGATCAGCAACCGCGAGCAGCGGCGCATCGGCCATGATTTGCACGACGGCGTCTGCCAGCAGCTCGCCGCCATCGCCTACCTGGTGGATATTCTGGGCGACCATTTGCAGGCCAAGAACCAGCCGGAACATGCGGAGGCCGAGCGCATCGGCACGTTGATCAACGAGGCCAACACGCAGGCCCGGAACGTGGCCCGCGGGCTGTTCCCCGCGCGGCTGGATGAGAGCGGGCTCCAGTTGGCGCTGGAGGAATTTGCCGCCGGCGCGGCCAGCCGTTTTCGCATCCGCTGCAGCTTTGTTTGCACGGTTCCGCCCGCGAAATTGGATGGTGGCATGGACCTGCATCTGTATTACATTGTGCAAGAAGCCTTGTTGAATGCGGTCAATCATGGTAAATCCACCGAGGTGATCATCACCCTGGCGGCGGAAGCCGACCGGTGGAAACTCACGGTGCAGGACAATGGCACGGGTTTCCAGACCGCCGTGAAAGGCCGGAGCGGCCTCGGCATCCGCATCATGAAGTATCGCGCCAAGGTGATTGGCGCCACCCTGAATTTGCACAGCGAATTGCAGCGGGGCACGCGCATTGAATGTGTGTTCAATCCGTCGTTCCGCGAAAATCAAAAATGACTGACATGGTAGAAACCGTCCAGACCGCCGACCCCGGCGCCGCCGTCAAAAAGAGCCGCATCTACATCGTGGATGACCACGCCATGTTCCGCGAAGGCCTGCGCCAGTTGATCGAGCACGAGAGCGACCTGGTGGTGTGCGGCGACGCCCCCAATGCCGAGGAAGCGCTGGCGGGCATTCGCGCCACCCAGCCGGATGTCGCCGTGGTGGACATTTCCCTGGCGGGCACCAGCGGATTGAATTTGATCAAGGATCTCAAGGCCGAGTTTGCCGAACTGCCCGTGCTGGTGGTTTCCATGCACGATGAATCCCTCTATGCCGAGCGCGCTTTGCGGTCCGGCGCCATGGGCTACGTGATGAAGCATGAACCGGCCAAGACGGTGAAAGCCGCCATCCGGCGCGTGCTGGGCGGCGATTTGTATCTGAGCGAAAAAATGTCCGCCGGCATCCTCAACCGGCTCATGCGCGGGGAACCGCAGCAGCCGAAGTCCGCCATTGAAATCCTGAGCGACCGCGAGCTGGAAGTGTTCCGGTTGCTGGGGCAGGGGAAGTCCTCCCGCCAGATCGCCGAGGATCTGAACCTGACGGTGGCCACCATCAATTCCTTCCGCAATCGCATCAAGGAAAAGCTGCAATTGAAGAACTCCACGGAACTGCTGCTGCACGCCGCCCAGTGGGTGGGCGAAGGCACCGGGAATGTGAGTTGAGGGGATTGGGAACATCCAACATCCGGAGGTAAGGCTGAAGGCTAAAGGCTAAAAGTCAGGCCCGGGCGCGGTGGGAATAGTTTTCACACCAAGAAATCAAGCGATACGGTTGCGCAGCAGTTTTTTGTTGACTAAAACAGTAGTTATGGTAATTTCTGAAACGAGAGAAATACAATAGCCGCTGATATGAATACCCTGACACCCGTGCAACAGAAGTTCATCCTCCATTGGGGGGAGATGGGCACCCGTTGGGGGATTAATCGGACGGTGGCGCAGGTGCATGCCCTGTTGTTTATTTCACCCAAGCCGCTGAATGCGGATGATCTGGTGGAGACGCTGGGGGTGGCGCGGTCCAATGTGAGCACCAGTCTCAAGGAATTGCAGGGCTGGGGCATTGTAAAGATGGTGCATATCCTGGGCGACAAGCGGGATCATTTTGAGTCCTTGAAGGACGTGTGGGAGCTCTTCCGCGTAGTGCTGAACGAGCGCAAGCGCCGGGAGATTGATCCCACCACGCAAATGTTGAACGAGTGCATTGCCGAAGCGGAAAAGAACAAGACCGCCGATGCCTACACCCAGGAAAAGTTGCGCGAGTTGCGCGACTTCTTCGAAACGACCTCGGCCTGGTATGTCCAGATCCGGCAGTGGCCCACGAGCACGATTGTCCGGTTTGTGAAACTGGGGGACAAGGTTTTGAAAGTAATCGGCTTCGGCGGCAAAGAGTAAATTTTTTTGGAAATGGATTTCTGTGCGTACCGAAATTACAGATAAAGAAAAAGTAAATGGCTGGGTGCTTTATGATGCCCATTGTCCGTGGTGTCTGCGCCTGGCCGGGTGGTTTCAAAACGGGCTGGCCCGTCGCCGTTTTGAACTGGTGCCGCTGCAAACGCCCTGGGTGCGTGCCCGGCTGGGTTTGATCGAGGCCGAATTGCTGACGGAAATGCGTCTGTTGCAGGCGGATGGAAAAGCGTTCGGGGGCGCGGATGCGCTGCTGGAAATCGGCCGCCATTACCGGCTGGCGTGGCCGGTGCGCCAACTGGCCCGGGTGCCGGCGGTGCTGCGTGGATTCCGCGCGTTGTATCGGTGGGTGGCGCGGATGCGGCCGTGCGCCGGCGGCCAGTGCGCGTTACCGGCAAGAGTGGAACATCCGGCGAAAAAAATCGTGTTTCTCGAAATGCCCTGAATCCTTTATGCGCGTTCTAACCCCAGCCATCGCCAGTCCAACCGCCGTTGCCCTGACGCACGAACCCAGTGCGGCCGCGCGGCGACGGATGCTGGCGAGTCGCGGCGAACCGCTGTTCATCGCTGGCTGGCTGCGGGCGCTGATGATTCACTTTGAGGTGGAGCCGGAGGCCCTGCAACGTGCCGTGCCCTTCCCACTGGATTTGCGCAATGGGCATGCCTATGTGAGTCTCGTGGCTTTCACCATGTGCGATATGCGGCCGCAGGTGGGCGGAAAGTTTTTGGCGTGGCTGTTCCGGCCCATTGCGACGCATGATTTTCTGAATGTGCGAACGTATGTGCGCCAGGCGGGCGAGCCGGGAATTCATTTCCTGGCGGAATGGTTGACGAGCCGGCTGGCGGTGAAGCTGGGGCCGCTGACCTTTGGGCTGCCGTATCATCTTGGGCGGATTGCCTATCGCCATGACTGGGCGGCGGGTGAGTTACATGGGGAGGTGATGGACGCGCGTGACGGCACCCGATTGGCCTATGGTGCGGAACCTCGGGGCCACGCCGCCTTTAAGCCCTGTGAGGCAGGCACGCTGGATGAATGGCTCATGGAACGTTATACCGCCTTTAATGCCGCCGGCCCCTGCCGGCGGCTTTTTCGTGTCTGGCATCCGCCCTGGCCGCAATGTCCGGTGACGGTGACCGTGACGGGTACCACCTTGCTGACCCGGCGCTGGCCCTGGTTTCGGGCAGCCCGGCTGCTGGGCGGAAACTATTCGCCGGGCTTTGAAGCGGTCTGGATGGGGCGACCGCATCGGGTGTGATTTGTAAAAAAGTGTCGAGTGACCATCGCTCTAGGCGGGTGATGACGATTACGTGCATCTAGATCATTCGTATGATTGATTTTTTTGAAACTTGCGGGTTCAATAGGGCGTCATACCTTGCACCCAACAACACCATGCCATGCCATCATCCTTTATGAAGCTCCATCATTCGGTTCGCTTGCCGCGTTCACTTGCCACTTTTATTGCTGCCGGTTGTGCCGTGCTGGCCGGGGTATGTCTGGTGCTGCCGATCCGGGCGGAGTCCGTGAGCGAATATAATGTACGTGATTTCGGGGCGACCGGGGATGGGGTGACGCTGGACAGCCCGGCGATTGACAAGGCGATCACCGCTGCCGCCAAGGCGGGCGGGGGCACGGTGCTGGTGCCGGCGGGGACGTATCTGAGCGGTTCCATCCACTTGCAGAGCAATATTCATCTGGTGATTGATGCCGGTGCCACCATTCTGGGTGCGCCGCAGAATGCCAATGCCTATGACGAAACCGAAGCGTACACGCTGGGCGGGTATCAGGATGGCGGCCATTGTTATTTCCACAACAGCCTCATCTGGGGCGAAAATCTGACCAACGTCTTCATCACGGGCAACGGCCTGATTAGCGGGGGCGGGTTGGTGCGCTCCGATAAAATTTTGGACGACATGGTAGGCTTCAACCAATTGAACCCGTCGGTGACCAATGCCGCGCCGCCGGTGCGGCTGGGCAACAAGGCCATCTGCCTCAAGCTCTGTCGCAATGTGTTGATCCGCGATGTAACGATTTTTCACGGCGGCCATTTCGCCATTCTCGTGACGGGCTGTGACAATTTAACCGTGGACAATGTGACCATGGACACCGACCGCGATGGCATCGACATTGATTGTTGCCGCAACACGATGGTTTCCAACTGCCGCATCAATTCGCCGAACGACGACGGTCTCTGCCCCAAGAGCACCTATGCGCTGGGCGAAGTGCGGCCGACGGAAAACCTGACGATTGTGAACTGCCAGGTGTCCGGGTTTGAAGTGGGTACGCTGCTGGATGGCACGATGAAGCCGAGCAAAAATCACAATGGCCGCATCAAGTTTGGCACGGAGTCCAGCGGCGGCTTCCGCAACTGCACGGTGGCGAACTGCACGTTCCGGAGCTGTCGCGGGCTGGCGCTGGAGGAGGTGGATGGCGCGTTGATGGACAATATCACCATCAACAATCTCACGATGATTGACGTGCCGGATTACGCCATCTATCTCACCACGGGCAACCGCAACCGGACGCCGCATCTCACCACCAACAGCCGGGGGCGCAATATTTTAATTTCGAATGTTATCGCGGATGGCGTCGGCAAGATGAGCGGCATCCAGATCTGCGGTTTGCCCGAGCAGCCGGTGGAAGGGGTGCGGATCGAAAACGTCCGCCTGACCAGCCAGGGCGGCGGCACGGCCGAAGACGCGGCGATCAAGCCGAAGGAACTCGGCGCGGGCTATCCCGAGCCCCGCAAGATCGGCACGCTGCCGGCGTATGGCATTTATGCGCGTCACGTCCGCGGCTTGGAACTGGCGAATATCCACCTTGATTTTACGAAGGATGATCTGCGACCGGCGGCCGCCTTTGCGGATGTTGACGGTCTGGAAATTGACAACCTCAAACCGCAGGTGTCCAAGGGAGTGCCGGCGGCGGTTTTCGCGGATGATGTGAAGCACGTGGTCGTGCGCAATTCGCCCGCCGTGCATGACTTTTAAAATTGGCAGGTAAATGATTATCGCTGGCGGATGGATGCGAATCCATCCGCCATTTTCCATCCTCTATCTTCGCCTTGTTTCAGCGTCCCATCCACCCGCCATCCACGAGCAGCACGGTGCCGTGTACGTAGGCGGCGGCGGGGGAGGCGAGATAAACGGCGGCGCCTTTGAAATCTTCCGTTTCACCCCAGCGACCAGCGGGAATGCGTGCGAGAATCTGCTGGCTGCGGGTGGCATCATTCCGGAGCGCCTCGGTATTGTCAGTGCTGATGTAACCGGGGGCGATGGCGTTTACGTTCACACCTTTGCCGGCCCATTCATTCGCCAAGGCTTTCACCAGCGACCCGATGCCGCCCTTGCTCGCCGCGTAGCCGGGCACGGTAATGCCGCCTTGGAAGGTGAGCAGCGAGGCGGTGAAAATGATTTTGCCGGAACCGCGCGCGATCATGTCCTTGCCGATTTCGCGGCTGAGAATGAACTGCGCGTTCAGATTGGTTTCAATGACCTTGTCCCAGTATTCATCCGAATGTTCGGCGGCGGGTTTGCGCAGGATGGTGCCGGCGTTATTGAAGAGAATGTCAATTTTCGGAAAATCCTTTTTGACCTGGGCGATGAAGGCATAGAGCGCGGGGCGATTCGAAAAATCCGCCGCATAGCCTCTGAACGAACGGCCGAGGGCGCGCACTTCCTTTTCCACGTCGCTGCCGGCTTCAAGGGTGGCGCTCACGCCGATGATATCGGCGCCGGCCTCGGCGAGACCGAGGGCGATGGCTTTGCCGATGCCGCGTTTGCAGCCGGTGACGAGGGCGGTTTTGCCGGTCAGTTTGAATTGGTCGAGAATGCTCATAATATGCGGTTGGAGTTTTTTAATTGCTGCGCCGGTAAACTTTGCCCATGTCCGCCTGGTCGGTGGGTTTCACGAGCAGTTCATCAATGTTCACATGCGCGGGACGGCTGGCGATCCAGACTAGAATGTCCGCGATGTCCTGGGCCACGAGCGGATTTGTGCCGGCATAGAGGGCGTCGGCTTTCTGGGCGTCGCCTTTGAAGCGGACCAGGGAAAATTCGGTTTCGGCCAGGCCGGGGTCCACCGTGCTCACGCGGATGCCGGTGCCGAACAATTCGTGACGCAGCACGCGGGTGATGGAAAGTTCGCCCGCCTTGGCGGCGCAATAGGCGGAAGCGCCCGCATAGGCCACGCGGCCGGCGAGGGAGCCGATGTTCAGAATGGTGGCTCCCGCATGGTGTGGCAGGAGGGGCAGGGCGGACCGGGTGACGCGCAGCAAGCCGAGCACATTCGTCTGGAGGGTGACTTCCCAATCCTCGTCGCGGCCTTGGGCCACGGTATCCAGACCGTGTGCGCCGCCGGCATTATTGACGAGCACCTGCAGCCGGCCGGTTTTGGCGCGACCCTGGATGAGCGGGTGCGCCCAAGCCATGAAGGCTTCGACACTGGCGGTGGACGACACGTCCAGTTCGTGAAAATGGGCGGCGGCCGCGCCGGCTTTCTTGGCGGCGACGGCGGTTTTTTCCAGGCGATCCAGTCGGCGGGCGCCCAATAGCAGCTTCGCGCCTGCCTCGCCAAAGGCCTCGGCGGCGGCCGCGCCAAACCCGCTGGAGGCCCCGGTGATAAGCACCCATTTGCCGCGCAAGGCGGATTTACCCGGAGATTTCATAAAAGGAATAACGGACAACGCACAGTGATAGAATGCGGAAAAGGTGCGGGGATGAAAAGTAAAAGGAAACGGTGGCTGGTGGAGTCTAGGGGGTTCGAACCCCTGACCTTCTCATTGCGAACGAGACGCTCTACCAACTGAGCTAAGACCCCAACCACCGTATAACGAGCCACTTGTATGAATTTGGCTTGCAGGGAAACTTTTCCCTCCTAACCGCCTTCCTAACCTGTATAATTGCCGTGTGAATGCGTCACACCACAAGACAGGCAAGTACAATAGGGTCGCTGATCACCTTTACAGGTACTCAGTGACGAAGAAATATTATGCCGTAATCAAGGTTGCTGGCAAGACAAAATGGATCTCGCTTAACACCACCGACCGGGAGATCGCCGGCCGTAATCTAAAGGTCGAACTGGCCAAACTCAAAAACACCGACCCACAGAAAAGCAAAATGACGCTGGAGGCCTTGTTGGGCCTCTACGAGCAGTCCATCACCGGGTTGGCCGAGCACACCAAAGCCACCAGAAAGTCCATTCTGAAGGTGTTCAAGGATACCTGGCCACATGGTTTGCAAATCCAAGTATCCGCCATCAGCCCTGGCCAGTTGCAAATCTGGTTAAGCCAGCAACAGTCCCGTCTCAAGAATTCGTCCTACAACGAGTACCTGCGGTTTCTCCGTCACATCTTCACCTTGGCCATCAACCACAAGGTGATCGCGGAATCACCCGTGACGAGTTTCAAACAACTGCGCGTCGAGAAACCGGTCCGCCAAACTCCCTCATGGGACGAGTTCGTGAAATTGGTGGCCGACATCCGGAACCAGAAATACAACTGTGACGCTCAGGACTCCGCTGACTTGGTGGAGTTCATGGGCAGGGCAGGAGTAGGGACGGCCGAATGCGCTAACCTTAAGGGTGAGCACATCGATTTAATTAACGGACGCATCACCTTGTACCGGGTGAAAACGGACATCGGCTATGTCGTTCCCCTCTACCCGCAGGTAAAAGTCCTGCTTGAACGGATGAACACGGAGGGGAAAATTAAACGCGGTGAGTCTGTCTTCCGGGTAAAAGATCCCAAGAGGGCGCTGGATGCGGCATGTACAAGGTTGAAATTTCCGAAATACTCTTCACGTGCTCTTCGACGTTGCTTCATCACGCGTGCAGTGGAAATGGGGATCGATTTCAAAACGATCTCGGCATGGCAGGGTCACCAAGACGGCGGGGTGTTGATCGCGAAAACATACAGCCACCTGCGTACCGAGCACTCGGATAAAATGGCCGAGAAGATGGCGGACTGACTGAATTGGTGCAGCATTTTAAACCAAAATAGCAATTCAGGGTAAACGATCAGCAAATTCCACAAAATGACTTTGGTGCCAGTGCGAATCGGTGAATATTTTCTTATTGCACCGCTTTTTGATCGGCGTAAAGTCAAAGCATCCCCGTAGGAATAGCGGGGATGGCACTCGTTTAATCGAGCCAGCCCTTTGAGTCCTGAGCGTTCAAAGGGGCTACCTGATCCAGCCAAGTGCCGTTCTTTGAAAATACAGTGTCCGTTCTTAGCAACGGCATTTGGTCAAACTCCCAGCCAAAAACACGGATTCGTACAGATCGGATCGTGCGTAATCACCTGGGTCCTTATTACATCAACATAATGCAAAATGCTGTAAATAATGGCTCTGGACGGTTGTTCTATACCGTGCCGGAGGTTTGTTCGATGCTCCAAGTAGAGCGCAAGACCGTCTATCGGTTGATTGACCGTGGACTTCTGAAAACCTCGAACGCCATCCGGCACAAGAGGATTTGCAGTCGGTCACTTGCGAAGTTCGTGGAAGCCACCGTGTATAACGGAGGTGTCCAATGAAGCGCATGAAAAAAACGGTCAAGAAAGCCGTGAAAACGGTGAAGGCAAAGAAATCTGGAAAAGCTGTGAAGGCGATGCTTTCGCAACTTCTTCAGGTGAACGAAGTGACAATCGCACGCGCCGCGAGCAGTTTCTTGGAAATCGGGAAAGCCCTCAAGGCCATCCGTGACCAAGAGCAATACACGGCGACGCGGTTCAAGAACTTCGAAGTGTATTGCGAAAAGAAATGGAATTATTCCAAATCCTACGCCTCACGTTTAATCGGAGCCTATGATGCTCATGAGCTGCTCAAAGCGAAATTGCCCACAAGGACGGTTTTGCCGAACAATGAGTATCAGTTGCGCGCACTGGCCGCGCTGCCTGAAAGCAAATGGGTTGCGACCTGGAAACGGGTCGTGAAACAGGCCAAGGGCAAGCCGGTCACAGGTGAAACGGTGGACACGGTGGTTCGCGCCATCCTGCACCCGAAAGGTGCTGGTGGTAAAACTGCCGGCAAAGCCAATAAACCTGCGGCAGCATCACGGTTGGATAAAATCGGCAAGCTGGTCAAAAAAGGTTTGTCCCGCAAGGGTAAGCCTTCGGCGACCAAGCTACTCGAATTGCTGAAGAAGATTCAGCAGCTCGTGGCCGCAAAGTCCAGCTAGTATTCCGGAGGCCCCGTGCCAGCAATGGTGCGGGGCCTCTTTTATAGCTACCTGTTGCCAATTGGCACTTGGGCAAATTTCCGTTCGACAAAGCAAACTTTCAATCAAATAATTTTCCATGGCCCGCACGAAACCAAGCAGCAAAGCCAAAGCGCCAGAAAGCACTGACGCTGGTGACGCATTCTGCTACTGGCAATCCTTGGCTGGTACTGTGCTGAACACATTTAACTTTAACTCCCTCACATCATGGCCAACGTAAAAATTTTGTTAACGCCATACAAACAGCCTGCTGTAGACGACGATGTTCAGGCGCTATTCAAACAACGGTGCTCAACCGATTATTTTATCCAGCAGTGTTTTCAAACATTTGGTCCGCATTGGGAAAAAGGACTCAAGTTTTTACATGAAGAGTTGGCGCACGGTACCGAACACAAATGGTGGCATCAGTGGAAAACAAGATGGCAAGGCTATGAAGCCGTCCGGACAATCGGGTTGTATCAACGCGACCGGGAACCGTCTCTTTGTATCGACTTAAATCTCATTCTTCAAAGCCACGCCTCGGATTTGCTTGTTGCTGCATCGAAATTTGGAAAAAAGTTCAACCAGTCCTCCGTCCATGTATTGTTTTCATTGAAATCCAAAGTGGCAGTAAAAGCCTGGGATGGCCAAAATCAGTATTTGAAGAAAAATGAGAAAGGACAGCCAGCTAAAGCGTACCTTGCAACTTTTCGGGAAACCATCCCAGCCCAAAGAATCTTATCCACCGCCAAGTTTGCAAAGATTGACGCGCTGACAATCCACATCATGGGCAACCAGTTACAATACCATCATCCTGTCTCTGCAAAGGAAAGCGCGAAATGGTCCGTTATGATGGAACAATTGAAAGACATTCCGTTGCTCAAACCCGTGGAAGCTTGGGATGCTGTGCTTTTTGCAATTGGCAGCGGAACCGAATGCAAATCACAGTACGATCAGTGGTTTGACAAGCGCACCAAATCCTAACGGGCAAAACGCCACCAAATACGAGCCAAATCCGAAAGCTGCCAACCAGCAACACCAAATGCCACCTACGAAGATCACCAATCCGCGCATTAGCCTTCAACTGGTCGAGGAGTTGCAGGACGAGCCAGCCTATGCCAACGAGAAAGCATATAGCGCCACCCATAGTTTCCTTCGCCGTGTTATACATTTCAGCCGCGAT